>JAFZPV010000023.1 GCA_017552535.1 Clostridia bacterium
GGACAAAACTGTGCTTTATATCTCTCAGTATACAGGTATCGCGCGCAGGTACAGTCTAAAAGCAGACGGCCTTTCCGGAGAATACCGTATGAGCATACGCGCAGCAGATGATGTGCGAAACGACGAAGTGCTGGAGGAGCGCGTCTGCAGCTCAGATGGTGCGCTGGAATGTGAACTGTATCTGCGGCCATGCAGCGTGTACACGGTAGAGATCACGAAAACGGCTTGACTGTTTCCGGGGAACGAATTTGAGGGAGGCTACTATGAAGATTTATATCTCCGTAGATATGGAAGGCATCAGCGGCATCAACCATCCGGACTATGTCATGCGAGAAGGCCGGCTCTATGCAACCGGCCAGCGCCTCATGACTGCGGACACCAACGCGGCCATTCGCGGCGCATTTGACGGCGGTGCAGATGAGGTTATCGTGGTGGACGCACATGGTATGTCCGGTAATCTTCTTGTTGAACAGCTTGATCCGCGTGCACTGCTGCTGGCAGGTGAGCCGCATCAGCCTCGCTTCCCGTTCCTGGACAGGACAGTGGACGGTATGTTCCTTGTAGGCTATCATGCTATGGCTGGTACGCAGGGTGCAAATCTCGAACACACGATGACCAGCGCTTCATGGCACAGGTTCTGCATCAACGGCAAACCCTATGGTGAGCTGGGCATCGATGCAGAAATCGCTGCTGAGTGCGGCGTGCCTGTAATGATGGTCTCCGGCGATGACAAGCTTTGTGAAGAAGCGTGCACTTGGCTGGGAAATATCGAAACTGCCATGACCAAACAGGGCCTGGGCCGTCAGAGTGCGTTCTGCCTATCGCCCGAATACGGCCAGAACCGCATTTATGCTTCGGCACGCCGCGCGGCAGAGCGGTTGACGCAGAGGGAGCCTTTCTTCCTGCCGGAGATCCCCTCGCCGGCAAGTGTGGCTATCACATACAAAATGGTGCCTGACGCTGACAGGGCCAATGTGTTTGGCACAAAGCGGCTTGACGGCTACACTGTTGAAACTACCTATGCGCACCTGTCCGAGATGTACGGCGGCCTCTGGCAGGATTACGGTATCACAAAGAAGATCTAAGTGGGAAACATCCAGAACCGTAATCATTGTTATGGAGCATTTATAGAACGCGACAGGATGGACATCTCCGTCATAAAAGGTTCTTATGCTGAAAACTGGTGTAAAGAACATGGATATTCATACTCTGTGGCAGAATGATAGGTAGATTCAAGCTATGGACGTCGAAACCGCAAAAGCATTTGTTCGCATCAACGCCCGGCCGCTGGATGTAGCGTATCGTCTGCGGGGTAACGTACTTGCTCCGTCGTTTGCCGATCGTCGGCATGACAGTCTCGGTTTGCAGGAGCTGCTGATAGTAGCGCTCCATGACGCGCGTGTTGACCTCCGTCACTTTCAGCGTGCCTATGAGCGGGTTGATATAATTCTCTATAAGGGAGACAACCCTGTCGCAAAAGAATCGGGACCCGCTTCCTTTCCGGGCACTGCGGGTCCCGACTGTCTTTCGGCGGACGCCGAATTCTCATTCAACGGTCTTTTGTATGCGGCATGGGCAAAGCATCAGTAAGCATTTAACGTAACGCTGCTCAGATTGTCGCCCTCCACGATATCGAAAGAAAACGACGCTTCGCAGTAATACTGGGTGGCGAAGTCAAACCTGGCAGTCATGCATTCGCCGTAATGGAAGGTAAGGTACAGGGTCTTCATACTGTAGTATTCGCTGCCGGCAGGCATATGGCTTCTGGCAGAGTTATGGATCGCGGTCATGATGCCGCCGATCAGCTCGTTTTTGCAGATCGCATACAGGTCGTTCAGCTTGTCGGACAGGGCATCCTCCTGCATGCAGGCCAGTATCTTTCCGCAGATCTCGACGTCGTTAAAACGGAAGGATACATTTTTCTCGTTCCCGTCAAATGCCACTTCGGCGACGGTAACGCCATTTGCCTCAAGCTCCACATAAACAACGCCGGAGCTGGCCGTAATGTCGGGGTAAAGCTGATCGATATTGTAATGACTCTTATATACTTCCGTGCAGCCCGGAAAAACATCCTCCAGCGCCTCCAGCGCTTTTTGACGGTAATCGTCCTGATCGACAGATCTGTCGCTCAGGCACACCGGGCAAGGCAATTTGCCGTTTGCCTTCGCGTCGCTTTCCATCCACTCGCCTGCGTTCTGCATCCCGGAGCAGTTGGGATCGCTGTGGTAATACCTGCCGTTTGCTGTGGCGTAAACCGTTTCACCGATGCAGACTGGGCAGGGAAGCTTGTGCTCTTCCCTTGCTTCGCTTATGGGAACGAGCATCGCGTTTTGCATGCCCTGGCAAGCGGGATCATCGTGATACCAGATGCCGCGTTCCGTCATGTAGACCTTCTTTTCGTTGGTTTCAATGCCCGGCCATCCTGCGTTTTCAGGCGTAGGGCTGGGGGCGGCAATGCCGCTTGCGGCGGTCTGGCTGTCGCGGGGCTGACCTGCAGTCGTATCGATTCTGCCGCCAGTACCGGCTGCGAAGACGACGAATGCGACGCAGGCTATAAAACAAGCTGCGATGGACGTCAGTTTCAGTTTATGCGTAAGCTTCATTCGTTTTTCGCCCTTTCTGATCCCCTTTGGGATCGCGTCTTCGAAAGCCTGGGGCATTGGGGGAAACATACCGTCAAACTTCATATCCGTCACCTCCCAGCAGGCGCCTCAATTCTGCCCGCGCCTGGCGCAGCCGCGATTTTACAAGTTCCTCCCGAAGAGACAGCATGCCGGATATCTCCCGGACCGAATAGCCGTCCTGATAGCGGAGAATGAGCAGCAGCTGATACTTTTCCGGCAGGCGTCTGAATGCGTTCCTGAGATCGATATCAGCCGCAGCGTCACGCTCCGGCGCCGGTATATCCTGATCGGGGGCGGTCCCGATACGCCTGCGTTTTCGCTTCAGCATTCTGCATTCGTTTATCAGTATCCGCATGAACCAGGTCTCAAAGTACTCCCCGGCTTCCAGCCTGAAGCGATGCATCCACGCTTTGGCGGCGGCTTCCTGCATGGCGTCTGCGCAGTCGGCGTCGTTCCAGAGTATGGAATACGCCACGCAATACAGTTTATACCGCATTCGGCTGACACGCTCGCTAAACTCTTTCTCGTTCAAACTCATCACCCCGGCTTTCACTAAATTAGATGCACGGAACGCCTCAAAAGGGTAATCGGCAGGGAGATTTAACACACATTTTTATGCATACCAAATACGTTATACGAAAAACACCGTTCACACTTTATGATATGGCAGAATCAAATGTAAACATAAGAAGGCAAGCCGGTATGCGTTAACAGGATGGAAATCCATAAAAAACGAGCGCCTCCTCCATAGCGGTGGGGGATCGCTCTGGTAAGCGACGCACCACAAAGGCCATTCACTTACAGACACTATTATACCAGAAAAGCTAAGAAAGTCAAGGACGCTCTTGATCTGTATTATTTCCTGTTTTCCCCGAACAGGCAAATCTGCGGCGGAAAAGAAACGGGGTTTACACGGGACTGTTGCAGAAGCCTGAAATCATAAGCGGGGGGGGATTGGAGGGTTGCCCCTCCAATTTCAATCCGCAGGGCCGGCTTTGCCGGCACGAGGAAGAAAAATCACGAAGGGCAGCTTGCCGCCCGGAAGTGATTTTTCTTTCCTTACGGTTTTTGCGCCCGAAAAACCCGCAGGTTTTTTAGCAAAAACTGAAAACCTGTCACTGGAGCCGGAAACATGAGGCGTTTCGGATCTTAGTCAAGCAAACGGTTCCAAAGACCAAACCGCTGAAAATGAAATCCCATTTCGTTTTCAGCGAGGGGCTGTGCAACAGCCCCTTTACACGCGCGACGTTGAAAAAAAACATCCGCTGGGGTATACTGGCGTATATCTTTTTTCGCGGAGGCTCTTATGGCCATCAAGGTTGCAAAATTCGGCGGCTCTTCCCTGGCGGACGCCGCGCAGTTCAGAAAAGTAAAAGACATCCTCCTGGCGGACCCGTCCCGCCGCTACGCGGTGCCCAGCGCACCGGGCAAGCGCTTTAAGGACGACACCAAGGTTACGGACCTGCTGTACCAGTGCTACCGGCAGGTGGAAAAGGGCGACGACATGCAGGAGATCTTCTCCCTGATCGAGGAGCGCTACCGCTCCATCGCCTCCGACCTCAGCCTGGACATCGACATCGACGGGCTGCTGGACCAGACCTGCGCGGACATACGCCGCGTGGCCACCCCCGATTTTGCGGCCAGCCGCGGAGAGTACTTAAACGGCGTGCTGCTGAGTGCCTATCTGGGCTGGGATTTCATCGATCCCAGGGACTATGTGAAGTTCGACCGGCAGGGTGTTTTTGCCGAGGAGTGGACCAACGAGCTTTTGGGCCAGGAGCTTAAAAAGCACGAGTACGCCGTGATCCCGGGCTTTTACGGCTCGGTGCCCAACGGCGAAGTGCGCACGTTCTCCCGGGGCGGCAGCGACATCACCGGCGCGGTGGTGGCCCGGGCGGCAGGCGCCGACCTGTATGAAAACTGGACGGACGTATCCGGCTTTCTGATGGCCGATCCCCGCATCGTGGACCATCCCAAGGAGATCCGCTGCCTCACCTACGCGGAGCTTCGGGAGCTCAGCTACATGGGCGCCACCGTTCTGCACGAAGAGAGCATCTTCCCCGTGCACAAGGCGGGCATACCCACCAACATCCGCAACACCAACGATCCCGCCCACCACGGCACCATGATCCTGGACAAGCCCCAGGAGGCGACCGGCATCATCACGGGCATCGCGGGACACAAGAACTTTTCGCTCCTGTCCATCGAAAAAGCCATGCTCAACAGCGAAAAGGGCTTCTGCCGCAAGGTGCTCAGCGTCCTGGAGGATTTTGACATCTCCATTGAGCACATGCCCACTGGCATCGACACCGTGAGCGTGGTGGTGGCGGACAGCGAGATCAAAAACCGCCAGAGCGAGATCATACACCGCATCCGTGAGCTCTGCCAGCCCGACCACATCGATATCTCCACGGGCATCGCCCTGATCGCCACCGTGGGCATCGGCATGGTGCGTTCCCCCGGTACCGCCGCACGGCTGTTCGGCGGGCTGCACAAGGCCGGCGTCAACGTGCGCATGATCGACCAGGGCTCCAGCGAGCTCAACATCATCGTGGGCGTGGATACCCAGGATTTCGAAAAGGCCGTGAAGGCCATCTACGAAGCCTTCAATTCGTAAGCGCATGAATCCGTCTCAGCCGGATACGGCGGCGCGCCCCGATCCCGGCGGCAACAAAGCGGGAACGGCTGCCCCGGGCGGAAAAGACCGCCCGGGCATGCTGTCTGCCGCCGTGACGGGGGTTTGCGCCCTGGCGCTGGTGCTTTTGTTCCTTTGGCACTATCTCACCCGCGGCATCGTTTTCGCCTGGTACGAATACGCCTGGGCGGCGCTGTATCTTACCCTTTTTATTGTTGTCGGCGCGCGCTTCGTGCCCGTATGGCTGAAGGCCTGGTCGGGCAAAAGCGTTTCGCTTCCCCGCCGGGAGAAAGCCGGCTTCCGGGAATACGGCTTAGTTGCATTGGCGGTGCTCGCCGCGCACGCCGCCGTATGGCTGTTCGCCTTCATCCATACCCGGCTCACGGGTGACACTTTTTCCGGTCCTTTTTCCTATCTGTACGCCTCCGACAGCCCCCATTACCTGGATATCGCCGAAAACTGGTATGTAAACGACGGCCCCCGCGGCCAGGTGGTGCGGCTGGTGTTTTTGCCCCTGTATCCCCTGATCGTGCGGGCGGTGAGCTTCCTTACGGGCGACACCTATTCCGCCGCCATCGGCGTGAGCGTGATCTGCTCCTGCGGGGCGGGCTGCATGCTGTACCGGACGGCACTCGACAGCATGGGCCGCAAGGCCGCCCGGCGCGCCGTAAAGTATTTCTGCCTGTTCCCGGGGTTTTTCTTTTATGGCTGCGCCCTGAGCGAAAGCCTGTTTTTGCTGCTGGGCCTTTGCTGCGTGTTCTTCTCCGCCCGGCGCCGCTGGCTGCCCGCCGCAGTATACGCAGGCTTTGCAGCCTTTACCCGCTCGCCCGGCGTGCTCTTTGCCGCGCCCCTTCTGTTTGAACTGATCGGTGCCGCCGCCCAGGCGGACAGGGCGGAAAGGCGCCGCCTGACACGGACGGGCGTTTTGTGCACTTTGATCACCCTTTCCGGCTTTGCGGCATACCTGTACGTCAATTACCGCGTGTCGGGCTCCTGGTTCCGTTTTCTGGATTACCAGAAGGAAAACTGGTTTCAAAGCCCCGGCTGGTTTTTCGATACCCCGCGCTACCAGCTGGACTACTTTGTGCGCTATATCCGCGACAAAAGCGTGCCCAACGCCTTCGGCCTGTGGGGCGCAAACCTCCTGTCTCTTCTGTCCGCGCTCCTGCTGATGGCCTTTACCGCCCGCACCCAGCGACCCTCCCACACGGCGTATTTCCTGGTGTATTTCGTCTTCACCACAGGCGTCACCTGGCTTTTGTCCGGCCCCCGCTACATGCTGGCGTGTTTTCCGCTGGTGCTGGCCCTGGCCCTTCTTTCCCGGCGCAGGGCAGCTGACGCCGCTTTGACCGCGCTGTGCATCATTTTTTCCGCGCTCCTGTTTCTGGCGTATCTCTCCAACGGCGTGCCGGTATACTGACCGCCGTTGACAATCCCCGTCAAACGGCTTATAATCGGTTAAGATGCAGATTATCCGCCGGACGGACAGAAGTTGCCGGAAGCGCCCGTCTTTTCACACTCCGGATACATGAGGTAACGCACATGACCGACAGCCAGACCACCGTTGCCCAGCTCAAGCAGGCAATACATGAGCTTTGCCTTCAGAAGGGCTGGGGCGATCAGAACGGCATACAAAACCCGCAGCACGTAGCCATGGCTATGACCGTGGAAATGAGCGAGCTGCTGGAACGCTTTCAGTGGCTGGAGCCCGGGCAGGTCCAGGACCTGCTGGACGGCAAAGATCCCGCGCGCGCCCGGCAGATCGGCGAGGAGTTCGCCGACGTGATGATGTACGGCCTGCAATTGATGTACTCTCTTGATATCGATGTGGCTCGTGAGATCGAGCTCAAGATCGGCATCGTCTTAAAGCGCCCAAACGGCGTGCGAGGCCGGAATATACCGAAGGAGACTACCGAGCATGAACCCTAAGACCCTTCGCATCGCGCTTCTGGCAGTTATATCCGCGCTGTGGATCGCGGGCATTGCCTTCATGTTCGCCGGACGCATGTCCGTTGGCGCTTTTCTGTGGGGCGCCTCGTTCCTGGCGGGCTTTGCGGTGTACCTGTACCAGCGGCATGTGAATACACTGAACGAAGTGCTGGAAGCCGAAAGGAAAGCCGCGCAGGCGCAAAAGGAAAAGGAAAACGCACAGACCGAACAGCCCGAAAGCGGAGAAACGCCATGAGATACCGCATGATCGCCGCCGATATCGATGGCACGCTGCTGAATCCCGCCCGGGAACTGGAGGAAAGAACGATCTGCGCCGCAAGGGCCTGCATGGGCGAAGGCGCGTACTTCGTGCTGTCCTCCGGGCGCATGCCGCCGGCGTTGAAGGAGATCGGCATCCGCCTTCAGGTAAACGCCCCCGCCGTGTGCTTTAACGGCGGCGCGGTGGTGGACTTGAAAAGCGGCGAGACCCTGTACTCCACCCCCGTGCCCCTTCCCCTCGCCCGCGCCATCGCCCGGGAATGCGAAAACCTGGGCCTTTACCTGCACGCCTTCGTGCACGGGAGCTACATCGCGCCGTATTACTGCAGCCTCACCCGTTCCTACGAGCAGCTGTGCGGTGTAAAGGCCCGCGTAGTGAACGGACGCATCAGCGAAAACCTGGACGAGGCGCCCATGAAGCTTCTGGTGCTTGATTCTCCCGAAGGCGCTGCCAAAGCCCTGCCGCTGCTGAAGGCAAAGTTCGGCAATGAAGCCAACATGATGCACAGCCAGAAGCACATGATCGAATGCGTGGACAAAAACACCTCCAAGGCCGGGGCGCTGGAATTTCTGCGCAAACGCCTGAACGTGGACGAAAGCGAGACCTGCGCCTTCGGCGACGGGCAGAACGACGTGGACATGCTCCTGTGGGCCCGCTATCCCTATGTGATGGACAACGCGCCCGACAGCGTAAAGAGCTTCAGTCCCCGCTTTCTGTCCGCGCCGCCCAATACCGCCTGCGGCGTAGCCCAGGTTCTTGAAAAGGAGCTGAAGGGAGAAAGCGTATGATCACCGAAAAAGAACTGGTACAGGCGCTGGGGCTGGACATCATTGTGCCCTCCAGGACCGGCGAACTGCCCATCGAGGAATCGGACATCTGCCGTCCCGGCCTGCAGCTCACGGGCTACTGGGACTTTTTCGCTTTCGAGCGCCCGCAGCTGTTCGGCAAGGTGGAGATGGCCTACTTAAACACCCTGGACGAAAAGACGCTGGGCACCCGGCTCAACACATTTTTCTCCTTCAGCCTGCCCTGCGTGATCGTGTGCCGGGACCTGCCGATCCCCGAGCTCATGCTCACCCTGGCCCGGAAGCGCGGCATTCCCGTGTACCGCACCAAAGAAATCACCGTGAAGCTGGAGATGGACATCATCAACTACCTGAACACCGCCCTGGCGCCCGTGCGCACCATGCACGGCGTGCTGGTGGACGTGTACGGCGTGGGCCTGCTCATCACCGGCAAAAGCGGCGTGGGCAAAAGCGAGGCCGCACTGGAGCTGGTAAAGCGCGGGCACCGGCTGGTGGCCGACGACGTGGTGGAAGTGCGCCGGGTGAGCCAGACCCGCCTGACCGGCACCGCACCCGCCAACATCCGCCATCTGATGGAGATACGCGGCATCGGCATCATCGACGTATACACCATGTACGGCGTAGCGTCTGTGATCAAGTCCAAGTCCATCGACCTGGTGGTGCACATGGAGCTGTGGCAGGAGGGCCACTCCTACGACCGGCTGGGACTGGGTAGCCAGACTACACAGATTTTGGGCGTGAACGTGCCCTACCTGCTTTTGCCCATCCATCCCGGCCGCAACATCGCCATCGTTCTGGAAGTGGCCGCCCGCAACCTGCGCCTCAAGCAAATGGGCTTCAGCGCCGCGGAGCAGTTGCTCAGACGTCAGGAAGGCATCCAGGACGAAAGCGTCTGATCTTTTTGCATCCGTTTCTTTCGGGATTGTTGCAGCAAACGGGAGAATATGCCGGCGGCATATTCTCCCGTTTTCCGCAGCATTCCTTTCCGACTCTATACGATCACCGCTTCGTGGCCGCTGGCGGCCTCGAAATGGTATTTCACGATGCCCAGATCGGTGTCAAGGTAAAACCCGAAGCCCTTTGCGCTGAGGAAGGCTTTGCCGTCTTTGAACGTGAAGACAAACTTCTGCTGGTTCACGGCTGTGGGCGCCAAAAGCGCGGCTTCCACGCCCGCTTTGAACCAGTCCGGCGGGTCATCGGCCCGCGCCGCGTCAGAATAGCCTTTTCCCCTGTGGGGCGTTCCTGCGCTTTCTCCATAGCCCAGGGCGATCACCATCAACAGGCTTTCGCCGCTTTGCAAAAGCGCCCGTACCTTCTTTTTGTTGAAGGTCAGCGCGGCCCAGCAGGTATTGAGCCCCAGCTGCTGGGCAAAGAGCACCAGCTTTTCGCCCATATAGCCGCAGTCTGTTTCAAAACCGTCCCGTTTTTTTCCGGCCAGCACGATATAGTTCTTCACGCCGCGAAAGCTGCCGTAGTGTGCCATGCGGGAATCGAAGCCGTCCGGATCGTCATAGCGGATAAAAATGCGCAGGCCCTTTTCGCGGCTGCATTCTTCCGCGAGTTTATCCAGCTTCTGCCGTATTTCGGCGGGAATAGGCTCGTCTTTGTACGCGCGCACCGAGTGGCGCACCTCCATAGCCTGCATGATCGTCATCGTTGTTTCCTTTCCTCAGTCGTATATGTCGCCCTCCAGCGCGCTGCGGGCGGCCAGGATGTATTTTGCGCTGTCCAGCGGGTCCACGCCGCGGCGCGGGCACTCGGCGCCCAGAGCCAGCGGGCAGTCCCTGTAGCTGTGCAATGACGCGCTCATGGAGCCCCGGCCGCCGGTAAGGGAGGCGAAGGTCTCGGGATAATCCATGCTGGAAGCCACCGGCACCAGGGCCGTAAGCGTCACCGCGTCCTCGTCCGATTCGGTCTGGGTCACTTCGCCGCGCATGAGCTGAACGTCACTCATCACCCGTCCGATGCATTCCGGCGGCATGACGAAGCGCATCTTCAGGATGGGCTCCAGCAGCACGCTGCCGCCCCTTTTCAGCCCGTCCTGTATGCCCATGGGCGTTGCCACGATGAAGTCCAGCGGGTGGGTGTGTATCAGGTGATGGTTTCCGCCCACCAGCGTGACGGATACGTCGGTGACCTCCCAGCCCAGGCGGCCCTGGCTGAGCGCCTTGGGAAGCGCCTGCTCCACCTGATGCTGGTAACGGGGCAGGATGTCCCTCGCGGGCACCATAGAGGTATAGCTTACGCCGCTTCCCCGCGGGGCGGGACAAATATCAAATTCCAGTACCGCCCAGCAGGGCTTGGGCATGGTATAGGCCACAAAGCCCGTGGCGCGGGATGCGATCGTTTCCTTATAGATCACGCGGGGCTCGCCGAAAACGGCGCCAAGGCCGAATCGGGTCTCGAGCGTTTCCTTCAGGATCTCCAGCTGGATCTTTCCCATCACCTGCATGCGAAGTTCGCCGGTGGCCTTTTCGTAGCGGGCCTGCAGGAGAGGGTCTTCCAGGGACAGCGTGCGGCACGCTTCCCGCAGCGCCTGCATATCCTCTTTCCGCTGGGGAAGCACCTGCACGGTGATGAGCGGGGCTTTGAGCGTGCCCGGCCGGATCTGGCGGGGCAAAAGAGCCTCGTCGCCGAACACATAGCCGATCGTGAGGTCGCCCAGCCCGTACACCGTGCCAACTTCGCCCGCGTTCAGTACCCCGGTGTCCTGTCCCGAGGCGTCCCGGATCTGGCTGATCTTGTGCTGCGCCCAGACCTTTTCGCCCGTCACCGGGTCGGTGCCCCGAAGGACGTCCAAAGGCATGCGGTTTTCCAGCCTACCGCCGAACACGCGCACCCAAAGCCCCCGGCCCATCAGCCTGTCCTGGCAGGCCGCGAAGGCCACGGCGCACAGCCGCTCGGAAACAGCCGCGGGCGCGGGCAGAAAACGCACCATGGCGTCCAGCAGAGCCTCCACGCCCGTTCCCTTCAGCGCCGATCCGTACAGTACCGCATGCGCCTGTCCGCTGCAGGATAGGGCTGAAAAGCTTTCCAGGACTTCTTCCCTGTCCGGCCCCAGGCCGCTTACATACTTTTCCAGCATGCCGTCGTCCGCACCGCACACATACTCCGTGAGGGCCTCATCGTCCCACAGGGACACGAAGGGTGCCTTGAGTCGCCTTTTCAGCTGGCGAAACACCTTTTCGGGGTCCGCTTCGGGGCGGTCGGATTTGTTGATAAACACCAGGCATGGAAGGCCCTGATTCCGGAAAGCGGCAAACAGGGTCTCCGTCTGAGGCTGAACGCCCCGGCAGGCGTCCACCGCCAGTACCGCCGCGTCCAGCGCCCATAGGGAACGCTCGATTTCGGCTGAAAAATCAGTATGGCCGGGGGTGTCGATCAGGTGGATGCGTACGCCCTTCCAGGTGAGGGACACGCAGCTGGCGCGCACGGATATGCCCCGGCGCCTTTCCACGGGCAGATCGTCCGTGTGTGCCGTGCCCTTGTCCACGCTTCCCGCCTGCCGGATGCTGCCGGCCAGAAGCAGCAGCTGCTCGGTGAGTGTGGTCTTGCCCGCGTCCACGTGGGCAAAGATGCCGATGTTCCGGATGGACATGTTATGTTCCTGCTTTACCGCGTATAATATGGAAAAGAGGAAGGTGGAAGCGGATCGGCCCGATTTCTCCGGGCTGTCCGGTTTTCACTTTCCTCTTTTGAAATATATAAACCCGCGCTTTGCGCGACGGAGATCATCTGCCTGCCAGGGGCGCCAGATCGTACCAGTACAGATTGCGGGCCAGTTCACCGCGCACGTCGCCGCGCCGGACCTTGTCCACGGGGCGCTGGTAGTTGATGCACCAGTAGTTGCCGGCGGAGTAGGCGCCGCGCCGGGTGTCCACGATGTTTTTGGTCATGCGCTTGTTGACGTAGGAAAAGTTGTTTTCCAGCTCGTATTTGATGTACCACAGCTGGGTCTCCAGCTGGGTATAGTCCATGCCGTTGGCTTCGCTCCAGGAGATCAGGGTATCGTAGCGCTTGTTGTGCCACTGACAGAGGCCGTAGCTGGTGCCGTAATCGCCCACGGCGGCGGGGTCAAAGCGGGATTCCACGGCAATGTTGGCGATCACGCCGCAGGCGGCGGCGTAGTTGAAGCCCAGTTCGTCCGTCAGAAAAGCGAAGATCGCCTGCTTGTTGGCGTTTACTTCTTCTTCGGTGAGCAGAAATACGTATTCCGGTTCGGCAGAGACCGGTTCGGTGGTTTCGGTACCGTCTTCGCTAATGCCGCACGCCAGCGTGAGCGCCAGCCAACAGCAAAGCAGTATCGCAAAAATTTTCCGCATATATCTATCCGTCCTGCCTTTTCATTCGGTTTGGATGCCAAAAGCTATCTATCATCTCTCATTTTATTATACCGTATATGATACATGCAGTAAAGAAAGCACATTTGAACATTTCGTGACAGATTTTTCATATTTTTACTTTAAGGAAACCTGAAAAACATCCGCCGTGCGGAAGCTTTCGCACGGCGGACGCGGTATGAAATGCTTTGGAAAACGGGCCTGTTACGCCTCTTCTTCAGCCTGGGCGGCCTTGCGGCGGAACACGCCCGTAAGCTTCTGAAGGCGCTTTCTGCGCTTTTCGCGCAGGGCCAGCCGGTCGCCCAGGTCGCGGGCGCCCACGCCGTACACCAGATACAGGATCAGGCCGCTGACCACCATGATGAACACAGTGCTGGCGCACCTGCGGCCCGTGGCGTTCACGTTGTAGCCCTCGCGGCCTTCCTCAAAGCACATGTTCTGTATGACCATGGCGTAGGATTTGCCGTAGGAGGAGTGGAAGGTGGCGGACATGTCGTACTCAGTGAAGAGGGAGTTGAAGTTGAGCGCGAACACTGCCAGCACGCTCGGCAGCACGATGGGCAGCTTGACCCGCAAAAACGTGACCAGCGGCCCGGCGCCGAGGTTTCTGGCGGCGTCCTCCAGCTCTTCGTCTATGGCGTAGAAGGCCGCCTTGATCATGCGCAGGGCGAAGGGCAGCTTCACCACCGTATAGGCCATCACGATCAGGAAGCGCACGTTTTCGCGGTAATAGAGGTTGAAGTCTGCGTTCAGAAGGGTATTGCCGCCCAGGCCGATGGAGAACCAGGTGGAGCTGTTGTAGAAGATGCGGTAGCTGTAGCAGATGAGCACCGTGGGCAAAAGCCAGGGCAGCAGCATGCAGTATTCCAGGGCCACAGAGCGTTTTTTGCCCTTGTTTTTGAATATGTAATTCACCACCACCACCACGATCACGCAGGCCAGCGCCGCGGCGATGGCGCTCAGGATAAAGCTTAAGCGGATGCCGCCCACGGTGTCGGCGTTGGAGAACAGGCCGCTGATGGCGCCTTCCCTGAGCTTCAGCTTGCCGCGGTTGGTCATATATTCAAAGTCCTGGGAGCCGAAGAAGTTGATGAAGGTCCAGCCCTTCAGGTCCAGGGCCTTGGAGCGGATGGCGGGATAGTTCTGGAAGGCGAACAGCACGATCATCACCACGGGCGTCATGTAGATGACGAACAGTACGTAGGCGTAGATGTGCGCCAGCACGTTGGCAACGGGATTGGTGATCTTCTGCTTCTGCAGCTTTGCCTTGGTCTTGCTCACCGACAGATAATGGCCCTTGCGCTCGTAGGACGAAAGTACCGTGAGCAGCAGGATGGTGAACATGGCCAGTATCACGCTAAGCAGCGCGGCGCGGGCCTGGGGAAAGGCCTCGTCCGCCACGGAGGAGCCTGCCAGGCGCACGATCTCCGGGTTGATGGAATCGTAGCCCAGCAATGTCGGCGCGCTCATGGCGCAAAGGCCAGTGATGAAGGTCATGACCGTGAGGGAAAACAGCGTGGGCAGGAGCGTGGGAAACACCACGCGGAACAGCACCTTGAAGGGGCGGGCGCCCAGATTGCGCGCGGCCTCCACGGTGTTGTAGTCTATGCTGCGTATGCCGTTTCGAAGGAACAGGGCGTGGTTGGAGGTGCAGGCGAAGGTCATGGTGAACAGCACCGCCCAGAAACCCGAAAACCACTGCTTGTTCATGCCCGGGAACAGCTTGCTCAGCCAGGCGGTGAGCATGCCGTCGTTATCGTACAAAAACAGATAACCCGTTACCAGCGCCACGCCTGAATAGATCAGCGTGGTCATGTAGCCCAGGCGCAGGATCTTGGCGCCCTTGATGTCGAAGTATTCGGTCAGAAGCACGATGCTGATGCCCACCACGTTCACGGTGATGGTGAGCAGCACGGCGAGCTTCAGGGAGTTGAACACATATTTGGGCATATTGCCCGCCAGGAAGAATTTGATCACCGCCATCGGATCGCTTTCGTCCGCGGTGAACACCTTTGCGATGGTATTGATGCAGGGGATCACCATGAAGCATAAAAACAGCACTACGAAGAACGCCACGCAGAATACCTTGACGAGCGTCTTGGAGAGCTTTATGCCGTAGGAGTCCTCCTCGCCGATCTTATAGCCCGTCATGTTACGCCTCCTGAGAAACCGGATAGCTCATGATATCCCTGGGGTGCATCGATACCTTCACGCGCTGGCCGGGCTCGTATATGCTGATGCCGTCGTTCTTTTCCACGGCTTTGAGCCGGCAGCCGTCCACATCTATGTAGTACTTGAGATACAGGCCGTAGTATTCCACGCTTTCGATCACGCCATCCAGGCACATCTGGCTGTTCTCGTCCGGGCGGTTCACGCGCAGGCGCTCCAGGCGGATGAAGTGCTTTTTATCGCTGCCCAGCTGAAGCTTTTCGGCGAGCGGGCCGCTGAGCGGATTGATATCTCCGATGAAATTGCACACGAATTCGGTTTTGGAGTAATTGTATATCTCGTTGGGGGTGCCGATCTGCTCGATGTATCCTTTGTTGAACACGGCGATGCGGTCGGAGAGGGTAAGGGCCTCCTCCTGATCGTGGGTCACGTATATCGTGGTGATGCCGAACTGTTTCTGCATGGCCTTGAGCTCGTTTCTCAGCTGTACGCGCAGCTTGGCGTCCAGGTTGCTCAGCGGCTCGTCCATGCAGATGATGGCGGGGTCCGTGACCAGCGCGCGGGCGATGGCCACCCTTTGCTGCTGACCGCCGGAGAGCTGGCTCACCGCCTTGGCGAGCTGCTCGTCGGAAAGGTCCACCTTGCGGGCGATGTCCTTTACCTTCCGGTCGATTTCCTTGTGGGGGAGCTTCTGGATCTTCAGACCGAAGGCGATGTTGTTGTACACCGTCATGGATGGGAACAGCGCGTAGCTCTGGAACACGATGCCGATGTTGCGCTTTTCGATGGGCACGCGCGTGATGTCGTGTCCGTTTACGAATACGTTGCCTGCGGCGGGCTCGATGAAGCCCGTAATGGTGCGCAGCGTGGTGGTCTTGCCGCAGCCGGACGGCCCCAGAAAGGTAAAGAATTCGCCCTCCTTCACTTCGACGTTGATCCCGTGCAGCGCCTCAAAATCGCCGAAGCGCACATAAATGTCCCTTAGTTCTATCATGCTGTCGTCTCCTTCAATCTGAAAGCGAGGCTGCCCTCGGGCAGCCTCACTGTATTTGGAATAAAGATTACTTTTTCTGGGTGAGCGTGGCCCAGTCGAGGTTCTCCCAGTCGGGCTCGGCGGGAGTGGAAGCGTCCGCCCAGTAGAAGCCAAGGTTGGTCATGATGTTGGTCCACTGGGAAGAATGGGCAGCCACGTACTCGGCATAGGTCATGTCTGTGCCTTCCACCTTGTTGAGGGCGAAGTTCTTGATCTGGTAGATCACGGGGATGTCGTCTCCGTAGATCACGGACGCCGCCACCTGGTTGCAGGGGAAGGAGTCGAATTCGTCGGCCCAGGCAGCCTGCACGTCGGCGGAGCCGAACCACTCGGCGAAGGCCTTCACGGCCTCGGTCTCTTTCTCGGTCCTGCCTTCACGGTCCAGGATGCCCAAATACTCGGCGATGTAGTAGGTACCGTCGGCGATGTCCACCAGCGCCCAGTTCTCGGGATCGGGAGCGCCCTTCACGGGATGCTCGGAGGAGTCGGCAGCCACGTCGATCATGCCGAACAGGGAGGAGGAGTAGAAGGTGGAAACCTGCACGTCGCCGCGGTTAAGGGGCGCGAAGCCGTAGCTGTCACCGGTGAACACGCCGCCGGCGCAGTAGGCCCACAGGGTCTTCCAGCCGTCGATGGAAATGCCGCCCGCCACGGATTCGGGATCGGTGAAGGCGTACAGCATGGAAGAGTTGATGTTGGCGTTGGTGGTGCCGCCTACCTTGCCCTGGCGATACCAGGTGTAGCCGCAGTTCACGATGTCCGCCCAGTGATCGAAGTGCAGTTCTTCGCCCTTGGTGCCGAACTCGTCGTTTCTGTAGAGCATGAGCACGTTCTGGATGACGATGCCGTAGGCCTTGCCGTCATACTTGTACTCGCCTACTTCGTCGGCCCAGGCGGGGGTCCAGTCCATGACCTTCAGATTCTCGTAGGTGCCGTTTACCAGCTGGCTCCAGCGGGTCTCGTTGAGGCCGAAGATCAGGTCGCCGTCTTTGTTTTCATTGGCAGCCTGGATGGCGGCGGTGTCGCCGGAAATGACCGAGTTGTCATCGATGGAGATGGAGAAACCGGCCTTCTTGGCGGCGTTCAGCAGCCAGGTGACGCGCTCGGTGGAATTGGAGTTGGAGTAGATGCGGATGGTATAATCCGAGTAGTCCTCGGCCCAGGCGAATCCGCTCATCACAGACAGCGCCAGCACCAGCGCCAGCGCGACGGACAAAAGCTTCTTCATGCAGAAAGCCTCCTAATTGATTTTCCCGCACATACGGGTACAAGTATATTTTAGCACAGATGGAAGATTTTGTAAAGAGCCGGATGTCGCGAAAAGGGGCTGCTGCACAGCCCCTCAGAAAGCTTCCGTCACCGCCACAGCGCTCTGGCGGATCTCGGTCTCGGCAAACAGCAGGCTGCCGTTTTCAAACGCAAAGGGCGTCTCTTTTCCGTCCAGCAGCAGTTTTTTGGGCTTTTTCAGATACGGCAGGGATAGCTTTTTCAGCTTCAGCGTGCCTTCCGAAATCAGCACCGAGCTGCGATCTTCGGTCTTTTCATAGGTCCCCCAGCCCGTGCCCAGGCTCCAGATGCAGCTAAAATCGCCCGGCGTCACGGGGTCAAAGCCGATCTCGCCGCGGGACAGGTCGAAGGTGAAGCCGCCGGATATGGGGATCAGCGCCCAGGCCGCCATGGAGCGGGCGTAATTGGAGCCGCATTCCATCTCGTTGTAAGGGTTGCGCCAGCGCCCGTCGTAGCGGTCTCTCACGGCCCGGACCACCTTCATCGCGTCGTCATAAAAGCCTTCCGCCAGCAGCAGGCCCGCAAACTGATACTCAAAGCCGTGCATGGTCTCCTCGCAGTAGGGCACGGGGATTTTGGGTTTTCTGGCGCCGGGCGGGTAGGCACATATCAGGGTGCCCGCCTCGCCGTTTAAGCAGAACAGCCGCCAGGGATTGGCGAAAAAGCGCGCGGAGGGCATAAAGTTGTATGTCATCATGCTTCTGAGCGCCGCGTCCGTTTTGTCCTTGTCGAACAGGCGGCCAAGGCCCAGAATGTCCGCGTGCCACTGGGCGCACATCTGGTCGATGGAGCTGCCCTCGCCGATCTGGTATTTGATCTCGCCGGTCTCGCTGTTCCAGTAGTTCATGGCGTCGAACAGGCGGGGAATGCGCTCGTCCTCCAGGTCGATCTTCTGGCAGAAGTACCGGCCGTTGAACAGGTTTTCGTTTGTCCAGCGGCGCCCCTTTTCGTACAGCTCCTCATAACGGGAAGCGCTTTCGTTTTCGCCCAGTTCCCTCGCCATCAGCCCTCCGGCCTTCAGCGCCGCCAGGTAGAAACCCTCCAGCCAGCTGGACGGCCCGAACAGCTCCATGTCCAGCGTGTGGTGCTGGCGGCCCTCCAGCACGCCGTCCATGTCCCGGTCCCAACGGTCCGGGTTCTCGGGATGGAAGGCGTATTCCAGCGCCTTCTTTACCTGGGGGAATACGCCCCTCAGCCATTCGGTGTCGCCGGAGATCTTCCATTCCCGCCAGGTTTTGATCACCGCGCCCATCTGCCCGTCCACGCAGGCGCGGAAAGGCGTATACTCCCTGCCCAGGGGCAGCTTCAGGCGGAATTCCATGCGGCCGTTTTCGTCCGTGGAATACCTGAATTCCAGGTCGCGTATGCTCCTTTCCAGTTTCGGAAACAGAAACGGCAGGGCGTAGGCGTAATTCCACACGTGCTGGCAGGTGCCTTCGCAGGAACCGCTTTTCTCGTTGCAGCCCTCAAAGCCGTAAAAGGAGCCGTCCTCCAGGCGCTTCACGGTGGCGCTCCTGAGCACGCACAGGCTGGAGGCCGCGGCGTCCTTCGCCGCGTCGTCAAGGCTGGAAGAAAACAGCGCGTCGTGGAAGGCCTTCGTGCGCTCGTCCAGGTCGGCCCAGTTCCACATCACGTAATCCGCCACGGACAGGGCGCTGTCAAACTGCGTGGCGTACCAGTTTTTCCAGGTAACGTCCCGGCCTTCTGCGTCCTTTAGCGGATTCCAGTAGTTTACGCAGTTCGGATGATACCAGCACAGCGCGAAGCGCACGGTCTTTACTTCTCCGGGCGCCAGGACGAATTCCCTCATCACCGTGGCGTGGGGGTCGCCTTCTTCCCTGTCCCTCAAAGGCCCGCCGGATGAAAACTCGTTCCAGAAGGTGGCGATGGAATCCTTCCAGCCGCCCTTGTACCAGTACCGCTGCACCCGGGCGGAGGGGTCGTCCGTCACCAGTGCCATCTCGGCATAATCGGGGCTGCTTTTGTCCGCTTCACAGTAAAAGGCGGCGCCCGAAGCAAACATCTCATTCGTGCGGCTGTCCCCAAGCTCTGCCAGGGCGTTTACGGTATCCCCCGCGCAGGGATTCTTGCAGCTGAACGCCACGGCGTAGCGGACGGGCTCACTTTCGGTGTTCACGATCCGCACCGCGAACAGGGCCGCGGGCAGGCTGGAATCGTGATCGTCCAGGGGAATGAAGGGGCTGAAAGCCTTGAGGCCCGCCTCTCCCGGAAAGCCGCCGTTTTCAAAGCTCACAAACGCGTAGGGGAATTCCCCGCGGAACACGGCGTTTTCAAAGTGGGGAAAACCCGCCATCGTGCGGCTGTCCGGCCCGTAGCCGTAGCTCTGCCCGTACTGCCCCATGCGGCTGTCCTGCAGGTCCGAGTTGAGCACCCGGGCCACGCATTCGCCGCCTTTCACCGCCCGCACCGCGATGTGGGTGTAGCCGTTCATGGAGCCCTTGTCGGGACGGTCAAATATTTCAAAGTCCTTGAGCCGTCCGTTGCCCGCGAGGCCGATGCAGCCTGCGCCGATTCCGCCCAGCGGGAAGCAGATCTCCCTGAGCTGCTCCTTCGTATAGACCATGGGAAGCCTCCTTTGAAAAGCGCTTTTGTCAGTATCCTCTCCGGATATCCACCAGATGGGCGAGCCGTTCTCCCCGGCAGTAATGTTCCAGGTCCTCCAGAAACATCTGAACGATGCGGTCTATGGTATACGGAAGGGTCATGTTTCCGGAAACGTGGGGCGTGAGGATCAGGTTCGGGCAGTCCCACAGGGGATCGTCCCTGTTCAGAGGCTCCTGCTTAAACACGTCCAGGGCAGCGTACAGCCGGCGCGATGCCAGCTCCCGCGCAAGGGCCTCCTCATCGATCACGCTGCCCCGGCCCACGTTCACGATCACGGCGCCGTCCGGCAGAAGCCCCAGGCGGCGCTTGTCCAGCATGCGGAAGGTCCCCGGCGTGTCCGGCAGGGACAGCACAGCAAGCTCGCATGCGGGCAGAAGCTCGTCCAGTTTTTCTTCCGTTTCGGTGCGGTCAAAGAGCATGCGCGGGTTCCGCCCGGAGCGGTTCACGCCCACGATGCTCTCCGGCCCGAAAGCGCGCAGCCGCAAAGCAACTTCGCAGCCGATGTCGCCCGTACCCAAAAGCAGGGCCCGTATGCCGCGAAGGGAGCGCACGGCCAGGTCCCGCCGCCATTCACGCCGGGTGACGATGGCTTCGTACTCCCTCTGGCGGCGCAGGATCTCCAGCGTCACCATGATCACGTGCTCGGATATCGTCACGCCGTACGCGCCGGAAGAATTGGTCAGCAGCGCGTTTGGATTTAAGAAGGCCCCTTCCCCCGTAAACTGGTTGATCCCCGCGGAGGGCGTGCACAGCCACCCAAGCTTCGGCGCGCTTTGCGCAAGACGACCGTCCTGGCCGAAAACGATCTCCGCGTCGGCGAGATGGGGCAGCGCCTGCGCGGCAGACTCAAAAAACAGCGCTTCGAATCCGTGCGCCCGGGCACAGGCTTCTATGCGGCCGCGGTATTCCTGTTTGAGCCCCGGTATTACCGTTACGAGTTTTCGGGACATAAAGTGCCTCCCGTTTTTGTGTTCATTATATCAGCCGGGGCAGGCAGAGTCAAACGAAATCGCTTGTGCCCTTGATTTCCGCTGTGAAAACGTGTATATTGAAAAAAAAAAACGGCGCGGAGGGGATCGTCATGAAGCTTTTTGACGCGGAAGTGATCGACTTCAAATACGGCGGCGTACCGCTGTCTTTACTGCCCTGCCGGCAAAAAACGGAAGCGGACGGCTGCCGCTTCGTGCGCACGCGCGCTTTTGAAAACGGCCTCGAAGCCGTCACTGAGGGCCGGTATATGGAAGCCTTCGGCGCGTACGAGTGGAAGACCACTTTCCGGAACGGTTCTTCCGACCCCAGCGGCGTGATCTCAGAGCTTTGGGACTGCGCCGTGGACCTGCCCCTTCCCCACGACGGCGACCGCCGCCGCACGGCGTATATGCCCAGGCCCGAAGAATGCGCATACCTGTATTCGCCCTGCGGTTCCACCTGGACGGAGAAGGAGTTTTACGACGATCCCCGGGCCATAACGGGAGAAACCGAAAAAGGGATGCTGTTCCCGGGCTGGAAGAAGCGTGTTTCGGCGTCGGGCGGTCGTTCCTCGGAGGCCAACGCCCCGTTCTTTCATATCCGCAAGGGAAACACGGGCTACGTGATCGCGGTGGGCTGGAGCGGGCAGTGGACCTTCATGTGCGAGCGCACGAACGACAGCGTGAAGATATCGAGCGGTATAGAAGGCGTGCGGTTTTATCTGAAGCCGGGAGAGAGCGTTTCCACCTCTTCCGCGGTGATCATGCCCTATACGGGCAGCTTCATCGACGGGCAGAACAAATGGCGGCGTTTGGTGAAAGAGCACTTTTCCCTCATCGGACAGCCGGGGCGCCTGCCCCATGGTCCCCTGTGCGCTGGTATCTGGGGCGGCATGTCCACCCGGGGCGTAATGGAACGCCTGGACATAATCGACAAAAGCGAACTGCCGTTTGAATATATCTGGATGGACGCCGGCTGGTACGGCGAGGGCGACAAGCCCTCTCCCGACGAGTTCGAAGGCGACTGGCCCGAGCATACGGGCGACTGGCGGGTGAACCTTCACTACCATCCGGACGGCCTCAAAGAGGTGAGCAGGCGCATCCACGCGGGCGGGCACGGCTTTCTGCTCTGGTTCGAGCCCGAGCGCGTGCGGAAAAACACGCCCGTCGCCCGGGAACACCCCGAATACTTCCTGCGACTGGAAAACAGGAGCGACTGGCTGCTGAATCTCGGAAACGAGAGTGCTTTTCAGTACTGCCTGGATATGCTGTGCGAAAAGATAGAAACGCTGGGCATAGACTTTTTCCGGCAGGATTTCAACATCTCGCCCCTGGCATACTGGAACGCCGCCGACGAAGCGGACCGCTCGGGCATCACGCAGATCAAATACATAAACGGCCTGTACCGCCTGTGGGACGAGCTGCTCAGGCGCTTTCCCCGCCTGATGATCGATAACTGCTCCAGCGGCGGCAGGCGCATAGATATCGAGACCCTGAAGCGCTCCGTGCCCCTGTGGCGCTCGGACGCCATGTGCCCCGCCGATTTCAGGGCCGAGACCGCCCAATGCCACGCCCTCACCTTTCCCATGTGGCTGCCGTATTCCGGCACCGGCGCAGGGCGGAGGTGCGACACCTACCTGGCCCGCAGCTGCTACAGCCCCGCCCTGACCACGAATTATACCTTTTCCGAGCGGGACGCTTTCGGCGACGACGAAAGCAAGCTGAAGTGGATAAAGCGCATGCTCTTAGAATACCGGAAGGTGCGGCCTTACTTGGATGGGGATTTTTATCCCCTGACCTCCCTGAGCACGCAAAACGACGTCTGGACGGTCGTGCAGTACGACAGGCCCGAAACGAAGGACGGCGTCGTGCTGGCCTTCCGCCGGGCGGAATGCGGCTTTTCCCGCGGCGAATTCGTCCTGGGCGGCAGCAGCGAACAAGACAGCTATACCTTTACCGACTCTGACAGCGGCGAAGTCGCGCACGTGACCGGAAATCTGCTCACCATCGAGATCCTTGAAAAGCGCAGCTCGCGGCTGCTGTTTTACACAAAGGACTGAGCATCATCTTCAAAAAACAGGGCTATTGCAGAAGTCGGGAAAATCCAACGGGTGGTTTGGAGGGATTTACCTCTCCAATTTCATTCCGCAGGGCCAGCTATGCCAGCCAGAGGAGCGATTTTTGCGAAGGCGAGCTTGCCCACCGGGAACAGAAAATCGTTTCTTGCGGTTTTTGCGCCCGAAAAATCCCGCAGGATTTTAACAAAAACTGAAAACCTGTTGCACAAACCGGAGAAAGGTCCTCGTCTCGGATAGATTGGTTCTATTGTATTCAAAACTAAACCGCTGGAAATGAAATTATACTTCATTTCCAGCGAGGGGGCTGTGCAGCAGCCCCTTTTGCCTCTTGCGCCACGGAGCATGGAGTGGTATAATCCATATACTGCAGCAAAATGGAGGGGAAGTGCTTTGAGCGTAAAAATGCGCGTGGACGTAAAAGTCCGTAAGCTGCGCTTCAAAAGTACCTATGTGTACTTTTGTGTCTACACGCCCGAAACGGTAAAGATCAAATACCGCGTCGCGTTCATCGGCTCTCCCGTGTGCGATACCCTTGCGTTCAACCAGCTCTGCCGCGATATGGCGGGCAAAGGCTGCCTGTGCGTCAGCATCGATCTTCCCGGTTTTGGAAACAGCTCGGTCATGGCTGAGCAGACCAACGCCTACCGCGCCCAGATCATCTGGGGCATACTGGATGATGTGGACTTTGGCCGGAACGAAGATCTTGGCAAATGGCATCTGGTGAGCCACGGTTCCAGCTGCGGCACCGTGCTGGAAATGACGCGCACACAGCCAAACAGCGTGCTGAGCCGCACCCTCATCGCCCCGGTATCCCACCGCTTCGGCTTCACCAGCCACGAATACCGCATGAGCGGCCTGCGCAAGTGGTTTTACCGTCAGGTATACAACTATTATATCGAGGACAGAGGGCGCTTTAACGACAAGCTGAAAACCGTTTTCGGCTACGAGCTGCCCAGGGAACGTGCGGATAAACTGTACGAGCAGTTCAGCAGCCCGGGATTTCTGGAAACGATGATCAAGCTTCTGGAAAACGGGTTTTATATCAACGAAGGCGCTTTCGACGTGAAAGGCCCCCTGATCCTGATCTACGGCTCCAGAGACCCGTTCCGCGCCGATACGTATGCCATGGTGCGGGCGCTGGACGACCCGGAACGGGCTCACGGCCACCGCCTGGACCAGCCGCTGGAAAACTATCAGCGCAAGCGCGAGTACATGGAAGTGCATCAGCTGCCTGCGGGCCACGTTCCCATGGGGGATAAATACAAAACCCAGCAGGCCGACAAAGATGCCACGTTCAACGCCGCCATCATGCAGTTCCTGCTGGGCCTGATGATGGAACTGGACGGAACGGTCAAGACCGTAAAAAAGAAATAAAAAGGATCTGCTGCCGCGCTTTACTGCGCGGCGTTGCATATCAGGCGGCGCGCAGCTTAAAGACGCGCGCCATATCACAGAAAGGAAAACACGTATGAAAAAAGCATTCTTGTCTTTGCTTCTTGCTGTCGCCGTGCTGCTTTCGATGAGCGTTCTCGGCGAAATGAACGATCCCGAAGCTTTGCTCGGCGAGCCCATGCTGGACTTCACCGTGACTACCATCGAGGGTGAAGTGTTCACGCTTTCCGAAGTGCTTGCTTCCAAAAAAGCCGTGATGATCAACCTGTGGGCCACCTGGTGCGGGCCCTGTGAGATGGAGTTTCCCTTCATCCAGGAGGCCTATGAACTGTACCAAAACGACGTGGAGATCATCGCCCTGTCCGTGGAAAAGAATGACACGGATGAGGTGCTTGCATCCTACGCGCTTTCCCATGGCATGACCTTCCCTGTTGCGGGCGGGACCGGGACCGGGCTGAGAGAGATGTTCGTCACGGAAGGCATACCGACCACTGTGCTGGTGGACCGTTTCGGCAATATCGTTCTCATCGAAGTGGGTGCACAGACCTCCGCCGATCCTTTTACCGCCGTTTTTGATGTACTGACTTCTGACAGCTACGATCAGACTGTGATTCTGAACGGCTTTCCCAGGCCGAAGCCGAGCGCGAAAGGCAGCGATGCAGGGCTTATGGCGCAGGCCGTCGGAATGCCCGTGTCCGTATCCGATGACGAGTATATGTGGCCCTTTGAGGTGAACGAGAAAAACGGAAAGGCCTGCATCTCGGCCACGAACGCCGGCCGCAACGAAAGCTGCGCCGAAGTGCTTCTGATCACGGACGCCCGGGAGGGCGACGCCCTGCGCTTTGGCGCCTGCGTATCCAGCGAAAAGGCCTTCGACCGTTTCAGCGTATGGCTGGACGGGGAGCGCGTAAAGGGCTTCTCCGGCGAAACGGATTGGTTCACCTACGCGATCAGGCTCCACGAGGGCGAGAACAGGATCGCGTTCCGCTATGAAAAGGACGCCATGGACGGACACGGGGATGACACTGTGTACCTGGCGGAATTCGAGCTGCTCTCGGGAGAAGACGCTTCAAAAGCGCTGGAAGAAATCTCCGCATATCCATATGCCGAGAAGACGGAGATCTTCCTTTTGAACGAGAACGCCAGGGAGATCCGCTTTCTGGACGAAAACGGCTCCGAGGACACCATCGACATGCTGATCGGCGCGGACCTGAAATACTATATACTCAACGACGACAGCGCCGTTCTGAACGCCGCCATCGCCGAAGGGACAGATCCGGAATATGTGCTGGTCTATTCCAACTGCGACGGCAGCAGCTGGAGTGCGGACGATTTTCTGAAAGGCCCCTTCGTGGGCATGGTTGATTCCATGGAAGCAAGCGGCTATCCCTACTCCATGTTCATCCTTTACAGCGACCTGGACGTGCTGGACGGCATCGTCGTGATGGTGGACGAGATGAACGCCAACGCGTTTGAGGAAGAGCTGAACGGGTACGGCGCGGAACTGCATTACGTGTACGCGGACGGCGCCGAAAGGGGTTCGGACGAACTGGCCGGCGGTTCGTTTGGAAAAGGGACGGTCACATATACCGCGGTGTTCGTGGACCAGAACGGAGAGCCCGTGCCGGGCTGCATCGTCAATTTCTGTACGGACGAGATGTGCGTGCCCGCCATCGCGGACGAAAACGGATACGCCGTGTTTGAAGGCCTGCCCATCACCTATCACCTGCAGGTGATCAGGGTACCCGACGGATACGAATACGACACCGCCCAGGAGCTTTTCGTCTCCGCGGAAGAAGACGACAAGATCGTGTTCACGGTAACGAAGAAATAAAACGACGGCATCCGCGATTCCCGCGGATGCCTGTTCAGCAGGATATGAAAAAAGAAAAAAAGGCGCCGAGTATCTGGAATACGGTCTTCAGTGTGCTTTTGGCGGCCCTGTGCCTCGGGCTCATGGGGGCGTGCGTATACATTTACCGGGCGGGAACGGCGCCCGGCGTGGACGTGCTTGACAGGCAGGCGCATTTTGCCCTGGCCGCGAAGAAGGTCTGCTCTGCCGCCCTGCCCTTTGCGCTTCTGACGTTTTTGTGCGCCCTGGCGGCGGGTTTCCTGGGCGGCAGGGCGAAGGAAAAGCGCTTTTCTTCCATGTCGGCGCGCACAAAAAAAATGCCGGGCCCGGAAAAGAAGCTGTCCGGGTACGCGTATGTTTTCGTGTACGCGCTCGCGCTGGTCCTGATCCTTCTGGGAATACTGAACGGCGGGCTTCGGGACGTTCTGATCAAAGCTGTAAATATCTGTACGGAGTGCATCGGCCTTGGCTAAGATCGCAGACTGGTTCCGCCGCCACGCGCCGGACAAAAGAAAACTCATCCAGCTGTACGCAGCGGTTTTGTACAATGCCCATGTGAAGGGCTTTATCACGGGACAGATATACACGGGCAGGCTGAAAAGCCTGTGCGTGCCGGGACTCAACTGTTATTCCTGCCCCGGCGCGGTGGGCGCCTGTCCTTTGGGCGCGCTGCAGAACGCTCTGGCCGCGTCCTCAAACCGCGCGCCCTTCTATGTGCTGGGCATCCTTCTGGTGTACGGCATTACGCTGGGACGCACGGTGTGCGGCTGGCTGTGCCCGGCGGGATGGATGCAGGAGCTTATTTACCGCCTGCCCACGCCAAAGACAGAAAAAAGCCGCTTCACGCGCGCGCTGAGCAAGCTGAAGTATTTCATCCTGGCGGTGCTGGTGATCGCTCTGCCCTTATGGAACGGCCTTAAGGGACTGCCCCTGCCCGCCTTCTGCAAGTACATCTGCCCCGCGGGCACGCTGGAAGGCGCGGTGGCGCTTCTGATCCATCCCGCCAACGGCGACAGGCTGTCCATGCTGGGGCTGCTGTTCACGGTGAAGCTGATCGTACTGATCGGCCTTATACTGTTTGCGGTTTTCGTGTACCGGGCGTTCTGCCGGTTTGTATGTCCGCTGGGCGCCATATACGGCCTGTTCAACCGCTTTTCCCTTCTGGGCGTAAAGGTGGAAACATCAAAGTGCACCTCATGCGGAAGATGCGTGCATACCTGCAAAATGGACGTCGCGCACGTGGGAGACCGCGAATGCATCCAGTGCGGTGAATGCGTACGGCAGTGCCCTGAAAAGGCGATACGCTTTAAAGCCGGCAAATGGACGCCCATGGGCCCGGAGATAAAAACAGATGAAGAACAAATACAGAAAGCTTGAATTGGCTGCCTGGACGCTGGCCTTTGCCGTCCTGGCGCTTACGCTGGTGTTTGTCAATCTGCCGGGCACCGCGCCCACGTCCGCCCCGGACCCGCAGCCGGCGGAAGATGACGGCATACCCGTGGGGAGCCAGGTAGGCCAGCGGGCGCCGGACTTTGCCCTCTCCACCGTGTACGGAGAAAACTGGCAGCTGTCCGCTATGCGCGGCAGGGCGGTCATCATCAACCTGTGGGCCACATGGTGCAATCCCTGCGTAAAGGAACTGCCGTATTTCCAGACCGTGGCGGAAAAGTACCCTGACGACGTAGCGGTGCTGGCCATCCATTCGGACCTCGTCACCGACGACGTGAAGGCGTTTTTGGATAAACGGGATTTTACGCTGCCCTTCGCGGTGGACGAAAGCGGCGAAGTGATAACCTCCCTCGGCGGCTCGGTGATGCTGCCCCAGACGATCGTGATCGACAGAAGGGGCGTGATCACCTACAACCAGGCGGGCAGCGTTGACCTGGAAAAGCTCACGCTGCTGGCGGAAGCGGCGATGGGAGAATAATGCCCGCAGAGAAGCAGGCGCCTGACCGGGGCTTGCCATTTGGCAGGGGACGTTGTATAATAAAAGCGGCTCAAACGGCGAAAAACGGATGCGTTTCAGTTTTGCCGGCAGCCGGGAGGTAAGAATATGAATTACTGCATGAAATGCGAACATGTTTTTGAAGGAGAAAGCGAATGCCCCTTCTGCGGCAGCAAAAAAGTGCGCGCGCCGCAAAACGAAGACCTTTGTTTTCTCACTGAGAAGGGCAGCATGTGGAGCGAGATGCTCTCCGACGTGCTTATGCAAAACGGCGTAAAGTTTTTAAAGCGCGGCAACCTCGGCGCGGGCCTGGCCACCATGGTGGGACGGGTGCTGGAAAGCGACCGCTTTTACGTGACGTACGAGGATTATGCGGCCGCCTGTGAGATCGTTAGCGAGCTGTTCAGCGGCGAGAGCGGCGAACCCGTGGAAAACGCGGACGAAACGGAAGCGTAAGCGCACGAATAAGCATCTGAATGAAAACGGAGGGGCTGTCCCCTCCGTTTTCGGTTGATGTCGTTTTGCGGCTATTGCTCCCGCCGCGCAAGGTATTCCTCCCGCAGCATGCCGTATACGATCACGTCGTCCGGGCCTTCGTCCGTATACAGGTGGCGGCGCAGAACGCCCTCCTTCACAAAGCCCGCGCGCTCGTACAGATGTACGGCGCGTTGGTTTTTGAAGGCGCATTTCAGGTACAGGCGCTGATAGCCTTTCTGCAAAAATGCGTAATCCAAAAGCAGCTTCAGGGCCTGAAGGGCGTATCCCCTGCCGCGGGCGCCCGGCAAAAGCACCAGGGCCAGCTCGGCCTTTTTTGCGCGCCCGTCCGGAAGCAGCAGGCTGCATTCGCCCAGATATTCGCCCGTGTCCGCAAAAGAAACGGCAAAGCGTTCCCCGGTGAATTCGCCGTCCAGCTGGAGGGCGATCCTCTCCTTTGCGTCTTCCAGACTTACGGGGTTTTCAAATCCCCCGCCGAGATAGCGCACGGTATCTTTGTCGTTCATCCAAAGGCACACGCGCGGCGCGTCCTCAAGGCGCAGGGGACGCAGAACGATGTCTGTCATGCTTTATTCTGCAAGCAGCGCGCCGTACGCCGCGGCTGCCTTCGGGCAGCCCTTCACGGCGGCGCGGCCCGGGTATACCCGAAGCAGGGCTTCGGTCTTCTCCTCGTCGTGCCCTTCGATGCACAGCGGGAGCTTGGTATAGGAAGCCAACTCCAGGATCTGCTCGCAGGTGAATTCCTCGTCCGATACCGTGAGGATGGTTGTATCTTCGTCGGCATCGTACGCGTCCTCGGGATCGCTGATGGTCTCTGGACATTCGAGCGCGGAAAGGGCGTCAAAGCTTTCCCGGGCGGAAGAAAGATACTGCTTTTGCTCAATGGCGGCGGGCGGCGTTCTTTGGGTAAGCGGCTTCATCAGGCGGATATGCTCGGGGGTGGTGCCGCAGCAGCCGCCGATCAGTCCCGCACCCGCGTCCATGATGCGCTGCATGCCCGAAAGCATGCGCTCGGGGCCGAAGGGATAAGTCACACTGCCGTCCGGGTGCGTTACGGGCAGGCCGGCGTTTGGCTGCACGGCGATGGGCAGGCAGGTGATCTTCCGTGCGCGCTCCACGCAGGCCGTCAGTTCGTCCGGGCCCACGGAGCAGTTGAAGCCGAAAGCCGCCGCGCCCGCTGCCTGGACCGATACCGCGCAGGCCTCCAGGCTGGCGCCGGTGAGGGTGCGGCCCTTTTCGTTCACGGAGAAGGAAACGATGGCCTCCAGGCCCGCCTTTCTGGCGGCGAGGCAGGCGGCGCGGGCTTCCGCCAGATCCGTCTGGGTCTCGATGAAAGCAAAGTCCGCGCCGGCTTCCTTTCCGATGGCGGCCTGGGCATAGAACCAGGAGAACACGTCCTCAAAGCTCCATTTGCCAACGGGGTGCATGAATTCGCCGGTAGGCCCCATGTCCAGTGCCACCAGCGCCTTGTCCCCGGCGGCTTCCTTTGCCAAAAGCACTGCCGCGCGGGTAAAGCGTTCGCCCTGGCCCGCTCTGCCCTTGTGGGACAGCACCGGTTCCGTGGAACCGAAGGTGTCGGCGATCAGGATGTCCGCGCCGGCGTCCAGGTAGGCCCGGTGGATATCCAGGATCACGCCGGGCTGCGTGACCGCCAGCTCGTCCGGACAGGGGGTGGGATAGCCCATGGACGAAAGCAGCGCGCCCATGCTGCCGTCTGATAAAAGGACGGATGCGGAAAGAAGGGAAGAAAGAGATTTTTTGTTCATACTCGTATCCTGCCGTTTTTTATTCTGATATCATGAACGGCCGCGCCGTGGGGGCGTACGACCGTACGTTTACAGATCCAAACCAAACGCGGTCTTTATGTGTTCCACCGCGGCCAGGAGGCCTTTTGAGATATCGCCTACGCTCATGGCGAACGCGTCCGGGTGCCGGGCCGCCTGCTCGGTACAGAAAGGCACGTGGATGAAGCCCGCGGGAACGGAAGTATCCTTCAGTTCGTATAAAACGCTGTACATCACGTCGTTGCATACGAAGCGCCCCGCGCTTTCTGATACATAAGCAGGAATGCCCTTGCGCTGAATGGCTTTAGCGATAGCTTCTGCGCCGAAGCGGCTTTCGAGTTTTTCCGGCCCGCCGGACAGCACGGGATCATCCAGGCAGATTTTGCCCGCGTTGTCCGGAGACGAAGACGAACGCAGGTTGAAGGCGTACTTTTCGGGCGTGATGCCCTTTCGTCCGCCCGCCTGGCCCGTGCAGATCACCGCGTGAGGCTGAAGGCGGCGGATCTCATCCGCCGCCATGCGCGCCGCACGGCCATATTCCACGGGAAGGATAAGGGTCCGGATGCTGCTTTCCTCCAGAGAACGCACGGCCAGCTCCGCGGGATTGACGCTTTCGCCCCCAAAGGGCTCAAAGGCGGTTAGCAGGATCACTCCTCGATGTCTCCGTCTTCGTCCTCTTCCTCGCCCAGTTCCATGGGAGCGGAGATGAGTCCGCCGCTGAAGGCCTCGCGGATCTTTTTGTCGATCACGTCGTATACATCGGGGTTGTCTCTCAGATACTGCACGGCGTTCTCGCGGCCCTGGCCGATGCGGTTGCCTTCATAGGAATACCACGCGCCGCTCTTTTTGATCAGGTCGCGCTCCACCGCCAGATCTAGCAGGCTGCCCGCCTTGGATATGCCTTCGCCGAAGATCATGTCCACCATGCAGGTGCGGAAGGGAGGAGCCACCTTGTTTTTGACGATCTTGATCTTGGTGCGGTTGCCGATGGTGTTTCCGCCTTCCTTGATGGGCTCGCCCTTGCGGATGTCCATGCGCACGGAGGCGTAGAACTTCAGGGCTTTGCCGCCGGTGGTCACCTCGGGATTGCCGTACATCACGCCCACCTTTTCACGCAGCTGGTTGATGAATATGGCCAGCGCGTTGGTCTTGGCGATCACGCCCGCCAGCTTGCGCAGCGCCTGGCTCATGAGCCTGGCCTGCAGGCCCACGTGGCTGTCGCCCATGTCGCCGTCGATCTCCTGCTTGGGCACCAGCGCGGCTACGGAGTCGATCACCACCACGTCGATGGCGCCGCTGCGCACCAGCGCTTCGCAGATGTCCAGCGCCTGTTCGCCGTTGTCCGGCTGGGAAACGTACAGTTCGTCTATATCCACGCCCAGGGCTTTGGCGTATACGGGGTCCAGCGCGTGCTCCGCGTCGATGAACGCGGCGGTGCCGCCCGCCTTCTGCGCTTCGGCCACCACGTGCAGGGCGACGGTGGTCTTGCCTGAGGACTCGGGGCCGTAGATCTCCACGATGCGTCCCCGCGGCAGTCCGCCCACGCCCAGCGCCATGTCGATGGGCAAAGAACCGGTGGAGATGACCTCCACGTTCATATTCGCGGCGTCGCCCAGCTTCATCACCGAGCCCTTGCCGAAATCTTTTTCTATTTTGGAAAGAACACTGGAAAGCGCTGCCTTGCGCTCTTCGCCTTCCGCCTGCCGGATCACCGCTTTTTCACTTGCCTTAGCCATACGTTACCTCCTGCCAAATCTCTACTGAATTATATCCCATGGCGGCGGCATAAGTCAATCACCGGGCGGTAAATTGCATCATGCCAAATTGCGGTTTCATGCTTCGGGACAGATGATAAAGCACAGCATATTCAGTCTATTCATCGAGCAGCCAATCGATCAGGTTTTTCGATTCGATGCCTTCATAGCTCTTTTCAAAACCGGGATCAAGAGAAAGAACCGTTTTTTTGTAATTATCCTTCACCTTTTGCAGAGGAGTAAGTTCGCGTCTGCGGACGTCTTCGCTCATCATGGATTCCGTGACCTGGATATATATTCTTTCGTTCGTGTTTGCTGCAATAAAATCGATTTCCAAATTGTCAATCTTTCCGACAGCTACGTCATAACCGCGGCGCACAAGTTCGAAATATACAATATTTTCCAGTACATGTCCGATGTCGCGGTCCCGAAAACCAAGCAGAAAATTTCTCAGGCCGATATCGGCGATGTAGTATTTCCCGAGCGTTCGCAAAAGTTCTTTTCCCTTGATGTCGAAGCGCTTGACCTCATAAAAGATATAGGATTCCAGCAGAGCCGCCAGGTATGCCTGTACGGTATGGGCGCTCGGCGCATTTTTCCGCGTTCCTCCGGTCAGAAGACCTTCGTTTACCAGCGTGTTTCCGATGGAATTGGCCGAGACTGTACTTCCGATACTGTCCGCCAAAAACAGGATGATCTTCCGGAGAAGCACCGGATCAGCGATCTGCCGCTTGCCGCGTCGCTTTTCCCTTTCCAGAATATCCCGTATCACGACGGTGGAATAAATTCCGTCCAGAACAGTCAGTGCCCGTTCTTGTACCAGACCGACATCCGCAATTCCCGGCATTCCGCCAAATTGCAGATAGGCGTTAAAAATTTCGGAAAAACTGTACGGTATACCGTTCCGGTCAAGTGCCTGCCTTCGTGTGCCGCCTAAGGAACTTGCGGTTTCGGATATGCGAAAATCGTGGAAATCCAAGAATTCCCTGAACGATAGGGGAAGCATTTTTATTTCGATGCAGCGACCGGACAGATAGGTGGCATATTCAGAAGAGAGAAGGTATGCATTGGAACCTGTAATATAGATATCACAGTCCAGATCTACACGGAACGCATTCACAGCCTTTTCCCACGCGGGAACGCGCTGTATCTCGTCAAAAAAGAGATACATCCGTTTTCCGGGTATGGTCTGGCATTTTACATGGTCGTACAGCGTATCAGACGACACATCCTGAAAATCGTGGGATTCAAAATTCATTTCCAGGATCTGATCCCGAGTTACTCCAGTGCTGAGCAGATACTGTATCATCAGCTTCAGCAGGGTGGATTTTCCGCAGCGCCGGATGCCCGTCACGATTTTTACTGGTTCTGTATCCCGAAAAGCGATCAGTTTATTCAGATAAAGATCTCGGCTTTTATATGTATCACGTGATGACATGGTTTTCCCTCCTTTGCCGTACCAGTATAGCAAAGAAGAAACAGTAAGTCAAGTTTTTGCAATTGATTGCAAAAATAGTTTTGAATTCAGAATTTTTTGCAGTATAAATTCCATTCTCATCATATCATAAAAAGGAGCTGTTGCATAAGTAGGGAAAACCCACTCGGTGGTTTGGAGGGGTTTATCCCTCCAATTTCAATCCGCAGGGCCAGCTTTGCCGGCTCGAGGAGCGATTTTTGCGAAGGCGAGCTTGCCCGCCGAGAGCAAAGAATCGCTTCATTGCAGTTTTTTCGCCCGGAAATGCCCGCAGGCATTTCAGAAAAAACTGAAAACCTGTTGCACAAGCTGGTGA
>JAFZPV010000024.1 GCA_017552535.1 Clostridia bacterium
TCACCAGCTTGTGCAACAGGTTTTCAGTTTTTTCTGAAATGCCTGCGGGCATTTCCGGGCGAAAAAACTGCAATGAAGCGATTCTTTGCTCTCGGCGGGCAAGCTCGCCTTCGCAAAAATCGCTCCTCGAGCCGGCAAAGCCGGCCCTGCGGATTGAAATTGGAGGGGTAAACCCCTCCAAACCACCGAGTGGGTTTCCCCTACTTATGCAACAGCTCCTTTTATGCATCCGGAGGATCGCCCTCCGGATGCCTTTTTTCATTATGCTGTATCCTGTCGGCCTTATCACCAGCCGCCGCGTCCGCCCCGGCCGCCGTATCCGCCCTGGCTGCCCCAGCCGTTCTGGCCGCCGCCCCGGCTGAACGCACCGCCGCCCATCATCTGGTTTGGGATATAATTCACCTGAACGCCGTTTACGATGATGGTGCCGCCGTTGTACTGGACCGTACCGTCGTAGTCGAAGCTGGAATTGCCGGTCACGTTCACGGTGCCGCCGTTTACGATGATGTCGCCGTTGGAATCGATGCCGTCGGTGTCGCCGGAGCCCATCACCACCGTTATGTCGCCCCCGTTGATCACGATGGCCACCGGATAGGCCTTGCTCTTATTGGCGGCGTTGATGCCGTCGTCGGTCGCCTGCAGATACACGGTGCCGCCGTTTATCTGTACGAACGTGCCCTCTATGCCTTCCGAGGCGGAAATGGTGATATCGCCGCCGTCGATCTGCACTGCGGTCTGGGCGTGGATCGCGTCGTCGCCCGCCCGGATGCTGAAGGTACCGCCGCCGATAAAGATATAGCCCTCGGATGTATCCTCGTCGTTTTCCGCGTGCAGGCCGTCGGTGCCCGCCGTGAGAACAAAGCTGCCGCCCAGAATGCGGATGGAGTCATTGGCCTGGATGGCTTTGGACGTGGCTGTCACCGTGTAGGTGCCGCCGGTAATCTTCAGGTCGTCCTTGCAGACGATGCCGTTGTACGTGGATGAGATCGTGAGGGACGCGGTGCCGTTCATTACCAGGTCCTGCCTGGAGAAGATCACGCCGTCGGTCTTGACGGTCCCGTCCATGGCAAAGGTGCCGGTCACGCTGAGCGTGCTGTCCGCGGCGGTGGTGATAAACACCTTGTCCGCAGTCCTGACGTAGATGCAGGGGAAGTTGGCCGTGGTGATGTTTGCGCCGTCAAGCACCAGCTGCACCTTATCGTCCTCGTCCGCCTCCACGAATACGGTGACGTTTGAGGCGGTGCCGCTGATCACGTACACGCCCTTGTCGGTGATGTGTATGTCGGTGCCGTCCGTCACGGTATAGTAAACGGCGCCGTCAAGGTCCGCGGTCTGCTCTTTATCGCGCTGGGTGAACAATTCGTCCGCGCTGAAAACGGCTGTGCCGTATTCAGATGAAGTGCCTGCTTTGGCGGTCGGGAAAATGCTGCCGGCTGCGGTGATGCCAAGCGCGATCACCAGCGCCAAGGTCAAAAGTGTAAATATGCTCCTGCGTTTCATTTTTCCTGTTTCCTTTCGTCTGATTTTTGTATGATTCCGGTTTACGCGTGATCTGGGATACGCGTCACAGCTGGTTCTGCTCATGCGCGTAGGGCAGAAGCGCGATCTCCAGGTTCCCGTTCATCGTGCGCAGCTCGTCGATAAACGCCTTCTGCCGGGAAGGATCCTTCATCCGGATTTTATAGGATAGGCGGAACATGCTGCCCATGCCCGTGGTCTTGACGCCGATCGGCGAGCAGTCGCTTAAGTATTCCGCAAACGCCGCGTCAAAGGTCCCGGTGTATTCCAGGGTCTCCGGCACGGTGATGCGCAGCAGCTGTTCGTCGCTCATGCCTTTGTGCTCAAACAGCCCGCTGCCGGCCAGCAGGATGAACAGCACGGCCAGGCATAACAGGATCGCAATGCCGTAGCCCAGGTATCCCATGCCGAAGGCGATGCCCGCCGCCATCGCGATGAGGATCGCCGCCAGCTCGTCGGCGCTGCCCTGCGCGGAGCGGAAGCGTATCAGGCTGAACGCGCCGCCTATGGCCACCCCGGCTCCGATAGACCCGTTCACAAAGCTGATCACGCTGGCCACCGTAAAGGGGATCAGGGCCGTCACCACGAAAAAGCGGGAGGAAGAACGTATCCTGAAGCTCATGAGCCAGGCGTACAGGCCGCCGCCAGTGAGGGCGGCAAGCGCCATCCGGAAAAACTGCGCCGGCGTTACGCCTGCCGAAAAGATCGAATCAAACATAATGTGCCTCCGTCATACAGTAAAAAGTCGTTTGTGTGAACTCAGGCCGCCATGAGCTGATGCTTTTCGCTCATTTGCCTTCTGTACGCTTCCCCGTACTTGGAGAAGCTGGTCTTGTAGATGTTTCCGCCGCTCAGGATGGAGCTGAGCCATAAGGGCATGGCCTGCTGCAGTTTGACCTCGAGTATCGTCCAGCCGGGGTCGAGCAAGAGCCGGCCGTCCATCGAAAGGTCAAGCGCCAGTCCTTCCGTGCGGTAGCGCGGGTTTTCGTCTATCGTCAGGCGCAGGTCGCCGCCGGACTCAAAATAGGCGGTGCGGTCGTAGATGATCAGGCAGGAAGGCTCCAGCAGCCTGTATTGATCCCGGAACGCGGCGAGCTCACGGTTGATCTGGCCGCCTGCGCCAAAGGGATCGCCGCCCTCCATGAACCTTTCCGCCCGCGCCGTATCGCACTGTATGCGGCGCTTGTAAACGATGCCGTCTGCCTTGCGCTTGAGTTCCAGAAACACGGGCGAGTCTTCCGTCGCCAGTCCGTAGGAGCGCAGGCGCAGTTTTTCCTTGTACGCCGGCTTCTCCAGGCTCCTGCGGATCAGGCGGCGGTCAGGCGTGTCGTAATACAGCGAGGCGATCGACGTGCGCCCGTACGCGTCCGGCTGCATATGCCCGTTCAGGCATCGGCACAGATACCGGGTCTGTTCCGCGTCCAGCAGATACTTATATTCGTACCGTTCCATTACACTTGCATTGTTCAGCATGGGATCACCTCCGTGTCAGCTCGTTTTCGGTCAGGCTCATTCCATATTGTCTGCCCTTCCGACGATACCCATTATACGGCCCCACCTAAATTGAAACTAAAACAGCTGCCCGAAACCGAAACTTAACTTTCGGAGAAAATGCAGGTGGTATTTGTATGATTGAAAAGCAGATTGGTCTTTTTTCATGTTTCCGTATGCAGCCCCGCATCATTACCGTTTATGAAACAGGAAGCACCGCAGCCGTCAAAAACTGAGAAAAGTGCCGCGAATGCACTTCCCTTATTCTGAAAAGCGGTCCTTTGCCGTTAAATAACCGCTTTTTACTTTACTATTGTTCCAAAATGTGTATAATATAAGGTCATTGAATACAATTGCGGAGGTATGTTTATGGCAAGGCACGGCGGTTTTCCGGGCATGGGTATGGGCAATATGCAGCAACTTGCGCGGCAGGCGCAGAAGCTGCAGCAGCAGATGGCCGAAAAGCAGGAGCAGCTGGAGGCCCGCACTTTTGAGGCGGCGTCCGGCGGTGGCATGGTCACAGCCGTAGTGAGCGGCAAAAAGCAGCTCGTCTCCCTTTCGATCAAGCCCGAGGCCGTGGACCCCGACGACGTGGACATGCTGCAGGACATGATCGTGGCGGCGGTGAACGAAGCCATCCGCCAGGCGGACGAAGCCACCGAAAAGGAGCTCGGCAGCCTCACCGGCGGTCTGAGCATGCCGGGCCTGTTCTAAATGGCGGGCGTTGAGGCCATAGAGCAGCTCACGCACCAGCTTTCCCGCCTGCCCGGCATCGGGCGCAAGACCGCGCAGCGGCTGGCATTCCACATCGTGAGCATGCCGGAAGAAGAAGTGCGCGAACTGGCGGTAGCCATCTTCAACGGCAAAAAGAAGGTGCACTTCTGCCCCGTGTGCGGCAACCTCACCGACATGGAGACCTGCTCGGTGTGTTCCGATCCCAGCCGGGACCAGAGCATCGTGTGCGTGGTAAAGGACGCCCGGGACGTGAACGCCATGGAGCGCATACGCGATTACAACGGGCTGTACCACGTGCTGGGCGGGGTGATCTCCCCGATGGACGGCGTGGGGCCGGACGACATCCGCATCCGTGAGCTCATGTCCCGCCTGGGTTCCGGCAGCATAAAAGAAGTTGTCCTGGCCACGAATCCGGACGTGGAAGGCGAAGCCACGGCCTCCTATATCAGCCGCCTCATCAAGCCCATGGGCATCCGCGTAACGCGCATCGCCCACGGCGTTCCGGTGGGCGGAGAGCTGGAATACACCGACGAAATCACGCTCATGCGCGCCTTCCAGGGCCGCAGAGAGGTATAAACGATCTCATCATCTGAAAGGATCTTTCCTATGAACAAAGCCATCAAGTCTGCGGCGGACCTTCGCCGCATGTATCTGAAGTTTTTCCAGAGCAAGGGCCACGCGGTGATCCCCAGCGCCTCCGTCATTCCGGAAAACGACCCCACAGTGCTGTTCACCACGGCGGGCATGCACCCGCTGGTACCCTATCTGCTGGGCGCCAAGCACCCCATGGGCACGCGGCTCACGGACGTACAGAAGTGCATCCGCACCGGCGACATCGACGAAGTGGGCGACGCCAGCCACTGCACCTTCTTTGAGATGCTGGGCAACTGGTCGCTGGGCGATTACTTCAAGAAGGAAGCCATCTCCTGGAGCTGGGAGTTCCTCACCTCTCCCGAATGGCTGGGCATCGATAAGGACAGGCTCGCCTTCACCGTGTTCGAAGGCGACGACAAGGCGCCCCGCGACGACGAGGCCGCCGGCTACTGGAAGGCCTGCGGCGTAAAGGAAGACCACATCTTCTACCTGAACGCCAAGCACAACTGGTGGGGCCCCGCCGGCACCACCGGCCCCTGCGGCCCCGATACCGAGATGTTCATCATCAAGGATCAGCCGCCCTGCGGCCCCAACTGCTCCCCTGCCTGCGACTGCGGACGGTACCTGGAGATTTGGAACGACGTGTTCATGCAGTACAACAAGCAGGCCGACGGCAGCTATCCGCCTCTGGAGCAGAAAAACGTGGATACGGGCATGGGCCTGGAGCGCACCATCGGCGTGCTGCTGGGCGCGAAGACCGTATATGAGACCGACCTGTTCTGCGATATCATCGCCAGGATCGAAGAGCTGTCCGGCAAAAAGTATACATCTGACGACGAGTACACCCGTTCCTTCCGCATCATCGCCGACCACATGCGCACCGCCACCATCATCATCGGCGACGACCGGGGCGTGACTCCCTCCAACGTGGACCAGGGCTACGTACTTCGCCGCCTGATCCGCCGCGCCGTTCGTCACGGCATGAAGCTGGAGCTGCCCGAAGGCGCCACCGCCGAGATTGCCAAGGTGATCGTAAAGCAGTATGAAGACGTATATCCCGAGCTCAAGCGCAACGAAGAGCACATCTACGAGCAGCTCAAGCTCGAAGAGGAGCGCTTCCAGAAGACGCTGAAGCAGGGCATGAAGGAGTTCGACAAGCTCCTGTTCAACATAAACCGCATGTCCGGCGCGGTGAAGCCCGTGGCGGACGCCATAGACGCGGGCGAAGACATCGCCCCCGCCTGCGAAGCCGCCGTGAATACCCTGCCGCCGCGCCCGGAATACGCCGAGCTGATCTCCCTGTTGAAAGCCGGAGAAGACAAGGCTGCCATCAAGGCCGCCTGCGAGCAGTTCCTGGCCTCCCTAAAGGTGATCGACGGCCGAAGCGCCTTCAAGCTCTACGACACCTACGGCTTCCCCATCGAGATCACGGTGGAGCTGGCGCAGGAAAAGGGCCTGGGCGTGGACGAAGCCGCCTTCGCCGAGCGCTTCAAGCAGCACCAGCAGAACAGCCACGCGGGCGCGGAGCAGAAATTTGCCAGCGGCCTTGCCGACCATCAGGACAGGACCGTGAAGCTGCACACCGCCACCCATCTGCTGCACGCGGCGCTGCGGACGGTGCTGGGAGACGAAGTTGCCCAGAAGGGCTCCAACATCACCACCGAGCGCCTGCGCTTCGACTTCTCCTTCGGCCGCAAAATGACCCCCGAAGAAGTGAAGCGCACCGAAGAACTGGTGAACGAATACATCCGCGCCGCCGCGCCCATCACCTGCGAGGAGATGACCGTGCCCGAGGCCAAGGCCCAGGGCGCCATCGGCCTGTTCGAGAGCAAGTACGGCGAGCGCGTGCGCGTGTACACCATGGGCTCCTTCTCCAAGGAGATCTGCTCCGGTCCCCACGCCGGAAACACCTCCGAGCTCAAGAGCTTCAAGATCCTCAAGGAGGAATCCTCCTCTGCCGGCGTGCGCCGCATCAAGGCCACGATTGAAGGATAAAAAAGCGGGCTGTTAAACAGCCCCTCGCTGGAAATGAAATGAGATTTCATTTCATTTCCAGCGTTTTGGTTTTGGATACATTTGAGCCCAATTCTTTCCAAGACGTGAATCTTTCACCGGCTTGTGCAACAGGTTCCCAGTTTTTTCTGAAATGCCTGCGGGCATTTCCGGGCGAAAAAACTGCAAGGATGGAAAAATCACTCTCAGGCGGCAAGCTGCCCTTCGTGATTTTTCCTCCTCGGGCCGGCAAAGCTGGCCCTGCGGATTGAAATTGGAGGGGCACTGCCCCTCCAAACCACCCGACGGATTCTCCCGATTTCTGTAGTATATTTTTATCTGGAGGCAATCAAATGGACAAAGACGCATTGAACGCGCTGTTTCAGAAGTATATCCGAAAACTGCGCATCACGCCCGCGTGGGATGTGAGGCTGGATTTTGTGGATGACCCTTCGTGGCCGAAGACGGGCGACTTCAAGATCGACTGCGACGACAGAAAGGCAGTGCTGCTGCTGAACACTGCCTCCCCAAAGCAGGAGAACCCGGAAGAAGTGATCGTGCACGAGCTGATGCACATCAAAATGTATCCGCTTGACCAGGTCACGGAGTCGCTGATTGTGAACTGCTTTGAGGAAGGTTCCGCCGCCAGCCGCTTCGCGTACCAGCAGTTCTTCACCGCGCTCGAGCAGACCGTGGAGGAGCTTGCCAAGTGCTTTCTTCTGGAATTCGGCGATAATCAGGAGCTTTCCTACGGCAGGTGCAAAGGAATGAAGTCGTTCAACGACCTGTACGAAGGCCTGAAGAACATTCCGTAAAAGCGCCGTTTGGAACGGTCAGCGTCCCGGTCTGGTCAGGAGTTTTTGATGCTCTGACGGCTGTTCTTACGGCCGTTTTTTCCTGCCAAACGGAGTCCGGCACTAGGATCAATCAACGGTTGAAATCAAAACAACAGATTGATGATTGTATTCTTCTGCGGCACGGGATATAATGCGGTCATCGCGCAGAAGAAGGAGAAGGAAAATGATCGGACTGGGAGAAAAGATCCGTGCTCTCCGCCAGAAGGGCGGAAGGACGCAGGAGGCTCTTGCCAACGCGCTGGGCGTTACCGCACAGGCGGTTTCCCGCTGGGAAAAGGAGATCTGCTATCCCGATTTGGAAGCGATCCCGTCCATCGCCAACTATTTCGGGATATCCATAGACGAGCTGTTCGGTTATGAAAACGAGAGAACCAAACGGATAGACGCGCTGGCGGAAAGAATAGGCACCATGAACCGCGAGAACAACGGCAAGGACGTGAGCATGGACACGTGCATTGCCCTGGCGCGGGAGGCGCTGATCGAGTTTCCGGGAAATGAAAAGCTCACACTCGCCCTTGCCTCTGCGCTGTATAACGCGGGGTATGTGCGTTACGGAGAGTTTCATCTGGACGGTGAAGACGGCTGCAGTGTGTACGATTCCGCCAGGCACCGGACGTATTCCGAATGGAGGGAAGCCATCCGGCTGTACGAAAAGCTGCTGCCCGCGCTGCGGGATGGAGAACCGCGCCAAAGAGCCGTCACGGAACTGGCTCAGCTGTATAAAAACACGGGTGAACACGAAAAAGCACTTCAGCTGGCCGAATCAGCCCCGGAGATCGCCTCGTCCAGGCCGTTTCTGCGGATCAAAGCCTTCGACGGTAAGGACGCGGTAGCCGCCTGCGGTGAAGCGCTGCTTGAGACTGTCCAAAAGAGCGCTGAACTGATCGTGCATATCGTCCTGTCGGACGGGACGATCCCCGCGTATACCAAAGCGGAGCTTTTGCAAAGCGCAGAAGGCATGTTCCATCTCATCTGCCCGGACGGCTGCTGCGGCCGGGAATTCGGGCTGCTCAGCTGCATCCAGCTTTTGCACTCCCATTATCTGTGGCTCGCAGACGACCGGGACGGCGCCTTCGCGGCGCTGGACCAGGCGCTGTCGTACGCCGCGCGTCTGGACGCCTTGCCCGGCTGCGGCATGGAGTTCTTCACCTCCCCGCTGCTTAAGCGTGTACGCCTCCGGGCCGACCGTATTCCGCCGGGCAGTGCGTTCCGAAATGAACTGCCCGAGGTCTGGCCCTGGTGGGATGCCTCCGGATCGGATAAAGTCAGATCGGAAATGCAGCTCGACCCGCGCTGGGCGGAATGGGTGGGAAAGACGAAGGAAGCATAAAGCCGGCGGCGGGCATTATTCCCGCCGCCGTTGATGTAGAATCCTGCCGGCCCTGTTACACGTTGAACCTGAACAGCGTCACGTCGCCGTCCTTCATCACGTAATCTTTGCCCTCGCTGCGCACGAGGCCCTTTTCCTTGCAGGCGTTCATGCTGCCCTCGCGCACCAGGTCGTCGTAAGCCACGATCTCGGCGCGGATGAAGCCGCGCTCGAAATCCGTGTGGATCTTTCCGGCGGCCTGCGGGGCCTTGGTGCCCTTTTCGATGGTCCAGGCACGCACTTCCTTGGGGCCGGCGGTGAGGAAGGAAATGTAGCCCAGCAGCTCGTAGCCCAGGGTCACCAGCCGGTCCAGGCCGCTTTTGCCGATGCCCATCTCATCCAGGAACATCTGCTTTTCCTCCGGCTCCAGCTGGGCGATCTCCTCCTCCAGCTTGGCACAGATCACCAGCACCTCGCTGCCTTCCTCCGCGGCGATCTGCTTGACTTTCTGTACCATGGGGAGATCTTCACTGCCTTCGCCCACGTCGTTTTCGGAGATGTTGGCGGCGTAGACCACCTTCTTCGTGGTCAGCAGGAACCAGCCGTCCACGATGGCCTTCTGATCTTTTGTGAGCGGCGCGGTGCGGGCGGGCTTGAGGCCGTTCAGATGCTCCAGCACGATCTGGGCGGCCTCCACCTCGTCGGCGTATTTCTTGTCGCCGTTTTTCAGCAGATGCTGGGCTTTCTCAAGCCGTTTGGCAACGGTCTCCATGTCCGCCAGCACCAGCTCGGTCTGAATGGTCTCGATGTCCCGGGCGGGGTCGACACTGCCGTCCACGTGGATCACGTTCTCATCCTCAAAGCAGCGCACCACGTGCACGATGGCGTCCACCTCGCGGATGTGGCTCAAAAACTTGTTGCCCAGGCCTTCGCCCTTGCTGGCCCCCTTCACAAGGCCCGCGATATCCACAAATTCCAGCACGGCGGGCGTGTACTTTTCGGGATGGTACATCTCCGCCAGCACGTCCAGACGGCTGTCGGGCACCGCCACCACGCCGGTGTTGGGTTCGATGGTGCAGAAGGGATAGTTCGCGGCCTGCGCGCCCGCGCAGGTGATCGCGTTGAACAGGGTGCTCTTGCCTACGTTTGGAAGGCCCACGACGCCTAATTTCATGTATCTGTGCTCCTTTATGTCAAATGCGGGTTTTCTTCGCCTATTGTAGCACGAAGATCCCGTTTTCTCAATAGTTCCCGGTATTTTCGTCCGGCGGGTTAAATCCTACGGATATAGTCCCTGTCCGCGGGGGTGATATCCGCGTCTGCAGCCTCAAAGACCTGCCCCAGCTGTTCCGGGCGGCTGGCGCCTACCAGGGGCACCAGGGGGAAGGGCTGCTTGATCAGCCACAGAAGCGCCAGCGCGCCGACGCTCAGGCCGGTCCTGAGCGAGACTTCCTTGCACCGGGCATAGATCGCCAGGTTTTCCGGTGTCAGGAAGCGGCGCCGGGCCTTTTCGCCAAGGCCCTCTTCGCCCTTTACGTCGTAGCGGGTCAGAAAGCCTTTGGCCTGGGAGGAATAGGGCGTCATGAGCATCTGCGTGTCCGCGTGCATCTTCAGCATCCGGGCGTCCGCCGAAACGAGGCTGCTGTCGTCGGGCTTTCCCTGGATCGCCAGGGAAAACTGGGGCTGGTTGCCGTAAAACGGCGTAAGGCCGTGGGCGCGGGCGTAGGCATTGGCCTCGCATATGCGCTCTGTGCTCCAGTTGGAGGCGCCGATCAGGCGGGTGACGCCCTTTTCCACCAGGGCCTGCAGGTTTTCCATCACCTCTCCCACCTCATAGGCGGGGTTGTCACGGTGCAGCCAGTAGATGTCCACGCAGTCGGTCTGAAGGGCTTCCAGGCTCTTGGAGGAATCCCGTTTGAGTTCCTCCCGGCTCAGCCTCCCCACCGGCTCGGTGCCCAGCACGTGGTGCGCCCCTTTTGTGGACAGGAATACCTTTTCGCGGTTGTGCATCCGCGCCATCCAGCGGCCTATCACCTTTTCGCTTTCGCCGTTTTTGGGCGTCACGAAATCCCCGTACACGTGGGCGGTATCCAGATAGTTGCCGCCCGCCTGCCAGTAGGCGTCCAGCAGCTCCCACGCGCGGCCTTCTTCAACGCTGCCGCCGAAATTCGTGCTGCCAAAAGCGATGCGCGCCGCCTTTTTCCCGGCGATGTCGATGTATTTCATGCGTCCTCCCAGTCGATGGAGCCGATCTCTTCCTCGGTGTACACCCGTATGCCGTTTTTTTTGAGCAGCCCTGCGCACACGCCGTCGCCGGGCACTTTGTTTCCGGTGAACGTGCCGTCGTAGATCAGGCCGCTGCCGCAGGAGGGCGAACGGGATTTGAGGATGGCGATCTTCACGCCGTTGAGAAGCGCCAGTCTGAGCGCCGCTTCCGCTCCGGCACGGTAGTTCTTTGTCACGTCCGCACCGTTTACCGATATCACCCGGTCTCCCTGCCGTTCGGAAGGGTCGCGGGGCGTGGGCAGCCCGCCCAGCTGCTCCGGACACACGGCGATGAGCGTATGTTCTTTCGCAAGCTCCGCCACTTGGCTGCATAAACAGTTGTCGCCCTTGTAGCGGCAGTCAATGCCCAGCAGGCAGCCGCTCACGAGTATGTTGGCCATATGTGTATCCTTTCTGCGCCTAAGGCTCAGTCGAACTGCCGGGCCAGGCTTTTCAGGCGCTCCGGCAGGCGGCCCCGCTTCAGGTCTTCCGCGTCGATCACGTCGATGTCCAGTTCGTGAGCGCGGTTGCGGGTGATGAGCTGGCATTTGGAGGCGCTCACGATGGCGGCACGAGCGATGCAGCCCCCGAAGCGGTCCCTGAGCACGCTGAGTTCATTGATGGCTTCGGTGCGGATCTCACCGGTCTTGCAGCTGATGAAAACGGGCATGATGCCGCGGGTGGCCATCACGTCCAGCTCGTTCGTAACGTCTCCCTGCTTCAGGCTCCCTTCCCAGTCCACCACCACGGAGGTGCAGACGTCGTCAAACAGGCCCGTGTCCAGGCAGCACTTGTACACATACGTCTCCAGCACGCTGCCCACGTCCCGCAGCCAGGCGCGCACCTGCGCGTCCCGGAAGCGGAAGCGCACGCGCTCCTCCCTGACGATCTCCAAATCCTGGATAAAGCCGATCTTCCTGAGCGCTTCAAGCGCCTTTTCGTTGGCCTGTATCGTGCCCCTGTCGCCCTTTACAAAATACGCCCCGTCCACGTCCAGCCTGGTCTCGCCGTTCACCGGCGCGGACACGCGCTGCATGTAGTTCACGATGTTCGTCCAGTCCTGCTTGAAATGCATGAACAGGTCGAAGAACGGCTTGAAAAAGCCCATATAGTGTGAAAGGATCGCGTTGTCCACGCGGCCCTTCTTCACGGCGCCGCCCGCCATCAGGAAGCAGTCTTCCACGCTGAGCTTCACGCCGCATTTCTTTTCCGGCCCGAAAGGCGCGTTGCTGATGGAATAAAAGCAGTCGGTTTTGCGGGAATAGGTAAAGGCGGGCGTGGACCGCCGGGCGCTTAAAACGCCGCTGGCGAACAGCGCCGCGTCCGTGCCGCCTGTGATGTCGATCACGCACTCTTCGTACGTATCGCATATCTCTTCCAGCGCCCGAAGAACGTCTTCAGCCTGGTACATGTCGGCGGGGCGGAACACCACGTCGCTTTTGCAGTTTTTGGCCTCCAGGTAGCGGCGCACCGTGCTGCGGCTCCTGGGGGAATCGTATACCTCCCGCGAACACACAAACACCGTGCGTTCGGGATCGAACACCTGGCTGGAGAGCACGTTTTCCAGCGGACGCTCGTCGTACAGCTCGATCAGTGTGCGCATATCATGCCTCTTTGCTTTCGCCCCGGCGCTTTCTGAGCCGGGCGGACATGTGCTTTTTCACCAGTTCAAACGCGACCGCGCTCAGCGGCACCGCCACGACGATGCCGATCATGCCGTACACCTCCGCGCCGATGATGACCGCCGCCAGAACCAGTATGCCCGGCACGCTCATGGAATGCCCCACCACGCGGGGGTAGATCACGTTGTCCTCGATCTGCTGCAGCACCAGGATGAATATGGCAAACAGCAGGCCGTTCAGGGGACTGACGATCAGGGACAGCAGGATGCTGGTGATGGAGCCCACCCAGGGGCCGATCACCGGGACCAGGGCACTGGCGCCTACCAGAACGCTGATGGAGCCCCGGTTGGGAAAGCGGAAGATGAGCATGCCCAGATAGCACAGTATGCCCAGGATCAGCGCCTCGGTGACCTGGCCTTTAAAGAAATCGGAAAACTTGTCGTACACCAGCTCGCGTATCTCGATGATGAAATCCCGGGGCTTGGCGGGCAGGTAGGCGTTTATGAGGTCGGTAAAGAAGGCGGAGAGCTTTTCCTTTCCGGCCAGCACGTATATCGATAGGGCGATCACCAGGATCACGTCGATGATGCCGCCGAACACGCCCGTGGTAATATCGAACGCAAAACCCGGTATGGCGGAAAGGGACGAATCGATATAGGCCACCACCGATTCCGCGGTGCGCCGGAGGGCCTGGTTTACGTCCAGCACGCGTTTTTCGCTCAGGCCCAGGCTCCTCAGCGCGTCCTCCAGCTTCTGGGGCAGATTCTCCAGCGAGCCGGGGAGCAGCTGCGCGATCGTCTCCACGATATTGCGGATGCTGGGCAGGATGGAGGAGATCATGAGCGCCACGAAGCCCAGCGCGATCACAAACGTGATCACCAGACTGACGGCGCGCACGAACTTCGGGCGAGGGCGCTTCTTAAACAGCCGTGTGAGCCTCGTCTCTATGGGGTTCATGATGAGGTTCAGCACAAAGGCCAGGCACAGGCCTGCCGTGATGCACTTGAACACGCCCCATACATACGTAAACGCACTGCCCAGGCGCTCCGGCTTCAGGGCAACGCTGAACGCCAGCGCGGCGAACGCGATGAGTATCATCGCGCGGCGCATCATGGGGCTTTTGTCCTTATCCTTGAACATTTGATCACCTGAAATCAACGGATGGCTGCACAGGCAGCGGGAAACCTGAGGATGATTTGGATGAGCTGCGCTCCTCAGGTTTCAATCAGCAGGGTCGGCTTTTTAAGGCCCGAAAACGCCCGGAATTCCGGATAAAACTGCAAATGGCTCCAAAAGCCAAACCGCCGGAAATGAAATGCAATTTCATTTCCGGCGAGGGGCTGCCGGGCAACCCCTATGGCGTTTGTGCGTCAGTTTTCCTCTTCAGCTTTGGGAGCTTCAGCTTCCTCAGCAGCCGGGGCTTCTTCGGCGGGCGCTTCCTCGGCTTCAGGCGCCGCGGCGGCGTCTTCTTCCTCGATGGCGTACTCGTCGGCGAAGTCCTCGGTGTCAGCCATGGCCTCATCCTCGAGCACCGCACGGACGGACAGGGAGATGCGCTTGCGCTCGGTATCCACGTCCAGCACCTTCACGCGCACGATGTCGCCCACCTTGAGGGCGTCTTCCACCTTATTCACGCGGCCGGTGGCGCACTGGGAAATGTGTACCAGACCGTCCAGACCGGGCTCCAGCTCCACGAAGGCGCCGAAGGTGGTGATGCGCACGACTTTGCCTTCCACCACGCTGCCCACGGGATATTTTTCGCCCGCTACCGTCCAGGGACGGGGCAGAGTGGCCTTGCGGCTCAGGGAGATGCGCTCGCGCTCGGGGTCCAGATCGAGGATCTTCACTTCGATCTGATCACCCACGCTCACGGCCTCGGAGGGGTGATTGACGCGGCCCCAGCTGAGGTTGGTCACGTGTACCAGGCCGTCCACGCCGCCTACATCCACGAAGGCGCCGAAATCGGTGAGCCTGCGCACGGTGCCGGTAACGACGGCGTCCTTTTCGAGCTTGGACCAGATCTCCTGCTTGCGGGCGGCGGCTTCCTCTTCCAGAACGGCCTTGCGGGAAGCCACGATGCGCTTCTTGGCGCGGTCCAGCTCGATGATCTTGAGCTTCATTTCTTTGCCGACGAACTGGTCGATCTTATCCACATAGCGGCCGGCCAGCTGGCTTGCGGGCACGAAGGTGCGTACGCCGCTCACTTCGCAAAGCAGTCCGCCCTTTACGGCTTCCTTGCCGACGGCTTCAACGTATTCGCCGTTTTCGCTCTTGGCGACGATCTCGTCCCAAACCTTGCGGTTGATAATGTTGCGCTGGCTGAGAATGACGTTGCCTTCGCCGTCGTTTACCTTGACGACTTCGACTTCGATCTCATCGTCCACTTTGACATCGGTGTCGCAAAGGTCAGACTTCTTGATCAGTCCATCCATTTTGTATCCGATGCTTACCCATACTTCGTCGTCGGTAATCCTGAGCACTTTGCCGGTTACCGTCTGACCGGGACGGATCCGCACCATTGTCTCTTCAAACTGGGTGGCGAAGTCCGCTTCTTCCGCCGCCGCTTCTACGGGGCGGATGGTCTCGTCAACAGCGTTGACCTTGTTCTCGATGTCGTTCATGCGTGCTATAACCTCCTCATATTTACGGCGGGGCGTGGAAGCTCCCGCAGTAATACCAACATGATCACCGGGGTGTATTTCTATCTGGCTGAGGGCTTCGGCGCCCTCGATCAGGTACGTGCGCGGACAGTGCTTCAAGGCGATGTCCCTGAGGCGCAGGCTGTTGGCGGAGGACGGATCTCCCACCACCAGCATCACGTCGCAGGCTCCGGCCATCTCCTCCGCCTCCGCCTGACGCTTCACGGTGGCGTCGCATACGGTCGAGCGGATATCCGGCCTGGTCACGCGGGTTTTGACCGCCTCGCAGATCGCACTGTACAGGGCCGTGCCCATCGTGGTCTGGGCCACCACCAATGCCTCCTCCATCGGCGGAAGCGCCATGGCTTCCTGAACGCTGCCCACCACGAAGGCCTTATCGCCGGCCCAGCCCAGCGTGCCGATCACCTCGGGGTGCTCCCTCTGGCCGCACACGATCACGTTTCTGCCCGCTTGGGAGGCCGCGTCCGCCATGGCGTGTATGGCCTTCACGAAGGGGCAGGTGGCATCTACCACCTCATGATCGCGCTCGAGCCGCCGGTACTCCTCCCGGCTTACGCCGTGGGAGCGGATCACCACGCGGCTGCCCGCCGGGATAAGGTCCGGGCTCTGCACGGCAGTTACGCCCTTTTCCTCCAGCTCCCTGACCGCGTCCCGGTTGTGGATCAGCGGGCCCAGCGAGCTGGCCGGCGCGCTTTTTTCCGCCATCTCGATCGCCCGGCGAACGCCAAAGCAGTATCCCGCCGAAGCGGCCACGGTTACGGTCACGGTGTGCACCTTTCAGATAGAAACACTTATTCGGTATTTATTTCTATATGCATCACAAAATTCCTGCCTGGCATGCACCGCAGGAATCAGATTTAATATACAGTTTACACTATTATATGCTACTTTGGCTTTCGGCGCCAGAAAGTGAACTTGCGTGCCGTGCGCTCGATGGGCTTGGGGCTCTCCTCGCCGTTGTAACGGGCAATCACCTCGTCCGCCACAGACGCGCCCAGCGCCACGATGGGAACGCCCAGGATCATGCCGGGCAAGCCGAAGATCTCGCCGCCCACCACGATGGCCACCAGCACCCAGAAGGGGCTCAGGCCAGTGGAGTCGCCGAATAGCAGGGGCTTGATCACGTTGCCGTCGATCTGCTGAAGGACCAGCGTGAAGATCAGGAAGCCCAGCAGCAGGGAAGGCTTGGTCAAAAGCACGATCAGGCCGCCGATCACGCCGCCGATGATGGGACCGAAGGTGGGTATGAAATTGAGCACGCCCAGCATGATGGCCATGATCAGCTGATAGGGCGCCTTCACGATGCCAAGGAAGACGAAGTTGATTACCCCGATGATCACCGCGTCCAGCAGGTTGCTGCCCAAAAAGTTCATCATCAGGTAGTCTCCGCGGGCCAGCACGCTGTTTACGCGGGCCGCCTTCTCCTGACCGATCAGCATGATCTCCAGACGCTGCAGGGCGCGCTTTAAATTGTGCCTGTCCATCAGCGCGTAGACAGCCATGGTGATGACGATCACGAAGCTGATCAGGCGGCTGCTCAGCTGCAGCACCCAGTTCATCAGATTCGTCAGGTTGTCGCTCACCCAGTTTCCGGCAAGGCGCAGCAGCTCTTCGCTGGAGCCGATCATCTTGTCCACGTCGATCTCCACAAAGGTGATGCCCGAGGCGAATTCCCGCAGGGTGCGCTTCAGGGATTCCAGATAATTCTCGAAGTTGTTCACCAGGGAGGTGGCGGACGTAATCAGGCGGGGCAGGAGCGTATACATCGCGATCACGATGATCACGATCAGCACGATCAGGGAGCACATGGCCCCGATGCGCGTGCGGGTCTTGTCTTTTTTGATCTTTTTGGGCAGGATGCGCTCGATGAAGCGGGCGAAGGGCCGCATCACATAGGCAAGCACCAGCCCCCATGTGACCTGAGCGAAAAAGCCCAGCAGATGCCCGATGGACCGGAGCACGTCGGATATGTTGGAGAACACGCAGTACATGATCACCGCGCCCAGCGCGATAGCCAGGCCGGAAGCCACAATGCGTTTGTCCGCGTTTTTGAAAAACTTCATGCCGCGCACCTATCCTATTTCTTTCAGAATGCCCGCGTACCGCTCTATGGGCGGCTGTCCGTACAGGCCGATGTAATCCGGCCCCAGGAAGCAGGCAAAGGAGGTCATATCGCGAAAGCCGAGGGACGCGTAGAACCGTACGTCCTTCTGCATCACGTCTTCGTTGAGCGCCATCGGTTTGGGCGGGCGCTTCCAGTCTGAAAAGCGGGAATTGTCAACCCAGTATTCCAGCACCCTGGCGTTTTCGGAGCCGAAAAAGGCGAGCAGCTTTTTAAGGTTCGCCGTCTGGCTCACGTTTGCGGCGCAGGCAACGTCGTCGATGGGGCGGGCGGAATCGCGGTCGATGGGCGCGTATTCCAGGTATATCCCCTTTTCCGGCTTTACGGTCTCGGGCAGGGCCAGCGTGTCCTGATAAGCCAGAAAGCCCATCACAGCTTCGCCGTCTGCCTGTTTTGCGCCGCGGTACATGGCGTTGGTGATCTTCAGCGCCTGATCCGCCGCCGAAAGGCCGCGGCAGCGGGGGCAGCAGCACGCGCCGTTTTTCACGTCGTCTATCCAGTAGGCGTAGCGGTGCGAGGGCGTGTGCAGCCTTTCAGCCAGCAGCATCGCGCGGCGGGACACATAGTCAAGCGCCTCTTCGCTGGAGGCGCACATGTTGATGTCCGGCGTGCGCGCGCCCGACTCGTCCATGCGGAACCAGTCCGGGTGCCTTTCAAACTCCTCCCTGGGCAGAAGCCAGCTCAGCACGTGGGCGTCGTATTCCACCGTGATGCCCCTGTCCCGCGCCCGGGCGTAGAGCGCCTGGGTGGACTTCAGGGCATGAAAAGCCAGCGTTTCTTCCAGCAATTGGGGGGCGCGCTTTCCGCCGCCCGGATGTATACCCAGTTCGTTTATGCCGCATCCGGCCAGGCGGTCGATCAGCTCCGGCGTAAGGTCGCCGGGGTTTACGATCCAGCCGATATTGTTCAGGTGCATACTTTCACCACCGCCGAAATTATACCCGCCCCCGGGGGCTTTGTCAATCCGGCCAAAGGCGCGGCTTCAGCGGTTTTTCGTCTCCCGCACCGTGTACCTCGGGCGACGCTTGACCTCCGCGTAGATCTTGCCGGCGTATTCGCCCACCAGGCCCAGCGCCGCCAGAATCAGCCCGCCTACGAACCATATGGAGAAGGCCGCAAAGCCCGGACCTTCGGCGGGCAGGATCAGGTATACCAGCCCGATCAGCGCCGAAACAAAAGCGCTCAGAAGGCCGGTCTTCCATATGAGGCTCAGGGGCTTTACGGAAAAGGACGTGGCGCCCTGAAAGGCCAGTGCCAGCATCTTTTTCAGGGGATACTTGCTTTCCCCCGCCGTGCGCTCCCGGCGCTCGTAATACACCTTCGCGGTCTCAAAGCCCAGCAGGGGCACCAGTCCGCGCAGGTACAGGTTCACCTCCGGATAGGACAAAAGCGCTTCCAGCGCCCGGGCGGACAAAAGCCGGTAATCTGCGTGGTTGTACACGGTCTCGGCCCCGAGCAGGCTCATGAGCTTATAAAACCCTTCGGCGGTCAGGCGCTTGAAAGCGCTGTCGGTATCGCGGCGGCTGCGCACGCCGTACACCACGTCCGCGCCCTTCCGGTATTCCTCCAGAAACGCCCGCATGGCGTTCACGTCGTCCTGCAGGTCCGCGTCGATGCTGATTAAGCAGTCGCACTTTCCCAAGGCCTCCTCCATGCCCGCCCACAGCGCGTTCTGGTGGCCGCGGTTGTGGCTTAAGCGTATGCCGGAAAACCGTTCGTCCCCGTCCGCCGCGGCGCAGATGAGCTTCCACGTGTCGTCGCGGCTGCCGTCGTCCACGAACAGCACGCGGCTCTCGGGCGAGAGCAGGTCTGAATTGTCCGCAAGGAACGCGCCCAGGCAGCGCACGGTCTCGGGCAGCATCTCCTGTTCGTTATAGCACGGTACCACGATCGTGAGACGGATATCGTTCATATGTACCTCCGGAAAACGATTGTTTGGGACGGGAGAATAGTGTGGAGTGTGGAGGGAGGAGTTAGGAGATAGGAGGTAGGAGTTCAGGTTGAAACGCCTGCGGCGTTTCTGCTGATTCAAAGGTTACGAGGTATCCGTATTCCATAAATCAAAGAAATGCCTTGGCATTTCTACCGCAACTCCTAACTCCTGACTCCTGACTCCTAACTCATTTCTCCATCTCTCCCTACTTCAGCACCACGCATCCCTCGCCCAGCAGCTCGGTGAGCGCTTCGCGGTCAAAATCTTCGCTCACCCAGAGGCCCGCGGGAGCCAGGTAGTTTTTGCCCTCCTCCGGGAAGAAGAAGTTTACGCGTATGGGGCCGGGAGTGGTCTCCAGGATGAACTTCACGGCGTCCAGCTTGTCGCGGGAGAGCTTTAAAAACAGCTTGCCTCCGGCGGGCTTTCTTTCTTCTACAGCGGGTTCGGGGCGCTTGTCGTCCGGCAAAAGCGGGCGGACGGTATCCAGGATCAGGCTGGGTGCGCGGCCGTCCCGGCAGGAGAGGCGGCCGGACATGATCACGGTATCGCCCTCGCGGATGCTGTGGCCCACGTTTTCGTACACCCGGGGGAAGGCCAGCACTTCGGTGGCGCCGTACATGTCTTCCAGGCTGTACACCGCCATGAGCTGTCCGCCCTTGGTGGCGCGGCTCACGGCGGATGCCACCAGGCCGCCCATCTCCACCCGGCGTCCGTCCAGTTCGCCGGTATCGCGCCCTTCCTCGGCAAACTCCGCAAGGTAAGCCGAGTTGGTTTTAAGCTCGTCCAGCTGCTTTTTGAATTCGTCCAGCGGGTGGCCCGTGAGGTAGATGCCTGTGAATTCCTTTTCCATGGCCAGGCGGAGGCTCGGCTCATATTCCTTCATGGGCGGCAGGTCCTCGGGCAGCTCCTGGCTGAAGCCCATGTCGTCAAACAGCGACACCTGCCCCGCGCTCACCATGCCTGCTTTTTTGGCCGCGGCGTCCATCGCCATTTCATAGACGCACAGCTTCTGCGCCCGGTTCCCGCTGAGGGTATCGAAGGCGCCCGCCTTGATCAGCGACTCCACGGCCTTTTTGTTTACCTGCGAGCCGCTCAAGCGGTCTATAAAATCGTGCAGGGTCCTGTAGGGGCCGCCTTCCCGCCTCTCCGATATGACGGCTTCGATGGCGTTGTGGCCCACGTTTTTGACGGCGTTCAGGCCGAAGCGGATCGCGCCGCTGTCCACGGAAAAGCGCTCCTGGCTCTTGTTTACGTCCGGAGGGGCGATGGATATGCCGTTTTTACGGCAGAACTGGATATAGTAGGCCACTTTGGTGGCGTTGCCCGCGATGGAGTTGAGCATCGCCGCCATGAACTCGGTGGGATAGTGGCATTTGAGGTAGGCGGTCTGCACGGCCACCACAGCGTAGCAGGCCGCGTGGCTTTTATTGAAGGCGTAGGAAGCAAAGGCCGTCATTTCGTCGAAGATCGCCTCGGCGGCCTGCTCGCTCACGCCGCGCTTCACCGCGCCGGGCACGTCCACAGTTCCGTCGTCGTTCAGCTTGCCGTGAATGAAGTATTCCTTTTCCTTCGCCATCACGTCGTGCTTTTTCTTGCTCATGGCGCGGCGCACCAGGTCGCTGCGGCCCATGGAATAGCCCGCCAGGTCCCTCACGATCTGCATCACCTGCTCCTGATACACCATGCAGCCGTAGGTGACGTTCAGGATGGGCTCCAGCTGGGGCGTTTCGTAATGGATGGAGGAAGGGTCCTGCTTGCCCTGGATGAACCGGGGGATGGAATCCATGGGGCCGGGCCGGTACAGGGATATGGCGGCCACGATGTCCTCGAAGGAGCGGGGCTTCATATTGGTGATGAAGGCGCGCATGCCGCCGCCTTCCAGCTGGAACACGCCGTCCGTGTCACCCGAGGAGATCATGTCGTACACGGCTTCGTCATCCATGGGGATGTCTTCGGGCTTTAAGTCCGGGCCGCCGCCCTCGCGGATGTACTGCAGGCTGTCGCCGATCACGTTCAGCGTGCGCAGCCCCAGAAAGTCCATTTTCAACAGCCCCAGATGCTCCAGCGTGGTCATGGGGAACTGGGTGGTGACCACGTCCGCGTTCACCTGCAGGGGCACGTAGTCCGATACGGGCCTGGCCGTGATCAGCACGCCCGCCGCATGGGTGGAGGCGTGGCGGGGCATGCCCTCCAGGCGGCGCGCTGTGTCGATGAGCTTCTGTACGTCCGCATCCGCGTCGTAGGCGGCCTTGAGCTCCGGGTTCAGGATGAGGGCCTTTTCGATGGTCATGTCCAGGGCGGCGGGCACCATTTTGGATATCTGGTCCACGCGGCCGTAGCCCATGTCCAGCACGCGCCCCACGTCCTTGATAGCGGCCTTCGCCGCGAGGGTACCGAAGGTGATGATCTGGGCCACGTGGTCGCTGCCGTATTTGCGGGCCACATACTCGATCACCTCGGGGCGGCGCTCATAGTCGAAATCGATGTCCAGATCGGGCATGGACACGCGCTCGGGATTGAGGAAGCGCTCGAACAGCAGCTGGTATTTCAGCGGATCGAGGGCGGTGATATCCAGCGTATAGGCCACGATGGAGCCCGCGCCGCTGCCGCGCCCGGGCCCCACCAGGATGCCGTTCGCCCGGGCGAAATTGATGTAGTCCCACACGATCAGGAAGTAGTCCACGTATCCCATCTTTTCGATCACGCCCAGCTCGTACTCCAGGCGCTCCCGGGCGTCCTGCCGGTCGGGGGCGTATTTGCGCTCAAGGCCTTCCGTGCAGAGCCTGCGCAGCATGTTCCGGGCGGTCTCGCCTTCGGGCAGCGGGTAACGGGGCAGGTGCTTCGTCTCGAAATCGAAGGTCACATGGCAGCGCCGGGCGATCTCCTCCGTGCGCTCCAGAGCGTCGGAAAACTCCGGGAAGAGGGAAAGCATCTCCTCTTCGCTCTTTACGTACAGCTGGTCCGAATGCATGCGCATGCGGTCGTCGTCCGACAGCTTCTTGCCCGTCTGGATGCACATCAGGATCTCCTGGGCCTCGGCGTCCTGCTGGGTGAGGTAATGGCAGTCGTTAGTGATCACCAGCGGGATGCCCGTCTCCCGGGACAGGTGGATGATGCCGGTGAGCGCCTGCTTTTCCTCTGGCAGGCCGTGATCCTGCATCTCCAGAAAGAAGTTGTTTTCGCCGTAGATGGCCCGGTATTTTTCCGCGTACTTCTTTGCCTTCTGATACTGGCCCGATATGACGGCCTTGGGAATATCGCCGCTTAAGCACGCAGACAGGCAGATGAGGCCTTTGGAGTACTTTTCCAGCAGCGCGTAATCCACCCGGGGTTTATAGTAAAAGCCGCGGGTAAAGCCTTCGCTCACCAGCTTTACCAGGTTGTGGTAGCCCTCCTGCGTTTCGCACAGCAGTATCAGGTGGCTCAGCTCCCGCCCCGCGCCGGTCTTGTCGTCCATGTTCTCGCACACGTACACCTCGCAGCCGATCACCGGATGGATGCCGCGGGCCAGCGCCTCGGTATAAAAATCCACAACGCCGTACATGGCGCCGTGATCGGTCACGGCGCAGCTGTCCATGCCCAGGTCCTTCACCCTGTCCAGCAGCTCTCCGATGCGGTTTGCGCCGTCCAGCAGGCTGTATTCCGTGTGGGTGTGCAGATGTGCGAACATTGCCAATAACTCCTTAAAACAGTATGCGGCGCCGTGGGGAGCGCCGCTTTAAGCCGGTATCTATCCGTTTAGGCCCCGGCGCACTTCCTCAAGGCTTAAGTTCAGCCTGTCCAGGTCCACGCTGCCGTCGGGGCGCACGGAGGTGCTCTCCACCGTGGCGGTGCCCAGGTATCCCCTCTTTTTCAGCAGGGCGAAGAACGCGCCGAAATCCACGCTGCCCTCGCCGATGTGCATGATGGGCAGGCGGTCCATGCCGGGGGTGGGAAACACGCTGTCGTTCACATGCAGATGGCAGATGCGCCCGCCATCCAGCAAGGGCGCGTATTTTTCCCGGGCGAGGAGTTCGTTTTCCCCGTGCAGGTGCGCCATTTTGGTATCGTAGGTGAATCTGACCTGAGGGTACTTTTCCGCCAGGGCCAGAAGGTGGTCCAGGCACAGGTTGCGGGCGCAGGTGACGTTTTCCACCGTGAGGAGCTTTTCACGCTTCTCAGCCATTTCCAGCATCTCTCCCAGCAGGGCCAGGGCGTCGTCAAAGTGCGCGTCTGAAAACGGGCCGTTCCACAGGTGCATCACCAGCCTGTCCGCGCCGATCTCGCAGGCGGTGTCCAGATCGCGGGAAAGCAGCCTGAGCGCCTCTTTCCGGCCGTCCATGCCCTTTTCGGACAGCGCTTCGCCGATGCCCTTGTCCAGGTGCATCACGGGATACTTCAGCGGCAGCCCCGTCAGAAAGCGCCTGAGTTCCTTCACCTGGCCGTCCCAGCAGGTATACATGAGGAACTCGATGCCGTCGGCGTGCAGAAGCGGCGCGTACCGGGCGATCAGATGATAGTCGCGCCCGTTGTAGCGGGTGATGAAGGCGCCGTTGGAGGCGTATACGGGGATCACAGACCGCCTCCCAGTCTTTTGAGCGCCGCGAACACGATCTCGTTGGTGGTGCCTGCCGCGCCTCCCACCTGGGACACAGCCTTCGCCGCCTCGGAGGAGGGATAGCCCAGCGCCATCAGCGCCTCGATGGCCTCAGCCTGGGCGCTCTGCGCGGGAGGCATGAAGGTCTGGGCGCCCGCGCCGGTGAGCTCCTCGCTGCTCACCTTGTCCTTAAGCTCCAGCACCAGGCGCTGCGCGGTCTTTTTGCCGATGCCCGGCGCGCGCGCCAGGGCGGCGGCGTCGCCCGTGACCAGCGCAACGGAAAGATCGTGCACGCTGAGCACACCCAGTATGCCCAGGGCGCTCTTGGGGCCGATGCCGCTTACGCCGATCAGGCGCATGAACATCTTTTTCTCCTCGCGGGAAATAAAGCCGTACAGCTCCATGGCGTCTTCCCGCACGGCCAGGTAGGCGCAGAGCTTTACGCTTTTGCCCAGGGCGGGACACGCCGCCAGCGTGGAGGCGGAGCAGAGCAGCTCGTATCCCACCCCGCCGCAGTCCACCACCACGCCGTCCGGGTTCTTTTCGGAAACGATGCCGTCGATGTGTGCGATCATGCTAACCTCTGTATATTCGCTTTGGATGGGCCCGGCACGCGGGTCCGTCTGTTTTTTTCTACTATAACACCAATTGGATGTCCGGTCAAGCACAGGCAGGCAAAAACAACGCCTCCGGCGCTCCGGAGGCGTTGAAGAGGTTAAAAGACAGCGGGCATACGGCCTCTCTCAGGCCCAGGTGCCATTCCTGAAAACGGGCACCGTGCTTCCGTCCGGACGGACGCCGTCGATGGCCAGATCGGACGCGCCCACCATGAAATCCACGTGGATGATGGAGTCGTTCACGCCCTTTTCCTTTGCTTCCTCCACGCTCAGGTCGTCCCCGCCAGGCAGGACTTCCTTGAAGCCCGCGCCCAGGGCGCAGTGGCAGCAGGCGTTTTCGTCGAACAGCGTCTCGTAGAACAGAAAGCCGCAGCGGTTGACAGGGCTCTCCTTGGGCACGAGGGCCACCTCGCCCAGCATACCGGCGCATTCGTCCATATGGATCATCTTTTCCAGCAGCTCCTGGCCCTTGGCTGCCCGGCAGGAAATGGCTTTGCCGTTTTCAAAGGTGATGGAAAAGTCTTCGATCAGCTGGCTGTTCCAGGACAGGGGCTTTACGGCGACCAGAGTGCCTTCGCACTTTCCCGCCATGGGAGAAGTAAATATCTCCTCCGTGGGCATATTGGGAATGTAGAAGGCGCCGTTTAAGGAATTCACGGCCCCCGCGCCTTCCCACTTCGCGCCGGGGATCAGCTCCACGCTGAAATCCGTGCCGTTGGCGCTTTTGAAACGCATCGAGGCAAAGCCCTGCGCGTTCAGCCAGGCGGCCTTCTTCTCGATAAAATCCGTGTGCTCCTTCCACGCCTGGACGGGGTCGTTGTCTTCGCTCACGCGCACGGTGCTCAGCACCGCCTCCCACAGCCTGTCCACGGCTTCATCATCGTTCAGATCCGGAAAACACTTTTTTGCCCACTTTACGCCCGGGTACGCGGCGATCACCCACTGGTGCTTCCCGTCGATGGCGTCCCGGTAGGGCTTCATCACCCTGCGGCGGCTGCGCGAGACCGAGGACAGCTTCTGCACGTCCACGCCGTTCATGGCGTCCGGGTCTTCCGAAGCGATAAAGATGCGGCAGGGCAGGTCCTGGGCCATCTGCTTCATCTTTTCCTCTTCCCAGGGCAGCACCCGGGAGAGCACGTCCTCGTCGGCGTACAGATAATGGAGCCGGCTCACTGCGTCGCTGGACCAGTCCACGTTCACCTTTTTTGCCCCGGCCCGGTAGCACTCCTCCGCCAGCATGGCGGCGAAGGCGTGCTGCTCCACGGAAACGGTGAGCTGCACCACCTGTCCCGGCTGCACGTTGGCGCCGGTGCGCACGATCAGCCGTGCGTATTTTTGCAGCAAAGCTTCTGAAATCGCCATAACGATCTTCCTCCGTTCGTTCATTTCATAATCGAATCGTCAAAACGCACCGCGTTTTTGCGTGTGCAGATCAGCCTGAAATGTCCTGCCGCAGCCGCACGCATATGTTTATTGCAGCGCCTATATCCAAATCGGGGCGCTTTACAGGGCCGCCGCCACCGCGTCGCGCACTTCCTTCATGTCCACGGTGGGCTCGAAGCGGGCGATGACCCTGCCTTCACGATCGATCAGGAACTTCGTGAAATTCCAGCCGATGTAGGTCTTGTCGCCGTACTTTTTGTTGTTCATGGCGGCAAATTTGTTCAGCGCGGCGTTTTTCAGTCCCTTGCCGAAACCGTTGAAGGGCTTTTCGGAGGCCAGGTACGCAAACAGCGGGTCGGCGCTGTCGCCGTTTACATCGATTTTGCCGAACTGGGGAAACTCCGTGCCGAATTTCATCGTGCAGAACGCATGGATCTCCTCGTCGTCGCCGGGCGCCTGGTTGGCGAACTGGTTGCAGGGAAAGTCCAGTATCTCGAAGCCCCGATCCTTCATATCCTTATACATCGCTTCCAACGGGTCATAGTGCGGGGTAAAGCCGCAGCCGGTGGCGGTGTTTACGATCAGAAGCACCTTGCCCCGATACTCATTCAGGCTCACGTCGTTGCCCTTGCGGTCCTTTACCGTAAAATCATAGACAGTTTTCATAGCGTTTCTCCTTCCGTTTTCTGTTTTTTTGATTCCCCATGAGCTCGTATAGCAGGGCGTACAGAGCCTGCGCTTTTTCCGGGGGCAGATCGATACAGCCGGCCACTTTGCCGGGAATATCCTTCACTTTTTCCTTCAGCGCCCAGCCCGCCTGCGTCAGCGTGACCTCCACCACGCGGTCGTCCCGGCGGCTCCGGCGCCTTTCAAGGTATCCGGCCTGCTCCATTTTTTTCAGCAGCGGAGACAGGGTGCCGTTGTCCAGCATCAGCTTTTCGCAAATCTGCGTCACGGTGAGCCCGTCGTTTTCCCACAGTGCCAGAAAGACGATGTACTGGGTGTACGTCAGTCCCAGAGGCCTGAGCCACGGCGTATACAGGCCGGTCACGCTGCGAGAAGCGGCGTACAGCGGAAAGCACAGCTGGCTGGCCAGCTTCAGGGCATCGGGATATTCGTGTTCCATAGCCTCTCTCCAGTTCTGTTTGATTCAATTATATTTTATCAAATACATTATGCTTTGTCAAGACCTTCTCCGCGAAATTTGCGCTGTGCTTTCGGCAGCATCCACGGCGCAGACGCGGCTTTTTCCTTTAGTCTCGCGCTTTCCGCTTGACGCCGGGCCAAAAATAGGGCAAAATATAGGCGTATAATTTGAACGCCGGCGCGGCGAAAAAACGTTTCGGGAGGTACCGTATGCCGTATACTCTGTTTGACCCCCAGGCGGAAATGCTCAGGCGCATGCGCGAATGCGCTTTTGAGGGACGCATCCGCCCCGGAGAAGACGTTTCCGCATGGCAGGAAAACGCTCGGCGCAGGCTGGAAAAGCTGCTGGGGCTGCCGTTTGAACAGGTGCTGCCCGAAACGGAAGTATGCTGGACGCGCGAAAGGGACGGCTATACGGAAACGCGTTTCGTATTGTATTCCGAAAAGGACGCGCGCGTGCCCTGCCATATGCTGCTGCCCGCCGGGAAAAAGCACGGGCTGCCCCTGATGGTCTGCCTGCAGGGCCATTCCACAGGCATGCACATCTCGCTGGGACAGCCGAAATTCGACGGGGACCAGGAGGACATCGACGGAGACCGTGACTTTGCCCGACAGGCCGTAAGGCGCGGCTACGCGGCCATGGCGCTTGAGCAGAGGGCCTTCGGCGAGTGCGGCGGCACGGAGAAAGGCCCCGACTGCCACCAGCCCGCCGTGCAGGCGCTTTTGCTGGGCCGTACCCTGATCGGCGAGCGCTGCTGGGACATCCGCTGCGCCCTGGAAGCGGCCAAAGCACTGTTTAAAGAAATCGACTTTGACCGGGTGGCCGTAATGGGCAACTCCGGCGGCGGGACCACGTCCTTCTACGCCGCAGCGCTGTACCCCTTCATCAGCGCGGCCATGCCCTCCTGCGCGTTTTCGGGCTTTCTGCCCTCCATCGGCGGGCAGAGGCACTGCATATGCAACTACGTGCCCGGCATCATGAAATACTTCGACATGGCGGAACTGGCCGGCCTCATCGCGCCGCGCCCGCTGGTGATCGTGAGCGGCATCCACGACAGCATCTTCCCCATCGACTCCGCAAAAGAACAGTTTGAGATCGCCCGCGAGCGCTACTACGCCCCGCTGGGCGCAGAGGACCGCATATACCACGTGCACGGCCCCCAGGGCCACCGCTTCTACGCCGCCGAAAGCTGGCCGGTATTCGAAGCGCTTTCGGGGTGGAAAAAGTAAGTGCCCACAACAGCTAAGCAGACTGATAGAGCCGACCCCTGATACCAACCCATGTTTTACGACAGACCGAAAAAACGCAATAAAGCGGCACGGGAACGCGAGCGGGCAGAGAAGGCGAGACCGCGGGCGCGCAAAGCAGCGGCGGATAAGAAAAGTCGCCGCGGCTTTGCCGGCTCGCGTAAGCCCGCCGTAAAAAAGGCTGCCCCGCAAAAAAGGAATCCCCGTCCGCGCAGGCAGCAGACAGGGCTTAAACTGGCGCTGTGCGTTTTGCTTATGCTGTTTTTGGCTTTCGGCGCGCTGTACGTGCTGCCCGTGTCTGCGCTGGGCAGGCATCAGGCGCCCGGCGCGGCGGTCCCCCTGCCCTCCGGCTACACGCACGTCCTTCTGATCGGCGCGGACATGGACGCCTCCGGCACCAGCCGTTCGGACACGATGGTCATCTGCTCCGTGGGCGAGGGCCGGGTGCTGCTCACGTCCCTCCAGCGGGACACCGGCGTGATCATCCCCGGTTACAGCGGCTTAAGCCGCCTGAACGCGGCGTATCACTACGGCGGAGCCAAACTGCTTCTGGAGACTGTGAACCGCAATTTCGGGCTGGACCTGAGCCTGTACGCGCTGGTGGACTACGACAGCTTTCCCCCGCTCATCGACGCGCTGGGCGGCGTGGACATCGCCGGGATCACCAACGAAGAAGCCAACCAGGTGAACGCCAACATCTACGAGCTTCTGCTCAGGCAGTACAAACAGGGCTTGCTGAACAAGGAGCAGGCGCAGAAGGAATTCCTCCGCCTGCAGCTGAAGTGCGGCGGGGACCTGCACCTGAACGGCGCGCAGGCACTGGGCTACGCGCGCATCCGCAAGACCGACAGCGATTACGGCCGGACGCTCAGGCAGCGCAAAGTGCTTTCGGCGGCGATCAGATCCCTGAAAAGCTCCGGCCCTTTCGGCGTGACGCGCTTTGCCGTGAAGTGCTTCCGGGCGCTTGAAACCAACATGAACACGCTGGAGCTCATATCCCTGGGCGAAAAGGCGCTGTTTTCCTCCGAGATCCAGCAGTTCCGCCTGCCGGTAAACGGCAGCTTTACTGACAGCGGCAGTATGTTCTACGACGTGGACTACGCCCGCAACCGCGAAGAGTTCCTCTTCTTCGTGTATGGGCAGTAAGGGCAGGAGGATATGATAGCTTGAACTTTTCCGGGATCGGCAATGCTTGTCTTAAGGAACAAAGGATGCCATTATCTCAAGTGGTTAAGTATAAACTATGAGCACAGGAAACATCAAGGTATATTACTATGATCCACAATCAACCAGGATTTCTCCGTTGGGAATTTGGGATCAGGAGTCCGGATATGTCATTCATTTCAAGCCTCGAAGCAGCAACTCCCAATCCAATCGGAATGCGAGCGTTGGAGAAGCAAACGTTCTAAAACGCGAATTCATATTTTACGGAAATGACGGAGTGAGTTTCAAAATCAGGCACGGATGGGTAAGGCATGGCTTTGTATTCTGTTATTGTTCAAAGCGGAAAGCGGTAAAGCAGTTTCGTTATATTCAGAAACACTTGCTTGCACTGGGGTTAACAACTTTAGATGTTACTTGATTGTGAATTACAAGGTGCCTACTATATACCAGATATTACGCCGTTTGACTACCATAGAAGCACCACAGCGATAGTGCTCTTTTTTTTGCAAGAGGCTATATAAGTCAAAGTTCCGAACAAGCCTTCGACCATCCGCAATTCCCGCTCCCCGCACTCAACCACAAAACCGTACAGCGGCTCATAAAGGAATTGAAGCCGGAATGCAAGGTCAGGATGAATGAAGTATCATTCCTACAAGGGTGAAGTGGGAAAGATCGCGCCGAACCTTCCGGAAGATACTTCAGTCATAGCCCGAACCAGAAATGGGGTACGGATGTCTCAGAGTTTGCACTGTTTGGAGAGAAGTTTTACCTTTCACCGATCCTTGATCTTCATTCATCGACCTGGTCAGCTATGTGGTTTTCGACAGGCTGGTTCTGCCATCCACTCGTATCAGGCGCACACAAGCGGTTCGCCAGAGCCTTTGCCGCATACACTGTAAGGATATTACCAAAAATTTTCATGCCTATTTGTTTCAAAACCATTGACTTTACCCCCTGACTGTGCTATACTTCCAATACTGCTTAAGGTGCTTTGGCTCAGTTGGTAGTACCAGGTGGTAGCTACTACAAAAAGCCAAAACGCGATGTGAACAGAATGACCGGCAAGCTGGTCACATCGAGCGCCCAAAACAAAAGTTATGAAAAAGTTGCCGGAATGTTAAGATTTGGTGCTTTGGCTCAGTTGGTAGAGCATCGTGTTCACATCGCGGGGGTCACTGGTTCGAGTCCAGTAAGCACCATCGCCTCTCCTCAATCGGGAGAGGCATTTTCATGCCATGAGGAAGGATGTGATAGAACATGGCAAAGTTCATTTCAAGGCAGAAAATGAGCAAAAAAGCACGAAAAGAGCTCGATTTGAAGCAACGAGCGACCTGGAGCTTCAGCCCCGTCACCAAGAAGGTCGAAAGCAAAAAGCTCTATAACAGGAAAAGGAAATCCTCTGATCGGTACGATAATTACGACAGAGGATTTCTTTTTCCGCAATTTCCGTCATACTGTTCGAGTATATAGAAAACTCAAAAAACCGAACATTTCTACAAAACCCATTCTTTGGGTGTGTTCATATTCCCGTGTTCATTTTCGCATTGGCTTCGTTGTCGGAACAACTTGTCGCTTTTTCTATTCGCGTGGCTCAGTTGGTGGGACAATCTGTAGTTGATGTGAACAGTATGCCTTTTTCGATGTGAACAGTACGGCGGATTTGCCAGTTGCCTGACAACCTTATCAGAACACCAAAAAAGCAGGGCTATGCGCTACCCTTGCCTTTTATCGTGAGCGTGGGATCGAACTTGTGCGAAAAGAACTCCCTGCGCACGACCTGGTAGCCGTCAAAGGAAAACCCGGCCTCCACAGCGATGCGCGCCGCTTCCGCTCGCTCTTCCTTGCTCAGGGGCTTGAAACCGCCCGTTGTCAGTACCTGCGCGTTCCTGAGCGAGTCCGCAACGTAGCCCTGGGCATAAACCGGGTTCATGTAGGGCGTGTTGCTCCTCCCGTACGGTGTGTTGGTTTTGTTTTCATCCATCGTAATAGCTCCTTCCTGTGTTGATCCTTATTTCCAGAGTTTTCCTACCAGCAGCGAGTCGAGTCTGCGGCAGATCTCAGGGGCACATGAAGGATTTGTCGGAATCGCAAAACATTATACCATTGTGCGCACCCGCAGCTGGTATTTTTTTGGTGTAGTACCATAGGTCTTTTTATAGACCTGAATAAAGTAATTTACGTCACCAAACCCATTGTTGATTGCAATTTCCTGTATCGAAAGCGAAGTTGAGCAAAGATCCTTTCGCGCCATTGACAGGCGCTTGTTTGTAAGGTATTGCCTCGGACTGATACCTATCTGATCGGTAAACTGCCTGGTCAGATAA
>JAFZPV010000025.1 GCA_017552535.1 Clostridia bacterium
ACGGCCCGGGAGATCAGGACGCCGCCGGATCCCAAAGCCTGAAAGGTAACCCCTTTCAGGCGTCCGTATTCCTCAGTAGCTCAATGGCAGAGCATTCGGCTGTTAACCGAAGGGTTGTAGGTTCGAGCCCTACCTGAGGAGGAAATGAAACCACCGAGTGATCGGTGGTTTTTTCGTATGCAGCCAAACGACATGGCTGATCGCGATACCGTGACGAAAGATTTAAATAGGAAAGAGAAAAAGAGGAAAGAGGAAATCAGTTTGTTGGGGTGCACCCAAACCATAACATTTCCTCTTTCCTCTTTCCAATTTCCTCTTTTATTCTTTCCTCTTTCAATTCTCCCGTTGCCGGCTTGCTTTTTCCGCGGCTGTGCGCTATGATTGTGGCATAATGAAAAAGGGGATGATTCCGATTTTTACACCTGTGAAGCTTTGCGTGAACCACAGTTGTTTGGATACGGCCCGGGACCGCTGCCTGGTAACGGAGGGGCCGGAAACCGTGCTGTCCTGGGCGGCGGTGAGCGATCTGGAGGATTCGCGCCAGAGCGCGTACCGGGCGGTGCTGAAAAAAGGCGAAAGCGTGCTGTACGACAGCGGCTGGACGGAAACGGACGAGCAAAGCGTAAGCATTGGCGTTCCCCTGCCGAAAGGCGAAGAGATCGAATGGACCCTGCGCATACGGGACGATCACGGAAATACCAGTGAAGAAGCCCGGGCGGCGTTCTTTATCGGGGACATTTGCTGGACGGCGGACTGGATCGCACCGGGCTGGACAGATCCCCTGAGGCCTGCGTATTTCCGCAAGCGCTTTTATCTTAAAAAGCAGCCGGCGCGCGCGGCACTTTATATCTGCGGCCTTGGCTATTTCTCCGTTTCGGTGAACGGCATCCCCCTGCCTGACAACCGGCTCGATCCGGCGCATACGGATTACACGAAGTCCTGCCAATATGCGGTGTATCCGCGTTTTGGCGGCTTAAAGCCAGGTGAAAACGAGTTGAACGTGGTCGTGGCGGCGGGCTGGCGCTTCGTGAGCGGCAGATATATCAAGGAAGACCCCGTTTTCTTCGGACCGCTTCAGCTGTCCGTCATGCTGCTTGCAGAATATGAAGACGGTACGAGGGAGCAGATCCTGACCGGGCCGGATTGGGAATGCGGGCAGGGTCCCACGCTGAGCGCGCACCTGTTTGACGGCGAGACCTTCGACGCGCGCATCGAAAATATCGAATACAGCCGGGTGAACCTGGTCAAGGCGCCGGGCGGCGCGATGAAGCTCATGACGATACCGCCGATCCGGGAGGAAGCGGAGACCAGGCCCGTTTCGGCTGCGAAGCTTGGAGAAGGCTGGATACTGGATTTCGGCAAAAACATCGCGGGGGTCGCCAGACTGCGCTTTCTGTGCTGCCCGAAAGAGGGGCAGATGATCACCCTTCGGTATTTTGAACGCCTGCGCGGGGACGGCACGCCCTATTTCGACAATCTGCGCGGCGCAAAGGCGTCAGACATATACACCGCCTCCGGCCGGGAGGGCAAAAACGGAGTGCCCGATCACTGGCAGCCGCGGTTCACCTATCACGGTTTCCGCTACATCCTGCTTAGCGGTGCGGACCCATATCATTGCGAAGTGAGCGCGGTCCCGCTGCACACAGACCTGAAAAGCACCGGCATGTTCCGCTGCGGCAGCGCCGTGATCAACGCCATACAGGACATGGTCGTACGAACCGAAAAGGACAACATGCATTCCATCCTGACGGACTGCCCCCAGCGCGACGAAAGGATGGGCTGGATGAACGACGCCACCGTGCGCTTTGAGGAGACGCCGTACAACTTCGATGCGGCTGTGATGTTCAAAAAGATCTGCCGCGATATATCGGACGGACAGAAGCCGGACGGCGCCATATCCTGCACCGCGCCGAAAGTGTACGGCGCCTGGCCGGCGGACCCGGTGTGCTCCAGTTTTCTGGTGGCGGGCCGCATGGCCTGGCTGCACGGCGGGGATAAAAGTGTGATACGCGAGCAGTTTTCGAATTACGCGCGCTGGGAACAGTGCCTGCTGGATCACAGCGACGGATATATCGTGAACTACAGTTATTACGGCGACTGGGCGGGGCCCGCCTACGCCTGCGTAAGCGGGGAAAACGCAAAAAGCGCGGTCACGCCGGGCGAATTCATGTCCACAGGATATTCGTATTACAACTGTACGCTTTTGAGTGGATTCGCGCATCTTTTGGGCAGGCGGGAGGACGAAGAAAATTATAACCGGCTCGCGGAAAAGATCGCGGAAGCGATGAAGCAAAAATGGTACCGGCCCGAAACAAAAACCTTCGCCACCGGCTCGATGGCCAGTCAGGCTTTTGCGCTCTGGCTGGATCTGATCCCGGAATCTGACCGCGCGGACGCGGCCCGGGCGCTTAAGGACGATGTGGTAAACAGCGGATACCGCTTTACCACCGGAAACCTGTGCACGAAATACCTGCTGGACGTGCTTTCACGCTTCGGCTATGTGGACGAGGCCTACGAGCTCGTGACGCGGGAGGAATACCCGTCCTGGGGCTTCATGCTGCAGAATGAGGCTACCACCGTGTGGGAACGCTTCGAACTCAAGGACAACGGCGGCATGAACAGCTACTGCCACCCGATGTACGGCGCGCTGGGCGCGTGGTTTTACAGCGCTTTGGCGGGGCTTACGCCGCTTGAAGACGGATGGAAGCGCTTTAAGGTCTGCCCCAGGCTGCCCAAAAAGCTTTTGAGCTGTCAGGCGTCGCTGGATACGCCGCGCGGATATGTGAACCTGCGCTGGGTACAGCAGGAAGGAAAGAAATACCTTCAGATCGACGTGCCTTTCGGCGCGGAGGCGGAGGTGGAGTTCGAAAACGTGAAACGAACGTGCGCGAGCGGGCACCATTCATTCTGCGAAGAAGGAGAAAATGAATAGAGATCGGTTACAGAAAAAACCAGCATAGGATCAGGATGCTTATTATCATTTTTGGAAGCGAGTATGAAAAATGCGACTATTACGGAAAATAAATAAAAAATTGTCGCAAACAAGGAAATCGATTATCGATATACCGTTCAAAAAACACCCCGGAGGGACGTATGACCGAAACAGCCGAAAAAGCCGTAAAATGCATGCTGGCCATGCAGCGTTATCCCTGGGAGCAGGGCGTTTGCGCCCAGGCGCTGTACGAAGCGGGCAGGGACGATCTGTTCATACCCATGGCGTACGACGCGGTGAAGCGCCAGAACGCGGACGGGCGGCTGGCGATGCTGGGCGGCGGCTCTGCCGTATCCGATCCGGCCTCAAACGGGGAGGTTTGCCTGCGGGCATATGAGCGTACCGGGGACGAAACGCTTTTGAACGCTGCCCGGAGAATGCTCGGATATCTGAAAAACGCGGCGCCCCGTACACCCGACGGGATCATCTGCCACAATCTGAAAACGCATCACGAGGGCTTTTCACCCTTCCAGCTGTGGATCGACGGCATGTACATGGTGCCGCCGTTTCTGGCCTGCATGGGAAAAACGGACTGGGCTTCAGAGCAGATCCGGGGCTATATACGCCATTTGTACGATAAGGAAAGCGGCGTGTTTTTCCATATTGTAGACTGCCTGGACGGAAGATTCGTGCGCCGCAAACGCTGGGCCACAGGAAACGGCTGGGCGCTTATGGGACTTGTGCGGGTGATCGACGCCGCCCGCAAGCAGGGAAACACGTGCGTTCAGGAAGAAATGACTGCTTTTTTGAACCGTCTGCTGAAAGCGGTGATGCGCTATCAGATGCCGGACGGCCGCTTTCATGATATCCTGGACGACGAAACGAGCTTTGCGGACGGCACCTCCGCCATGATGGCGGCAGCTGCCATCTACCGCGGCATATATACCGGTTGCGTGCCCCGCGCCTTTGAACCGGCGGCGGAAAGGGCGTACCGTACCGTGAAAAACAAGGTGGACGCCGCCGGCTTCGTGAGGGAAGTGTGCGGCTGTCCGGATTTTCAGTCTGAAGGGACCAGCGCGGAAGCCCAGGCGGCCTTCGTGATGGCGGACGCCTGGAGGGAAAAGCTGCAGGCTCCTGCGGTCTGAGATCAGAAAAGGAGATCTGCTTGGCCCGGACGAAAGATATGACTTCAGGCTCCCCCGTGAAGCTGATTCTGGCCTTCGCGCTTCCGATCCTCGCGGGAAACCTGCTGCAGCAATTGTACAGCCTGATCGATTCGCTGATCATCGGGCGGCTGCTGGGCGTTACCGCCCTGACGGCGGTGTCCGCCTCCGGCTGGCTCGACTGGGCAGTACTGTCTGTTCCCATGGGCATGGCCCAGGGATATTCCATCCAGGCGGCCCAGTATTTCGGGGGCCGGCAGTTCGATATGCTCAAAAAGACCGTGGCCCACAGCTATCTGATCTCCCTGTGCGTCACGGTGATCCTGGAGGCATTCAGCCAGACCCTGCTGTATCCGGTGCTCACATGGATGAACTCGCCTGAGGAAACGATATTCTTAACGGAAAGCTACCTGCGCATCATCTTTGCGGCGCTGCCCGTGGTGATGTGCTTAAACGTGTTCAGCGGTTTTCTGCACGCGCTGGGAAACAGCAAAACGCCTTTGCTGGCGCTGGCCTGCTCGTCTTTGGTCAACATCGGCCTGGACTGGCTGTTCGTGGGCCCGCTGGGCATGGGCACTGACGGCGGCGCGTACGCCACAGTGATCGCGCAGACGGTTTCGGCGCTGATATGCTTTGCCGCCGTATGGAAGATACCGCTTCTGCGCCCGGAGAAAAAGGACTTTCGCCGAAACGCGTATATGACCAGAAGACTTTTGCGGCTAGGCCTGCCCATCGCGTTCCAGAACCTGATCATCTCCCTGGGAGGACTCGTGCTGCAGGGCGTGGTGAACGCATTCGGCTTTGTGTTCATGGCGGGATACAACGCGGCGGCCAGGCTGCAGGGACTGGTGGAGATATCGGGCTCCTCCCTGGGCAACGCCGCCGGCACCTTTACGGGCCAGAATATCGGCGCGGGCGACATGAAGCGCGTGCGCCTGGGCCTGCGCAGGTCCGCGCAGGTGGGCATCGGGATGGCGCTCTTCGTGGGCCTGGCCGTGACGCTGTTTGGAAAACCGGTACTGTCTTTGTTCATCCGGGACGAAAAGGAGATCGCCGAACAGGTGCTTTCCATAGGCTATGATTACTTAAGGATCATGGCGTCGGGCCTGGTGATGCTGTATCTGCTGTTCGTGTACCGCTCCACCCTGCAGGGCCTTGGAGACACCTTTATTCCCATGGCGTCGGGCTTTATGGAGCTGGCCATGCGTATAGGCGCGGTGTTTCTTTTGCCCATGGTCATCGGGGTATGGGGCGTGTACTTGGCGGAGATCGCCGCCTGGGCCGGCGCCGGCATCCTGCTGATCATCGGCTGCTATTACCGGCTGCACCAGATCAGAAAGAAGCAGGAAATGCAAAACATCCCGGTTTCGTGTACGCAATCGGAAAGGAAGTGAAGAAACGGTGGAAACATATCCGTACCTCAAAGGTCCCTTTGAGCCAAGCTTTGAGTCCCTTTACGGGTTTGAGTGCCCCGAGTGGTTCCGGGATGCCAAGTTTGGCATCTGGTCCCACTGGGGCGCGCAGTCCGTGCCCATGTACGGGGACTGGTACGCCCGAAACATGTACATCGAGGGCTCCGAGCAGTACCGGTACCATCTGCGTCATTACGGCCATCCATCCGTTTTCGGCTACAAAGACCTGGTACAGCTTTGGAAGACAGAAAACTTCGACCCGGACGCCCTGATGGACCTGTACGTGAAGGCCGGGGCCAGATACTTTTTTGCCCAGACGGCCCACCACGACAATTTTTTCAATTACGGATCAAAGCTCCAGCCCTTCAACAGCGTAAACTACGGGCCCCACAGGGACATCGTGGGGGAATGGAGGGCGGCCTGCTTAAAACGGGGGCTGAAATTCGGCATTTCGGAGCACCTGGGCGCGAGCTTCGAATGGCTCAACACCAACAAGGGCTGCGACAAAACCGGGCCGTACGCGGGCGTCCCCTACGACGGCAGCGACAAAAGGTACGTTCAGCTGTATCTCGACAACGCCGAATACCTCGACCTGACCAAGCCGCGCAGGCATTACACGCTGGACAAGCGCTGGCCGCCCAGGTGGTACGAATGCGTGAAGGAAATGGTGGACCTGTTCCGCCCGGACATGCTGTATTCCGACGGCGCCGTGCCTTTCTACGCAAAAGGCGCCTCGGTCGACGATCCCACCTATGAGCCGGGTCTTAAAATGGTGGCTCATCTCTATAACGGCAGCGCTTTGGAAAACGGCGGGATTAATCGGTGCGTGTATATGCAGAAGGATTCCCGTCCGGAGTTTTACCGCATCGGCATCCTGGATAAAGAGCGCTCGCTGGAGGACGAGATCAAGCCCCTGCCCTGGCAGACGGATACCTGCCTGGGAAACTGGTTTTACGACGTGCGTGCGGAATACAAAAACCACAGGCAGGTGATCGGGCTGTTGGTGGACATCGTATCCAAAAACGGGAACCTGCTTCTGAACGTACCGCAAAGGCCGGACGGCACCATAGACGATGAATGCCGCTATACCCTTGACCGGCTCGCCAGCTGGATCAAAGTATGCGGCAAGGGTATATACGGCACCCGCCCCTACCTGGTCTTTGGCGAAGGCCCCACCAGGCTCGGGCGGAGCGCTGAGCGGGCGGCTGCCGAGCAGGCCGCAAAGCTGCTTCTGCCGGATGCGAACCTGCATCCCAAAGAGCCGGACGCTGCCTGGACCGCCTGGGACATCCGCTATACCTGGAAGGCTTCTGAGGGAAAGATATACGCCTTCGTGATGGGCGCAGCATCCTGCGTGACCCTTACGCGCCTTCGGGAGGCGGAAAAAGTAAAGCGTGTCCGCCTGCTGGGCTGCGGCCCTGTGCCCTTCCACGTACAGGCCGGCGCGCTGAGCGCCTTTCTTCCGGAAAGGCTGCCCTGTGAAATGGCCAACTGCCTGGAGATACAGATTTAGACAAAGAATAAATTGAAAAGCCCGGCGCAGCATCTAAAAAAAGAAGCTGCGCCGGGCTTATGCAAATGGACTACCGATGGAACAGAGCTTTTTTTGTACTGTAATAAAACGCGATGATTCCGGTCACGGATATAAGGATCAGGCATTCGTACCGGAAGGAACTGCCGAACATCCTGAAGAACGGTATGCCCATTACGAGCGATGCCAGGCCGCAGTAGATCACCGGCATAAGCAGGCCGATGCCGAAGAGCCGGATCAGTAAAGCCGGTGCATTTTTCCGGAACTGCACCAGACGTATGCATGAAAAAGCAAAGGCGGCGCCAAGTGCTGTCATGCAGATCCCTGCCGCGATGCTGACCGTTTTCATACCGGAAAATACATAGTACAGCGCACGGAGACTTCCGGGTTCATAGCTATCGTCTTCTATACAAATGAAATACCTTGAGGAAACAACACTGTTCAGATGGTTTTTGAGTGATTCCGGAAAGCTCTCTGTACCCAGCAGCCTGACGCCCTGCACCAGGCACAGGACAGCCAAAGCCCACAATCCAAAGTACACAAGAAATCTATGCAGCCAGAGCTCTCCATGACGTCCGGAGGCTGTGTTTTTCCGGTCCGGATTTTCATGCGCTTTTTCATCTGTTTGTTCGAAATATTCTATAAAACCATCTAAAGCTTCATATGCTTCTTCATCAACGGTATTGTAAACCTGAATGCTGTCCTTACAGTATTGTGAAACAAAATATGCACAATCCATGTAAACATCGTGATCATCGGATTCAACAATTTCTCCTGATGCGTTACGAACAGAAATCGTGATGAAAGCACAATAGCCTTCTCCTATCTTCGGCCGCTGATCATCAATAATTGTGTTTCCTGTTTTCCAACTTAAGCCAAGTAGACATTTTACCCCATATTTCTCCAGTTTTTTTACCCGAGAGTCCAATGATTCCTGATAGAGACAGAGGGTTTTCTCTTCCATTTCCCGGATCAGAGTGAAATCCTCCGCTTTGACAATCAGCATAAGCAACCTTCCCTTCGCATGTATTATGAGGCATAAAACACGGAAAAGTCAAGTGCTTTAGGCTTTTTCGGGTTGTCAGCATCTGACAGCTTCTCCTCGGGGAGAAGCCTTTGACGTTGCACACAAAGCTATTCTTTCGGGAGAAATCCCTTTTACGCAGCGCTGAGCATTCCCCTTGAGGGAAAGATGGCTGAGCTGGACACGACACCAAACGAAAGAACGGGGCGCCGTCCGTACGGACGGCGCCCCGAAGCCGTTTTTTGTCTGTTCAGGAAAAACGCTTATCTGCCCAGATCCACTTCTTCGGCGGTCTCGTTGAGCAGGTGCGTGGAAGCACCGGCCTCATAGGCGGCCAGGCGCTCGTCAACGACGGCCTGATAGCCCGCAGCCATGAATTCAGCGGCGTACTGCTCGTACAGGGCGTCGAACTCGTCCTCGGCGCACATGGTCAGCTTGTCGCGGTATTCCTTGTACAGGTTCACCAGCTGGGTCTGATACTCGCTCTCGGCGGCCATGCTCACAGAGTAGAGGGCGTTGGCGATGGCCCAGCCCGCGTTCTTCACGGCTACCTTGTCGTAGTACCACTGGATGACGTCAGCGGTGAAGTCCTGCGGCAGGTCGTGGGGCAGGTTGTTGGTGATGACGTCCTCGATGGTTCCGGCCTGGCGGGCCTCGATGGTGGCGCACCAGTAGTCCTTGTTGTTGTTGAAGCCCATCTTGTATTCGCCGTTGTAGTCGCTCACGCTTACGGGCAGGCCTTCTTCGTTATAGTTGAAGTTCTCGCCCTCGATGCCCCACTGGAAGGTGAACAGGTTCTCATCCTGGGTGAGCCACTCCAGATACATCCAGGCAGCTTCGATCTGCTCTTCGGTGGCATCCTTGCTGAAGCCGATCATCATGCCGAAGGGGTTGTCGGTGCGGTAGCCGGGCGTGGTGCCCGCTTCCTCGTCGATCTTGCCGTAAACGGGCTTGATGGCCAGCTCGGCATCGGGATTGGCCTCGTAGAAGGCGCTGAGCACGTCCATGCCGGCAGAGATGTAGGCGCCGTACTCATAGTTCTTGCCGTTGATGAAGTTGGTCTTGTCTTCTTCAGAGGTGGTCAGATAGTACTCGGGATTGGTGAGACCCGCATTGTACTTGTAGTTCTCGTACTTGAGCAGGTTGTAGTTGGCGTACCAGCCCAGGGAGGGGATGTTGTAGTCGCCGTACATGGCCCACTCCGCCTCGTCCAGAGGCCAGGTGCGGTAGGAGTAGTTCTGGTCGGAGCCGACGCCGGTCACCATGGTGCCGCCGGCGGGATGCTCGGCGATGCCCGCTTCCTGGATCTTGGTCATCGCGTCCAGATAATCCTCGCGGGTCTGGGGAATGTAGTCATAGCCCACCTGGCGCAGCCAGTCCATGCGCACGAAGGTCTGGAAGGTGTAGCTGGTGTCGTAGTAAGGGCGCAGCGCGGCCACAAAGTAGGTCTGGCCATTGATCTTGGTGTAGGTCAGCTGGTTGTTGTCCACCATGCGCTGATAGTAGGTGGGCGCCACAGCCGCGAAGTCTTCCATGTCGAAGGTGGTCAGATAGCCTTCCGCCGCCCACTGGGTGACTTTGGGATAGTCGTACTCCATCAGGATGGTGGGCAGTTCGTCGGCAGCCGCCAGCATGGAATACTTGTTCATAACGTCACTGCGGGGAATGCCCACGTATTTTACGGTGACGTTGTACTTGTTGCCGAAGTTCTCCTGGATCCAATTGGTCCAGTAGTTGTCCTCCACGTTGGGAACGCCAGCCTGTCCGCGGTCATACACCGGGATGGTGATGGTCACGTTTTCGGCGAAGCCTTCGGCCAGCACCGCGGGCGCGAGCGTCAGGATCATCGCCAGGGCGATGAGCAGGGAAAAGAGTTTTTTCATATCGGTTCCTCCTTCGTATTTTCGTTATCACAAAGCGGCAGCGCCGCCGATAACCGTTTTTATCCCTTCACGGCGCCTACCATGACGCCCTTTACGAAGTATTTCTGCAGGAAGGGGTAAATCAGTATGATGGGGATGGTGGCGAACATGATGCAGGAAGACTGCAGCACCTCCGGCGTGGACGTGACCTCGATGGCCTCCGAAAGGGTGGCGGTCTGCGCTTCCTGAGCGGAGGCCACGAGCTGGTACAGCTTGTACTGTATCATCTTCAGGCTCTCGCGGGTGATGTAGTATTTGTTGTCCGCGTACGCGTTCCAGCGGCCTACGGCGTAAAACAGCGACAGCGTGGCCAGGATGGGCAGCGAAAGGGGAAGCACGATGCGGAACAGGATCTGGAAATTGTTGGCTCCGTCCAGGAAAGCGGCTTCTTCCAGAGTGTCCGGTATGGTGCTCTGGAAGTAGTTTTTCATGATGAGCATGTTGTAGGAGGAGTAGATCAGCGGAAGCACCAGCACCCACATGGTGTTGATCAGGTTGTAGCCCTTGTACAGAAGGTAGGACGGGATCAGGCCCGCGCTGAAATACATGGGCACCATGAGGATGAAGGTAAAGAAGCCGCGCCCCTTGAGCCGTTTTTTGCTCAAAGGGTAAGCCGCGCAGGTGCATACGATCATGCCCAGCACCGTGAACAGAAGCACCACGCCGACGCTGTATATAAACGAATGCACCAGCGTGCCGTCTTCGAATATGCTCTTGTAGGCGTCGAAATTGATGCCCTTGGGCCACAGGATCACGCTGCGCTGCATGACCGCCGTATTGCTGGATATGGATTTTGCCGCCAGGTGGATAAACGGCAGCACGCAGGTGAGGCACAGGATCACCAGTATGAATATGATAAGAAAGTCCACCAGGTTGAACTTGCGGATGGCGTGAGAGCCGTCGGAAATGGTATCGAAATCACGTACTTTTTCTTTTGCCACGGCGTCCGCCTCCTTACAGCAGGCCGTCTTCGCCCAACGCTTTGGCGAAGCGGTCAGATAAAAGCACCAGCATAAGGCCTACCAGGGACTGAAACAGGCCCACGCCCGTAGCCATGGAAAACTTGGAGTTGCCCAGGCCTTTTTCGTATATGTATATGGCCAGCTGATACTGGTAGTCGCGCACCTGCGTGTTGCCGAACACGTCCAGCCGTTCGTAGTTGCTGCCCATGATCTTGCCCAGGTTCATGATCAGCAGCACCACGATGGTGGAACGGATGCAGGGCAGCGTCACGTGCCAGATGCGCTGCATGCGGTTGGCGCCGTCGATCATCGCGGCTTCGTACAGTTCACCGCTGATGCTGGTGATGGCCGCCAGGTATATGATGGAGCCCCAGCCCATGCCCTGCCACACGCCGATGACCAGGTAGGTGGCGGCCCAGTGGTTTTTCTCGGTAAGGAAGGGGATGCCTTCCTTTACCAGGCCCATCCTTACCAGTAACACGTTCACGATGCCGCTGGAGGGCTTGAACAGCTGGTAGGCCACCGATCCCACAATGACCCAGGACAAAAAGTGAGGAAGATAGAGTACGGTCTGGCTGAGCTTTTTGAATTTTGGGAAGCGCAGTTCGTTCAGCATCAGCGCCAGAATGATGGGCATGGGGAAACTGACCAGAAGATCCAGGAGGTTGAAAATAATGGAGTTTTTCAGCGCGCGGTAAAAATCCGCGTCGGTAAAGATCTTGCCGAACGTGGCCAGGCCCATGTACGCGCTGCCTTCGTATCCCAGGGCGGGCTTGTAATCCATAAAGGCCATGCGCAGGCCGGGATAAGCGGCGTAGTTGAACATCACCACCATCGTAACGGGGAAAAGCAGCATCAGATACAGATGCCAGTCCCTGGCCAGCGCCTTGCGCCAGGTAGTATTTTCCTTCAGACCGCCTGTGCGGGCGGTTTTAGACATCATAGCCGAAACCTCCTGATCTTATCAACTCTTGCTCTATTATAACAAATAAATAAGATTTATGCAAGCAATGCGTTAAGACCGGATCAAACGAAATAACTGTCCGCCCGCAAAGCGGGAAGATTCATTATTTGATCAGCGTCTGCGCGTGCAGGGCGACTTTCTCCAGACCTTCGCGGTCGGATTCGTCAAAACGGTCCGGGCTCGGGCTGTCGATATCCAGAACGCCCCACACGCGGCCCGAAACGCGCAGCGGGATCACGATCTCGGAACGCGAGGCGGAATCGCAGGCGATGTGGCCGGGAAACGCGTGCACGTCGGGCACCACCACCGTGCGGTCCTCCCGGGCGGCGGTGCCGCATACGCCCCTGCCCAGAGGGATCTCCACGCAGGCAGGGCGGCCCTGAAACGGCCCCAGCACCAGCGTGCTTCCTTCCAGAATATAAAAGCCCGCCCAGTTGATGTCCTCAAGGGTGTCATACAGCAGGGCGGAAAGATTGGCAAGATTGGATATCGTGTGCTCCACGCCTTCCGTAAGGGCGCGGGCCTGGGACAAAAGCAGGGAATAATCGGTCATCCGTTTTCCTTTCAGCGCGCCGCGCTTTTGATCCTGAGCGCACGCTTCAACTGCCCCGCGGCCAGGCGGGACAAAAACAATTTGGCCAGGTCCGGCAGGATAAACGGCAGCACGCAGGTGCCCAGGCCGGAGAAGAACGTCACTTCCCGTCCGCGGCCGTTCATCACCGTGCAGAACCAGGCCGTGCCGAAAGTATAGCATACGATGAGCCCGACGAGGAGCACCGCTTCCGGCAGGATCGTCCCGCGCAGGTATTTTTCCAGCACCCAGTACAGCGCGCCCATCAGAAGGAAGCCCGCGATGTATCCGCCCGTAGGACCGGCCAGCACGCCGATGCCGCCCTGAAAGCCCGAAAATACGGGCAGTCCCACGGCGCCAAGGGCGATGTACACAAGGATGCTCAGCGTGCCCTTTTTTCCGCCCAATAGCCGAAGGGCCATGAACACGCCGAAGATCTGCAGGGTGAAGGGCACAGCGAGGGGAATGGTGATCCACGCGCACACGGCGATCACCGCACTCATGGCGGCGATAAACGCCATATCCCGCACGGACAGACGGTTTTTATCCATATATGCCTTCCTTCATTATCCCCTGGGCTTGCCCCAGAAGAACAGCGCCACGGTGCCCGGACCGGAATGGCTGCCGATCACGGTGCCGATGTTGTCGATCTCCACGCCGCCCCGGATGGAGGGGAACGCCTGCTCCACGGCTTTCGCCACGTCCTGGGCATCCTGCAGGCAGTAAGAATGGCTCATAAAGCACTTTTCACTGTAGGCGGTCCCGTCGTCCGCGAACTCGCGCATTTTGTTGACGATGGCTTCTTTCACGTTCTTTTTGGAGCGGATCTTTTCCATGGGGATCAGATGTCCGTTCTCGTCCACGTGCAGAAGCGGGCAGATGCCCAGTATGCCGCCGAAGAAGCCCGCGGTCTTGCTCACGCGGCCGCCGCGGATGTAGTATTTTAAGGTGGTGGAGAAGAACCAGTGGTGTACGCGCAGCTTGTTGTTTTCCACCCATTTGGCCAGCTCGTCGATGTCCATGCCTTCGTCGCGCAGGTCGGCTGCCTTGTCCACCAGCAGGCCGTAGCCGGAGGAAGCCGCCAGGGAATCGATCACGTACAGCTTTTGGTCGGGATATTTTTCCTTGAGCATTTCCGCGGCGTTGCGGGCGGAGTTCACCGAGCCGGACAGGCCGGAGGAAAAGTCGATATGCAGGATGTCTTTGCCTTCCCGCAGGTATTTTTCGAAGTAATCCTGGTACTCGGCGATGCTGATCTGGCTGGTGCGGGTGGAAGCGCCGTTTTCCATGGCCTGATAAAACGTATCCAGCGGCATGGACGCGCCCAGATCGTCCGGGTAAGTCTTTCCGTCCAGTTCGTAGCTGAAAAAGATGCATTCGATATTCCGGGTGTCAAAATGTTCCCTGCTCAGATCGGCAGTGGAACAGCAGCTCAGTACGTAATCCGCCATATGCAGCCTCGCGAAAAATAAAGATTCCGAGCCAGGCTCATCCGACGTAAAGATTCTCAAAAAGCC
>JAFZPV010000026.1 GCA_017552535.1 Clostridia bacterium
GCTGATCATGGCGGGCGCCACGATGGTGGTTTTGCCCATGCTGCTTCTGTTCCTCTTCGCGAGAAAGCAGATCGTGCGCGGCGTTGCCCGCGGCGGCATAAAGGGATAAACCGGATTACAGAAAAGGAACGTGACGGGAGAGCATCTCCCGTCACGTTTTTTATGGGAAACAGAGAATAAGCCAGATCGTGAATTATAGTTTTTAGAACATAACTCAATATTCTCTTCAGGCGGTTTCTTCATCTCCGAGCAGCTGTTTCCTGACGGCCTCGGGGGCGTTTATTTCGATATCCTCCGCGTCCGTGTCCAGCAGGGCGCCAGCACCGAAAGAGATTTTTTCGTTTTCGACGGTCAGCTTCCGGATCTGCGAGGCTCTGAAAGCCCAGTCGCCCACGCGCATTATCGCGGCGGGCAGGGTGAGCTCGCTTAAGCGGCTGGCGGAAAACGCCAGGGCGCCTATGGTCTCGATATCTGCGGGCACGGTATACGAGCCTTCACGGCAGGAGAGAAAACAGATCAGCCGCTTTTCTTCCCGGTCGATCAGCGCGCCGTCGCGCAACTCGAAGCGCGCGTTATCCGGCGCCACGGTAAGGTCTGTAAGATTCGGGGTGAAAGCGAAAGCTTCGTCCGCGATAGAGCGTACTTTGGCGGGGATCACGATGCTTTCCAGTGACAGTGCGTTGGAGAAGGCACCTTCGCCGATCAGCTCCAGGCTTTCGGGCAGGCGCAGGGTCTTCAGGCTCATGCAGCCTTCGAAGGCCCGTTCCCAGATGCTGTCCACGCCCTCAGGGATATCCACGTTTTCCAGGTACGCGCATCCGCGCAGTACGGAGGTCTGTATCTCAGCCGTACGGCGCGGAAAGCGGAATTCCCGGATCGGACACATGGAAAAACAGCCGGGAGCCAGGTAAGTGCCTTCACCCCCGAACTCCACGTCCGTCAGCGCGGCGCAGCCCATAAACGCGTTTTCGCCCACAGAGCGGAGGGACGCCGGCAGGCGCACGCTGCGCAGGCCGAAACAGGACGCGGGATCGTATCCGCCCGAAAGCTGGCCGGGCCGGCCTTCACGCTGTCCGCAGCCGCTGAAGGCGCCCTTGCCGATCTCCTCCAGGGTATCCGGAAAAACGATGTTTTCCAGACCGCTGCACCCGGCAAAGGCGTAATCTCCGATAGAAGAGAGGTTTTTGGGCAGGGTGACGCTTTCCAGATAGGCGAACATGGCAAACACCTTTTCGCCGATGGCGGTAACGGGCATGCCAAGCACTTCATCGTCCAGAACAAGCTGCGTTTCGTGTCCCGCGTACGCGGCCAAAAGCAAGCCGTCACCCAGGCGGCGGTATATGCGGTCGCAGTGCTGCTGAAGCTCTTCGTCCATGGGAAGGGACTCAGGCATCACCAGGCACAGGTGCCCGGAGCAGCCCTTGAAGGCGTCTTCGCCCACGCTCTTTACGCCGCTGCCCAGCAGCACGCTGCCAAGCGCCTGGCAGCCCGCAAAGGCCTCGCTGCCTACGGAAGAAACGCTGTTAGGCACAGTGACGCTTGCAAGCCTGCGGCATTTGGAAAACGCGCCCGAGGGTATTTCGGCGATGCCGTCCGGCAGCGCGATACGCTCAAGCTCTTTGCAACCCGCAAAGGAGTATTCTCCGATCGAAGTGACTAAGGCAGGCAGGACCGCTTCTTTCAGCGAATCGCAGCCCCGAAAGGCGTTCATGCCGATCTTTTTAAGCGTTGCCGGCAGGGAAACGCTCTCCATTTTTCCGTTGTCGTAAAAGGCGTTGTCGCCGATGGCAGTCACGGGCTTTCCGTCATGCGTATCCGGGATCTCGATGTGCGCGTCGCGGCTTGAGCAGCGCGTGAGCACGGCTTCATCGCCCTGCACCTCAAAGCGGAAAGCTTCTTTGTTTCGTCCAAACAGCATTTTCATTTCTCCTTCATAAGCAAATGGGACAATCAGACAAATCCCGAGATTCTAAGAGTGGTTTGGAGGTGTCGTGCGCCTCCAATTTCAATCCGCAGGGCCAGCTTTGCCGGCCCGAGGAGGAAAAATCACGAAGGGCAGATTGCCGCCCGAGAGTGATTTTTCCTTCCTTGCAGTTTTTGCGCCCGAAAACTCCGCAGAGTTTTAGCAAAAACTGTGAACCTCTTGCTATGGCCGAATATCATCAGACGTTTCGGAAAAACAATAACCAGAGAGGATTTAAAACGAAACCGCCGGAAATGAAATCAGATTTCATTTCCGGCGAAGGGCTGCAAAGCAGCCCGGTTTCACGTGAAACATCAGCCGAGATTCCTGAGATTTGCACCAATGCCGAACAGGTCCGATAACGCGGAGCCTGAGGTGAAGAAACGGCCCAGCGTGGACTCCTGCAGAAGATCCAGCACGAACTCGCTCTCCAGGGGCTTGAGCGCGATCTGCAGCGCGGCGACGGCGATGCAGATGATCACGTACGCCCGCACGATGCCCAGGATGCCGCCCAGCAGCCCATCCACGCCGCGCAGCTTCGGCACGCGGAACATATTGTTGATCAGGTTCACCAGCAGCATGAGCGCCGCGTACGCCAGGGCGAACACGATCACGAAGCTGATCACATGGAACAGATTGTTCCAGACGGCGGGCTCAGCTTCCAGGTTGCTCTCCAGCCAGGCGCGCAGGGAAGTGTTCATGATGGCGGACGCCAGATTGCCTTCCAGGGAAACGGCGATCATGTACGCGCCCAGCATGGCGGCGCAGGCCAGCAGGGAAGTGAGAAATCCCTTTTGCAGGCCGGAAATAAAGCCGATCACCAGGATTGCCAGAAATACGATATCGATGATGCCCATGTGGTTTCCTCCTCTATTTTTCAGGCAGTTTAATCATGTAAATGGAGTTGCCGCTGATGACCACGGCGGTGCGGTTGGCGGTGATGCCGATCACTTCCGATACGGAAAGGGGCAGCGCATACAGGTTGGAGGCGGTGCTGCCGTAGGTGGATACGGCCAGCTTATCGCCGGAGAAGCCGTAAACGGTGTCGCCGAAGGCTTTGAGCTGCGTGCAGGCCACAGGGAAGTGCAGCATGTATTCGTCCTTGCCCTTGATGCAGCGAATGTCGCTGATGCGCATGCTCTCGCCGGACTGGTTGTTGGGCACGAACAGCATCAGGGGATTGTCGCCGGAACCGTCCATGGATTCCAGATACCATCCGTACACCATCACGCGCTGATCGGCCTGCTCCGCGCCGGTATAATCGTAAACGCGCATATAGTCCGTACCCACTGCACAGATGTAGCTGGAACGGAACATGACCTTGTAGATCACCTGCTCCATGTCGGTGATGGAGCCGGTCTCGCGCTTGCCGGGCTTGAAGGTGGATATCTTGCAGCAGGGCAGGCTGCCTGTGGAATCCAGCGTCATGATCCAGAACAGTTCGCGGCCCTCGAAGAATCCGCAGTCCAGCACCGTCACGTCCTTGAAATCGGTGAGGGTATCCACGATGTTGCCGCCCAGGTCCGTGAGCAGCACGGTGGAATTATGCTCCGGCCCGATCACCACGGCGGCGTACACGTCGCCCACCACGGCGGACAGGATGGAGCCGTTTATGGAGGGGTTGCCCAGCACCACGCCCGTTTTGAGATCCACGATGCGCAGGCGGGAGCCGTTCCACACCGCGATGCCTTTGCCGGTCACCTTGAAGCGCGAATTTTTGTCCACGCCCACGTTCCACTTGAATTTTCCGTCGGATGAAACGCAGTGCAGCGAGCCTGCCTCGATATAGTATATGCTGTCGCCCTCCACCTGCACGTCTCCCAGGCCGGAGGTGTTCAGCCGCACGGCGCTTTCCAGCGGAGCGTCGGGGGCATGCTTCACGATGAGCGCCACAAAGAAAGTGACGGCCATCAGCAAAAGCGCCACCAATATGCCCTGAAGCTTGCCAAGCGGCTTCGACAGATCGATATTCATCCGGTTCCTCCGATCATCCGGTGCGCGAAAGGCGACAAAAATCAACTTGCACACGCACTGTCTTTCTATTATAATGGAAAACAAGAAACTATGCAACCTCGAAACCGAAATTTGACGCTTGTTTCACGTGAAACTTTTGAAGATGGGCAAAAAGCATCCAAAACCGAAAAGGCATTCCTTCGGGCGCATCCTGCTGGGGCTGCTGCTTGTTTTGGCGACCGCCGTGCTGCTGGCAGGCACGGTAAACGCCCGCATCGTGCGGGTGGAATACCGTACGGCGCATCTGGACGGACTGGACAGCCGTCTGGAGGGGCTGCGCATCCTGTATATCAGCGACCTGAAGATCAGCAACACGCGCAAGGCCGTTCAGGCGGCGAATCTGATCAAGCGCCTGTGCGCCTCAGAGCCGGATATCGTGCTGATTGGCGGCGACATATGCGGCCTTTCGCTGTGGGACGAAGCCGGCAGGAGTCTGGGCTTCGGAAACGAGGAGAGTATCAGCCGGCGCCTGGGGGAGGCGCAGGCGCAGTTTTTGCTGGAAATGAACGATCTGTCCGTTCGCGGCGGCATATACGCGGTGACGGGAGACTGCGACCCGGGACTTTCCTGGGAGGAAGAAAGGCGCTCCAACATCCGCTTTCTGAAAAACGAAGTGTGTGCCGTTTCCATAAACGGGACATATCTGCCCATATACGGCTGCGCTTACAGCGCGGCGCAGGGCGGGTACGTATTTTCCTTTGAAAACACCGGTTCCGGGCCGATGATCGTGCTTTCCCACGATCCGGGCGTTTACAAGCAGGTGTCGCTGGCTGCTTCACGCCGCTCACATAATCTGCAGGGATATATCCATAATCCGCAGGAATACATCCTTCTGGCGGGACATGGCCTGGGGGGCCAGGTACGCCTGGGCAGCAGATATCTGGCGCACCCGGATACAAACGAAAAGTTCCTGAACAGCGAAGACTTTTCCGGAGGCGTCTATAAGGACGGTACGGGGCTCAGGATGCTTCCGGGCCAGGGCATCGGCTCGGAGCTTTTCCCGTTCCGGCTGGGAACGAGGCCCACCGCTTACTATATACAGCTCAGCGGAAAGTGAAAGTGCTATGATCGCCGATTTTTTCAAAAAGTACGGATGGCGCTATATCCCGGGCTTTTTTCTGATGATCGCCTGCTCCTATATCCAGACGCGGGCACCCATCGCCCTGGGCGCCGCCGTGGAAGCCGCCGCGACCCGGGAGAGGGCGGAATTTGTCCGTTTTGCCGCAAGCATCATCGTGATCGCGCTGGGCGTGTTCGTAACGCGCTTCGGCTGGCGCTGGTTCATCGTGCGCACCTCCCGCGAGATGGAGGTCTACCTGCGCGACCGGCTGTATACACACCTGATCGACCTGCCCGTGGGCTTTTACACCACGGCGCGCTCGGGCGACCTGATGGCTTACGCCATCAACGACGTAAACGCCGTAAGGCAGATGTTCGGCATCGTTTTCAGCCAGTTCATCAATTCCGTATCCTCCCTGATGTTTTCCATTGGACGCATGGGCGGCCATATCGATCTAAAATTGACTGTGTATTCCCTTTTGCCGGTGCCCGCCGCGGTGTGTACTGTGTTTTTGCTGGGCGCCGTGGTGCGCAGGCGGGCGAAGCGCGCCCAGGAGATGTTTTCGACCATATCCGGCCACGTGCAGGAGAACATCAACGGCATGCGGGTGCTGAAGGCGTTTGCCCAGGAAGAGCCCCAATACCGGGAATACGAGAAGGAAAGCCTGCAAAAGAGCGAAGCCAACCGCAAATGGTATTTCGCTGCTGCGTACATGGACCCCATCATCAAGTCCGTTTTCGGCATCAGCTACGCCGTGGGCCTGATCTACGGCGGGCGACTGGTGATCACGGGCGTTCTGGATCTGAAGGACTATATCGCGTTCAATTCCTACCTCACCATGATCGTGAACCCCATCATCACCATCGGGCGCATCAACAACAACCTGCAAAGGGGCCTGGCCAGCTATCACCGCCTGAAGACCCTGATGGACGAAAAAGAGGTTAGCGCCTTCGACAAGACCGACGATGGAAAGGATTTTGAGCCTTCCGTGACCGCGAAGGGCCTTACCTGGCGCTATCCCGGCGCGGAGACGGACGCCCTGAGGGGCATCTCCTTCGATCTGGCGCCGGGCAGGATGCTGGGCATCGTGGGGCCCACGGGCAGCGGAAAAACCACGGTGCTCTCCCTTTTGCTCAAGCTCATCGTGCCCGAAAGGGGCCAGCTGCGGGTAGGCGGACGGGATATCAACGATATTCCCGCGGTCTCGCTGCGCAAAAAGATAGGATACGTGCCACAGGACGGCTTTCTGTTTGACGAAAGCATACGCGAAAACGTGCGGTTTTTCTCTGACGCCACGGAGGAAGAGATCGCTTCCTGCCTGGACACAGCCGGCATGACGGAGGACATCGCGCGCATGCCGGAAAGCCTGGATACCCCGTGCGGCGAGCGCGGAAACCACCTGTCCGGCGGCCAGAGGCAGCGGGTATCCCTGGCGCGGGCGCTGGTAAGAAAGCCGGACATCCTGCTTCTGGACGACACCCTGTCCGCCGTGGACGCCTCCACGGAAGAAAAGATCCTGGCAAACCTGAAGCATACGCTCAAAGACCGAAGCTGCATCGTGATCTCCCACCGGCTGAGCGCCGTGGAGAACGCGGACGAGATCATATATATCGAAGAAGGCCGCGTGACCGAAAGGGGCACGCACGCCTCCCTCATGGCTTTAAACGGCGGGTATGCGCGCATGTACGCCCTCCAGCACAGAAAGGAGGGCGCCTGACATGGAAAAGCTGAATTCCGTCAAAAAGCGCTCTTCCACCCTGTGGCTGCTGAGCCTGATGAAGCCCTTCTGGGCAAGGCTCCTGCTGGTGACTTTCCTGATCGTGCTTGCCAACCTGGCGGACCTGATCAAGCCGCGCATCTACGCCGCGATCATCGATGATTTCCTGCCCCTGGCGGGCCGGGGCGCGGAGGAAAAGCTGACGGGCCGCGGATTTCTGACAGGCACCCTCACGGGTCTCGGCCTCAGCTATTTCATCGTGATATTCGTAAGCGCCGTCTCCTCGCTTCTGCAGAGCCATATGATCACGCGCATGTGCCAGAAGATCCTGCACGAAACGCGCATGAAGCTGTTCAGCCACATCCACCGGATGAAACTGACCGACCTGGATGAAATGGGCAGCGGACGCCTGCTCACGCGGGCCACCAACGACGTGGAAGCCCTGGACGAATTCTACGGCGACGTGCTGAGCGGCCTGTTCCGGGACGTGATTTTGCTGGTGGGCATCGTGTATATGATGCTGTCCATGAACGTGCGCCTGGCGCTGGCAGGCTTTGCGGCGGTGCCGCTGATCGCCCTGATCACGGTGCTGTGCCGCGGTGCGCTCAAGCGCAACTTTACCAAAATGAAAGCCATCATCGGCCGCATCAACGGCTTTATCGCCGAGAGCCTTTCCGGCATCCGGGTGATTAAGAGCTTTTCGCGTGAAAAGGAAAAATGCGGCCAGCTGTATAAACTGGACCGTGAATACCGCAAAACCACGATGTTCCAGGTGTTTATGAACGGCATCCTGCGCCCCGTGATGGAGGTGGTCAATTCCGCCGCCATCGTGCTGGTGCTCCTGGTGGGATACCGCCTGGCGGGCCTGGACGCCACGCTGGCGGAAGCGGGCGTGCTGGTGGCCATGACCACGTACATCCGCCAGTTTTTTGAGCCCATCAACGACCTGGCGGAAAAATACAACACGGTGCAGAGCTCCCTCGTGTCCGCCGACCGCATCCGCACGCTTCTGGAAAACGCGTCCGATCAGGAACAGGACGATCCGGACGGCTATGAGGCCGAGATGCGGGGAGACGTGGAATTCAGGGACGTGTGGTTCGCCTATCAGGGCGAGGACTGGGTGCTCAAAGGGCTTACGTTTCACGTGAAACATGGCCAGCGCGCGGCCTTCGTCGGCGCGACCGGCGCCGGAAAAACCACGATCATCTCGCTTCTGTCCCGCTTTTATACCGTGCAGAAGGGCGAGATCCTGATCGACGGCGTGAACGTGAACAAATGGAAGCTCTCCAGCCTGCGCAGCCAGATCGGCGTGGTGCTGCAGGACGTGTTTCTGTTTGTGGGCAGCGTGGCCGACAACGTGCGCATCCACGCGGACATCAGCGACGGCGAGGTCATGGAAGCGCTTTCTCTCGCGCGGGCGGACGGTTTTGTGGAGCACCTGCCCGGCGGGCTTGACCATATGGTTTCCGAGCGCGGCGCGGCATTCTCCACCGGCGAGCGCCAGCTGATCTCCTTCGCCCGCGCCATCGCCCACAAGCCCCGCGTTCTGGTGCTGGACGAGGCCACGGCGAACATCGATTCCGATACGGAAGCGCTTCTGCAGCAGTCCATAGACAGCATATCCCGCGGAAAGACCGCCATCTTCATCGCGCACCGGCTGTCCACCATACGCTTCTGCGACTGCATCTATTATCTGGAAAACGGCTGTGTGGCGGAAATGGGCACCCATGACGAGCTCATGGCGCAGGGCGGGCGCTACGCGGCGCTGGTCAGCGCGGGCCATGAGCCGGACGAGGAAAACGCCTGAAAAAGCAGACTGTTCGGCAAAAGCGGCTGAAACGCCGCGAAAAAAGGCAAAATTCACATAAAGTGAAACTTCTGTATACCTGCCGGGGGCCTTGCGCGCTTGTTTTATGACGCCCGACGTGTTATAATTCTAAAACGATTCTGTCGTGGAGGTTACGTCATGACCCTTAGCAAGCTCAGTGTGGAGCAGATCAAAGCATCGATCAAAGAGAAATTAGAAAGAAATTACGGCTGTGAAATATCCGACGCTACGCGCGAGCAGATATACGACGCGCTGGCCCAGACGGTAAAAGACGAAGTGATGAAGCGCCGCACCGCCTCCCGGGGCGAGCGCAAGCGCCAGATGTGCAAAAAGCTGTATTACCTGTCCGCCGAATTCCTGGTGGGCCGGGCGCTGCACAACAATATGGTGGCGCTGGTAAACGAGGAAAACTACGCCGTGGCCCTGCATGAACTGGGCCTCGATCCCTCCCAGATCTTTGAGGAAGAGCCGGAACCGGGCCTTGGCAACGGCGGCCTGGGCCGTCTGGCTGCCTGCTTCCTGGATTCTCTCACCACCCTCCGCCTGCCCGCCATGGGCTGCACGATCCGCTATGAATACGGCCTGTTCCGCCAGAAGATCGTGGACGGTTTTCAGGTTGAAATGCCGGATAACTGGCTGGAAAACGGCTCCATGTGGGAGGTCTGCCGCCCGAACGAGGCGCAGGAAGTGCACTTCGGCGGCTATGTGGAAAGCTACGAGGAGAACGGAAAGATCCGCTACAGGCATCTGAACTACTCCACCGTGCAGGCCGTTCCCTACGACGTGCCTACTTTGGGCTACGATTCCAACATGGTCAACATGCTCAGGTGCTGGTCGGCCAGGGCCACCAAAAAGCTGGACATGCAGTCCTTCAACCGCGGCGAATATACCCGCGCCATCGAGGAAAAAGAACTGGCCGAAGTCATCAGCAAGGTGCTGTATCCCGAGGACAACCATTACGAAGGCAGGGAGCTGCGCTTAAAGCAGCAGTATTTCCTTTCCAGCGCGTCCGTGCAGTACGCCGTATGGGACTTTATCAGGGTGTACGGCCGGAACTTTGATATCTTCCCGGACAAGGTCGCCCTGCACGTGAACGACACCCATCCCGGCATGGCGATCCCCGAACTCATGCGCATCCTGATCGACGATTACGATCTGAGCTGGAGCCAGGCGGAAGACATTACCCGCAGAACCTTCGCCTATACCAACCACACCGTGATGGCGGAGGCGCTTGAAAAGTGGCCGGAAGAAATGGTGGCCCGTCTCCTGCCCCGCATCTACATGATCCTTCAGGAGATCAACCGCCGCGAATGCGCCCGGCTGTGGGAGTTCTTCCCCGGCCAGTGGGAGCGTATAGGCCGCATGGCCGTGATCGGCTACGGCTGCGTGAACATGGCCAACCTCTGCGTCGCCATGGGTCACTGCGTAAACGGCGTGAGCAAGATCCACACGGACATCCTCAAAAAGGGCGTGTTCCACGATTTCTATCTCACTGAGCCGGACAAGTTCATCGCCATCACCAACGGCATCACCCACCGCCGCTGGCTGATGATGGCCAATTACCGCCTGTCCGCCCTGATCGACGAAGCCATCGGCACTGCCTGGCGCAAGGATTACGAGCGTCTGGCGGACCTCGAAAGATTCAAGGACGACGCGGCTTTCCGCGAAAGGTTCGCCGCCGTGAAACGCTACAACAAAGAGCGCCTGAGCCGCCGCCTGGAGGGATGGCAGAACACTTCCCTGCGCGCGGACGACCTGTTCGACGTGCAGGCCAAACGCCTTCACGAGTACAAGCGCCAGCTGCTCAACGCCCTGTCCATCCTGATTTTGTACAACCGCATCAAGGACAATCCTTCCCTGGATATCCAGCCGCGCACCTACATCTTCGGCGCCAAGGCCGCGCCGGGCTATTACCGCGCCAAGCTCATCATCCGCCTGATCAACGAGATCGCGCGCCTGGTGAACAGAGATCCCGTGGCAGGCAAGCTCATCAACGTGGTATTCGTGGAGAATTACTGCGTCTCCCTGGCTGAGCAGCTCATGCCTGCGGCGGACCTGAGCGAGCAGCTCTCCACCGCCGGCAAGGAGGCCAGCGGCACCGGCAACATGAAGTTCATGATGAACGGTGCGGTCACGCTGGGTACGCTGGACGGCGCCAACGTGGAGATCCTGGACGCGGTGGGAAAGGAGAACATCTATATCTTCGGCATGACCGCCGAGCAGGTGGAGGCAGCCTACACATTGCCCGGCCGCGCCAGTTCGATCTACGAGACCAATGCCGAAGTGCGCCGCGCGCTGACCCAGCTGATCGACGGCACGCTCTGCCCCGAGCAGCCCGGCCTGTTCCGCGACATCTACCATTCTCTGCTCTTCGGCGACAACGGCAACATCGCGGACCCCTACTTCGTTCTGAGCGATATCGCCAGCTACGTGAAGGCCCAGGAGCAGATCGGCCGGGATTACCGGCAGCGCGACGAATGGATCAAAAAAGCCATCGTCAATGTGGCCCGCAGCTGGGTGTTCGCGTCCGACCGCACCATCAAGGAATACAACGAAAAGATCTGGCGGCTGGATGAGGTAATCCTGTGATGACCGCCTCGCACGACCCTTATTCCCGTTATGACCGCTTCCCTCAGGGCGCCTGTCCTGCGGGAAGCGTTGTTTGGTTAAGGGTCGTTTCTTCCCAGCCGCTTTCAGCCGTTTTTGTGCGCCTTTGGCGGGGCGGCGGCGAGGAAAGGCTGCCCATGAGGGCGGCGGGCGGCAATGCCTACGAAGCGAACGTGCCCATCGGCAACGATACCGGCCTCGTGTGGTATTATTTCATTCTAAAAACAGAAGAAAACGAGACGCTTTTTCTGGGCAAGCCTGAAAACGGGCGCTGCGCCGTATACGGGTATGAGCCGCCTTCCTTCCAGATCACGGTATACGATCCCGCTTTCGATACTCCACACTGGATGCGCTCCAGCGTGATGATGCAGATCATGACGGACCGGTTCTGCGTGGGCCGGGACGGAGCAGTTCCGCCCCAGGGGCGCGGCACGTACCTCCACAAAAGCTGGCGGGAAGCGCCCGACCTGTGCAAAAACGGCGACGATGAAGAGGCCGTGGACTTTTTTGGCGGCAACCTGAACGGCATCCGCGAAAAACTGGATTTTATCCGCGATATGGGCATCGGTGCCATCTATCTTAATCCCATCTTCAAGGCGCGGTCCAATCATAAATACGATACCGGCGACTTTATGACCATCGACCCCTCCTTCGGAACTTCGGCGCAGTTCAGGGCCCTCTGCCGGGAGGCTTCGGAAAAAGGGATACGCGTGGTGCTGGATGGGGTGTTTTCCCATACGGGCGCGGACAGCCTCTATTTCAACAAATACGGCACATACCGCTCCCGGGGCGCGTACAACGCCTATCCGGACAGTCCCTATTCCTCCTGGTACCAGTTTCTGGGCAGCCGGGACGATTACGACTGCTGGTGGGGCATCGATACCCTGCCCGCCGTGAACGAGATGGACCCGTCCTACCTGGACTTTATCGTTACGGGCGAAGACAGCGTGTGCGCGCACTATCTCAACGAGGGCGCTTCCGGCTGGCGGCTGGACGTGGCGGACGAACTGCCCATGGAATTCATCCGTGCCCTGCGCCGCCGCGCAAAGCGCCTGGACACGGATAACTGCGTGATCGGCGAGGTATGGGAGGACATCACCAACAAGCTTTCCTACGGCAGGCCCCGCTGCTACGCCACGGGCGACACGCTGGACAGCGCCATGAACTATCCCCTGCGGAAGGCTGTGCTGGATTTCATGCTGGGCGAGACCGACGCCCATGCGCTGGAAAACCTGATCCTCCACCAGCACAGCACGCTGCCGAAGCCCATGCTGTTCTCCATGATGAACCTGCTGGGCAGCCACGACAAGCCCCGGGTGATCAGCATCCTGGCCGGAAAGAAAGACCTGGAGCCTCCCCGGGAAAAGCGCCGGGTACAGACCCTCACGAAACCGGAATACGAGCTGGGCAAACAGCGCTTTGTGCGGGCGTTTGAATTCATCTGCCACCTTCCGGGCATGCCCTGCCTGTACTACGGCGACGACGCGGGCCTTACCGGCATGGGCGATCCCTTCTGCCGCGGCACTTATCCCTGGGGAAAGGAAGACAAGGAGCTTCAGGCCGAGATCAGGCGCGTCATCCGTACGCGCAACCAGGAACCGGCGCTCCGTACGGGAGAATGCATGGTCCGCGCCCTGGACGAAGACCGCCTGGAGGTACTCAGGCGCCAGGACGGCAGGACCCTGGAATTCATCCTGGACAGAAGGATCTGACCCCTCATCTTACCTGTTTTTCCAAAACAAATCCAACTCCTCACTCCTAACTCCAAACTCCTGACTCTCAAAAAGGGTGTTTCCTCATGATCATCAAACGAGCAAATGACAACCGGTATGTGGCCGAGGACGAAAACGGGCGCCAGATCGGCTCCTGCGCCGTGATCCGCCAGGTGCAGCCGCGCATCTTTCCGGACCGCCCCGTGCAGTACGTGATCCGCGTGAAGTGCACGGACGAATGCCGTGACCTGCTCTACGGCGCCGCCGTGACCCGCGCCCGCATCCTGGCCAGCAAGGAAACGGAGCCGTGCCGCGTATACGCCGATATCGACGCCTCCGCGAAGGAAGACATCGAGCTGATACAGGCCCTGGGCTTTCACGTGCGGGACGGCATCATGCGCATGCGCCGGGAAGTGACCGACGAGCGCGTCAGCGTTCCGGCTCCCCCCAGCTGTACCATCGTGCGGGATTTTCTGGAAAACCCGGAAGAACTGAAAAAATGCCTTCGCCGCTACAACGAATGCTTTGGCGTGAATTATAACGAAAGCTGGCTCGAGAACATTGCGTCCATGCCGGACTTCGCGCGCATCCTGATGGTGTCCCCCGAAGGGCTGTGCGGAGAGGCGATGGTTTGGAGCCGGGGCGATACGGGCGTGGTGGGCATCATCCAGACGGCGCGCGCGTGGCGCAGGCAAGGCGTAGCCACCTATCTGATGGAGGACGCCCGCAAGTACTTTTCTTCCCTCAAGCTGAAAAAAATGACCTTCGACGCGTGGGTCTTAGCGCCCGGCTGTGTACCCCTCGCCCGGAAGTGCGGATACCGGAAAGGGGAAATGCTCACGATTTATCCCGAGTTGAGGATGGGGTAAGGTAGTTAAGAGTTAGGAGTTAGGAGTCAGGAGTTGCGGATGAAAAGCCGATGGCTTTTCTATGAATAAAGGGAAGACCGTTCTCCCTGAATCAAAGAAATGCCGCAGGCATTTCTACCTGAACTCCTGACTCCTAACTCTTGACTTCACACTGCTAACTCCACACTTTTCCAAACGAAAAACGGAAGGCCGCCGGCCTTCCGTTTTCGTTCTTCAGACTCTTTCGATTTCTTCCCGCAGGATCGTGACTGCCTGCTTCAGCTCGTCCGAGCTTATGGTCAAAGGCGGCAGCAGGCGCACGCGGGTCTTGGCGGTCAGCACCAGTACGCCTCGCTTTAAGCAGGCGCTGGCGATTTCGGAGGCGCTTCTTTCCGTTTCAAGGCCCAGCATCAGGCCCATGCCGCTGATGCTCTTTAAGCCCTTCGCGCCGTTTAAGCTGTCGATGATAAAGGCGCTCTTTTCCCGTACGGAAGAAAGCAGTTTTTCGTCGATCCTTTCCAGTATGCTCACCGCGCCGGCGCAGGCAGCGGGGTTTCCGCCGAAGGTGGAGCCGTGGTCGCCCGGTCCCAGGGTGTTCTGCGCTTTTTCGCCGATCAGGCACGCGCCGATGGGCAGGCCGCCGCCCAGGCCCTTGGCCGTGGTCACTACGTCCGGGGTGCGCTCGAAATTCATGTAGGAATACAGCCGCCCCGTGCGGCCGTTGCCGGTCTGCACTTCGTCCACGATGAACAGCATGTCTTTTTCGTCGCACAGCTGGCGGATGCCCTTCACGAAGCCGTAGGACAGGGGCATCACGCCGCCCTCGCCCTGGATCATTTCCGCCATCACCGCGCAGCAGCCGTTTTCTTCCGCCAGGCGGCGCACGTCTTTGATGTCGTTGGTCTCAGCGTACACGAAACCCGGTGTGAAGGGGCCGAAATACTGGTGAAAGTGATCCTGCCCCGTGGCGGAGAGCATGGCCAGGGTGCGGCCGTGAAAGCTGTTTTTCAGCGTGATCACCGTGGAATGGCTCTCGTCGCCGTATTTGTCGAAGGCGTACTTGCGGGCCACCTTCACCGCGCATTCGTTGGCTTCCGCGCCGGAATTGCCGAAAAACACCTTTTTCATGCCGGTCTTCTCGCACAGCAGCTGTGCAAGGCGCGCGCAGGGCTCGGTGTGGTACAGGTTGGAGGAGTGGGGCAGCAGATCCAGCTGCACTTCCACCGCCTGCTTCCATTTTTCGTCGCCGTAGCCGAAGATGTTCACGGCGATGCCGCTGCCCAGGTCTATGTATTCCCTGCCGTTTTCGTCCCAGGCCCGCGCGCCTTTTCCCTTCACCAGCGCAACGTTGAAGCGCTTGTAGGTGTTGCCACATACGCATGATCGGTCTCAATAATATTCATAGATATACCGTCCCTTGCAGGTATTTTATGAGATTATACAACAAATATGCAAATTAGTAAATATATATGCAGCCGTTTGGGGGCAAATCCAGGTTGATTGCTTGTAAATTGATTGAAAACACGCGGCGCTTGTTTTTTTTGCCGATAACGTGTATAATCAATATGGATAAGAATGTATCGGGAGGCGCGCTTGGATACCATCATTTTGATCTTCGCCGTTTCGGCGTTTCTGGCGGCCGTATTCTGCTGCGAGCTGGCGCTTCGTGCGCTCAGGCGCTTAAAGCGTCTGGAAGCAAGGCTGGAAAAAGAGCAAAGCGCGGTCATCGACGCCGTGAAGCAGTCCCACGCGGAGCTGAAAGGCGATCTGGCAAAGCAAAAGCACATGCTGGGCGAAGGGCTGTCCTCACTCAACGAGAACTTCGCCAGGTCCGTGATCCATTCCTCCGGAAATCATAACGGATAAACAGAAAGGACGATAGCTTGGAAAACGAGTTGACCACCCGCAGGCTGGTCGTGGACGACACCGACAGCTTTATTTCCCTCTTTGGCATCAACGACGAAAACATCGAGCTCATCAAAAAAGAACTGGACATCAACATCTTCGCCCATGGCGGCGAGGTGACGCTGAGCGGTTCCGAACAGGCGGTGGAAACGGGCTACCAGACGCTTCAGAAGCTCATGGAGATCATCGCCCGGGGCGACAGCATCGACAAGACCCGCATCCGCTACGCCATAGACCTGGCCAGTGAAGGAAACGCGGACCGCATCGGCGAGATCATGCGGGACGTGATCGCCATCACCTGGAAGGGCCGGCAGGTGAAGTGCAAGACCCTGGGCCAGAAAAAATATGTGGACGCCATCAAAAAGAACACCTGCGTGTTCGGCATCGGTCCCGCGGGCACGGGCAAGACCTACCTGGCCGTGGCGATGGCGGTGGTGGCGCTGAAGAACAAGGACGTGGAGCGCATCGTGCTTACGCGCCCCGCCGTGGAAGCCGGCGAAAAGCTGGGCTTTCTGCCGGGCGATTTGCAGCAGAAGGTGGACCCCTATTTAAGGCCCCTGTACGACGCGATCAACGAAATGATGGGCGCAGAGGCGTTCCAGAGGCTCATCGAGCGCCAGGCCGTAGAGGTGGCGCCCTTGGCGTACATGCGCGGCCGCACGCTGAACGACGCCTTCATCATCCTGGACGAGGCCCAGAACACCACCAGCGAACAGATGAAGATGTTCTTAACGCGCATGGGCACCGGCTCCAAAATGGTCATCACCGGCGACATCACCCAGATCGACCTGCCCGGCATACGCAAAAGCGGCCTGGTGGAGGCGCTGGAGGTGCTCCGGGGCGTGGACGACATCGCCATGGTGACTTTGACCCACAAGGACGTGGTGCGCCACGAGCTGGTGCAGGCCATCGTCAAGGCTTATGAAAAGCATTCCGGAAGGAAAGAGAACATATGACCGTCAAAAAGAAAAGCGCGAAGAAAAACCGCTTGAGCGGCCTTTCGGTCCTGGGCTTTCTGATCGCCCTGATCGCGAGCCTGATCATATTCGTGATCCTGGCTCTTGCGGTAACGCCGGCCAGGTACGATATCCAGGTGGGCCATCCCGCGCCCAACACCATCAAGGCCACCAAGGACGTGGAGGACAAGATCACCACCGACAAGCTGAAGCAGGACGCTGCCGCGAAGGTGAAGAGCATTTTCGTGTCCGATCCCGACGTCACCCAGGAGGTAACAAGCGAGCTCGGCAAGACCCTGAAGGACATCGGGGGCATCAGCGTGCTTCTGATCAGCGACGAAACCAAGGAGCTCACCCAGTCCCAGCTGGCCAGCGCCAACGAGCAGCTGGACGGCGTTAATCTGGACATGAACGCCCTCAAAGCCCTGGCGGCGGCGGACGAAAGCACGCTTTCTTCCCTGACGGCGGATACGGTATCCCTCGTTGAGAGCGCCATGGACAAGCTGCTGGAAAGCGACGTGCCCCAGGCCGCGGCCAGGATAGAGCAGGGCCTGAAGGACGCGGGCTACGATGAAGCGCTGGTGGATATCGCCATGACGGCGGTGAATAAGCATATACGCTCCAACTATTTCTACGACGAGCAGGCCACGGAGAACCAGCGCCAGGCGGAGATGGACAAAGTCGATCCCGTGACCCGCATCAAGGGAGAAGTGATCGTGTCGGACGGCGAGATCGTCACCGAGGCGCAGTATGCCATGCTGGACGCCCTGGGCATGGTAAAGGAAAGCACCATGGACGTATGGCTGTACCTGGGCATCGGCATGCTGGTGATCACGCTGATGCTGGCGGTGGCGCTGTACCTGTACATGTTTGAAAGGGCTATATACCAAAGCCCCAAAAAGCTTCTGATGATCGCGCTGATCTGCCTGATCGCCATCGTGAGCTGCGTATTTTCCCGTGAGATCAGCATCTACATCATGCCCGTCACCCTGGGCGTGATCATGATCGCGCTGCTGGTGAACCGCCGGGTGGCGCTGTACATCAACATTCCCCTGTCCGTGATCGCTTCCATGCTGGCCAGCGCGTCCGGCAGCTTCATCAACATGGCCACCTATACCGTGGTCATCAGCTCGCTGGTGTCGGGAACGGTGGCGCTCAGGGTTCTCAAAAACCGGCAGACGCGCCTGACCGTGCTTTTGGCGGGACTGGTGGTAGGCATATCCAACATCGTGACCACCTTTGCCGTAGGCCTCATCAGCTCCTCCAACCTCATGGAATCGCTGTATATGGCGCTGTATTCCGGCATCGGCGGCGTGCTGTCCTCCGTGCTGTGCGTAGCGCTGACCCCGGCGTTCGAGGTGATCTTCAACGCCGTTACCAGCACGCGCCTTGTAGAACTGAGCAACCCCAACCAGCCGCTGCTCAGGCGCCTTCTTCTGGAAGCGCCGGGCACCTACCACCACTCCATCATCGTGGCCAACCTGGCGGAGGCAGCCGCGGGCGAGATCGGCGCCAATGGGCTTCTGGCCCGCGTAGGCGCGTATTACCACGATATCGGCAAGATCATGCGCCCCATGTATTTTACCGAAAATCAGCTGGGCGACAATCCCCACGACCGCACCGATCCCCGGGTATCCACGGCCATCATCACTGCCCACCCCAAGGACGGCGTGCAGCTGCTCAAGGAGAAGCGCATCCCCGAAGAGATCAGAAATATCGTGCTCACCCACCACGGCAATTCTCCCGTGATCTACTTCTACAACAAGAGCCTCACCGAAAACGGCGAGGCGAACGTGGACGATTTCCGCTATCCCGGACCGCGGCCCTCCACCCGTGAGGAAGCCATTGTGATGCTGGCCGATACCGTGGAGGCCGCCGCGCGCTCCATTCCCAACGCGGACAAGGAAAAGATACGGGAGCTGATCGAAAAGCTGGTGAGCCAGAAGATCGACGACGGCCAGCTGGACGACTGCGACATTTCTCTCAGAGACATCAGCCGCATCGTGTCCGCCTTCGTCACGGTGCTCAGCGGCGCGTTCCACGACCGCATTGAATATCCCAAGGTGGATATTCCGAAAAAGCATCCGGAAGGAGAAACGCCGTGACGGTCCAGCTCACAGACGAAAAAGGTCTTCTGCCCGACGGAGCCGGCGCGCTGATCGAAAATGCCGCTCGGGCGGCGCTGGAAGCGGAAGGAATCTTTGGCGCGTATGCCTGCGTCACCGTGGTGAACGGAGAAGAGATACGTGCTCTCAACAAAAGCACCCGGGGCGTGGACGCCGAAACGGACGTGCTGTCCTTTCCCCAGATCCGCTATCCCGCGCAAAAGACCGCCCGCGACGTGCCTCAAATGCTCAAAAAAGCCTACGATCCTGATTTCGGGCTGGCGTTTCTGGGCGATATCGTTCTGAACATCGCCCGTGCCGAAAAACAGGCCGATGAGCTTGGCCACAGCGCGGCACGGGAAACGGCGTACCTCACGGCCCACGCGATGTTCCACCTGCTGGGCTACGATCACATGACAGACGAAGACAAACGCCTGATGCGCGCCATGGAAAAGCGCGCCATGAAGGCGCTTGGACTTTTCAAAAACGGAGACAGACTCATGACGCATGAGGATTATATACGCCTGGCGGAACAGGCGCTGGACCGTTCGTATTCCCCATATTCCCATTTCCGGGTAGGCGCCTGCCTGGTGAGCGAAAGCGGCAAATGCTTTCAGGGCGCGAATTTCGAAAACGCATCCTTCGGCGCCACCATCTGCGCGGAGAGATGCGCCGTATCCTGCGCCGTCGTACAGGGAGAAAGGCGTTTTACGAAGATCTACATTGCCTGCGACAGCGGTTACGCCTGGCCCTGCGGCATCTGCCGCCAGGTGCTGAACGAGTTTAAGGCCGGCGATATGGAAATTTGGGCGGGAAGCCCTGTGACCGAATGGAAGATGCTCACGCTCAGCCAGCTCCTGCCCGAGGGTTTCGGGCCGGAGGATGTCAGCCGGACGGCGGAAGGATAAGGAAATATGGAAAACAATAAGATCATAAAAAGCGGCTTTGTGGCCATCCTGGGCCGGCCCAACGTGGGCAAAAGCAGCATCATGAACTGGATGGTGGGCGAAAAGGTGGCCATCGTCTCCGACAAGGCCCAGACCACCCGCGCCAAGGCGCTGGGCGTGTGCAGCCGCGACGGCGTGCAGATCGTGTTCGTGGATACCCCCGGCATCCACCGCCCCCGCACGAAGCTGGGCGAATTCATGGTCAAGGCGGCCAAGGACGCCAGGGACGGCGTGGACGCGATCATGGTGGTGCTGGACGCCGGGTACATCGGCAAAGGCGACGAAGAGGTCATGCAGAGCGTTCGCAGGGAAAAATGCCCCAAGTTCCTGGTGATCAACAAGACCGACCTGGTGAAGCCGGAGGAACTCATGCCGCGCCTTGCGCAGCTGGACGTGAGCGGATTCGACCAGGTGGTGAGCGTGTCTGCCAAAAAAGGCACCAACATGGAAACGCTGTTTTCCCTCCTGAAGGACGCGCTGCCCGAGGGCCCCGAATACTTTCCCCAGGACATGATGACCGATCAGCCCGAGCGCGTGCTGGTGGCGGAGATCATCCGCGAAAAAGCACTCAACAACCTGCACGACGAGATCCCCCACGGCGTGGGCGTGGAGATGCTGTCCATACAGAAACTGAGCGATACCCTTACCGAGATCCACGCCAACGTCTACTGTGAGAAAGCCTCCCACAAATCCGTCATCATCGGCAAGCAGGGCGCCATGCTGGGCCGCATCGGCTCCCAGGCCCGCGTGGACATCGAAAAGCTCCTGGGCACCAAAGTGATGCTCAAACTGTGGGTGAAGGTGCGCGAGGACTGGCGCAACCGCAAGGAAGATCTGAGAAATCTGGGCTACGAGGACACGGAATGACCGGCAGCGTAAGCGTATCCGCCCTGGTGCTGCGCAAAGCGGACTGGCGGGACTACGACCGCATGGTCACGCTGCTCACTGCCGAAAAAGGCAGGGTAGACGCGGTGGTGCGCGGCTGCCGCCGCCCCAAAAGCGAACTGGTCAACGCGGCGGAGCCCTTCGTGTGCGGATCGTTTCAGCTGTATTACGCCAAAGACAGGTACACGGTGACCCAGTGCCGGGTGACGGACGGATTTTATCCCATCCGGGAGGACTACGACCGCCTGACCCTTGGGGCAAAGTGGCTGAAGCTCCTGGAGGAGACGGGCGTGGAGGACGAGCCGGCGGAAGACCTGTTCAGGATGGCATTGTCGGCGCTGAGCTACCTGGCGTATTCCGATATCGAGCTTGGGCTTCTGGACGCCATGTTTTTGATGAAGCTGTGCTTTTTGAACGGCTTTGCGCCCGCCGCCGACAAATGCGCCGTGTGCGGAAAAAGCGCCCGGGATACGGTCCTGGGCTTTGACGCCGCAAAGGGCGGCTGCGTTTGCAGGCAATGCGCGCCGAACGCGCGCCCCCTTTCCGAAGGCGCGCGCCGAATTCTTCTCAAGGCCCCCCGCACCCCCTACAAGGCGGTGGAAAAGCTGGTGGGCCATCCCGACTGGCCTGAAGCCGGAGAGCGGATACGGGAATTCGTGCAGAACGTGATCGGTAAAAGATAAATGAAGGGGCTGTTGCACAGCCCCTCGTTGGAAATGAAATAAGATTTCATTTCCAACGGTTTAGTTTTGGACACATTTGAACCGTTTTATCCGAAACGTCAATCATTCACCAGCTTGTGCAACAGGTTTTCAGTTTTGTCTGAAATGCCTGCGGGCATTTCCGGGCGAAAGGCGCGCTGCTTCAAATCTTTGATTTGAACCAGTGCGTCCCGCACTCTGTGCGGGATTGACTTGCCCAAGGCAAGTCAACCTCAAAATGCAGGAACAGAATAATCACTCCCGGGCGGCAAGCTGCCCTTCGTGATTTTTCCTCTTCGGGCCGGCAGGGCCGGCCTTGCGTATTGAAATTGGAGGAGCAAAACCTTCCAATCACCCGGCGGATTCTTCAGATTTATGCAACAGCCCCTTTTTCTACTTTTTCTCCGCCTGTTGCGCCCACGCCCGCGCCTGGGCCAGGGAGATGTCTTTTTTCCTGGCGATTCGGGCCAGGTCCTCGTACTCCGCTTTCGTGCGGGTCTCGCCCATGCCCTCGGCGCGCTTTACGCGCACGCTTTCGCCCTCCAGGCTGAACTCCTCCACGCGCCTTTCCATCACGTAGCGGCGCATGTCTTCCCGGCGCACGCCCAGGGTGGTGGTGTGCTTAAAGAGCAGGCGGGCGAATTCGTCGGCCCTGTCCGGCTCGCACAGGCAGGAGAGCATGATGCCGGGCCGGTTCTTTTTCATGCCGATCGGCGCGGTGTAGGCATCGAAAGCCCCCGCCTCCATGAGCCGCTCCAGGGCAAAGCCGATGTCCTCGCCCGTCATGTCGTCCAGGTTGCATTCCAGGCGCGTGACCAGCGTTTCTTTTTCGGCGCACTCCCCTAAAAACGCCCGCACGCAGTTGAGGCGCTCAAAGTCCTTTTTGCCCATGCCGTAGCCCACGGCCAGGGTCTGCATCACGGGGCGGCCGCCAAAGCGCGTCGCAAAGCGCTTCAGCAGCGCGGCGCCGGTGGGCGTGCACAATTCGCCCCGGATCTGCCCGCCGTAAGCGGGCACGCCTTCCAGCAGGATCGCGGTGGCCGGCGCCGGCACAGGCAGCACGCCGTGCAAGCACCTTACGAATCCGCTGCCCACGTGCACGGGGGAGCATATCACCTGTTCGGGGGACAGCATGTCCATCAGCAGACACACGCCAACCACGTCCGCCACGGCATCCAGCGCGCCCACCTCGTGAAAATGCACTTCGTTCACGTCTTTTCCGTGCACGCGGCTCTCGGCTTCGGCGATGCTTTTATACACCGCGCGGGCATTCTGTTTTACCTTTTCCGGCAGCTCCAGCCCACCGATCAGGCCGACGATGTCTCCCAGCGCGGCGTGGTGATGGTGGTGTTCATGGCCGCCGTGATCATGGTCATGCTCATGGTGATGCTCATGATCGTGGTCATGATGGTGTTTGTGATCGTGCTCATGATCGTGGTGATGCTCATGCCCGTGAAGCTCATCATCCGCGCCGTTTTCGTCCAGGCTCTCCTCTTCCTCGCCGTGCACTGTTACGCGCATACGCGTGCCGCGCACGCCCATTTTTTCCGCGGTTTCGGCGCGCACTTCCACGCCCAGGGGCTTTAAGCATTCCATTTTGTCAAAAAAAGCCTGTTTGTCCGGCAAAAGCTCCAACAGCGCCGCCGTGAGCATGTCGCCCGCCGCGCCCATCTGACATTCCAGGTATAAAGTTTTCATGCCAAAAGACCGCCTTTCTGCTTTGAGCGGCAGAGCGTCCGTCTGCCCGCCGCGTACGCGAAAATCATATCAGAAACCGTTTCTGTTGTAAAGCACCCGCCGAGTGTTTCTGCAAAAACGGACGCGGAAAGGGCCGCCCATACGGGCGGCCCTTCCTGTTCTGATTCAGCGCTCAGGATACCACCGATTATCTGTCGGCGTTGTAGCGGGTGGTGTAGATCTCCACATAGCGATCCACGCCCACTTCCTTGAGCTCGTTCAGGTAAGTCTCCCAATCCTCGTCGATATCCCGCTTGCCTTCGGCCCAGTCGGAGATACGGCGGTTGACCAGGGAGTTGATGTCGGTCTTGAGCACGCTCAGCTCTTCATTGGTGGCATTGTCGAAGATGTAGCAGCTGGGCATGACCGCATGGCCCTGATAGGGGGCATAGAAATCGTTGATCTTTGCCTTGGTGATCATGTCTCCGGAGGGACGGATCTTGGCGTAGTCCTCTTCGCATACGTAGGAAGTGGCGCGGAAGGAGGTCTGGGAGATATTCCAGATATCCCAGTTGTATCCCTCCGGCGGATCCACTACGGTGTAGGTGCCGTCTTCGTTCTCGATCAGGCCGCCTTTGCCCTCAGGAGGATTGATCTGGCCGAAAGCGAGCTGCAGGCCGTTGTCGGGAGCGTAGGCCGCTTCGATCACGCGCCACGCGGCGTCGATGTCCTTGCAGCTGGCAGAGATCGCATAGCCGATGGGACGGGCAGGCTGGCCGGACACATTGAAGTACTGGTTGCCGTTCTCATCCTTCAGGGCGGGCATAAGCACATACTGGTCCTCGGTCTTGGCCATCAGAGCCTCGATGGTCCAGGCGATGCCGATGCCGCCGATGGCGGTGTCGCCGCCGCAGTAGGCATAGTAATCCTGCCAGGGCTGGGTGAAGGCTTCGGGATCGGCCAGGCCGGCTTCGAAGCACTTGTGCATGAACTTCATGGTCTCCTTGAAGGCCTCGGTCAGGGGCGCGTAGTACAATTCACCGTCATCGTCGATGGCGAACCAGTCCACGGAGGTGTTCTGCACGATGCCATAGGCGTTGGCGAAGATACCGGCCGCTTCCTGGAAGTCAACGAAGGGGATCTCGTCAGCCTCGCCGTTGCCGTTGGGATCGTTCTCTTTGAAGGCTACCAGCACTTCGTACAGGTCGTCCAGCGTGTCAGGCACATCGTAGCCCAGCTCGTCCAGCCAGGTCTTGTTGATGAACCAGCAGTCAGAGATCTCACGGACGCCGCCCGCCGTGAACATCGGAATGGAGAAGATGGAGCCGTCCGGGAAGGTGATGGGCGTGTACAGCTCGGGATGCTCGTCAAACATCTTCTTGACGTTGGTGGAACCCTCGATGTAATCGTTCAGCTTCACGAAGAGCTCCTGGTTGCTCTGGATGTCGGCGACGTTCAGGTTGTATTCGCCGATCCACAGATCGGGCATCTGGTTGGTGCCGATCAGTACGCTCTTACGGGTGGACCAGTCGGAGCGGACGGTCTCCCAGACGAGCTCTACGCCGGCTTCCTCAGCGATCTTGAGCCACATGGGGCTGTCGTCGAAGTCGGGGCAGGCAGAGTGCTGCACGATGACCGCGGTGAGCGTTACCTTATCCTCAGCCTGGGAGAAGGAAGCGCAGCCCAGCGCGAGCATGAGCGCAAGCAGCATGGCCAGCAGTTTTCTCATGGTGTTTCCTCCTTTTTATATCATACCGGATGCTTCCGGTACAGATTCACATATTCTCAGCCTTTGATGGAGCCCAGCATCACACCCTTGGCGAAGAACTTCTGCAGGAAAGGATATACGAGCATGATGGGCAGCGTGGACGCCACGATCAAGGCATACTTGATCTGCTCGGCTGTCATCAGGCGGCTGGAATAGTCCATGCCGCTCTGATCGGCGGATTCCTGCGTACTTAAAAGGATGTTTCTCAGCACCATCTGCAGGGTGGTCTTTTCCGCGTCTGAGATATAGATCAGGGCCTTATAATACTCGTTCCAGTAGCCCACGGCGTAGTACAGCGAGATGACCGCGATGATCGCCTTGCAAAGCGGAAGGCCGATGCGGAAAAAGAACGTGGTATAGGAGCAGCCGTCCAGGCGTGCGCTCTCAAACAGTTCTTCTGGGATATTGGTGGTAAAGAACGTACGCATGATGATCATGTTGTACACGCTCACCGCTCCCGGCAGCACCATGACCCAGTAGGTGTTGAGCATGCCCAGTCCGCTGATCACCAGGTATGTGGGGATCAGGCCGCCGGAGAAGAACATGGTAACGGTGAAAAACAGCATCACGATGCCCCGGAAGGGCAGTTCCCTGCGGCTGAGGGCATAAGCGGCCAGCATGGTGGCCAGAAGCGAAAAAGCCGTGCCGCCCAGCGTATAGCCCAGGGTATTTCGAAGGCCCGTCCAAACGCGGGGATCATCGAATACCAGGCGGTAGCCTTCCAGCGTGATCCCACGGGGCAGAATGAACGTTTTGCCGGCCAGCACCAGCCGGGGATCGGAGAACGAAGCGACTACCACGAAATACATGGGGTAAAAGGTGATGAACAGGGCAATAAAGCCCAGAACGTTGAACAGGATATCGAAGGCGATATCTTCGTTTGTGCGCTGCATGCGTTTGAACATATCCGTTCGCCTCCTTTACCACAGACTGTATTCGCTGGTCTTGCGGGCGATGTAGTTCACCAGGAACAGCATCACGAAATTGACCAGCGTGTTCATCAGGTTGACAGCCGTGGAGAAGCTGTACTGCATGGACTGGAGACCCATCTTGTAGGTGTATGTGCTGATGACCTCCGAAACCGCTTCATTGGAGGGCTTCTGCATCAGGAAGATCTTTTCAAACCCCACCGACAGCACGCTGCCGCTGTCCAGGATGATGAGGATGATCATCGTGGGCACGATGGAAGGTATGTCTATATGCACCATGCGCTGCCAGCGGTTGGCGCCGTCTATAGTGGCGGCTTCGTACAGACCTACGTCTATGCTGCTGAGGGCCGCCAGGTAGATGATGGTGTTCCAGCCCGTGTGCTGCCATATGCCCGAAAACACGTACAGCCAGCGGAACAGGGTGGTGGAACCCATGAGATTCACGGGCTGCGCGCCCATCAGATCGCAGAAGTAGCGGTAGATGCCGTACTTGGTGGAAAGGAACACCGTAAGCATGCTCACGATGACCACGGTGGAAATGAAGTGGGGCATGTAGGTAACGGTCTGAATGATCCGCTTGTACCTTTCAGAGCGCAGCTGGTTCAGGATCAGCGAAAGCATGACCGGGAAAGGAAAGCCCAGCACGATGCTCATAAAGCTGATGATGAAGGTGTTGCTCACGATCACCTTGAACTTGGGCAGCGTGAACAGCCGGATAAAATGCATCAGACCCACCCATTCGCTGCCGGCGTAGCCGGTGCTGGGTTTATAGTTTTTGAAAGCGATGGAAATGCCGTACATGGGTATGTAGCTGAAGATGAACACCAGCGCCACGGCAGGCAGCAGGAACAGGTACAGTTCCCAGCACTGGCGCACCCTCAGCCACGTCTTCTTCTTATGCCTGAAGACAGGCGGCTGTTTCGATCCCGTCATATGATCAGCTCTCCTTTCCGCTGTGCGGAAGGCGCAGATATGTGCCATCCGGGTCCGCTTTCCGCGCTTATGCGCCTGTGCGGGCTTGTTTGTTATATGAATGCAAATATTATAGCACTTGATAATCTGAAATTCAATCTGTTTTAACATATTTTTGGACCGTAACTGCGGGTTTCTGAAATCGAAAGAACCGTTTATTCAGACGGCTCTCTGCTTTTTTTCCTCTTTTTCTGCTTTCCGCCGCTTCGATCGGTCTGTATTTGCAGATTTCATTTGAACAGATTCTTGAAAACCGCGCTCCGGGGCTGTATAATATGATTATTACAGAGCGGAGGGATTGCATATGAAGCGTATTGGCGTACTCACAAGCGGCGGAGACGCGCCGGGAATGAACGCAGCCGTTCGCGCCGTGGTCCGCACGGCGAGGGCAAACAACATGAGCGTAGTGGGCTTCAAGCGCGGTTACAACGGTATGCTGATGCGCTCGCTGAGCAGCAGCGACGATTATTTCGAGATGAACTCCCGCAGCGTATCGGGCATCATCCATCACGGCGGCACGGTGCTGATGACGGCACGGTGCATGGAGTTTTATAAAGAGGAGTTCCAGCGGATGGCCGTGCGCAACGCCAAGGCGCTGGATATAGAGGGCATCGTGTGCATCGGCGGAAACGGCACCTTCAAGGGCGCCGAGGGGCTCAACCGCCTGGGCCTTCCCGCCGTCGGCGTGCCCGCCACCATCGACAATGACCTTTGCTACACCGAATTCACCATCGGCTTCGATACCGCCCTGAACACGGCTGTGGAGGCGGTGAACCGCATCCGCGACACCGGCGACGCCCACGAAAGGGTGTTCATCGTGACCGTCATGGGCCGGGACTGCGGCGATCTGGCCGTGCACACGGCCCTAGCCTGCGGCGCGGAGGCCGCCATCGTGCCGGAGGTACCCTGGAGCATCGAAAAGCTGGGCGACACCGTACACCGGGGCGTGGTGAGCGGAAAGCGCTCGATGATCCTGATCTTCGCCGAAGGCGCGCAGGCTTCCATGCAGGAGGACATCGCATACCTCAAGGAGCACTACCCCAAGCTCCACGTAAACGCGGACAAGCTGTCTTCCTCCCAGTTTGCCGAGATCGTGGAGGCGGTCAGCGGCCACGAGACCCGCGCCACGGTGCTGGGCTACACTCAGCGCGGCGGCTCGCCCACCGCCAACGACCGCATCCTGGCCACCCGCACCGGCGCCTACGCCGCCAAGCTGCTGGCGCAGGGTATCGGCGGCCGAGCCGTGGGCGTCAAGGGCAACCGCATCATTGACGTACCCATCGAAGACGCCATGAAGGGCGACAACTTCGATCCCGAATTCTACGAACTGGTTGGCGTAACCGGCTATACCAGAAAAGCAAAAGAATGATCCACGTGACCGTAAGCGGCTCTGGCTCCGAGCTGCAGGGCGTCGCGCGCCTGGAGGACGGGCGCGCGGTTTTCATACCCGGAGCGCTGCCGGGGGAGGAAGCGGAGATAGAGATCACCAGGCAAAAGGACCGCTACGCCGAAGCCAGGCTTTTGCGCGTGCTCTCTCCTTCGCCCGAACGCATTCCGCCGGACTGCCCCTGCTACGAATCCTGCGGGGGATGCCAGGCCCGGCATATGCGCTACGAAGAGGCGCTTCGCATAAAGCGCGAAAAGGTCGTGTCCGCCCTTGCCCGGCTGGGGGGCGTGAAGGAACCCCTGGTAGAAGAAACGGTCCCTTCCCCGCAGATCAGCTGTTACCGCAACAAGGCGGAATTCACCTGTTCCGGGGGACGGGTGGGCATGGTGGCAGAAGACGGCCGTCAGGTGCTGGACGCAGAAAAATGCCTTCTGCATCCTGACGCCGTGAATGCCCTGATCGCGTTTCTCAGGCCCCGCCTGAAGAGCCTGCCCGTCGAGCGCGTGGTGACCCGCGTGAACGCCTCCGGCGAGATGATGCTCGTTCTGTCCTCCCGCACGCCTGCCGACCTCACGGCTCTGGCCAAAGACGCCGCCGATGCCTTCGGCATGCTGAAAAGCGTATACTTCTGCCGCCTCCGCCCGCGCTTCGTTCACGCGCTGGACGGCGAGTGCTCTCGTATCCTGGGCACGGAGAGGCTCAGCGAAATCCTCTGCGGCCTTGATTTCACGCTGTCGCCCCGCTCGTTTTTCCAGGTGAACCGCCCCTGTGCCGAGCTTTTGTATCAGAAAGCGCTGGAAATGGCGGCCCTTTCCGATACCGACCGCGCAGCGGACATCTACTGCGGGGCCGGCACCATTTCCCTATGCGCCGCCCGCCGGTGCGCCCACGTCACCGGCATAGAACTGGTGAAGGAGGCCATCCGCGACGCCCGCCTGAACGCCGAAAGCAACGGGCTTTCCGGCAGGACAGAATTCATCGCCGGCGACGCCGCCCTGGAATATCCCCGCCTGTCCGCCCGCAGGCGTTTCGACGCCGTGATCGTCGATCCGCCCCGGAAAGGCCTGGACCGGCCCGTGACCGAGGCCCTGATCCACTCTCCCTCCAGGCGGCTCGTTTACGTTTCCTGCGATCCGGCTACGCTGGCGCGGGACATCCGGCTTTTGACCGAAAGCGGCGCCTACCGCTTCGAAAAAGCCGTGCCGGTGGATATGTTTCCGGGGACGAGCCACGTGGAGACGGTAGTATTGATGTCACGCATTCAGGCCTGATCGCGGAAAAAGCGCGGAAATACGGGCTTTTCGGGCACTTTGGCATCAGCGCTGGAGGGTGAATTTGATCGTGAAAAACGCTCCGACTAAACTGATCTACGACTCGTGTCGAAGGGTTGAGTAGGCCATTTGGATGTCATCGGGTTGAGTTAGTGGTTTGGATGATTTTGCCGTAGGGTTGAGTTAGTGATTTAGATAACGCAGGGTTGTGGCTGTGATTTGGATGTCAAATAACGAGACTCCCATGCTGCCATCATCGGCGGCGGGGAGCCTTGTTTTATGTCTGTGTCTTGATAGGACAATGCACTCCGTCTTGGATACAGGTTGATGCATAATGGACGGTGTTGTTGGATCTTCATTTGAAGTCGGGGGTAGGCCCGATTATTTTTTGCAAAAGATGTAATAAAGGTGTTGACAACTAAGTTGTAATGTGATATATTACAACCGTCAGCTGATAATAACAGTGCGGAGGTGAATCATGCAGATAGGAAGCAAGTTTACGATAGGTGTCCATATCATCACGGCCATAGACTACTTTAAGGATATGGATCGTGTTAAC
>JAFZPV010000027.1 GCA_017552535.1 Clostridia bacterium
ACGGCCCGGGAGATCAGGACGCCGCCGGATCCCAAAGCCTGAAAGGTAACCCCTTTCAGGCGTCCGTATTCCTCAGTAGCTCAATGGCAGAGCATTCGGCTGTTAACCGAAGGGTTGTAGGTTCGAGCCCTACCTGAGGAGCGTACGAAACCCTGCCGACTGAGATCGGCAGGGTTTTATTTTTGCGCTTAGCCGTTTTCGTCTGCTTATCCTTCGTTTTCGTCCGGCATCGCATCAGCGCTGGGGTGTTTGAGCTTGTCCATCACGCGGACGAAGCAGCCGGTGCTGATGCAGATGTCGGTGAGTTCCTTGAGACGCTCCTTCGACGCCGTGGGAAGGGCGATGATGATGTCGGTGATGGCTTCGCTCTCGGCTAGGCGGGCGATATCGTCGGTGCTGCCCGCTACGGGAACGTCGCCGATCAGGTAGCCCCGCTTCATGGGGTCGTCGTCCACGATCACGTCCACCGTGCCCATATCGTCGGCGGATTTGTTGAACACCTCCACCAGGTGGCTGCCGGCGTCTCCCGCGCCCACCACCATGATGCGCCGCGCGCTGCCAAGCGTGGGGCGCTCGGCGTGCAGGCGATACTGCTTTAAAAGCTTGATGCAGAGCCGGAACCCGCACACCGCCGTCATCACGAACATGCACAGGATGATGAGAAAGTTGTTGCTCAGCGCCTGCGAGCCTCTGGCGCGTTCGTAGACGAAATTCACGCCGAAGGTCACGCCGAAGGCCACGATCACCGCCAGGCCCTGCTTGAACAGCTGGAAGGAGTCGGCGTATTTCCAAAGGACCCGGTACATGCGGAACACCGCGAACACCGCGATATAGCAAAGCGTAAGCCACGGAAGCCACCGCAGCACGGCTTCGACGTCTTCCGGGCTGATGATGGGCGCGAATTTGGTGAGCAGAGACGCGAACGCGCACACGATCACGAGAATCGCGTCGCAAGCGATCAACCCCAGCACCCGCGCCTTCTTGGTAAAAAACGCTTCACTGCGCTTCATAAACCAGTTTTTCCCTTCATACTATTTGAAATTATTATACAGGAATCGCCGCCTGATTGCAAGGGGCAGATTTGACCATAATGCACTTGACAGCGCAGAGGAAATTTTATACAATATCCCCACAGAAAACCGATTGAGGAGGAAGCAGACATGTATAAGGCCAAGATCGAAGAAGCCAAATCCAAAATGGAAAAAACACTGGTGGCGCTGAAAAAGGATTACTCCACGCTGCGTGCGGGCCGCGCCAATCCCCAGATCCTGGATAAGATCACCGTAGACTATTACGGAACGCCCACCCCGCTCAGCGGCGTAGCCAACATCTCGTCTCCCGAACCGCGCATGCTGATCATCGCGCCCTGGGAAGCCAAGATGATCACGCCCATCGAGAAGGAGATCCAGAAATCCGACCTGGGCATCAATCCCTCCAACGACGGCCGCGTGATCCGCCTGATCGTGCCCGAGCTGAACGAGGAGAGGCGCAAGGAGCTGTGCAAGCAGGTGAAGAAGGCCGCGGAAGACAGCAAGGTGGCCATGCGCAACATCCGCCGCGACGCGATGGAAGCCTTCAAGAAGATGAAGAAGGATTCCGTCATCACCGAGGACGACCAGAAGACCGCCGAGACCCAGCTGCAGAAGGCCGTGGACGAATACATCAAGGATGTGGACAAGACCGCTGCCGACAAGGAAAAAGAGATCATGTCCGTATGACGTCTCTTCTCGGACTGCCGCTGGACCAGGCGCTGGATGCGCTCAAAAAAAGCGGCGTGACAGACGTAAAGATCGAACGTTACTTTGCGCCGCGGGGTGAACATACCCGCGGCACTTTACGCGTGGTGCGCGTAAGGGACGCGGGGCGCACCCTCACCGTGTGCGCATTCCGCGACGAAGCCATCCCTTTGGCGGAGGAAGAAAATGAAGTTCAACCTGCCGGCACTTTTGAGACCCAGGGCGAGTGAAGCCTCAGGCTGCCCGCCTAAGGAAAAGCTGCCCCGTCACATCGCCTTCATCATGGACGGCAACGGCCGATGGGCGAAAAGGCGCGGCCTTCCCCGCAGCGCAGGCCACGCCGCCGGAACGGAGGCGCTCAGGGAGATCATCCGCACTTGCTCGGACATCGGCATAGAGTGCATGAGCATTTACGCCTTTTCCACCGAGAACTGGGAACGCCCACAGGACGAGGTGGAGGCGCTGATGAAGCTCATCAGCCGGTATTTTCTGAGCGAGATCGACGAGCTGATCGAAAAAAACGTGCATATCACGATCCTGGGCGACCTTACGCGCTTCCCCCAGGAGCAGAAAAACGCGCTCACGGAGGCCATGCGCCGCACGAAGGCCAACACGGGGCTGAAACTCAACATCGCCCTCAACTACGGCGGTCGGGCCGAGATCCTGAAGGCCGTGCGCGAGATCGCTGCGGACTGCGCGAGCGGCGCGCAGAAGCCGGAGGAGATCGGCTTCGATACCGTATCCGCCCACATGTACACCTGCGGCCAGCCGGACGTAGACCTGCTGGTGCGCACGGGCGGGGACGAGAGGATATCCAACTTCCTTTTGTGGCAGACCTGGTACGCTGAACTGATCTTTGAGCCCGTGTACTGGCCGGACTACAACAAGCAGAAGCTGTTTGAAAACCTGAACGAGTTTGCCCGCCGGGACAGGCGCTTCGGAAAGGTAAAACCATGAGAAAGATCGCCGTCCTGGGCGCCACGGGCTCCATCGGGACCCAGACGCTGGACATCATCGGGCAGTATCCCGACCGCTTCCGCGCCTGCGCCCTGGCGGCGCACTCCGACGCGGAGGGGCTGTTCCGCCTGGCCCGCAGTTTCAGGCCGGACTGCTGCGCTCTGGTAAACGGAGTGCCTGTGCCGGACGACCTGAAGCACATCTCCTGGTTTTTCGGCCCGGACTCCGCCCGGCGCATGACAGCCGCCTGCGGGGCTGACGACGCGCTGTGTGCGGTGGTGGGCATTGCGGGTCTTGACGCGGTGATGACCGCGCTGGAAACCTGCGAAAGGGTGCTTCTGGCCAACAAGGAAGCCCTGGTCACCGGCGGCGGGCTGGTGACGGAAAAGGCCCGCAGGCTGGGCCGCGAGCTTTTGCCCGTGGACAGCGAGCATTCGGCCATATTCCAGTGTCTGAAGGCTGCCCAGGGCAACCCGGTGAGGCGCGTCATTCTCACCTGCTCCGGCGGCGCGCTGCGCAGCTGGGACAAAAACGCCATCGAAAACGCCCGTGTGGAGGACGTGCTCAAGCATCCCACCTGGCGCATGGGCAGCAAGATCACCGTGGACTGTGCGAGCCTCATGAACAAAGGCCTCGAGGTGATCGAGGCGCATTACCTTTTCGATATGCCGCCGGAGAAGATCGACGTGGTGGTGCATCCCCAGAGCGTGATCCACTCCATGGTGGAATTTGAAGACGGCGCGGTGCTGGCGCAATTGGGAACCCCTGACATGCGCGGCCCCATCAGCTACGCCATGGGGCATCCCGGCCGCATAGATTACGGCGCGAAGAGACTGGACTTCGCCTCCCTGGGTGCCCTCAGTTTTGAAAAACCGGACGAAGAGCGTTTTCCCTGCCTGGCATACGCCAGGGAAGCGCTTACGCTGGGCGGCGCCTGGCCCGTGATCCTGAACGGCGCCAACGAGGAGGCCGTGGCGGCCTTCCTCAGGGGAGAGGCCCGATTCGGGCAGATCGCGTCCACAGTGCGCCGCGTACTGGACGAAAGCGCTTTTGAGCCCGTCCGGGACGTTTCGGACGTGTACCGTGCAGACGCCCTGGCCCGCGAAAAGGCGCGCGCCGTACTGGGGCGATAAACCGCATCTGGAGGAAACATGAGCATCTTTTATATTTTTCTGGCGCTCGTCATGCTCGGCGTCATCATCTTTTTGCACGAATTCGGCCATTATATCGCCGGGCGGCTGCTGGGCATCGGCATCGTGGAGTTCGCCATCGGCATGGGCCCGAAGCTCTTCGGCTGGAAAAGGACCCACCGGGTGAAGGGAACCCGGGAAGAAGAAACGATACAGTACTCCCTGCGCCTGCTGCCGCTTGGCGGCTACTGCGCTTTCCTGGGGGAGGACGCTTCCGACGCCGCGCCCCGGGCCATGAACAACCAGCCGGCCTGGAAGCGCATCCTCACCGTGGCGGCGGGCCCCGTGATGAATTTCGTGGTGGCTTTCGTGCTGTCCGTGGGCCTCATCGCCTCCGGACAGATCAGCGATCCCTACCGGACGGAGACCCTGCCCATCGTTACCGGCGTCATCGAGGGCATGCCCGCTGAGCAGGCGGGCTTTGAACCCCTGGACGTGATAACGGGCCTGGACGGCATTCCGATCACCCCGGACGGCGCCGGCGCGGGCGAGCTCAAACAGTATCTGAGCGGGATAAAAGACGGGCAAAGCGTAGAAGTCACGGTAAGGCGGGCAAGTGAAAGCGCGCGCGCCCTCTGGCCCGAGGAAGGCCCCTCACTGGAGACGCTTTTATCCGATGCGCAGGACAGCGTAGTGCTTACCCTCGTGCCCGTGCGCCAGCAGGACGGCTCCGTGCTGCTGGGCGTATACCTGTCCTCCCGCTACGCATCCTACGACTGCGGATTTTTCGGGGCCATCCCGGAATCGCTGAAGTTCATGTGGAACACCGCCAAAGCGACCTACGAAATGCTGGGCACGCTGGTCAAGAACCTTATTACCGGCGGAGATATCCCCGAAGGCAGCGTAAGCGGCGTGGTGGGCATCGTGGCGGGCGTGAGCGACGGGCTGAAGACCGGCTTCGGCCATGCGTTTGCCGAGGGCGTGCTCAACATCCTGTTCTACATCATGGCCATATCCCTGAGCCTGGGCATCATGAACCTGCTGCCCCTGCCCGCCCTGGACGGCGGACGGCTGGTGCTGCTCTTTATCGAGTGGATCACCGGCAAGCACTTCAGCCGCAAAACGGAAGGATACATCAATATTATCGGACTTATGCTGCTTCTTGCCATCATGCTGGTGGTAACGTATTTCGATATCCGCTCCCTGTAAAGGGACCAAGGAGAAAGCATGTTTACAAAGTCATTCCATACCCACACCACCCGCTGCCGCCATGCGGAAGGCAAGGACAGGGAGTACGTACTGGAAGCTGTGAAAAGCGGCATGACGGTGCTGGGATTTTCAGATCACAGCCCCTATGTGTTCGAGGGCGACTACTATTCCGGTTTCCGCATGCGTCCGGAGGAGGCGGAGGGCTACTTTGCTTCCATACAGGCGCTGAAGCAGGAGTTCGCGGGGCAGATCGAGATCCACACGGGCTTTGAGGCGGAGTATTATCCCCGGTTCTTCCCGGCGTACGAAAAGCTTTTGAGCCGCCTGCCGGCGGAGTATCTGCTTCTGGGCCAGCACTTTCTGTTCGACGAGATCGAAAAGATACCCAGCGGCCGGGAAACGGACGACGAAACGCTTTTGAAGCAGTATGTGAACCAGGTCTCTGACGCTATGAAGACCGGCATGTTCGCCTGCGTGGCGCACCCGGACTGCTTCCGCTTTGCCGGTTCTGAGGCCGCGTACGAGCGGGAGATGACGCGCCTGTGCGAAAACGCGCTTTTGTGCGGCGTGCCGCTGGAAATCAACCTGCTGGGCATCCGCACGAACCGCCATTATCCCAATCCCGCCTTCTGGCGCATAGCCGGCCGGGTGGGGAACACCGTGGTGTGCGGCTCTGACGCCCATGCCCCGAAGGACGTGTGCGACACGGCTTCCTACGAAAAAGCCCTTGCCATGGCGGCGGAATACGGGCTTAAGCTCTGTGAAGCCGACGTGATCCTGAAGGGAGGACACACGCTGAGATGACAAAGCAGGTCTTTGCGGGCAGCGTACCCATCGGCGGCGGCGCGCCCGTATCCATACAGTCCATGACCAACACGGACACCCGCGACGCAGAAAAGACGCTTGCCCAGATCCGCGCCCTCGCCTCGGCGGGCTGCGAGATCGTGCGGGTGAGCGTGTACGACGATCTGTGCGCGGACAGCGTGCGCACCCTGGTGGACCAAAGCCCCGTCCCGCTGGTGGCGGACATCCATTTTGACCACCGCCTGGCGATACGCTCCATCGAAAACGGCATCGCCAAGGTGCGCATCAACCCCGGCAATATCGGCGGGGAGGAGCGCGTAAAGGAGCTTGCGGACTGCCTGAAGATGCACCGCGTTCCCGTGCGCATCGGCGTGAACAGCGGCTCCCTCGAAAAGGACCTGCTGGACAGATACGGAGGCCCCGTGCCCCGGGCGCTTGTGGAAAGCGCACTGGGCCACGCGAGGCTCCTGGAGAAATCCGGCTTTGACGACCTGGTGCTGTCCATGAAAGCTTCCAACGTGCGCGACACCGTGGAGGCCGCGCGCCTGGCGTCCAGCATGTGCTCGTATCCCCTGCACATCGGCGTTACCGAAGCGGGCACGCCGGGTATGGGCAGCGTGAAAAGCGCCATCGGCATCGGGGCGCTGCTTCTGGACGGCATCGGCGACACTGTGCGCGTCTCCCTCACGGGAGACCCGGTAAACGAGGTATACGCTGCCAAGGATATCTTAAAGGCGGTGGGCCTCAGAAACGAAGGCATCGACATCATTTCCTGCCCCACCTGCGGGCGCACCTGCATCCCGGTGGGGGACATCGCGGATAAAGTGCGCGCGGCGACCCTGAACATCAAAAAGCCCCTCACCGTGGCGGTGATGGGCTGCGTGGTGAACGGCATCGGCGAGGGCAGACACGCGGATATCGGCATCGCCGGCGGAAAGGACGGCGGCGTGCTGTTCGCAAAGGGGCGTCCGCCCCGGAAGGTCGCGGGCGACCTGGCGGAAGAGCTGATACGGGAGATTCGCATTTTTGCGGGAGAAGCATAATGAGCGAAATGTGGACGCGGCTGTTTTCGGGCAGCGATGAAAAGCTGGTGCAGCTTCTGCAGCTGGCTCTGGTTCGCACGTCCCGGGTGACGGGCGACCTGAACGTAATATTCGACGCAGCGCGCATCCTCACCCGCCGGGAGGTCGATCTGATCCGCGGAGCGATGCAGCGCGGCTTTCCCAACGTGAACGTGAGCGTCACCGTGAACTATCCGGACTTAAAGTCCGACGTGGAACAGAACATCGACGCCTACAAAGCGGTCATCATCGAGCGCCTGAGCGAAGCCAGCCCCGCGTGCGCGCCGTTTCTGCAGCTGACCAATTCCGTGTGGCGCACGGAGGACGGCGTGCTTACGATCGATCTGGCTTCCGGCTCCGGCGTATCGTTTTTGAAGCTGCGCAAGGCGGACGAGATCATACGCGATATATTGAAAGACACCTTCGGCATCAGCATGCGCGTGGTGCTCAATAACGCGGGCGACGAGCAGGAGCTGATCAGGCGCATCGGCGAAAAGCGCCGGGAGGAAGCCGGCGAGTTCGCGCGCGTGATGGCGATGAACATGCAGGAAGCCGCGGAAAAGCCCAACGTGACCGGCGACGCCGTGCTGGGCATGCCCATCAAAGGCGAAGCCGTGAGTATGGCGGACATCGGCGAAGTGGCCGGCAAGGTGATCGTGATGGGCGAAGTGATCTCCTCCCAGCTGAAGGACACCAAAAAGGACGACTGCAAGATCCTGTCCCTGAGCCTTACCGACTATACATCCACCATGCTGTGCAAGGCGTTCCTGCGCCCGCGGCGCGGCAAAAAGCAGCTCTCCTACGAGCAGCAGCTGGAAAACGCCGAAAAGTTCATCAAGCCCGGCAGCTGGCTGAAAATACAGGGCGATTACCGTTACGACGAGTACGATCACCGGTTTCAGATCATGATCAGCGACATTGAGCCTGCCTCAAAGCCCGAACGGCGGGACAAAGCCCGGGACAAGCGCGTGGAACTGCACATGCACACCACCATGAGCGCCATGGACGCCGTGTCCACGCCCACGGACCTCATCAAACAGGCGGCGGCCTGGGGCCACAAGGCCGTGGCGATCACGGACCACGGCGTGGTGCAGGCGTTTCCGGAGGCTTTCGATGCAGCGAAGAAGGCGGGCATCAAGCTGATCCCCGGCTGCGAGGCCTACATGATCGAAGACAGCCCCCAGGTGGTGGCCCGGGCGGACGGGCGCAGCCTGAAAGATACGGCCTTTGTGGTGCTGGACGTGGAGACCACGGGCCTCAATACCTTTACCGACAAGATCATAGAGATCGGCGCCGTGCGCCTGGAGGGCGGCCGGGAGGTAAAGGAATTCTCCATGCTCATCGACCCGGAGCGTCCTGTGCCCCAGAAGGTCACGGAGCTCACGGGCATAACCAACGGCATGCTCAGGGACCAGAAGCGCATCGGCGAGGTGATCGGCGATTTTGCGAAGTTTTGCGAAGGGGCGGTGCTGGTAGCGCATAACGCCGGCTTTGATACGGCTTTCTTCAGGCGCGCCTTCGAGGCAGCCGGCCTTCCATTCGATCATCCGGTGCTGGACACCCTGGCGCTCAGCCGGAATCTTTTTACCTCCCTCAAAAGCCACAAGCTGGGCGTGATCTGCAAGGAGCTGGACGTATCCCTGGAAAACGCCCACCGCGCCGTGCACGACGCCCGCGCCACCGGCGAAGTGCTTTTGAAGATGCTTGAGCGCATGCGGCACTTAAAGCCGCTGGACACGCTGGACGAGCTCAACCGCTGGTTCGGCGCGGACGCGGGCGGCGACAGCTGGCACGTCATCCTTCTGGCCACCGACCGGGAGGGCATGACGGATCTGAACCGCATGATCTCCGACGCGCACCTGAAATACTTCCACCGCACGCCCCGCATGCCCCGCGGGCTCATTCAGAAGTACCGCTCCCACATCCTGGTGGGCAGCGCCTGCGAGGCGGGCGAGCTGTTCCGCGCCGTGGCGGCGGGAAAGAGCGACGAAGAGCTGGAGAGGATCGCGTCCTTCTACGATTATCTGGAGATACAGCCCATCGCCAACAACGCCTTCATGCTTCGGGAGGGCAGCGCCCGGGACGAGGAAGAACTGCGGGACTTCAACCGCCGCATCCTGGACCTGGGCCGCAGGCTGGGCAAGCCCGTGGTGGCCACGGGCGACGTGCATTTCAAGGACCCCAAGGACCAGATCTACCGCGCCATCATCATGGCGGCCAAGGGCTTTGAGGACGTGGACAAGCAGGCGCCGCTCTACTTCCGCACCACGGACGACATGCTCAGCGAGTTCAGCTACCTGGGCAGGGAAGACGCCCACTACGTGGTGGTGGACGCCCCCAACGAGATCGCCGACCGCGTGGAGCACATACCGGACCTGTTCATGAAGGCGCCCGACGGCGGCGCGACCTTCCAGCCCTTCTGGGAGGACGCGGAACAGAACCTGAAGGACCTGTGCGAAAACCGCGCCCGGGAGATCTTCGGCTCGCCCCTTCCGGACATCGTTCGCGCGCGTTTGGACAAGGAACTGGGCTCCATCTGTGGATACGGCTTTTCCACCCTGTATATGATCGCGGTGAAGCTGGTTCAGAAATCCCTTTCGGACGGCTACATCGTGGGCTCCAGAGGCTCCGTGGGCTCGTCCTTCGTGGCGAAGCTCTCGGGCATCACCGAGGTGGACGCGCTGCCGCCCTACTACGTGTGCCCCAAATGCAAGCACTGCGAGTTCGACGTGCCCAAGCAGTACACCTGCGGCCTCGACCTGCCCGCGAAAAACTGCCCCGAGTGCGGCGAACCCATGAACAAGGACGGCTTCAACATTCCCTTCGAGGTCTTCCTGGGCTTCAAGGGAGACAAGGTGCCGGATATCGACCTGAACTTCTCCGGCGTGTACCAGCCCGTGGCGCACCAGTACGTCAAGGAGCTGTTCGGCGCGGAAAACGTTTTCCGTGCGGGCACCATGAGCACCGTGGCTGAAAAAACGGCTTTCGGCTACGTGCTGAAATACGCCGAGGAGCGCAACCTGAACATCTCGCAGGCCGAAAAGGAGCGCCTGGCGGCGGGTATCACCGGCGTAAAGCGCACTACGGGCCAGCATCCCGCGGGCATGGTGGTTCTGCCCAAGGGTTACGAGATCTATCAGTTCACCGCCGTACAGCACCCGGCGGACGATACGGACAGCGACACCGTTACCACCCATTTCGACTTTACCTCCATGCACGACGTGCTGGTCAAGCTGGACATCCTGGGCCACGACGATCCCACGATGCTGAGAAACCTGCAGGATCTGACGGGCATCCGTCCGCAGGACGTGCCGCTCCACGATCCCGAGGTGTTCGGCAAGATCATATCCCTGTTCCGGGGCCCGGAGGCGCTGGGGGTCACCAGCGAAAAGCTGGGCGTGCAGACCGGCACGCTGGGCATACCCGAGTTCGGCACCCCCTTCGTGCAGGGCATGCTCACAGAGACCAGGCCCACCTCTATGGAGGAACTGATCCGCATCTCCGGCCTGTCCCACGGCACGGCGGTGTGGCTGGGCAACATACAGGACATCCTGCGCGCGGGCAAGACGGACTTAAAGCACGCCATCTGCACCCGCGACGACATCATGAACCAGCTGATCGAATACGGCGTCGAGCCCAAAATGGCTTTTAACATCATGGAGTTCGTGCGCAAGGGCAAAGCCGCCAAGGGAAAGGGCGGAGACCTGAAACCCGATATGCTGGAGGCCATGCAGGCGGCCAATACCCCGGAATGGTTCATCGAGGCCTGCCGGAAGATCGAATACATGTTCCCGAAGGCCCACGCCGTGGCCTACGTCACGATGGCGCTGCGCATCGCGTATTTCAAGATCTTCTATCCCACGGCATACTACGCCTGCTTCCTGCACCGTAACGCGGAGAGCTTTGACGGCAGCACCATGGTGTGCTCCCTGGAGGCGATGAGGGCGCAGATCGACGCCATCGACGCCATGACCAAGGAGGAAAGGGAGCGCAATGACGACAAGGTTTCGCTTCTGATGAGCCTGATCGAAATGAGCCTGCGGGGCATTTCGCTTTTGCCCGTGGACCTGTACGCCTCCGATCCCGAGCGCTTCCTGGTCAAGGATGAAACCCACATCCTGCCGCCTTTGTCTTCACTGCCGGGCCTTGGCCTGAGCGCGGCGCAGAACCTTGCCGCCGTACGGGCAAAGGGCCGCTTTATTTCCCGCGACGACATGGTGCGGCGCAAGGTGGGCAAATCGGTGGTGGAGATCCTGGCAAATGCCGGCTGCCTCAAAGACCTTCCGCGCACCAGCCAGGTGAACATTTTTGAAATGGACTTGAACGATGATACCTAAACGCCTTCCGGTTCTTCTCGCTCTTTTGTGCCTTTGGCTTGCCGGGGCGATGGCAGCCACACCCGTCGATCTGGACGGGTGCGCGCTGCTTTTGGACGAAGACGGCTTGCCCCTCGTGCAGGCGGGAGAATATTCCGAGATCCTCATGGGTCCGGAGGGATTCCTGACCGCCCGGCGCGCGTCGGACGGCAAATGGACGGCGCTTGACGAAAGCGGGATCGCGCAGGCGGAGGAAGGGTACGACCTGATCCGTGCGGCGGGCGGTCGGCTGATCCTGAAGAAGGGCGGGCTGTACACCCTGGCAGAAATGGACTTCACGCCCCTCACGCCCTGGGAATACAGCCTGATCCTGCCGGCGGGGGAGGGCTTTTTCGCTTTCCGGACGAATCTGTTTGACGACCGGGCGGACATCCTGTATATCCTGGACCGGGACGGCGAAGCCAGGCCCACGTCCCGGCGGCTGGCTTATGTGCCGGAAGAGATGGCCTTTGGGCGCAGCAAAGCCATGAGCGCCGACAGCGGCCTGTACGGCTACCTGAACGAAAGGGGAGAGTGGGCGGTGGCGCCCGCCTTTTCGGCCTGCTCGGCGTTTACGGACGGCGTGGCCGCCGCCCGCGTCAAAAGCGGCATCGGCGCGATAGACGAAAGCGGCGCGTGGCTGCTGAGCCCTCTGTACAGCACCATGACGGTGGGGGAAAACGCGATCCTGTGTCGGGAGAACGAAACGCTGTATTTGTACCGCCGGGACGACGAAGGCCTGATCATGGTGCTGCAGTACGAAGACGCCCACGGCGCCCTGTGCGGGGAATTTGCGGCAGTTTATACCGAGGAGTACGCTTATCTATACGACCTGTACGGAACGGTCGCTGCCACCTTTTCGGCGGAAACGCTGCTGCTTCCGGGGCTGGGCGGTCAGGTGATCGCGGCGGACGAAAACGGCATGTACGTATACGATGTCGCGTCCCGCCGGGTGTTTGGGTTTTACGATGACTTAAGACCCATGCCGGACGCGGGCGCCTACCGCGCGGCGTGGCTGGGAGAAGCGCCGGCGGGCTATTCCTTCGGCGCGCTGGGCGCGGACGGCAGCGAGATCCTGCCGATCCGCTATTCATGCGTCGCGGCGGCGGGCGAAAACCTGCTGGCCGCAAAAGACGAAGGCGCGGCATACGTGTTCAAAACCGGCGAAGGCAAAGCCGAACTTTTGCACGAAATACCCCTGTCCGAATGAATGAAGCTTCTGCAAAAAAACGATATAAGCCATGTGATTTGGAGGGGTTTGCCCCTCCATTTTTGATCCGCAGGGCCGGCTTTGCCGCCGGAAAAGCCTTCCCCTGGAGGAGAAGGCGGCTGAGCGAAGATAGGCCGGATGAGGCGGAAACGCCGGTAAACGGTGACGTTTCGGCAAAAAGGATTCAAATACAAAGCTCGCCTGGAATGAAATGGTATTTCATTCCAGGCGATTTTTTAGAGCTCTCAGATACTGGCGCAGATGTCGCGGGCCACGAACACGCCGCTGGCGGAGGCGTGGGACAGCGAATGGGTGATGCCGCTGCCGTCGCCGATCACGTACAGGCCGGGAAGGCGCGTTTCCAATCGCTCGTTCACTGCCACTTCCATGTTGTAGAACTTTACCTCCACGCCGTACAGGAGCGTGTCGTCGTTGGCGGTGCCGGGCGCGATCTTGTCCAGGGCGTAGATCATTTCGATGATGCCGTCCAGGATGCGCTTGGGCAGTACCAGGCTCAAATCGCCGGGCGTGGCCTTCAGCGTGGGCACGGTGAAGGACTCCTCGATGCGGCGGGGCGTGCTTCTTTGGCCCCGGATCAAGTCGCCGAAGCGCTGTACCATCACGCCGCCGCCCAGCATGTTGCTCAGCCGCGCGATGCTTTCGCCGTAGCCGTTGGAATCGCGGAAGGGCTCTGAAAAGTGCTTGGATACCAGCAGGGCAAAGTTGGTGTTCTCGGTCTGACGGGCGGGGTCCTCGTAGCTGTGGCCGTTCACCGTCACGATGCCGTTGGTGTTTTCATTCACCACCGCGCCGCGGGGGTTCATGCAGAAGGTGCGCACCATGTCGCCGTACTTCTGGGTGCGGTACACGATCTTGCTTTCGTACAGTTCGTCCGTGAGGTGGCTGAACACCTCCGCGGGCAGTTCCACCCTTACGCCCAGGTCCACGCGGTTGGAGCGGGTCTCTATGCCGTTTTCGCGGCACACGGCCTCCATCCACTTGCTGCCGCTGCGGCCAACGGACGCCACGCAGCGCCGGCAGCTGTAGGCGTTCTGCCCGCACACCACCTCAAAGCCTTCGTCCGCCGCCTTCACGCTGTCCACATGGCTGTCGAAGAAGAACGTCACCTTGTCCTTCAGGTACGTAAACAGGTTTCCCAGCACCACGTAATTCACGTCGGTGCCCAGATGGCGCACGGAAGCCTCCAGCAGGTGCAGGTCGTTCTGGATGCACAGCTTCTTGAACTTCGTGCCTGCGGTGGAATACAGGCGGGTGTTTTCCCCGCCGAAGCGCAGGTTGATATCATCCACGTAGCGCATGAGGGCCAGGGCCTCGCGCTTGCCGATATATTCGTGCAGCGTGCCGCCGAAATCGTTGGTGATGTTGTACTTTCCGTCCGAGAACGCCCCGGCGCCGCCGAACCCGCTCATGATGGAACAGTGTTTGCAGCCAATACAGGCGGTGATCTTTTCGCCGTCGATGGGGCAATGGCGCTTTTCCAGCGGCTGCCCGGCCTCGAACACGGCGATCCTGAGTTCGGGCCTTTTCTGCACGAGTTCGTATGCGGCAAAGATGCCGCCCGGGCCCGCGCCGATGATGATCACGTCAAAATCCATTTTTTCCTCCGTACCCGCCGCTTCAGCGCCGGGCTTTTGTGCGCATCCATCATAACACGATCTGCGGGCGGAAACAAGCAAGATACCGTTAGGAATGCGCCATTTGCCCTGATCAGGCTTCTGATCCGGCGGGCCCCTTCAGAATGATTCATATTCAGGCGGGTTGACTCTTAACCTGTTTGCCTCTATAATGAACTTTGCGGCGCCTCGTCCGTCTGACAGGATGGCGGACATGCACCGGGAGAGATTTATGAAAAAGCTTTGGGAAAAATACGGCAGCCAGTTTATACGCTTCGGCTGCGTAGGCGCGGTGAACACGCTGGTGGACATGCTGGTCTACTGGCTCACCTTGCTTTTGCTGGGCAACGGCGCGCCGCTGGGCGAACACAATTATCTGCTGGCCCAGCTGCTGGGCTTTGTGGCCGGCACGCTGAACGCCTACTTCATGAACGGCAAATTCGTGTTTGCCGGGGCGGACGGAAAGCGCAAAAAAGACCTTAAGCGCCTGGTGCGCACTTTCATAGGCTACGGCTTCACCTTCGCGTTGTCGGAGCTGCTTTTGTGGGTATGGATCGACTGCGCGGGCATACCGAAGCTGCCGGCCAAGCTCATCAACCTGTGCGTCACCGTGCCGCTCAATTTCATCATTAACCGATTCTGGACGTTTCGGGAGACCGAATAGACCTGCAGGGAGGAACATATGCAGCCCGCACAAAGACTGAAACAGCTTCTGGAACAGAATATCGCAAAGGCGGTCGTGGGAAAAAGCGACGCCGTTGAACTGATCTTAAACGCCATCCTCTGCGGCGGACACGTGCTGATCGAGGACGTACCGGGCGTGGGAAAGACCACGCTGGCCGGGGCGTTCGCCCGCTCGCTGGCGCTGTCCTTCAAGCGCATCCAGTTTACGCCGGACGTGACGCCCAGCGACGTGACCGGCTATACCAGCATAGACTTCAAGACCGGCGAGATGCGGTTTCGGGAAGGCGCGGTATTCGCCCAGCTTATCCTGGCGGACGAGATCAACCGTACTTCCCCCAAGACCCAGTCGAGCCTTCTGGAAGTGATGCAGGAGCACCAGGTGACCATCGACGGCCAGACCCACGCGCTGCCGGAGCCCTTCATGGTGCTGGCCACCCAGAATCCCGTGGATTTCGTGGGCACCTATCCGCTGCCGGAGGCGCAGCTGGACAGGTTCTTCATGCGTGTGTCCATCGGCTATCCCTCCCCGGAAGAAGAGATCGGCATGCTCAACATGTACATGGAGCGAGACCGGCTGGTGGACGAGCTGGAGCCTGTATGCACCTGCGAGGACCTGATCCGGCTGCAGGGCAAGGTGGGCGAGGTTCGCGTTTCCCGCGAGATGCGCTCCTATATCGTATCCATCGCCCAGGCCTCCCGGCAGGGCAAGGTGTTCGAGCGCGGCATATCCCCCCGCGGCGCCATCGCGCTGATGCGCTCCGCCCAGGCCGCGGCGCTGCTGGACGGCCGCGAATACGTGATGCCGGAAGACGTGCGCAAAATGGCAGCCCCGGTGCTTTCCCACCGCGTGGTGCTGTCTCCCGAGTTCCGCCTTGGCCCCAAGGCCATTACGCCTGAAAAGGCGCTGGCGCGGCTGATCGCCGCCGTGCAGGTGCCGGTGCGCGTAAAGTGAGAACCAGAACGCTCAATTTCATATTCGCCATGCTTACGCTGGGCGCCATCGCGCTCACCATGGGCAGTGCGCTTTTGCTGCGCATTGCGGTGTGCATGCTGGTGATGCTTGCCTGCGCCTTCATCACCGCATTTACCGCCTTTCTGACCGTGGACGTGCGGGTGCGCGCGTCCGGGAGAACGGTCCAAAAAGGCGACAGCCTGAACGCGGGCGTGAGCATACGCTTTTTTTCTCCGCTCCCCCTGGGCCAGGCCGCGTTCGTTTCCGATTCCGGCCAGACCGTGCGCAGCGGCGGCATGCCCTTCGTGCGCTACGAGAGCACCGTGCGCGTGGACTGCCCGCATGTGGGCGCCGTTTCTCCGGGCGGCGGGACCGTTTTCGTGACGGATATGTTCAACCTGTTCGTGTTTTCCCGAAAGGTGCCAGATCCGGGCACGCAGATCCTGGTGCTGCCCAAAACCTATCCCACTGATGCCCCGAAGCCGGAGACCCGCCTGGCGGGCAACGGCGAGGTGCGCCTGCAGGACGACGCTTCCGAGCCCGCTGATGTGCGGGAGTGGACCGAGGGAGACCCCTTGAAGCGCCTGCACTGGAAGCTTACCCTGAAGAGCCTCGATCCTTCCAAGCTGAACGTAAAGCCCTTCGTGAAGATCTATGAGGAAGCCGCGCGCCCTGACGTGCTGGTGATCCCGGATCTGTCCCAGCCCGATACTGCGGACGAACGCGCCGCCTTTCTGCGCGACGGCGTGTGCGAAAGCGCCCTGAGCGTGTGCAGGGCCGCCCTGGAGGAAGGCCTGCCCTTCCGGCTGATCCTGTGCGAGGACGGCATACGGGAAGAAAGCGCGGAGAACGTCCAGAACCTGCAGGCGGTAGCCGAGGACCTGGCAAAAGCCCGCTTCGACGCCTTCGTGCCCTTCGAGGTCCTGGCTGCCCAGGCCATGCGGCGCGTGGGCACCGCCGGCGCGGCGGTGTTCGTAACGCCTTCCCTGAACCCGCGGGACGCCGAGGCGCTTTCGCGCCTGAAGACGTTTTGCGGCATGACCGTATCGGTGCGTCTGGTGGCCTCCAAAGGCTCCTTCCAGGCGCAGATGGCGCGGCTGGAAGCCGCCGGGGTGGACGCTCAGGCGTACGACCCCTGGGGGAAGGGGGCCGCGGTATGAACAGGGATAAAGTGTTTAACGCCCTGGGCGGCCTCATCATCGCCATGCTGTTTACCCACAGTGCGGTCATGATGTTCCTGTCTGTCCGCCTCGAGGAGACGGTGGACGTGAATATGACCCGATACCTGTGGACTGGGCTGGCTGTTTCGGCCCTGTGCCTGATGGCGCTGTCCGTCTCCCCGCGCGTTACCTGGTTCGTGCTGATCGCCGCGCTGGCCGTAGGCGTGCAGTTTGTGGTGTTTTTCGGCTGGAGGCCGGTCACGGCGCTGGTGGGTCTGGTCCGGGGCATCGTGGGCAGGGACCCGGATTATCCCGTGGAGCGGGAGATACTGTGCTATGCCATCCTGGTGATGATATACGCGTATACGTGCTGCGGGGAACCTTTCGGCATCAAGGTGCTCCTGGTGATGACCGGCACGTTTGCGGTGGTCTGGTGGTTTAGGGGCGAAGAGCTGAACGTAAAGTATTCGTTCGGGCTGCTGCTTGCCGTGTCCGCCATGTACGCGGTGAACGGGCGGCTGCACCAGACCAGCCTGAAGGCGCTTCTGTCCGCGTCTCTGATCGCGGCGCTGGTGGCGGTGAGCGCCGTGCCCGAACAGGGCGTCACCGTGCCCGCGATGCGGCAGGCAGGCCTCAAAGTGATGCGTTTTCTGACGGATACCTTCAACCTGGACCGCAACGATACCGAGCAGAGGCGCCCCTTCAACATCGGCTCTTACGGCTGGCGCACCAGCAGCGACAGCTTCGGCGGCCCCGTGTATCCCCAAAGCGGCGTGGACGTATTGCGCGTGGAGGCGGACGAGACCCTGTACCTGCGCGGCGCGATCCGCTATACCTACAATCTGCGGGCGTGGGTGGACGAAAGCAACGACGAAAAGGCGGGCAAGATCAAGCGCTATATGCTGGGCGGCATCGAGGGGCTTTTGTACCGCAGCGAGTTCGAGCTCGCCCAGGACCTGACCAAGGAAAGGCTGCTCAGAGCGGATTTTGCGCTGAAGACCGCACGGGTCGAGGTGCTCGACGAGCATCCCTACTGGTCCATGTATTCGCCGGGCCGCACCCGCTCCGTAAAGGCTGTAAGCGACTTCCGCGTGCTGTACAACAACATCGGCGAGGTGTTTTCCTCCCGCAGGCTGAAGGCTGGGGACATTTACGAGCTGGAATACTATTCCTTTGCCGGCAGCGACGAAGATATGAGAAACGCCGTCATCAGCGCTGCAAACAGCGATGACGACGCCTACGCGGCGGCGCTTCTGCTCAACCGGGACATTCCCAAAAGCGTGGACAGCCGGCTGTTCCGCCTGGTGTACGAGATCACCGACGGCCTCACCGAGCCCTACGACGCCGCCTGCGCGATACGCGATTATCTGCGCAGCGCCGGCACGTATACCCTTACGCCGCCGTATCCGCCCCTGGATATGGATTTCGTCAGCTACTTCGTGCTGGAGAATCCCAGGGGCTATTGCGTGTACTTCGCTTCCGCCATGACCCTCATGGCCCGCATCGCGGGCCTGCCCGCCCGTTATGTGGAGGGCTACCTGGCTGAGCCCGGCCCGGACGGCACCTGCGTCGTCACGGGAGCGAGCGCCCATGCCTGGTCGGAGGTATATTTCCCGGGCTTCGGTTGGGTGACCTTCGAGGCCACGGCGTCGAATGACGACGGGAACGAAAACGGGAACGACGGCTGGAACGGCGGCAATGCGCCGGATACGACGCCTTCTCCCGCACCCACACCAACGCCTGCGCCAACTCCGACGCCCGAACCCACGCCCGCCGAAACGCCGACGCCTTCTCCGGATGATACCCAGACTCCGGACGACTCCGGGGACGCGGCTGAGCCTGAACAGACTCCGGGGCCCGATCTTGGCGGCGAAAGCACGCCGGAACCGACCCTCCCGCCGCAGACAGACGACGGCAGCAACTGGGAAGACGATGCGTCCGACAAGCGGGGAAACGGCACCGGCATCTGGCTGGTTCTCCTCACACTGCTTTTGCTTCTGGCTTTGGCGGCGCTGATCGCCCGGCGTCTGCATTTGAGCCGTCCGGACATCGCGGAGAAGCGTTTTTCCGACCGCACGGACAAACTCATGCTGTGGTACCGGGCCTGCCTGCTGGCGCTGGAGTGCGCGTTTTTGCGCTACGGCGAGGGCTACACGCCGTCCTCCTACGCGGAAAAAGCGGCGCAGATGGGCCTGGCGGACGAAGACTTCCGGGTTTTCAGCGACCTGGTGAGCCGCCAAAGCTACTCCGGACGCGAGCTCAAAACGCCCTGGCGGGAGCTGGCGGAAAAGAGCTACCGGGGCATCGTGGGCCGCATGAGCCTGCGCACAAAGCTGATGTGGCTGGTCAAACGCGTGAAAAATCAGCTGGGCAGCGTGGAACAGGTGCCGTAACGCTTGCGCGAAAGTGCGAAAAATGGTATACTATACGCCGATTCTCCACAGGAGCATATATATGGAAAAGGTTTTTGATTTCATAAAGGGCATCCTCTCGGGCTCCAACGAGGCCGAGGTCAAAAAGATCATGAAGACCGTGAAGCTCATCGAGGACAAGGAGCCCGCGTATAAGGCCATGTCCGACGCCGAGCTTCGCGCCCAGACGGAAGCCTTCCGCCGCCGCCTGGACGGTGGCGAAGAGCTGGACAGCCTGCTGCCGGATGCGCTTGCCGCCGTGCGGGAAGGCGCGTTCCGGGCCATCGGCCAGAGGGCCTTCCCCGTGCAGCTGGTAGGAGCCATCATGCTGCACCAGGGCCGCATCGCTGAGATGAAGACGGGCGAGGGCAAGACCCTCACCGCCGCCCTGGCGGCCTATGTGAACGCGCTGCCCGGCAAGGGCGTGCACGTGGTGACGGTCAACGATTATCTGGCCAAATACCACAGCGAGTGGATGGGCAAGATATACCGCTTCATGGGCCTGAAGGTGGGCCTGATCCTGCACGACATGAAGCCCGAGCAGCGCCAGGAGGCTTACGCTGCGGACGTGACCTACGCCACTAACAACGAGCTGGGCTTCGACTACCTGCGCGACAACATGGTGGTCGTAAAGGAAAACATGGTGCAGCGGCCCCTGAACTTCGCCATCGTGGACGAGGTGGACTCAATCCTGATCGACGAAGCCAGAACGCCCCTCATCATCTCCGGACAGGGGGACAAATCCACCGAGCTGTACCAGATGGCGGACCATTTCGTGAGCCGCCTGCGGGAGGGAGAGGACAGGGACTATACCAAGGACGAAAAGGAAAAGACCATCGCCCTCACCGAGGAGGGCGTGAGGAAGGCGGAGCAGGCTTTCAACATCGAAAACCTCTCCGACGTGCAGAACAACGAACTGTACCACCACATCCTGGCAGCCCTCAGGGCCAACGCCCTGATGAAGCGGGACGTGGACTATGTGGTGAAGGACGGCCAGGTGGTGATCGTGGACGAGTTCACGGGCCGCCTGATGACGGGCCGGCGCTATTCCGACGGCCTGCACCAGGCCATCGAGGCCAAGGAGCACGTGAAGGTGGAACGGGAGAGCAAGACTCTGGCCACCATCACCTTCCAGAACTACTTCCGTATGTACAAAAAGATCTCGGGCATGACGGGTACCGCCAAGACCGAGGAAGAAGAATTCCGGGGCATCTACAAGCTGGACGTGGTCACCATACCCACCAACCGCCCCATGATCCGCAAGGATCTGAACGACGCCGTATACACCACCGAAAAGGGCAAGTTCGACGCCGTGGCGGACGAGGTGGAAAAGCTGCATGCCACGGGCCAGCCCGTTCTGGTGGGCACCGTGAGCGTGGAAAAGAGCGAATACGTGAGCCGCCTGCTGGAAAGGCGCGGCATACGCCACGTGGTGCTCAACGCCAAATTCCACGAGAAGGAAGCCGAGATCGTGGCCCAGGCCGGCAAAAAGGGCGCCGTGACCATTTCCACCAACATGGCCGGACGAGGCACCGACATCCTGCTGGGCGGCAACGCCGAATTCATGGCCAAGCACGAGATGCGCCTGCAGGGCTACACGGACGAGGTGATCGAGGAGGCAGTGGGCCACGCCGAAGACGTGAGCCAGGAGATTTTGGACGTCCGCGCGCTGTACAACGACCTGTACGCCCGGCACAAGGTGGAGACCGACCGGGAGCACGAGGAAGTGGTGAAGCTGGGCGGCCTGTACATCATCGGCACCGAACGCCACGAGTCCCGCCGCATCGACAACCAGCTGCGCGGCCGCGCCGGCCGCCAGGGCGATCCCGGCTCCAGCCGCTTCTTCATCTCCCTGCAGGACGACCTGATGCGCTTGTTCGGCTCCGACCGCATCAAGCCCATCGTGGACCGCCTGGGCGTGGGGGAGAACGAGCGCATTGAATACGGCATTCTGTCCAAGCAGATCGAAGCTTCCCAGAAGCGCGTGGAGGGCCGCAACTTCGACATCCGCAAAAGCGTGCTGCAGTACGACGACGTGATGAACACCCAGCGCAACATCATATACGGCCAGCGGCGCGAGGTGCTCGAGGGCGGCGACATGAAGCAGCGCATCTGCGACATGCGCGACACCATCCTGGAGACCGCGGTTAACAGCCACGTCTCCGCGGACGCCATCCCGGAGGAATGGGACCTGAAGGGCCTGGGCGAGTATCTGGAACGCATCTGCCTCAAAAAAGGCGACGTACAGGCGGCTTACGATTCGCTTTCCGACCGCACCAGGGACAATCTGCTTTCTGCCCTTACGCAAAGGAGCGCGGCGTTCTACGCCGAGCGCGAGCGGGCGATCACCGAGGCCGGCTTCGATATGCGCGAGGTGGAGCGCAGCGTGGTGCTCAGGAGCGTGGACACCCGCTGGATGGACCACATCGACGCCATGGACCAGCTGCGCGAGGGCATAGGCCTGAGGGCCTACGGCCAGAAGCAGCCCATCGTGGAATACCAGCACGAGGGCTACGACATGTTCGAGGAAATGGTGCACCTCATTCAGGAGGACACCCTGCGCATGGTGTACCACGCCGTCATCAACCGCCCGATCGAGCGCAAAGAGGTGGCGAAGAACATCACCGTGAACACCGACCAGTCCGTGGCCAAAGCGCCCGTGCGGGCGGTGAAGAAGGTGGGCCGCAACGATCCCTGCCCCTGCGGCAGCGGCAAAAAGTATAAGGAATGCCACGGCAGGAACGTATGACCCGTACAAAAACAGCCAGAGCACTGAGCATTGCAGAAAACGTCTTCGTGACTATTTCGGCGCTGTCGACCGTGACGTCCCTGGCGGGCGCCGCGCTTCAGGCGCTCAAGGACAGCATTAGCCCCGATATGGGCGCAGGGGCGTTCGACCGCATCATGAACGCATATTATTTTGGCACCGCGGTCAAAAAGTGGGGCAGTCTCGCTGCGGCCGGATCGCTCATCCTGTGGGCGGTTCTGTGTCTGGCGGATGTAATATACCAAAAACACCGGACCCGCGCGTCCGGCCGGTCAGTTTAGGAGGTTTATATCATGTACGAATCCGAGGTTTTTCGCCAGGAGATCACGGCGCTCAAGGATATGCTCAGGGACACGGAAAAGTCGCTGAACATCGAGGGCCTCAAGGAGCAGCTGGTGGAGTATCAGGAGGATATGGCCTCCGAGGGCTTCTGGGACGACGTGGAGCGCGCGCAGAAGGTGAACAAGCAGATGCGCTCCTGCGAAAACCGCATCAACCATTACAAGTCCCTGTGCTCGCGCCTGGACGACGCCGAGGTCATGCTGGAGCTCAGCGAGGAAGAGGGCGGCGACGAGATGGCCGGCGAGATCGGCCAGGAGCTCAAAAAGCTGCGGGAAGAAATGGAGTCCTTAAAGCTCACCACGCTTCTGACAGGGCAGTACGACAACTGCGACTGCATCCTGTCCCTGCACGCCGGCGCGGGCGGAACGGAGGCCCAGGACTGGACGCAGATGCTCTACCGCATGTACACGCGCTTCGGCGAGCGCATGGGCTTTACCGTGCGGGAGCTGGACATGCTGGACGGCGACGAGGCCGGCGTAAAGAGCGTCACCTGGGAAGTGTCCGGCGACTACGCCTACGGCTTTATGAAGAGCGAAAGGGGCGTGCACCGGCTGGTGCGCATCTCTCCCTTTGACGCAGCCGCGAGAAGGCACACCTCCTTCGCGTCCCTGGACGTGGCTCCGGTCATAGAAGACGAGGGCGAGATCCCCATCGAGCCGGACGATCTGCGCATCGACACCTACCGCGCCTCCGGCAAGGGCGGCCAGCACGTAAACCGCACGGACTCCGCCGTGCGCATCACCCACCTGCCTACGGGCATCGTGGTGCAGTGCCAGAACGAGCGCAGCCAGATCCAGAACAAGGAGACCTGCTTCCGCATGCTGCGCGCCCGCCTGGCCGAACTGCAGGAACAGAAGCGCCAGGAGCTGATGGGCGAGGTGAAGGGCGAGCTCAAAAAGATCGAATGGGGCAGCCAGATCCGCTCCTACGTTTTCCAGCCCTACACCATGGTGAAGGATCATCGCACGGGCTACGAGATGGGCAACATCGACGACGTGATGGACGGCGACCTGGAAGGCTTCGTTACGGCCTACCTGCAAAAGCTGTAAGGCATGATGACGTATTTGGAACGCGCGCGCGAGAAAGCGCGCGCTTTGATCGAAAAAGGCAGCGCAACCCTGCTGGCCGTGGAATCCAGCTGCGACGAGACCGCCGTGGCCGTGGTAAAAGATGGCCGCCAGGTGCTGGCAAACGAGATATCCTCCCAGGTGGACATCCACGCCCTGTACGGCGGCGTGGTACCGGAGATCGCCTCCCGCATGCACGTGGAGGCGCTGTCGCCCCTGTACGAGCGGGCGCTGGCGGCGTCCGGCCTCGGGGCGCGGGATATCGACGCCGTGGCGGTCACCTTCGGCCCGGGCCTGGTGGGCGCGCTGCTCACGGGCGTGAGCTTCGCCAAGGCGCTGGCCTACGGGCTGGATGTTCCGCTGGTGGCGGTCAACCACATCGAAGGCCACGTGAGCGCGAACTTTATCGCGGCCCCTTCGCTTGAGCCGCCCTTCGTGTGCCTTGTGGCGTCCGGCGGCCACAGCCACATCGTGAACGTCACCCGCTACGGCTGTTACGAGCTTCTGGGCCGCACCGCGGACGACGCCGCGGGGGAAGCCTTCGACAAGGTGGCCCGCGTGCTGGAGATACCCTATCCCGGCGGCCCGCTGCTGGACAAGCTGGCGGAGACGGGGGACGAAAAGCGCTACCGCTTCCCGCGCATGCACACGGAGGGCAAGTACGATTATTCCTTCAGCGGCCTGAAGACCGCCGTGATCAACCAGGCCCACACCATACGCCAGAACGGCGGCGAGATCGAGGCGGCTGACTGGGCGGCTTCCTTCCGCCGCGCTGTGGTGGACGCGCTTCTGGACAAGGCGCTGCTTGCCGCGCGGGATACGGGCGCGGAGCGCTTCGCCCTGGCGGGCGGCGTGGCGTCCAACCGGCTGCTCCGGCGGGAGACCCTGCGCCGGGGAACGGAAATGGGCCTAAAGGTATTCATGCCGCCTGCGTCCCTATGCACGGACAACGCCGCCATGATCGGCGCCGCAGGCTTTTACCGCCTGATGAACGGCGAACTGGCGGGCCTGGACCTGAACGCCCAGCCCTCGGTGAGACTGATAGAAGAGTAGAGCGGTTCCTGTAAGCTGCGCCTGATGCATCCAAAGAGAAAGCCGGAGAGGTTGAAGCCCCTCCGGCTCTCCGTGTAGAGCCAAGTTGTTTCGCAAAGCCTGAACTTTCCGCGTTTTTTTGATGAAGCGACTGTGTCTGTTGTGCGACTTTACGGAAGCAACAAACCACTGTCTGTAATACTTTTGTAATGATCAAGTCATCGTCTGTGTTTGTGCGAAAAAACCGACTGTGTTTTGAAAATTGTGGATATGTTGACAAGTTATCCACAATTCTGTGGATAAACCCGGCTGATACGGTGTATAAGCCGAACTGGCGCGCTTGAACTTGTGGATAACTTTTTGCACAGGAAAAGGCAGCGCCGGATTAAAAAAGCACCCGTGTTACGGGTCTGAAATCTTTGTTGCAGAACTGCAACGAACCGCTTCCGCCGGCCTGCCGGGACGGATTGCAAACGAAGGGTATATATTGTATGAACAATTGCCTTTCGCGCTTGCAAAATGGCCGGATTCGGATTACAATGTATGCAGGAGACCCCTGCATACAATCTGATCTCGGAGGGATGTACATGGCACAAAACGTTCGCTGCTATCTGGGTTTTGACTTCGGCGCTTCCAGCGGCCGCGCGATCCTGGGCCGTCTGTCCACGGACGGGAAGAAGGTACTTGAAATAGAGGAGATCCACCGCTTCCCCAACGAAGCCGTGCACACGGGCCGCTTCCTGCAGTGGGAGACAGAGCGGCTGTTCGGCGAAATGAAGACCGCCATCTGCAAGGCGGCCGATATGGGCGTGCACATCGATTCCATCGGCATAGACACCTGGGGCGTGGATTTCGGCATCGTGGACGGGCAGGGCAAACTTGTGTACCGCCCCGTGGCCTACCGCGACGAGCGCACCAACGGCCTCATGGAGGAAGCCTTCAAGGTGATGCCCAAGGAGGAGATCTTCCGCAACACGGGCCTGGCCTTCATGCAGTTCAATACCCTGTACCAGCTGATCGCCATGCAGCGCGACCCCGAGGCCGCCGCGTTTTTGAAGGAAGGCAACACGCTTCTGTTCATGCCCGACCTGTTCGAGCACTACCTGACGGGCGAGGTGGGCACGGAGTACACCATCGCCTCCACCAGCCAGCTGATCGATCCCCATACCCGTACCTGGGCAAAGCCCGTGCTGGACGCCTTCGGCATACCGGAAACGCTGTTTGCCCCGCTTCAGCAGCCCGGCACGCGTCGCGGCCTGCTCAGGCGCGACATCTGCCCAAGCCTGGATTACGACATCCCGGTCATCGCCGTGGCGTCCCACGACACGGCATCCGCCGTGGCCGCTGTGCCCGCGCGCAGGGGAGAGAGCTTCGCCTACATTTCCAGCGGCACCTGGTCGCTGATGGGCGTGGGGACCCTGGACCCCGTGTGCACCAAAGCGGTGATGGACGCCAACTTTACCAACGAGGGCGGCCTGGACGGCACCACGCGCATGCTCAAAAACATCATGGGCCTGTGGATCATACAGGAATGCCGCAAGCAGTTCAACGAGGAGCGCGCCGGCAAGGGCCTGGAGCCTTTGTCCTTCGCGGATATCGTGAATGAAGTGCAGGCGGTAAAGCAGCCTGCACCCGACGTGATCGACGTGGACGACGACCTTTTCTTCGCGCCCGACGGCATGGTGGACCGCATCTGCGCCTACGTGAAGGCGCACGGCGGCGACATATCCGAGGAAGACCGCGTGGGCAAGGTGGCGGATGTAGTGTACCGTTCCCTGGCCCTCAAATACCGCTGGGCCGTGGAGTGCATAGAGGAGATCACCGGCAAAAAGATAGACGTACTGTACATTGTGGGCGGCGGCGGCAAAAACGAGCTGCTCAACCGCTATACCGCGCAGGCCCTCAGGCGCCCCGTGCGCATAGGAGCTGGCGAGGGCACGGTGATCGGAAACCTCCTGGTACAGGCGATGAGCCTGGGCGACGTGAAGGACCTGTGGGAGCTCAGGGGCATCGTGCGCGATTCCTTCGGTGACAGGGAATATGGATGGGACCCCGCCCAGGACGATAAATGGGAAAAGGACTATCAGAAGCTCAGGGAGCTCATGAAGGCATGACGGACGCACCCGCAAGCAGCGTTTTTCCCCATGGGCAGATGCCGGGTTCCCTGGAACTGGCCTTTGTGGGGGACAGCGTGTACGATCTGTACGTGCGCTCCAGGCTGGTAAGAAAGGGCGGCAGGGTGAACGCGCTCAACCGCGCCGCGGTGGCGCTGGTAAACGCCCACGCCCAGTGCGAGAGCTTAAAGCGCATCATGCCCGAACTCACGCCGGAGGAAGCGGCTGTGGTGAAGCGTGCCCGCAACGCGAAGCAGACCGCCACCAAAAACGCCGATCCCGCCGAATATCCTTACGCCACCGCCCTGGAGGCGCTGGTCGGCTGGCTGTACCTTACAAAACAACTGGAGCGCATGGAGCGCCTTCTGGCCCTTGCGACTGAGATGGAAGGAATGAACTGATGCCTTTCGACGATACGCCCAAAATGCCGTACCACGGCAATCATAACGGCAAGCGCCCGGACAGCTGGACGGGCACGAACCAGCGCAACTACAAGGACCCCAAGCGCCGGGCGGACATGGCCCGCCGCGAAAGGGCGCCGCTTCCGTATACCGACCAGCCCCGGGAACTGCCCGAAAACCTGCTGGTGGGCCGCAACCCCATCCGCGAGGCCCTGCGGGCGGGCCGCCCCATGGAAAAGCTGCTGGCGATGAAGGGCGATCTGTCCTCCAGCGCCCGGGAGATCATCCGCATGGCGCGGGACGCGGGCGTGGTGGTGCAGGAGGTGGACAAAAGCCGCCTGGACCAGGTGTACCCCAACCACCAGGGCCTGCTCGCCTACGTGTCCAGCGCCGAATACGCCTCGGTGGACGATATCTTCGCCTGCGCCGGGGAAAGGGGCGAAGACCCGTTCATCGTAGTGCTGGACGGCGTCACCGATCCCCACAACCTGGGCGCCATTATCCGCAGCGCGGATTGCGCGGGCGCCCACGGCGTGATCATTCCCGAACGCCGCAGCGCCGGGCTCAACCCCGCCTGCGTGAAGGCGGCCGCCGGCGCGGTGGAGTACATGCGCGTGGCGCGGGTCACCAACCTGCCAAGGACCCTGGACGAACTGAAGGAAAAAGGCGTGTGGCTGTACGCCTCCGATATGGACGGCGAGAGCGTGTACGAGGCGGACAAATCAGGCCCTGCTGCCATCGTGATCGGCGCGGAGGGCGAGGGCGTGAGCCGCCTGGTGCTGGAAAAGTGCGACAAGACCCTGTCGATCCCCATGCGGGGGCACGTGGGTTCGCTGAACGCGTCCGTGGCGGCGGGCATCATGCTGTTCGAGTTCGCCCGGGCCAGGCGCTGAGGCAGAGCGATGGAGAGATTCGAGCTTTATACCGACGAGGCCATCGTGGCCGAAGCCCAGGGCGGAGACAGCGACGCCATGGACTATATCCTCGTCAAATTCAAAAACCTCGTACGGGCGCGGGCGCACAGCTATTTCCTCGTGGGCGCTGACCACGAGGACATCGTGCAGGAAGGCATGATCGGCCTGTACAAGGCGGTCCGGGACTACCGTGCCGACCGCAACGCCTCCTTCAAGGCCTTCGCGGACCTGTGCGTCACCCGGCAGATCATCACCGCCGTAAAGACTGCCACGCGCCAGAAGCATATCCCGCTCAACTACTACATCTCCCTGAACCGCCCCGCCTACGACGGCGACAGCGACCGCACCCTCATGGAGGCGCTTAAGGAAGACGACCGCTCCAACCCCGAGGCGCTTCTGATCACCCGGGAGGACATCAGCGCCGTAAAGGAGCGCATGGACACACTGCTTTCGCCCCTGGAGATGGACGCGCTCACAGGATATCTGCAGGGCAAGAGCTATCAGGAGATCAGCGACAAGTACGGCCACCATGTGAAGAGCATCGACAATGCCCTGCAGAGGGTAAAGAAAAAGCTGATGAAATACATGGAGAGCCGAAAGTGACGGGCGCCGGCGCATTTTACTTGCGCGCCGACCTGTGCTGTGCTATCATACACGCATACCGATAAGAAACGGAGAATCGCGAACATGCCGTTTTGCGCATACGCCGAAGGCAGCGCCATGATGGGCGCCACCGCGGTGAGCAACCTGTTCATGCTGGAGTATATGCCGTCCGCCCCGGGCGACTATGTGAAGGTATACTTATACGCGCTTTTGCTGTGCCGCTGCCCGGAGCTGTGTTCCGGCGTGGACGCGATGGCGGAGGCCCTCAACCTGGACGCGGAGACCGTGCTGAGCGCCTTCAGCTACTGGGAGCGCGAGGGCATCGCTGAGCGCCTGAGCGACAATCCCCCCACCTACAGCATCCTGCCCGTGCAGGGCGCGCTGCCCGCCAGGCAGGAGGATGACGACGTCTACACGAACCGCAGCTACAACAAGCAGCTGCAGGCGCTGATGCCCCGCACGGTGCTGGAAGGGCACGAACTGGCCATGGCCAGCGACTGGCTGGACGTAATGCATCTCGCCCCGGAGACTGTACTGTTCATGGTCAAGCGGGACGTGGAAAAGCGGGGCGGCAAGCTGCCCACCGCGCGCACCATGTTCAAGCACTTGAACGAGACCGCCCTGGAATGGGCCGGGGCCGGCGTAACGGACCTGAAAAGCGCCGAAGCGTATCTGGCGCGCACCGGCGTATACAGCCAGACCGCCCAGGCCATCGTAAAGCGCTTCGGCCTGAGAAGGGCGCCCAGCCTGGACGAGATCGAACTGGTCAAAAAGTGGATCGACGAGTGGAAGCTGGACGAAGGCGCCGTGATGGCGGCCTGCGCCGAGACCGTGAAGGGCACGAACCCCTCCTTCGGCTATCTGGACAGCGTGCTTTCTTCCCGCGTGAACGAGACGGACGAGCCCTTCCGGCGGGTAAAAACGCTGCTGGAGCACCTGGGCGTATCCGCCCGGCCTACGCCGGAGCAGATCGAGTCCCTGGGACGTTTTCTGGACATGGGCTTTGAGTTCGGCGCCATCGAGCAGGCAGCCATCCAGTGCGGCGAAAACAACCAGCGCCGCTTTGAGGACGTGGAAAAGCGCCTGGCCAAATGGAAAGAGGCGGGCGCCTTCACCCTGGAGGAAGTTCAGGAGCAGCGGCGCCAGCAAAAGTATTATTCCGGCATCGTGACGGAGCTGTTTGAGCTGGCGGGCGTGGAGAAGCGCGTCACGGCCAGCGACATCCGCTTCGCCAAAGTGTGGACCGCGCTGATCGAGCTGGACGCCGTGCGCTTTGCCGCGGAGTGCGCCCGGGGCAGCGACAACCCCGTAAAGTACATAAACCGCCTTGTGCAGATCTGGAGCGCCCAGGGGATCACCACCCAGGAAAAGGCCAGGGAGGCCCACGCGGCCTTCGAGGCCGCCGTGCGCAAGGGCGGGAAGGACAAAAAGCCGATGGACGAACGCGTCCTGACGGAAGAGGATTTCGAGACCGGATACTATGCGGATATCATGAACCGCAAAAGGGCGGGTGAGTAAATGACGCGCGCGGAAGCGATCGCCAGGGCGAATGAATACTACGCCCGCAGGCAAAGCGAGATCAACGACGAACTGAGCCGCCGGGAACGGGAGATACGCGACGCCCTGCCCGAGGTCAGGCAGCTGATGGACGAGCGCGCGGAGCTGCCGGTAAAAAGCATGCGCCTGGCCATGGCGGACCGGCCCAACGCGGCGGCGGTCGCGGCGGAGATGCGCCGGCGGGGGCTGGAACTGAACGCCGCCATCCGGAAGGCGCTGGCGGAAAAGGGCTACGGGGAAGACTACCTCTCTCCCCGCTATGAATGCGCCGCCTGCCGGGATACCGGATACCTGTCCGGCCAGGTGCCGGCCCGTATGTGCGCCTGCATGGAAAGGCGTATTTCCGCTCTCATGAGCGAACGCGGGCAGGAAGGCGCTTTCGGGGCGAGCTTTCATATGTTCGACGAAAGCCGCGTGCCGGACGAACCTGTTCTGGAAGGGCTCACCCAGCGCGCGCTCACGGTGCGCATCCGCCAGGCCTGCGAGGACTACGTGAACAGCTATCCCGGCACCATCTTGCCCGGGCTGATCCTGAGCGGCCAGCCGGGCCTGGGCAAAACGTTTCTGATGGGCTGTATCCGCACGGGCCTTGAAGAAAAGGGCGTGTGCGCCGTGTCGCTTGGCTCCTACAAGCTGCTTCAGCGCCTGCGGGCCGTGCATTTTCACGAAGAGGGGGCGGAGGAAGCCTTCGATGAGCTCATCCGCTGCCCCGTACTGCTGATCGACGATCTGGGAAGCGAGCCTGTGCTCAAGAACGTGTCGGAAGAATACCTGTGCGTGCTGCTGGACGAGCGCATGCGGGCGGGGCGGCACACGGTGATCACCACCAACCTGACGCCCCCGCAGATGAAGGAGATCTACTCCGAGCGCGTGGCTTCCCGCCTGTCGGACGTGCGCTTCTGGGATCATCTGCGCCTGCTGGGAAAGGACCTGCGCCGCACATGAGCCGCGCCGGCGAATGCCTGGCACGCCTGGACGCGCTGGGCATCGAATACGAGCTTACGCGCCACGAGGCGCTGGACACGATGGAAAAGTGCCGCCGGGCGGAAAAGACCATCGGCGCGCCCGTGCCCCGCAACATCTTTCTGTGCCCCCGGAACCAGAGCGTTTTCGCGCTGTACACGCTTGCTTCGGACGCGCCCTTCCGCACCTCGCAGGTGAGCCGGCAGGCGGGTTTGTCCCGCTTGAGCTTCGCGCCGGAGGACAAGCTGGGCGAACTGATGGGAACGTATCCCGGCGCGGTCAGCCCGCTGGGGCTTTTGTTCGATACGGGCATGCGCGTGCGCTTTCTGCTGGAAGAGGCGCTTTTGCGCTGCGAATACCTGGCGTTTCATCCGGTGGACGATACGCTGGCGGTCAAAATGAAAACGAAGGCACTCCTGGAGGTGTTCCTGCCCGCCTGCGGTCACGGGTATACGCTGATCACAACGAACCATGAACAGGGATAAGAAGAAATACATCCGCAAAAAACTGAAGAAATACGCCCCCTGGGGATGCGAATGGGTGCTGTGCGGCTCGCTGATCCTGCTCATATGGGCGCTGGGGGAGTTCATCACCCGCTGGGACGCGGCGGACGGACTGCTGAAGGTGATCGTGAACTGGGTGCGGCAGGGCAAACTGACGGTGCTTGAGGCGCTGGGAGACATCATGGACGAACCCGAAGCCCGCAAGGACCTTCTGACCCTCGGCTTTCTGGGGCTCGGTGCGCTCATGGGTCTTTTTGGCATCGTCACCCACCGGCTTCGGACAGGCATTGTCACCCTGCTGATCGGCATTGCTGCCGCGCTGTACGACCCCTACGGCGCCTTCTGGAAGCGTGTGCTTTCCTACGGCCTGATCCTGAAGATGGCCGGCGCGCTTTTCATGATCGCGGGAAGCGTGCTCAAGCTGGGTTCCACCCTGTCGGCAAAACACCGGCTGGGCCTGAAATACGATAAGAAATACGCACTCAAAACCCCGCGCAGGGTGCCGCTGGACGCTCACGGGAACGCAAGGACGCTGATCCCGGAGCGCGCCTCCCGAACGGAAAGCGTGCCTGCGCGGCATAAGAAGCCTGAAAAAAAGGAGCTTGCACGAAGATGAGGATCGTCATTGCCGGCTGCGGAAAGCTGGGCACCATGCTCGCCCGCACCCTCGTGGCCGAGTATCACGACATCACGGTGATCGACCTGGACGACGAAGCCCTGCAGCGGGTGGAGGAGCTGGACACGCTGCCCGTTCAGGGCAACGCCGTGAGCATCAACACGCTGGAGGAAGCCGGCGTCAAGCACGCCGACATCCTGATCGCCACCATGCGCGGGGACGAAAGCAACATGCTGTGCTGCATCGCCGGAAAGAAGCTGGGCGCCAAATACACCATCGCCCGCATCCGCGACCCGGAGTACTTAAAGAACATGAGCTTCGTCACCCAGGAGCTGGACATCAACTATGTGGCCAATCCCGAGCGCGCTACGGCGCGGGAGATCAGCCGCATGATCCGCCTGCCCTTCGCGGCGTCGGGCGTGGAGACTTTCGCCCGGGGCCTGGTGGAAATGGTGGAGCTGCGCGTGCAGGGCGACGAGCCCTTCGTGGGCGTACCGCTGAGCGACATATACCAGCGCAGCAAATCCATTCCCCGGGTGCTGTTCTGCGGCGTTCAGCGCGGGGACGAATCCATCATCCCCAAGGGCGATTTCGTGATCCGCGCGGGGGACAGCGTGTTCGTCACGGCGGACTACGCCACCATCACGGCCTTCCTGCGCCAGTCGGGCAAGGACAGCAAAACGGCCAGGGACGCCATCATCATCGGCGGCAGCCGCATCGCCTTCTATCTGGCGGGGCTGCTGGACGAAGCAGGCGTGAAGACCAAGCTGATCGAGCTGGACGAAGACAAGGCGCGCCGCCTGGACGAGCTGCTGGACAACACCGACGTGGTGTACGGCGACGGCACGGACCAGGACCTGCTTTTAAGCGAGGGCCTCAAAAACACCGACGCCTTCATCGCTCTCACCGACCGGGATGAGGAAAACCTCATGGCGGGCCTGTACGCCACCCGCGTATGCAAGGGCCGCGTGATCGTAAAAAACAACCGCATCAGCTATTCGCAGCTTCTGGGCGAGATGGGGCTGGACACCATCGTGAGCCCTTCCCAGATCGCCTGCAACATCATGCTGCGCGCGGTCAGGGCGCGCAGCGCGGGCGAGGACAGCGGCGTGGAGCGCATGTACCGCATCATGAACGGGCAGGCGGAAGCCCTGGAGCTCATCGCCCCAGCCGGCGCCGGATACCTGGGCAAGCCGCTTTCCTCCCTCACGGTAGACAAAAACTCCCTGGTGGCTGTGATCGTCAGGGGCAACAAGGTGATCGTGCCCTTCGGTTCCGATACCATCGAGGCGGGGGACCATGTGGTGGTGATGACCAAGCGCTCCGGCATCGTGACCCTGGACGACATACTGAAAGACTGACGAAGCATGAACAAAAAACTCGTTTTTCATACCATCGGAAAGCTCATGCTCATGGAGGCGGCGCTCATGCTGCCGTCCCTGGCCGTGAGCCTGATCGAACGGGACGGCTATGCCTGGGCCTTCCTGGCCGCGCTGGGGGCGATCCTGCTGGTGTCGGTACCGCAGGTCATTCTGATCAAGCCGGAAGACAGGACCATGTACACCCGAGACGGCATGGCTATCGCCGGCATCAGCTGGGTGTGCATGTCGGTGATGGGATGCCTGCCGCTGGTATTCGCGGGCATCTGCGGCTTCGCGGACGCCTTCTTCGAGATCGCCAGCGGGTTCACTACCACAGGAGCGTCGGTGCTTTCCAACATGGAGAGCCTGCCGCGCTCCATCGCGTTTTTGCGTTCTTTCACCCACTGGGTGGGCGGCATGGGCGTATTGGTGCTGACCACGGCGGTGCTGCCCGGTGCGAGCGGCGGCGGATCGCTGGCACGGGCGGAGAGTTCGGGTCCTTCCTTCTCCAAGCTCATGCCCAAGGTGGGCGACAGCTCCAAGATGCTGTACTTTATCTACACTGCCCTGACGGCGCTTCTTTTCCTGGCGCTGCTGCTGTGCGGAATGGACGGCTTCGACAGCCTCCTGCACGCGATGTCCACGGCGGGTACGGGCGGCTTTTCCAATAAATCCCTCAGTATAGGCTACTACGACAGCGTGAGCGTGGATATTGTGATCAGCGTGTTCATGCTTATGTTCGGCGTATGTTTCGTCGTGTATTTCAAGCTGATCAGCCGCGACGTGAAGGGCGCTTTCAAAAGCCAGGAGCTGTGGGCGTACCTGGGCGTGAGCGTGCTGTGCACGGTGCTGATCGCAGCCAACATATCCTCCATATACGGAGGTTTCGCCGGCGGACTCAGGTATTCGTTCTTTCAGGTGTCTTCCATCGTGTCCACCACGGGCTTTTCCACCGCGGATTTCGATCTGTGGCCGGCCTTTTCCAAGGCATTACTGCTGCTTTTGATGCTGATGGGCTCCTGCGCGGGTTCCACGGCGGGCGGTCTGAAAATGATCCGCGTGATCCTGCTGGTGAAGCTTGCGGGCCGCGAAGTGACGCGTGCCTTCAAGCCCCGTTCCGTAAAGGTGATCAAGCTGGACGGAAAGAGCGTGCCGGAGGACATGCTCGGCCACATCGCGGTGTTCTTCTTCGTGTACGCCCTGATCATCGTGGCGGGCATGATCTCGCTTGCACTGAGCGGCTGCGATCTGCTGGAATCCATATCCGGCTCCGTGGCCTGCATTTCCAACATCGGCCCCGCCTTCGGCAGGTTCGGTCCGATGGGCGGCTTCGGCTTCCTGCCGCCGGTGACGAAGATCATCCTGGCCTTGATCATGCTGGCGGGCAGATTGGAACTGTATCCGCTGCTGATACTCTTCTTCCCCTCCGCCTGGCGCAAAAACTGATATGTCCTCAAGGCTGCTGAAAAAACTGAGCCTGCTGAACAGCGACGCGCCAAAGCCCGCGCCGGCGTCCGCCGGGGTAAAGATTTACGAGTGGTTCTGCCCGGCGGACGAAAGGCTGTACCGCCTGAACCGGGACGCGCTCATGCTCATGGGCTATACGGGCGGCGCATTCGATATCGAACGGGCCGCCTTCATCGACACCGAGACCACAGGCCTTAGCGGCGGCGCGGGCACGGTGGCGTTCCTGGTGGGCATGGGCCGGGTGAAGGACGGGCGATTTTACGTAAAGCAGTACCTGATGCCCGATTACGGCGCGGAAGCGGAAATGCTTGAGGCGCTTTCGGAAGATATGCGCTTTTCCGATGCCGTGGTGCACTTTAACGGGCGCAGGTTCGATATGCCGCTTCTCAGGGACAGGTGCGTCATGAAGCGCCTGCCGGACCTGGGGGAGGGCAAGGCGCAGCTGGACCTGCTCTATCCCGCCCGGAGCGTGTGGAAACTGCGCCTGGGCAGCTGCCGTTTAAGCTTTCTGGAAAGCGCCGTGCTGGGCATGCCCGAGCGCGACGACATTCCCGGCAGCGAGATCCCCGGGCGCTACTTCGAGAGCGTACGCACGGGGAACGTAAGTCTTCTGGAAGACGTGGTCAGACACAACCGGCAGGACATCGTCACCCTGGGCACGCTCCTGTGCGAGCTGGAAGCCCTCTATACCAGGCCGGAGGAAGCCGAGGAGCAGCTTGACCTGTTCTCTCTGGGCAGGACCTTTGAGCGGCAGGGTGAATACCGCGTGGCCCGGGGCCTGTACCTCAAGGCGTCGCGTCCGAGGCCTGTGCGTACGGTGCAGGACCTCCGGGCGGAAAAATACGCGGGGGAGGCCAACCTGCGCCTGTACCTTCTGCAGCGGCGGCGAGCCGACTACGAAGCCTGCCTGGGAACGCTTCAGAATATGATCAAGCGCGGCCAGATGGGCGATGTGCCAAAGCTCGAACTGTGCAAGCTTATGGAGCACCGCCTGCACCGCTATTCCGATGCGCTTAGAATCGCTGATGGGCTGCTGGCTTCCGCTTTGCCGGAAGACAGGGAAGCCCTCACGAAGCGGCGTGACCGGATCATGGCTAAGCTCATCAAATACGGAGGAAACGAACATGTTTGACAACCTCAAATGGCGCCTCGTGGCGCGCAAGGGATATTCCTGCCACGTGCAGGGCAACCAGATGATCGACAAGGGCGACGTGGCCGGGGCGAAGGAAAAGCACGACGAGGCCCTGAAGCTCTACACCCAGGCCTATGAAGCGGGATACCGCTCCGATGTGCAGGTCATGCTGGCCTACGCGGTGCTTCTGATGCGCTACGGCAGATGCCAGGAGGCGAAGGACCTGCTTCTGATGTGCGAAAAGCAGCCGGGGCTCGACAACAAGACGCGCAAGCAGCTGCGCGTGAACTACGCCGTCTGCCAGTGGAAGCTGGGCGAGCTGGACAAGGCCATCGAGAACATGGAGATCGCCGCCTCCAACGGCGCCACGTCCATGATCTATACTTCGCTGGGATATTTCTACATCGAAAAAGGCCGCGAGACCGGCGATTTTTCCAAGGCGGTGGAATATAATAACGAAGCCATGGAATACGACGATGAGGACGCGGGCATCCTGGACAACATGGGCCAGCTGAACTACTTTATGGGCGACCACGACAAGGCGTACGAATATTTCGCCAAGGCCTACAACGCAAAGTCCAACCAGGCGGCGACCCTGTACTACATCGCCGCCATCAATCTGGAGCGTGGCAACCTGGAAAAAGCCCAGGCCTTCGCCGAAAGATGCGTGGAGGGCAATTTCTCCGCCCTGGCCACGATCACCAAACCCCAGGCGGAAGCGCTGCTTGAGGAGATCCGCAAGGCAAAGGGCTGATCGGGCCAAAGCGTTTACACGGCCCGTCTTGACAAAAGCGTTCGCGTGCGTACAATACATAATCGGAAATATATGCGGATGGGGGCCTGGCGTGAACAGGAAATGGCGCTTTTTTACGGCAATGCTCACGGCAGCTGTGCTGTGGGCGCTGTATGCGTGCGCCCCGGCTGAAGTCAGGCTGTTGGCCGATCTGGATAAAGACGGCTTTCATGCTGCCGGCAGCACCGCCGTGCACGTCACGGTGACTAACAGTAACCCTGAATCCGTAGAAAACCTGATCCTGATCATTCCGGGTCAGCCGGACGCCCTGCTGGCTGAAACGCTCGGCGCGGGCGAGAGCATTGAGTTTACCGGCCCGGTGCGCGTAAGCGCCGACGCCCTGTCGCTGGGCTTCGTGAGCGTGACCCTAAAGTACGAATCGAAGGGCCTGGACAGCCTCGAGCAAACCCTGTGCAGCGTGCGCAAACTGGAAGACAAGGTGGAAGCCCGCCTCGTGTGCGCCCTGCCGGACAGGCCGCTTTCGGAGGGCGAAAGCGTAAAAGTAAGCTATACGCTGGTCAATACCGGCGAGACCGGCATATCGGAGGCCGTGATCACCTGCCTGCCGGACGGTTTCGTGTTTGGGCCAAACGACGTGCCCGTTGGGGAGTGCATCCGCGTGGAGCGTGCGGTGCCGTATGAAGCCCTTTCCCAGGTGAGCGCGCGGGCGGACTGCAAAAGCCAGGTGTCCGGCACGCCCTATACCTTCGAAGCTGTGATCGGCCAGTGGACGGTGCTGAATGAAGACGTGCGCCTGACCGTGGTGCGGGACGAGAGCGTCAAAGCGGGGCAGTGCGCGCACCTGACGCTGCAGATCGAAAACCTCGGCACCTGCTCGTATACCGGCCTAAACGCCTTCGCGGAAGGCGCAGGGCGGTTCCGCGGCCTGCCGGGCCTTCTGGCGCCGGGGGGCTTCGTGGCGTCCAGCCTCGTGACGAACGCGCTCGAGGCGGACACCGCCTTTACGGTGACGCTCACCGCCCTCAGGGAGGACGGCGCACAGGTGAGCTTTGCGGCGCCTGAGGTCACGGTGAAGGTGCTGCCCGCGGAAACGGGCGAAGGCCTGTCCGTCGAAGCGAAGGCGGAGGACGGAAAGATCCTGGTCACGGTACGGAGCGGAGACAAAAGGCTGGAAAACCTGCGCGTGGGCACCGAAAAAACGGGCGACATCCGGGTGCTGGCGGCGCTTGAGGCAAACTGTGAAGCGTCTTTCGTCTGGGAGCCGGACGAAGCGGGAGAATACATCCTGTACGCCCGCAGCGAAGGACAGGAAGCGTTTTCTGAACCAGCGCATGCGTCCGGCAGGCAGGCGGAGGACGGCGAGGGGGCCGCGGAAAAGCTTTTGTACGGCCTGATCGGCGTAAAGCGTCTGCCCCTGATGCTGTTTGGCGCCTTTTCGCTGGCGGGCGCGCTGATGCTTGCCCTGCTGCTTCGAAAAAGCGAAAAGAACGCCGGACAAAAACCGAGGCGCGGCAAACGGGCCGGAAAGGCGAAAAAGGCATAGCGATGTTTACAGGCTTTACCCGGGAGACGCTGGAGTTTTTCATGGCGATCCGCTTCAACAACAACCGGGAGTTCTTCAACGAAAACCACGACTGGTACCTGCGCGCCGTGCGCAAACCGCTTCTGGACCTGGCAGCCGAGCTTTCGGAAGCGGTCGGCCAGATCGATCCTGAGCTGGAACGCAGGCCGGAGCGCGCGGTGTCTCGCATCAACCGGGACATCCGCTTTTCCCGGGACAAGAGCCCTTACCGGGACTGGATGTGGATCGGCTTTCACCGCCGGGAAAACAAGGGCGGCACGCCGGGCTACTTCGTGGACATCTCGGACGACCACCTGGGCTGGGGCATGGGCTTCTGGGAAGACAACCGGCCCCTGATGCGCGCGCACCGGCTGATGCTGGAAAAGGCGCCCCAGGAGTTTTGCGAGGCGCTGAAGTCCAGCGCCGGAGGCCTTGAGGTCAGCGTGCGCGCCTACAAGCGCATGGCGGTGCCCGAGCAGCTGAGCGACGAAATAAAAAGCTGGTATCCGCTGCGCAGCTTTTACCTTTACGGCGAACGAAAGGACGAAGCGGGAATGCTCGATTCGAAGCTCGCCGGTTTCCTGCAGGGCGAGTTTAAGAGGATGGCCCCGCTGTATCAGTATTTTGCCGGCCTGACGCCGGTGGAAGAATAAGAAACAGGCCCGTCAGGGCAGACCGGGGACGCGTAAGCGGGATATTATTCCCGGCGCGTCCGGCCGCCGCCGAGCGGCAGGGAAGGAGGCATCCTTCCCGTAGGCGACCGGTTTTCATGCGACCGAAAGGAGTTTTTATGGTCAGTAACCGAAACAGTTTTCTCAGAGGCACGGTGATACGCGCGCGCGAAGAGCTGCTCACCGATGATTTCTGCCGGCGCCTGGGCTACGTGTTCGCCCTGTGGCTGGCGGAAAAGATGAACGTCACCCCCGACGCGGTGGCCGTTGCGATCGGCTGCGACAGCCGCTCCTCGGGCCCCAGGCTCATGCGGGCCTTCGCGGACGGGCTTACCGCCGCGGACAGCGACGTGTTCGACTGCGGCCTGGCGACCACTCCGGCCATGCAGATGAGCATGGAACTGGAAGACGCCGATATCCACGGCGCGGTGATGGTCACCGCCAGCACTTCTCCGGAGGACATGAACGGCTTTAAATTCTATTCCCGCGAAGGCGCGCTCACGGCGGAGGATGTCTGGCAGCTGCTGGTGCGGGCGGAGAGCGCTGTGGTGCCGCGCCGGCTGGTGAGAAAACTGTCTCTTATTGACGAATACAAGCAAAGGCTCACCAGACAGGTGAGGGAGTTCATGGACGAGGACGTGGCCCTGCCCCTGCTGGGACTGCACGTGGTGGTGGACGCCTCCAACGGCAGCGGCGGCTTTTACGCGGATATGCTCTCGTCCCTGGGCGCGGACATCACGGGCAGCTTCGGCCTGGAGCCCACGGGGCGCTTTAACGCCCATTCCCCCAACCCGGAATCCCCGGAAGCCCTCGACAAGCTCAGCGCCGCCGTGGTGGAAAATGAGGCCGATATCGGCGTGATGCTGGACGTGGACGCAGACCGCGTGGCCATCGTGGACAGCCGCGGCAAGGCCATCAACCGCAACCGCCTGATCGCGCTGATCGCGGCGATCCTGCTGGAGGACGAGCCGGGCCTCACCTTCGTGACGGATTCCGTCACCTCATCGGGCCTGAGCCGCTTCATCACCGAGTGGGGCGGCACCCATTACCGCTTCCGCCGCGGATACCGCAACGTGATCGACGAGGCCAAACGCCTGCAGGCCGAGGGCATAAACGTGCCCGTGGCCATCGAGACCAGCGGACACGCAGCCATGGCGGAAAACTATTTTATCGACGACGGCATGTACCTGGCCACCAAGGTGGTGTGCGAGGCCATGTGGAGGAAGCGCGACGGTCTGTCGCTGTCCTCGCTGATCGACGAACTCCAGGAACCCGTGGAAACGCTGGAGGCGCGCCTGCCCATCGTGCAGGACGACTACCGCACGGCGGCGGGCTACGTGATCGAAGCGGTGCTTTCCAACACGCTTTCCAATCCTGCCTGGAGGCTCGCACCGGACAACCGAGAGGGCGTGCGCATCCTGTTTTCCCTGGACGGCGGCGTGGACAACGCATGGTTCATGCTCAGGCTTTCCGTGCACGATCCCGTGATGGTGCTCTCCGCCGAGAGCGAAGTAAAGGGCGGTCTGAAGCGCATGATGGACGAACTCTACGTGATCCTGGCCCGGGACAACGAAGAACTGGATCTCAGCCCGCTGGAAGCGGAAATGAAGAAGTTATAAAACTTGAATAGGAGTGAACTGCCATGAATGAAACCAAAGTTGTAAACGCGATCCGCATTCTGTCCGCCGAAGCGGTGCAGAAGGCCAAGAGCGGCCATCCCGGCATGCCCATGGGCTCCGCCGCCATGGCGTACGCCGTATGGGGCAGGGAAATGAAGCACAATCCCGCCGACGACAAGTGGCCGGACCGCGACCGCTTCGTGCTGTCTTCCGGACACGGCTCCATGCTTCTGTACAGCCTGCTGCATCTGTTCGGATACGGGCTGACCATCGAGGATCTCAAGCAGTTCAGGCAGTTTGGCTCCCTTACGCCGGGCCATCCCGAGTACGGCCACACCCGCGGCGTGGAGACCTCCACCGGCCCGCTGGGCATGGGCATTTCCAACGCTGTGGGCATGGCGCTGGCGGAGAGCTTCCTGGCGAACAAGTTCAACCGCAAGGGCTATCCGGTGGTGGACCACAACACCTACGTGATACTGGGCGACGGCTGCATGATGGAAGGCCTGAGCCACGAAGCCTGCTCCCTGGCGGGCACCTTAAAGCTCAACAAGCTCATCGCCCTGTACGACGACAACGAGATCTCCATCGAAGGCAGCACGGACATCGCCTTCCGCGAGAACGTGCCCGAGCGCTTCCGTGCCTACGGCTGGAACGTGATCGACGTGGCGGACGCCAACGTGTTCGAAAACGTGGAGGCCGCCATCAAGCTGGCCAAGATCAGCGACAAGCCCAACCTCATCGTGTGCCACACCCAGATCGGCTTCGGCTCTCCCAAGCAGGGCATGGCCTCCGCCCATGGCGAGCCTCTGGGCGAAGACAACATCGCGGCCCTCAAGAAGAACCTCAAGTGGATCGACCGGGAGCCCATGAGCTTCGCGGTGCCGGAAGAGGTATACAAGATCACCGCCAAGGTGGCCGAAAAGGGCGCCAAGGCCGAGGAAGAGTGGAAGAAACTCTTTGACAAGTGGAGCGAAAAGTATCCCGAGCTGCGCAAGGAGTGGGACGTGTGGCACAGCGAAGAGCTGCCCGTGGACCTGCTCAAGGACGAAGCCTACTGGGCCTTTGAAGGCAAGGCCGCTACCCGCAACTCCTCCGGCACGGTGGTGAACCGCCTGGCCGAGCGCATTCCCAACCTGATCGGCGGCAGCGCAGACCTGGCGCCCTCCAACAAGACCTACATGAAGGGCCAGGGCGACTTCAGCGCTGAGGACCGCAGCGGACGCAACCTGCACTTCGGCGTGCGCGAGCACGCGATGGCCTGCATCTGCGCGGGTATGAAGCTGCACGGCGGCCTCAGGCCCTACTGCGGCACCTTCTTCGTGTTCTCCGATTACATGAAGAACGCCATGCGCGTGGCCGCCATCATGAAGCTGCCCGTGACCTACGTTCTCACGCACGACTCCATCGGCGTGGGCGAAGACGGCCCCACCCATCAGCCCGTGGAGCAGCTGGCGGGCCTCAGGGCCATCCCCGGCCTGGTAGTGTTCCGCCCCTGCGACAGCAAGGAAGTCGCCGCCGGCTGGTACGCCGCCATGACCCAGAAGCGTCCCGTGGCGCTGATCCTCTCCCGTCAGGACTGCCAGCTCAACGAGAAGAGCGGCCCCGATGCGCTGAAGGGCGGCTACATCATCGCCGACAGCAAAAAGAAGAATCCCGACTGTATCCTTTTGGCTTCCGGCAGCGAAGTCGAGGTCTGCGTGGCCGCCAAGGCCCTGCTGGCTGAGGAAGGCATCGACGCCCGCGTGGTCTCCATGCCCAGCTTCGAGCTGTTCGACGAGCAGAGCGACGAATACAAAGAGAAGGTGCTGCCCTCCAAGGTGCGCGCCCGCGTGGCCGTGGAAGCCGCCGCTACCCTGGGCTGGCACAAGTACGTGGGCCTGGATGGCCAGGTGCTGGGCATCGACCGCTTCGGCCAGAGCGCGCCCTACAAGTTCCTGTTCAAGGAGTACGGCTTTACCGCCGAGCACGTGGCGGAGCTCGCCAAAAAGACCCTCAAGAAGTAAGACTGCAGCCGCGCCTGGAGGGCAAGTGTGCCTTCCGGGCGCGGTATGTGTATCGGAGGCCGCAGCTTGATCTACATGGATAACGCCGCCACCACCCGCGTGACGGAAGAAGTATTCGAGGCGATGAAGCCGTATTTCTGTCAGGTGTACGGAAATCCCTCCTCCGTGCACTGGGCGGGGCGCGAGGCCCGAAAGGCCGTGGAACGCGCCCGCCGGCAGGTGGCCTGTGCCCTGGGCGCGGACGCCCGTGAGATCTATTTTACCTCCGGCGGCAGCGAGGCGGACAGCTGGGCGCTTCTGGGAGCGGCCATGGCCGGCGGGCAGAGCAGGCGCACGCTCGTCACCACAAAGATCGAGCACAAGGCTGTTCTGAATGCGGCTGCGCGTCTGGAAAAGACGGGATTCACGGTGAAATACGCTTCCCCCGGCCCGGACGGATGCATTTTCCCGGAGGAGGCGGAGCGCCTGGCGGACGGGGACACTTTTATGGTCTCCACTATGGCCGCCAACAACGAGACCGGCGCCGTGCAGGACACAGCCGCCTTCGCGGACATCGCCCATAAAAACGGCGCGCTGTTCCACACCGACGCGGTGCAGGCCTTTTCCTGCGGGGAGTGGAACGTTCACGCCCGGAACATCGATCTGCTCTCCCTGAGCGGCCACAAGCTGCACGCCCCCAAGGGCGTGGGCGCGCTGTATGTAAGGGAAGGGGTCTTACTTTCACCGCTGATCTTCGGCGGCGCGCAGGAGAGGGGCAGGCGCGGCGGCACGGAAAACCTGGCAGCCATCGTGGGCCTGGGCTGCGCGGCGGAGCTGGCGGTCAGGCGGCGCGAGGAGACGTGCCGCGTCAAGGCGCTTCTGCTTAACAGGCTGGAAAAGGGCATCCTGAACAGCGTGCAGCGCTGCACTGTAAATGGGAACGGCCCCCTCGGACGCGTGCCCGGCATCACCAACATCACCTTCGAGGACGTGGACGGCGAAGCCCTGCTGCTCAACCTGGACCTCAAACACATCGCAGTCTCTGCGGGATCGGCCTGCACCAGCGGCTCTGTAGACCCCTCCCATGTGCTTCTCGCCATGGGGCGCACGCGGGAGCAGGCGCTTTCCTCCGTGCGGTTCTCGCTGAGTGAAGAAAACACTGAGCAGGAAGTGGACGAAGTGATCTCGGCGGTCAAAGCCATCGTGGAAAAACTCCGCAGTATGAAAACGGGAAGGTAAGCTTACATGAACGGTATCAAACAGTTTCTCTCCGTATCCGACGAGGTGCGCGCGGCGGTCGAAGCGGGCAAGCCCGTGGTGGCCCTGGAAAGCACCATCATCTCCCACGGTATGCCCTATCCCAAAAACGTGGAAACGGCACTGAACGTGGAAAACATCGTACGCGAAAACGGCGCGGTTCCCGCCACCGTATGCATCCTGGGCGGAAAGCTCCGGGTGGGGGCGAGCCGCGATGACATAGAATATCTGGGCAAAACGGGCCTGAACGTGCCCAAGGCGTCCCGGCGGGACCTGCCTGTGCTGCTTTCCAAAGGCATGGACGGCGCCACCACCGTGACCACCACCATGATCGGCGCCGCGCTGGCGGGCATCAAGGTGTTCGCTACCGGCGGCGTGGGCGGCGTGCATCGTGGCGCGGAGGTCACCATGGACATTTCCGCCGACCTGGAGGAGCTGGCGCAGACGGACGTGATGGTGGTGTGCGCGGGCTGCAAATCCATTCTGGACCTGAAGCTCACTCTCGAATACCTGGAGACCAAGGGCGTGCCGGTGATCGGCTACGGCACCGAGGAACTGCCCGCGTTTTACACGGACAGAAGCGGCCTGAAGGTGGACTACCGCCTGGACACCCCCGAAGAGGTGGCTGCCGCCTTCCGTGCCAAGCTGGCGCTGGGCCTGAAGGGCGGCATGCTGGTCACGAACCCCATTCCCAAACAGTACGCCATGGACCCGGACGAGATCAATGCCACCATCGAGCAGGCCGTGAAGGACGCGGACAGCCTGGGCATCCGGGGCAAAGCGCTCACGCCGTACCTGCTGGACCACATCCAGAAGATGACAGGCGGGAGGAGCCTGGAAAGCAATATACGCCTGGTATACAACAACGCTGCGCTGGCTGCGAAGATCGCCTGCGCCCTGTAAAAGAGGCTGTACTATGAAGCAAAGGGTTATTTCTGCGGCTGTGATGATCGTTCTGCTGGTGGGCTGTCTGCTGATCAGCGACGTAAGCCGCGTGCTTTTGTTCATGGCGGTCACGATCCTGGCCTGCCACGAGATGAAAAACGCCCTCGCCAAGCTGGACCGGAACGTGCGCGTTTGGAGCGCGTACCTCATCGTGCTGGGCGCGGGCGCGGCGGTGTGGATCGGCCTGAACCGGATCGGCGGATATGTGTTTCCCGCGTTCATGATTGTGATGCTGGGCATATTCAGCGAGATGGTCATCACCCAGAAGTTCACCGTGCAGGACGTGTTCGCCACCTTCGGCGTGTATGCCTATCCGCTGGCGCCGCTGATGCTGGTGATGTACATCAGCATCGCCACGCGCCCCACGGCGGACGGGGGAAGCGTGTACATCTGGCCCGCGATCTTCATAAACAGCATCCTGCCCTGCGTGGTCAGCGATACCTTCGCCCTGTTCGGCGGCAAGGCCTTCGGCAAGCACAAGCTGGCGCCCGCCATCAGCCCCAAAAAGACGGTGGAGGGCCTGATCTGCGGCCTGGCCATGGGCACGCTTTCGGGCTTTCTGGCGCAGCTGATCCTGGTAAAGACCGGGCTGGACCTTATCCCCATGTGGGCGGTCATCGTGGCGGCGTTCATCGCTTCGGTTTCCGGCGCCATCGGAGACCTGGCGGCCTCCAGCGTAAAGCGCGCCGCGGGCATCAAGGATTATTCCAACCTCATTCCCGGCCACGGCGGCATCATGGACAGGATCGATTCTGAGCTGTTCGCTATCCCGATCGTGTATATGATTTATGCCATGTTTATCTAACCGCGCTGCGGGGCAGCGCTTCGCCGGAAATGAAATGGCATTTCATTTCCGGCGGTTTGGTTTTTTGGAGCCTTATGTCCGATTCATAACCGAAACGCCTAATGATTTCCGGCCTCAGCAATAAGCTTCAGTTTTTTCTGAAATGCCTGCGGGCATTTCCGGGCGAAAGGCGCGCTGCTTCAAATCTTTGATTTGAACCAGTGCGTCCCGCACTCTGTGCGGGATTGACTTGCCCATGGCAAGTCAACCTCAAACTGCAAAGATGGAAAAATCACTCCCGGGCGGCAAGCTGCCCTTCGTGATTTTTCCTCCTCGGGCCGGCAAAGCTGGCCCTGCGGATTAAAAATGGAGGGGTAAACCCCTCCAAACCACCCGCGGATTTTTCTTATTCTGCAACGGACACTTTGTTTATTTGATCCGGCTTTGATACACGTACCCGGTGCTGCCGTCGGGCAGGATCACGCGGTACCAGCCGTTTTCGATATCGGTGTATTCCAGCTGCGTGTCCTGGGCCAGGTAGCCCGCCTGGGGGCTCGAGGCGTCGGGAGACTGCCTTACGTATGTGCCGCCCGCCACCGTGACCGTGCTGCCGGCAGTGCTCTGGGCGGGCGTGCCGCTGATGCGCTTTACGGTGACGATCGCTTCCATCGTTTCGGGATCGTAGGCGTTCACGGTGATCCGGTAATCGAAGGTGCCGTAGTTGTTCATGTACGGCGCGTTGGCAAAGGCCGATGCGTGGGTCTCCATGGAAAAACTCGTGCCGGGGATGAACAGATCGCTGGCGATAAAGTCGTAATAGCCCCTGCCGCCAAGTCTGTTTTTGAACAGCGGGTCTTCGCCCGTGCGCGTCATGCTGTGAAGCAGGAAATAGAATGCGTTGTTCGGGTCGGGGGAGTACCAGGTCGCATCTCCGATCCCCATGGAGTTGACCATGGTCGGCCACTTCACATTGAGCGCGCCCCGGTTGGTGATGGCTTTTTTATCGTAGCCGGAAGCCCTGGACGGATCGAACCATTTCGCGTCGTGGGTGTATTTGCCGTACGGCGGATAGGCCATCCTCGTGTCCACGTGCAGTATGCGTACGCCGCCGTCCTTTGCCGCGTCGTACCGGGCCTCAGGCCAGGACACCATTTCATCATCCCAGTGGTACTGATTGTTGGCCACACCGGCCAGCACGTCGACCAGCATGAATTCGTCAAAGGGCGTGCCGTTCCAGCCCTTCGAAGTGGGGATGAGGATGCAGTCGGGGTAGAGGGCGCTTGGGCGCAGCCGGAGGGTGACTTCTTCGATGTCGGGCGTGATCACATACGGGTCGAGCCAGCCGTAGCTGATCTTTGTCCATGGGTTCAGATCGCCGCTCTCCGTATCGTGCATGTCGAAGCCGAGGGGCGTATGGGGATCATATTCATCGATGTCGTTCCAGTTGTACAGATCGCATATGCCGAACATATGTCCGATCTCATGGATCAGCACCATGTATCTGAAAGGCTCGTCGCCTTCCCAGCGCCAGCTTTCGCCCTTGCCGTCGTCGGGCATCATCTGATACTTTTCCACGCATACGAAGTGGTTGCAGGACGGATAGCTGTGATCGGCGTTGTTTGCGCAGCGGTTATATTTCATGGAAGCGACCTTGCCGCCGTACAGCGTGCCGCACCTGTCGTCACCGCTCACGGAGGGATCATCGAATACCATGATCACCATGTCCGCGTAGCCGTCGTTGTCGGTATCGAATTTGCTCAGGTCTCCGGTGTATTTCGCTCGCGTGCCGTCGTAGATCTGCCAGTAGTGTTCGCCGTACCAGTAGTAATCGCCGGTGGAATTCCATTTGGCTTCCATGTCCCAGGAACTTATGCCCACATCGTAGACGGGCATGATCTCGTACTGCAGATCGATCTTTCCGTAAGAGGCGTTCAGGTAGTACTGGCGGGCGGAGTATACTTCCGTTCCGTTCATGGTCTTCTCCACCTGGGAAACGAAGAAGTCGTCAAAGCCGTAGCCGTCGGTGAAGTGCACGGGAATGATCATGCAGTTGATGGTGCGCGCCTCGCCGGAGGTGTTCCAGAAGGAATAGTCGGAGTACAGAAAGTTCACCTTCGTGGTGGGATAGTCTTCCGTTACAACGGGTATGCCCGGGGCCGCCGCAAAGGCGCGGAGCCATGCGGGGCACGCCAGCGCGAGGATCAGGGCGATGCATGCGGCAAAACGCGTTTTCATAAAGCAACCTCCTTTATGTGTTAGCGGCAATCTCCGCTTTCGTCGGGCCTGCGGGGACTTCAGCGGGCAAGGAACGCCCGCGCCGCGTCCATGGCCTTTTCGGCCGCCGCCGGGCTTTCCGCCTCAAGATTGACGATGGTCTTTTTGTCCTTCAGAAATTCCAGGTTTTCCGTGAGCTGTTCGGGCGTCATGTCCAGAAGCACCGTGCGGCCCGCTAATACGTCCGCGTATTCCCTGTATACGTCTATGGCGTCCGGCTGATTGGGGTCGCCGCTCAGCTGGAAGGTGCCGATCTTTTTCATTCCGGCGATCAGCGGGATGCAGGCTCTGCCCAGAGAATGCACGTGCATCATCGCATAGCCGTAGTTTTCCAGCAGCTTTGAGGTGTACGGCAGGCCGAACTCCCGGTACATGGCGGGGGAGCACAGGCAGGACGCGTCCTCGGACAGGTGGCCGATGGAATTCATAGGCATCCAGGTTGTCATGCCGCTGATGTAGCCGCCGTTTACCTCGGAGGCCAGGGGATACTGGTTCGAAAACGTCCAGGCGGCAGCTTCGGTGCAGAGCTCCATCAGCTCCTTCACGGCTTCGGGCTCGTCGTAAAAATCGTACAGCAGGTCGTTTCCGCGCACCGCGTTGGCGATGTCCATGGGCCCGTCTCCGCCTCTGAGCGCCGAATAAAAGCCGCAATGCGTGCTTTTTTCCTTCAGGATGGCCATGCCCCTGAGCAGCGCCTGGTAATGGGGGGTATTTATGTCAAGGCGCAGCGTTTTCCAGTCCAGGATGTCGTCTATCGCGGGATGATGGTAGCTGGTGTTGCCGCCGTAGGTCACGCTGCCGCCCAGAAAGCAGCTGTGCTCGGCGATGCCCAGATACGGCTTGAGGCACGGTATCCAGTCGTCGTCGAAACGGTCGTGGGCGTCGCGGAAGCGCAAAAACCGCTCGATGATCTGATCGCAGTACCGGTCTATCTGGCTGGGCAGGTCAAAGGATTCCAGCGGGTCGACCGCCGGAAGGTCGACGGGGCCGAAGCCGGTCACCCGTATCAGGATGCCCGTCTTTTTTTCGTCCAGGATGAAATCGGCGTTTCGCTTCATCGCCTGCTCGCGGTCGTAAGGCATCGTGTCACCTCCGGATTATTCTGCCTCGCGGCGCGCCGAAGGCAGAAAACCTGCTTTTATGGTTTTTTACAGCCGTATCTCCAGGCCGTCCGTGGCCAGCAGGGTGGGGATGTCTGGCTCCACCGTGCTCTTTAAGCGGCAGCAGCTCTCCAGGTAACGGCGGCTGTAGTGATTGATGCAGAGTCTTTTCGGCGGATGCGCCCGGAGCGGCTCTAAGTACTGCATGGCGTCGAAATGCGCGCATTCGGCTACTGCCAGATCGATGCCGTCTTCGGTCACGAAGCGCGCAAAATCCGCGGTCGGACCGTCGCCGCCCTTCATGTCTCCCGTGAAGAGCACGCGCTTGCCTTCCGCCCGGATCATATACGCGTAGGCGTTTTCCGTGTGCCGGGTGGCAAGCGCCGTCACCTGCACCGTGCCGTCGTCGTACAGGGCGCCTTCATGCACCTCCCGGAACCGCAGCGATTCCCTTAGCCCGCCGCAGGTGATCTTTGTCCAGCTTTTGAGGGCGTCGACGATCCTGAGCTCCGGAACGAAGATCAGCGGGTCGGCTTCCTTAAAGTACCAGGAGCAGATGTCCGCGAAGGGCACGAGCCCGTTGGTGTGGTCCCCGTGGGCGTGGGTGATGAATACCGCCGTGATGTCCTTTGGCGTCATGCCGCGCCGGATGAGTTCGGGCACGGGGTCCATGCCGATGTCGATCAGGTATTTGCGCTCGGACACCTCCAGCAGGGCGCACGAGCAGCTGCGGTTCGGCTCGGGCACGCCGTGGCTGGAGCCGAAAAAGGTGATCTTCATATCCGCTTCCTCCCGGTCCTATTTTTTTGCGGTAACATTCATTCTTCTATGCTTATTATACAGGATATGTGCGCTTCCTGCAATGCATCCGGGCAAAAAACGTCGTCCGGGTGCATGCCCATTGAAAAAAACGAAGAAACGGTTTTATAACATACGTGCTCTGTACGGCGCGGGCGGATTCTGCTATAATACCTCTGTGACCGGCAGATGAAACAGCTTCTCCCGGAGAACGATACGCATAAGCAAGAAAGAAGGACCATCGCCATGAAGTTCAAAGCATTGCGGACCATCCTGTGCCTGGCACTGTGCCTGACGCTTGCCCTCGGCGTTGCGAGCGCCGCCGAAACGGCTGCAAGCGAGGAGCCGCTGTCCCTCTGGACGACAGACTCCGTCGCGAAAGAGATGCTCGTCACCTATATCCAGGCTGTTACCGAAGAGGGCGGCGAAGATTACATCCCGCCCATCGACAGGATAGCCGTGTTCGATCTGGACGGAACGCTCTTCTGTGAGACCGATCCCAACTACTTCGATTACACCCTGCTTGTCTATCGGGTGCTGGAAGACCCGGATTACAAGGACAAGGCCAGCGATTTTGAGCGGGAAACGGCCCTCAAGATCGTGGGGCAGAATAATTACGGCCTGTCCTTCTCCGGCCTGGAGGTAGATCATGGCAAGTGCATCGCTTCCGCCTTCGCGGGCATGACCATAGACGAGTTCAACGCCTATATCCAGGAGTTCAAAAAGCTGCCCATGCCCGGCTATGACGGGATGAACCGGGGCGGCGGCTGGTATCTGCCCATGCTGCAGGTGGTGGACTACCTGAAGGACAACGGCTTTACCGTATATGTGGTCAGCGGCACCGACCGCTTCATCGTGCGCGGCATCGCGTACGATTCCCCGCTGGGCATCCCGCCGCGCCAGATCATCGGCTCTGACGAAACGGTCGTTGCCAGCAAACAGGGCGACACGAACGGCCTGAACTACGTGTTCGTGGAGGACGACGTGCTGATCCTGGGCGGCGAGTTCGTGGTGAAGAACCTCAAGATGAACAAGGTGTCCGTCATCATTCAGGAGATCGGTCAGCGGCCCGTTCTCTCCTTCGGCAACAGCACGGGCGATGCCAGCATGGCGGAGTACGTCACCAGCAATAACCCCTACGCCAGCATGGCCTTCATGCTGTGCTGCGACGATACCGTGCGCGAAAACGGAAACCAGGACAAGGCGGACAAGATGTTTACCCTGTGCGAGACCTTCGGCTGGGTGCCGATATCCATGCGGGACGACTGGACGACCATCTATGGGGATGGCGTGACCCGCAAGGCCGCGGCGGACTGAGCGGCGCGGGGCGGGGAAACGTAAAGCGGCAGGCTGTTCCGGCTGAAACTTTACAATTATTTTCCTTGCCTTGACGGGTGCTTCTGTGGTATTATATTGAACGATATCGGGCGGTCCTCTGGCGCAAAGTCATCGCTTACGAACGCCCTTGTGAGGAAAGGAGGATATCGCGTATGAACGAGATTATCCGTTCCATCGAAGAAGCCCAGCTCAAGAAGAGCGTGCCTTCCTTCCGCATTGGCGATACCGTTAAGGTTGAGGTCAAGGTCGTCGAAGGTACCCGTGAGCGTCTGCAGGCTTATGAAGGCGTTGTCATCGCGCGCCGCAACGGTTCCTGCCGTGAGACTTTCACCGTTCGCCGCACTTCCTACGGCGTAGGCGTAGAGCGCACGTTCCCGCTGCATTCCCCGCGCGTGGATTCCATCACCGTTACCCGCAAGGGTAAGGTACGCCGCGCCAAGCTGTATTATCTGCGTGAGCGCAGCGGCAAGGCCGCAAAGGTCAAGGAAGCCTGAAACAACCCAAACGGCGGGGGGAGCATTCCCCCCGCCTGCCTTTATTTTGGTGATATCGAATGTCTGAGATCAACTGGTACCCGGGGCATATGGCCAAGACCCGCCGCGAGCTGGAGAAGCAGCTGAAGGCGGTGGACGCGGTGATCGAGCTGTGCGACGCCCGCGCGCCCTACGCCACCCGCAATCCCGACTTACAGCGCATGGCGGGAAACAAGCAGCATATCCTGATCCTCAACAAAAGCGACCTGGCGGACGAAAGCGTCACCGGCAGCTGGGTGCGCCATTATAAAAGCCAGGGGCTCACGGCGATCCCCTTCAGGTCCACGGGCGGAAAGGCGAAAGACATCTTCCGCCTGATCGAGGACGCCTGTGCCGAGCGCGTGGAGCGCATGAAGGCGCGGGGCGTGAACAAGACCGTGCGCGTCATGGTGGTGGGCATCCCGAACGTGGGCAAGTCCACCTTCATCAACCGCTTGAAAGGCCAGGCGGTGGCCAAAGCCGCCGACCGGCCCGGCGTGACCCGCTCCAACCAGTGGGTGAAGATCAACCCGTATCTGGAATTGCTGGATACGCCTGGCATGCTCTGGCCGAAGCTGGACGACGAGCAGGCGGCGCTGCGTCTGGCGTTTCTGGGCAGCATCCCGGACGACATCATGGATAACGAAAGCCTGGCGGCGGAGCTGGTCAGCCAGCTTCTGGTCATCCAGCCGGAGGCGGTTATGAGCCGCTGGAAGCTGGACGAGAGCGTGAAGACCTGCCCAAAGGACGCGCTTCTGGAAGCGTGCTGCCGCGGCAGGGGGCTTCTGCTTTCCGGCGGCAGGTACGATACGCTCAGGTGCGCACATCTGGTGCTGGACGAGTTCCGGGGCGGCAAAATGGGCCGCATCACGCTGGAAAGGATCGGCGCGGAAGCATGAGGGAGAGCGATCAGCAAAAGCTGGAAAGGCTTGCGGCCACAGAGAATGCGCTTTGCCGGGAAGCGGGGCGCAGGCTTCTGATCGCCGGCATGGACGAGGTGGGCCGCGGTCCCCTGGCGGGTCCTGTGGTCACGGCCTGCGTTTGCCTGGACCTTGACAATCTGGTGCCGGGAGTGGACGATTCCAAGAAGCTCAGCGAGAAAAAGCGCGAGGCGCTGTATCCGATTCTGATGGAAAAGGCCGTGTACGCGCGCACCGCGTGGGTGTGGCAGGACGAGATCGACCGGGTGAACATCCTTGACGCCACCAAAATGGCTATGCGGCAGTGCGCGGAAGGCTTTCGGGGCGACCTCATCCTGGTGGACGCCGTGGAGGGCCTTGCCCTGCCCTGCCCGTCCAGGAGCCTGATCCACGGGGACGCGCTGAGCTATATGATCGCAGCGGCCTCCGTGATCGCCAAGGTGGAGCGGGACCGGTACATGATCCGGGCGGACGAACTCTATCCCGGCTACGGCTTTAAGGATAACAAGGGTTACGGCACCAAAGAGCACATCCAGGCGATACGCGAAAAGGGACCCTGCCCGCTGCACCGGCGCTCCTTTATAGGGCATTTCATCGGAGAAAACGCATGAACAGCCGCATGATCGGTTCGGGCGCGGAAACGCTCGCGGCGGCTTACATCGAAGAAAACGGCATGAAGCTGCTGGCCAGAAACTTCCATTTCGGCAGGGAAGAGATCGACCTGATCGCCCGGGACGGCGGCACGCTGGTGTTTATCGAGGTCAAATACCGCTTCGATACCCGCCGGGGCCTGCCCGCGGAAGCGGTGAACAAAACCAAGCAACGCTCCATCGCGAGGGCTGCCGTATACTATATGAAAACGAACGGGCTTTTGAACAGCCGCGTGCGCTTCGACGTGGCGGCGGTGCTGGGCGACGAGATCACATACATCAAAAACGCCTTCGATACCACGTCCATGCGCCTGTGACCCGGAGGATGCGGATGAAACGGATACTTGCGATTCTGGCGGCTGTGTGCTGCCTCGCCTTCACATATGTTCCGGCGGAGAGCGAAAACCTGATTTACAACGGCGCCTTCGACATGGAAGAAGGCGGCAGATACCCCGAAGGCTGGTACACATCCGGCTGGAACAGCGCCAACAGTTTTTACGAAGTAACGGAAGAGGACGGCTGGCGCTGCCTGTATATCGATTCCTACGAGAACAACGACGCGCGGTGGGTGCAGGACGTGATCGTCACGCCCGGCGAAAGCTACCGCGTGTCCTGCTATGTCAAGGCGGAAGACTGTTCCGACGACGGGCGCGGCGCCAACATCAGCATCCTGGACACATCGGTGTATTCGGAATCCGTGTACGACACCGAAGGGGAATGGGTGCTTCTGGAGCTGTACGGAAAAGCCGCGAAAAAGCAGGACGTGATCACCGTGGCCCTGCGCATCGGCGGCTACAGCGGCGACTGCACGGGCAAGGCCTGGTTCAGGGACGTGCGGGTGGAGGCCTCTGAAATACCGGACGGCTTTGCTGCCGAGAGCTTCGCCACCTTTGAGCCCTACGTGCCCTCCGCACAAAATGAAACGCTTTCCTCCCTGCCGCAGCGCCAGACGCCCAAGTGGGCGCTGGTGAGCTTCGTCACCGTGCTGGCGTTCGTGTTTTTATCCGTTCGCCTGGGCCGCCGAAGCCCGAAGGATGCCGCACCGAAACCTGCATGGGAATATCTGTCCCTGGGCTGCGTGACGGCTCTTGCGCTCGCGCTGCGCATATACTACG
>JAFZPV010000028.1 GCA_017552535.1 Clostridia bacterium
AGGGGCTGTTGCACAGCCCCTCGTTGGAAATGAAATAAGATTTCATTTCCAACGGTTTAGTTTTGGACACATTTGAACCGTTTTATCCGAAACGTCAATCATTCACCAGCTTGTGCAACAGGTTTTCAGTTTTTTCTGAAATGCCTGCGGGCATTTCAGAAAAAACTGCAATGAAGCGATTCTTTGCTCTCGGCGGGCAAGCTCGCCTTCGCAAAAATCGCTCCTCGAGCCGGCAAAGCTGGCCCTGCGGATTGAAATCTGAGGGGTAAACCCCTCCAAACCACCGAGTGGGTTTTCCCTACTTATGCAAAAGCTCCTTTGCTTTATACTTGCTGCCGGTCTTCGCTCATTGCGGGATGTGCTTCAGCGTATCCGCCACCAGTTTTTCGATGTCCGCACGGCCCACGCCGATGATGGAGGTCTCCAGCACGCCGTTAATGGGTTTTGTCCACTCCTCCCCTATGGAGGCGCGGCCCCGGCGCATGCCCAGGATGGAACCCACCGTGGCGGCGTTGCAGTCTGTATCAAAGCCCGTCTGCACGGCGCGGCAGATGGCCTTGGAATAGTCTCCCTGCGTATACAGCATGGAGGCGCACACGATGAGGGCGTTGGAATTTGTATGGCACCAGCCGTAGCCCGTATGCTCGTCGTACAGGCCGTGTATCCACCCAAAAGCCTCTTCCTCGGTTTTGCCCGCGCGGTACATGCGCATAAGCTCGCTCACCTCGCGGTGCAGGCGGCTCTTTTCGGGGATCTCGCTTATTCCCGCTTCGATGATGCTTATCAGGTCGTCCGTCACAGCCGCCTCGGCGATCATGGCCGAAACGAACATCTCCCCGTAGATGCCGTTTTTTACATGGGAAACGCGCGCGTCCCGCCAGGCCATTTCGGCGGCGGTCTCGGGATCGCCCGGATTGATATAGCCGAAGTAGTCCGCGCGGATCTGGGCGCCGATCCATTCCCGGTACGGGTTTTCATATGTGGCGGTATACGGCGGACGAAGCCCCATCACCATATTGCGGTAGGCCACGCGCTCGGCGGTGCAGTAGGCGGTGATCGGCTGGCGGGACAGCCAAATGGAGCAAACGTCGTCGCTGTTGAAATCCCGCCCGTACTTTTCCACCAGCTGCTGGTACAGGCAGGTGTAATTCGTATCGTCGTCCACCGGCGCGCAGGAAAGCCTGTCCGCGTAACAGCGGTTCTTAAAGCCGAAGCGGTAGCGCGTTTCCACGTCTTTTGGCAGATCGGAAGACAGGATGTAGCGGTGCATCGGATAGTTTTTGCTTTCCTTCAGGAAGGGGATCAGCTCCTCGTTGCGTATGCCCTCCACGGTCTTTCCCAGCAGGCAGCCGCAGATGCGGCCGTACCAGGCGCCGGCGAGCCGGTCTTTCAAAGCCACCCTGTCGACCGGGCGCTTTTGGCGGTCCCGTTTCGGTCTTGCGGCCCGGATCGCCTCCAGCTCGTCCGGCTCTTCGTAGGGATAATCCTTCCTGATGGGCAGGGAACGGATCTCCCTGTACAGCCTGTCCGCCGCGAGGGCTTTGAACGGGCTGTCCTCCATGCTTCTGATTTTTTCGAATACATCCCGAATCGGCTCCGCGTCCAGGCCTTCGCCCAGACACTGCTGATACTCGTCGGCCATGCATTTGTAATACGCTTCCCAGAAGAATACCTTTTCCTGCCTGATCAGCGTATAGATATCCGGCATATCGCCGGCAGAAGGATCGAACACACGGTCAAAAACGTTTTGCATACTCTGCCTCCCCTATAGCTGAACTCCCTATTTTGCGGTCGTTTTCGTGGCTATCATATCACAAAGCCGCTTTGTTTTCAATCCGTTATGGGCAAATCTGCTCACCTGCCGCCATCAAAGCCGCCTGATGCGTATAAACTCACAGGAAGCACCGCCGCACAGGCCCGAAATCTGATCATTCCGGCCTGCAGATGTTGCCTACGCGGTACAAATCCGGAAAATACCGGATTATTGCTTATCGTTCAGGCCGCTTTCGTTTTATATATGATTTCACGGTTTCACTTTTCCCAGGGTTGGGAACGCGCCACGGTGATGCAGCGGAATTCGTTCCACACGCCTTTGATGTCTCCGTCCCTGCGCGGGCGCACGGCGCAGTAAAAGTGGTACAGGCTCCCGTCGTGATAAACCACGCAGGGCTTGTGGGCGTATTTGCTGTCCAGTTCCCCCGCGCGGCCTGTGGTGAGGATGGGCGCCGGAAACTTTTTCCAGGTGCGCATGTCCCGGCTCACGGCCACGCCGTCGCAGGCGGAAAGGCTGCCGAGGCCGTAGTAGAACATCACCCACTGCTCTTCCTTTGGATCGTACATCACGAAGGGATCACTGGCAAAGCGGCTGTCCCACGCATGCGGGTCTACAGGCACCACCGGGCGGTCAGAACAGCGCGTCCAGGAAACCAGATTGTCCGACTCGGCCATGCCGATCTGCTCTTCCCATCCGCCCTCGGGGTGGTTTTTGGCGTTATAAAACATTAAGAAGCGGCCGTCCCGCTGAACAAGGTCCACCTTGTACAGGCCGCCCTTTTCCCACTTCTCTCCGTCCCGCCAGGAAAACACCGGCTCGCCATAGAAGTGCCAGTTCAAAAGCTCCTCGTCATCCGTCCAGGCAAGGCCCACCTCCGCCGCGCCGGATTCGTAACCGGCGTACGGATAGGAATGATACATAAGCCAGTACCCGCCGTTCCACTTTTTGAGTTCGTTCCCGCCGTACAGGTCTTTGTCCATCAGCACCGCCGTTGCTGCCATGCCCACGCGGTCCCAGGTCATGTGGCTGCCCCTTTTCAGGATGACGCCCTTTTTCTCCCAGTTCAGCAGGTCACGGCTCACGGCGAGGCCCGTCTGGTAGCCTGTGCCGTCAAAGCCCACGTGGAGCATGTACCACAGGCCGTTGTGCTTAAATACCGTGGGACAGTCCACGGCGCGCTCGTCGTACGCGCCCGGAATACCGGAGCCCGCAAGCACCGGGCGGCCCAGCTTGTAGGGGGTGATCAGATGATCCACGACCATAGCGTCACTCCCTCCCCGGCGTGAGCAGGAACACCCAGTCGTTTGCGCTTTCGCGGCGGTTGGGCAGTTTGAACTGGACGCAGGCGGCCTTCTCAGCCGTTCCCATGGGGCTGAACGCGCCCGAGACCGGATCGAACCAGGCGGCCTGCAGGTTTTCGAAGGGGAGCAGCGCGGTGTTCACGTCTATGGTTTCGCCTTCGTACGCGTACACCATGAGCCCCCGCGGGGTCAAAAACGCGGCCCTGTACGCGTGGCGGGCGCCGTTATTCAGGATGAACTCCTGCGCGCTCCTGCCTTTTTCAAACGCCATCTGCCCGCACAGATGCTTCAGATGCGTCATCTGGCCGCTGCCGGGATCATGCATGGCTTCGTCCCAGTAGGAAAGCGCGCTGTAGGCAGGCTTATAGCCGGGTTTCAAAAACTGCATGATGGCGTTGTCGCCGTAGGTGTGGCCCGCCGCGCCCGTGAACACCGACCAGTACGCGTACCTGCGCACGTCCGGCGCCTGCCAGTAAGGCTGCGCGCCGTCGTGCAGGCCGTGCGGGATCAGCTCATAGCTGGGCTCTCCGTCAAGCGTGGGCTTGCCGGGGCAGGCCTTCAGGTCCTCCTGTACATAGCGGTAATTGTCTTCGCCGTAGAACACGTCATTGTCGTCCCACTGGCCCAGGCTGCGCTGTCCGTAATCCCTGTGGCCGCTCTGGAACATGTTGAAGTCCAGCCAGTCGTCCTGGCCAAACCAGAAGGACGATGAGCAGCGCCCGAAGGGATGGTAGCCCACGAGCCTATCCGGTTCAAGCGCCTTGAGCGTGCGGCCAAGCAGCCTGAACACCTCCGGTGCGGCGTCGCCGCGAACGTCTCCACCCACGACCCAAATGATATTTTTGAGGTCGCCGAACGCGCCATGCAGGAACTTTGCGTACCCCTCGGCGTTGGAAAGGTTCAGTTTGCCGCTTTTCGCGAAGCCGCCCCAGCAGGGCAGGAACGCAATGTACACGCCGTGTGCAGCCGCGGAAGCAGCCACCTTGCGGGCGTGCTCCCAGAATCCGCCGATGCAGGGCTTTGAAAAATCGTCGTCCAGCAGCGCCTTCTTGCCGTCCAGCGTAGCGTAGCCCGGCGAATGCACCAGCGTGACCTGCAACACGTTGAAGCCCTTGGCGGCGCGGTTGCATATATAGGTTCCGGCTTCCTCCAGGCTCAGGCGCGACAAAAGCAGCCACGCAGTGTCGCCCAGCCAGAAAAACGGCTCGTCCCCGTCAAAAAAGTATCTTCCCCTGACCTTCAGATCCATCTTGCGCACCCGCTCATTCCGCCACGTATTCCGGGCGCAGCGGAGAAAAGACTTCGATAAACTCAGAGTCTTCCAGCGCTTCGGTGGAATGGTACTCGTCGGAATCCCAGCAGTAGCCGCCGCCCGGGCCGATCTCGCCCGTTTCGTATACGCGCTGGTCGCTGTCCGCCAGCTCATAGCGCAGCTTTCCGCTGATCACATAGCCGTTCTGCACTGCCTTGTGGTTGTGCAGCGGCAGCTTGCAGCCTTTTTCCATGCGGAAGTAGCACAGCATGGTCTCCTGGTTGTAGGAAAGGTTCGTGCGCCAAAGGCCGGGGCGCACCTGAACGGTGTTGCGCTCGAAGCGGTTCGTGATCTTGTTGTTCATGCGTTTCTTACCTCTTTCAGCAGTTGATCCCAGCCCGCCTCGAACTGGCTTCTGAACAGTTTTACCGGCGGGAATTCGGAGTATTCGTCGGCGTTTAAGCCGTCCGTCGCGTAGGCTTTGGCAAAGGTGGGCACCTTCGCCGTGAGCTCGTCCAGCACATAGTCCGGCGTTGGGGTATCCATACGGCTGATCACGGGGGCATCCGCCTCCAGCAGCTTGTCTGCCGTGCCCGTCCAGTTGATGGTGATATCGCACGCGCCGCCCACGAACTCGGTAAAGTGGTGCAGGCCACGGGCGCCGCCGCCCAGCAGTATGCCCGGCAGGCCGCGCTCGCGCATCACGCGGTATTCCCGGCGCATCAGCGCGCAGCCCGCCTGGAAAAGGATGTCCTTTTCCACGGATATCTCCCCTGCCGCCAGCTGGTTTTTAAGGCAGTCGTCGAAGATGCCCGCGATGCAGGTGACGAAGAACGTCCCGCTGCCGCCCGCACGCCGGTAGGCTTCGCAGGCCGCCACGCACTGGGATACGGACATGATCTCGGTGGCGATGATCGGACAGTCCTTCTTCGCCAGGTATTCGATGGCTTCCAGGCCCGCGCGGGTAACGGGGATCTTGGCGATCAGGTTTACGCCCATTTCACGGTCCAGAAGCGCTTCGTCTATGATGTTTTGGGGATCGTGCTCCAGATACGGATCGCCCTGCAGGGATACGAAGCCCTCCCGGCCCGGATGGGCTCTGTAAAGGGGTTCAAATTCCCTGAGCAGCATTCTGACCGCCTCGCGCTGGACCCTGGAAGCGACATCGCTTTCGCTCTTCGCGTCCGCTTTGGCGCGGCGGATCTCATCTGTCAGGATAGGCCGCATCTCTTCAGCCGCCAGCATCTTGGCGGTGTAGGTGGGGTTGGTGGTGCAGTTGATGGCTCCGGCCCGGATGGCCAGGCGCGCCTGGCTCACGGTGGGATTGTTCACCCAGAAGCGCGTGGGCGTCCACTGATGCACCCGTTCGAAATATCCCTTGCTCATTTCTCCGTTACCGCCTTTATCATTTCTCCCGCGTCGATACGGTACTTGTGCTTGAGTTCGTCTGCGGTGCCGCTTTCGGGATACCTGTCCATGAGTCCGATGCGCCTGACCGCGCGGCCCGCGATCTCGCACACAGCGCCGCCCAGGCCCGCGCAGACGTTGTGGTCCTCCGCGGTGATCACTTTGCCCGCCCGGCGTATATAGGGCATCAGGAAAGCTTCGTCCAGAGGTTTTAATACGTTGCAGTTGAGAACGGTTATGTTTGCTCCCTGCCCCCTTAGCTCGTCCGCAGCCTTGCAGGCTTCCGCGAGAGGCGCGCCGCAGCCGATGATGAGCGCGTCGTCGCCGTAGGCGCGCAGGACGGCTTCAGTCCCCACCACAGGATCGCGTCCGCTGCCGATGCGGCAGTACACGGGGCCGGGGGTCTCGTAGGCTTTATGCACCATGCGGATTGTATCGTCCGCGTCGGAGGGCGCCAGCACCGTAAAGCCCGGAATGGCGCGCATGATGCCGATATCCTCAAAGAACTGGTGCGTCACGCCCTCGCGCTCGCCGGAGCACATGCCCGCGTTGGCGCCGAAAAACTTGATATCCAGGTGCGGATAGGCCACAAAGGTGCGCATCTGCTCGCAGGCCCGCATGGTAAGGAAGCCGGCGTACGCGCATACGTAGGGCTTGAATCCCGCAGCCGCGAGGCCAGCGGCGATCATCACCGCGCTGCCTTCGGCGATGCCGCATTCCACGATGCGGTTCGGGTATTTTTTCTGCAGCGCCTGGGCGCGGAACACGGCCACCGAGTCGGCGGAGACCATCACCACGCGATCATCCTTTTCCATCAGGCTTTCCAGCGCCTGAACAAACGCCACGCGTGTGCTCTTTTCCTCAGCCATTGATCAGCGCCTCCAATTCTGTGCAAGCGGTCGTATACTGCTCGTCGTTCGGCACGCCCTTGTGCCAGGCGTTGTTATGCTCCATGAAGCTTACGCCCTTGCCCTTTACGGTGTGCGCCACGATGCATTTGGGCCTGCCGCTTACAGGTGCGGTCAGCGCGGCCATGATCTCAGAAGTGTCGTGGCCGTTCACTTCAAAGACCTCAAAGCCGAAGGCGGCGAATTTGCCGGGGATGTTCACGACACCGCCTACCTCCTCCACGCTGCCGCCGGACTGCATGCCGTTGTTGTCCACGATGAGGGTGAGGTTGTCGAGTTTATACTTTGCCGCCGTCTGGGCGGCTTCCCAGTTGATGCCCTCGCCCAGCTCGCCGTCGCCGGTGAGCACGTAGGTCTTCCAGCTCTTGCCCAGCATCTTCGCGCCGATGGCCATGCCCGTCGCCGCGGCAAGGCCGTTGCCGAGGGAGCCGGATGTCATGTCCACGCCCGGCGTCTTTTTCATGTCGGGATGGCCCTGGAGGATGCTGTCCAGGTGCCTGAGGGTGGGATACAGCGATCTGTCAAAATACCCTTTTAAGCCCAGCGCCGCGTACAGTGCGGGGCACGCGTGGCCCTTGGACAGGATGAAACGGTCCCTGTCCTCCCAGTCGGGACGGGCGGGGTCCACGTTCATCACGCCGAAATACAGGCAGGCCACGATATCCGCCGCGGAAAGCGAGGGCGCGGGATGGCCGTCCTTCGCCCGGTAGATCATTTCGATGATGTCTCTGCGTATGCGGTTGCCCATGCGGGCAAGCTCCGTATCGTTCATCATGCCTTCACCGCCTCGTATACGCCCAGCGCGCCCCAGAAGGGGCTGGCGAAAGTGGGTTTGCCGGAAGCCTTCTCCACCGCCTCGCGGCTGTCGCCCATGGAGCCCTGGGCCAGCACGATGCACTCGGCCTTCTGAAGCTTTTTGGCCGCCTCGATCAACGGCTCCGCGCCGCCGCCGAAGGCGTTGTCCGCCAGGGCGTCAAACAGCTCGATCTGCCTGCCCGCCTTTTCGGCGCAGGCACGGATCAGGCGTTTGGTGGGTTCCAGCGTGGAGGACAGCGTGGCGATCACGCCGATCCTGCTGAACTTCCTGACGGCTTCCTGGGCCATCTTCTCATCGATGCGAACCAGCGGCACGCCCGCCAGGGCGAAAGCGTCCTGCGCCGCGCCCGCGATGTCGCCCACGGAAGAACAGATGTTGAGAATCGCATCCGCTCCGGACGTAAGCGCCTGCGCGTACATGCCCAGCAGCCTTCCGGCTGCTTCCTTCGAGGGCGATCCGTTTTTGACGGCGTCCGCGATGATCGAGGGATCGGAGAGCGTGATAAAGGTGAGCTTATCCCCCTCAAAACGGGCCGTGAGCTCCTCCTCCACCATTTTGACCAGTTTTACCGGCATGCCGGTATACACCAACGCGATCTTATACTCCATAGAGCCTCATCCTTCCTTGATGTTATATCTCACGGGGATCCATATGCGCATCTCTTTAAAGCCGGAATTGTCCCAGTCGAAGTACGGGATCAATTCCAGTTCGCACGCTTCGAGCTTCGCCTGACCGACCTCGCCGTACAGGCCGTCACAGGCCTTGTTCAGCCGGTAGGCTTTGGTTTTGAGCGCGATCACGCGCTCGCCCGCGATCTCCTTTTCGTACTCCTCAAACGCGGCGTCCGCGGGAAGGTACAGGCCGCTCGCGTCTTCATCCTCCACGCAGTACACGACGGGGCCGCGCATCACGCACACGCTTGCCTCGTTCTCCTCCAGCTTCGCGTGAGCCCGCACGAGGCGCGGGCGCATGTCGATCTCGACAGAAGGGTTTGATCCTTCAAGAAAACCCCATTGCCAGACCCGCTTTCCATCCGTGTCGAATCTGTCCATCCAGTAGGGCTGGCGTGCGATGAAGTTATACTCCACCCCGTTCCAGTTACTGATCTCAAAGAAGACCTTTCCGTCCCACGGGTAATCCGTCTTTTCCTCGATATCGAACTCTGCGCCGTTCCCCAGCTTCACATGCGCCTTGCAAGCCATGTACAGGCAGGCATAGAGCGTGTCCCAGGCTTCGTAAAACGCATAGGACGGAAGCTCCGCCATGAAGCGGCTCAGGTTCGTTGGGCAGCAGAAGCACTTAAAGGTATCCGTGCGCTCCCGGGGCCACATCAGGAAATAATCCACTTCCTTCGTGCGCCTGAGCATGTTCTCGTAAAAGTACTTGTCGCCTTTTACGTTCACCGCGGCCATGGCCAGATTATACACGACGCGCTCGATAAAGTCCATGTATTTATCCTCGGGGCAGATGGCAAACATGCGGCTTGCCCAGAACACGCCGCCCAGCGCGCCGCAGGTCTCGTTGTAGGCAGTGATATTGGGCAGCTGATACTCGTAACCGAAAGCCTGGTGCACGCGCTTGGAGCCGATCAGGTCGCCAAAGGGCGAAGCGCCCGTGTACAGCGCGCCGAGGCCGCCGGTGATATACATCTTGGTGTTCACCAGATTGTCGTAGCAGCTTTCCAGCACTGTGCGCAGCTCTTCGTCTCCCGTTTCGATATACAGATCGGCGACGCCAGCGTACAGGTAGGTGGCGCGCACGGCATGGCCGTGCATTTTGCGCTGCTGCTTCAGCGGGATCGCGTCCTGATTGTCGTCGGTGCCGTTTTCCACGTAATCGCGCAGCTCGATGGCCATTTTGAGCGCGTCCAGGTATTTTTTGTCTCCCGTGGTGCGGTACAGCTCCGCCAGGCCCATATAATGCGAGGGGCAGACCGCCGTCATGGCTTTTTTCTCACTGACGGCTTTTAAGTATCTGCTGTACAGATAATCGGCGGCTTTCTTCGCCACGTTCAGCAGTGTTTCGTCCCCGGTCAGGCGGAAGTGCACGCAGGCCAGGGTGAACAGATGACCGAAGTTGTACTCCTCAAAGTCGTCCTGATCCGCATGGCGCACCATCTGTCCCTTGCGGGAGGCGATGATCTGCTTGGTGGATATGTAGCCGTCCGGCTCCTGGGCCCGCGCGATCAGAAAAGCGTATTCGCTGATATCGATGCCGAAGTACACACAGCCCTCCAGCAGCTTGTAAAAGTCGCCGTCGCCGTAGACGTTGCCCCGAAATTCGCCCTCGCTCTCCCCCGCCGCGATGCGGAAGTTCTCCACCTCGTGAAAGAAGCTGTCCGGGTCTGCGTAGATGCTCAAAACGTGCGGGATCATCACGTCCCGCGCCGATAAGCGCCGCGTGTGGATGAGGCCGCCTGTGGTCTCGGTCCTTCCCTCGATCTGTGCCGCCTCAGCGTGCGGCGAACGCCTGGTATCCACGATCATAGCTCTGTCACCCTCAGCGCGTACACGGGTTCCTCCTTTATGCCTTCAGGCAGATATACGGTGAGCGCCTCGTTCGTGCGTTCAAAGCGCGCTTCCGCCTCCAGGCCGGGCACCGTGACGCGGATATCGCCCTTCACGCAGCCGTCTTTGCCTAATGCCCTGACGGTAAACCTGCCGTCTTCCGGGGCGCCCATGGCGAGGATGTACACATTCTTGCCGTTTCGGGTAAAGCGGAAATCCCTTGACGTCAGTTGGTAAGCGCCGCTCTCCATGGCGATGCCGTCCTTCATCTGCTGTTTTACACGCTCGATGTTGTAATCTTCGTTCGTGCCCTGTGTGACGCCCTCGGCGGAGATCTCGAAGGGTTCCGTGCCGTAGATGGCTTCACCGTACCGGCGGAGCCAGTCGCCCACAAAGTACAGTTCGCGTCTGGCTTCCTCCGGGAAGGAACCGTCCGCCCTGGGACCCACGTTGAGCAGAAGGTTTCCGTTTTTGCTCACTACGTCGCACAGCTGCTGCAGGATCTTCGCAGCAGGCTTGTATTTGGGATTTTGCACGATGCACCAGGTGATGTTGTCTTCCAGCCGGTCGTCGGTCTGCCACACGAAGGGCTGCTTTTCGGCAAAGCGCCCGCACTCCACGTCGTATACGCCGACGCCCGCGGGAAAATCGCTCTGCTTGTAGGTCATGATGCCGTCCTGCACGCCGGACTGGTTGTAATAGATGTCCGCGGCCTCGCGGCGCACTTCCTCCGGGATGATCAGCATGCGGCTGTCGTAGTACAGCACGTCGGGCTTGTAGTTTACGGCTACCTCCCGCACTTTTTCCAGCCACACGCGACAGAACTTTTCGTCCGGCATGCGGTAAGGCATATAGCGGCAGGTCTCCAGGGGCAGCGCGGGTCCGTAGTATATCTCATTTTTCGGATCGTACACGTCGGCCTCCGGATCGGAGGACATGAACCAGCCCCACAGCCACTGGTGGTGCAGCGTGGCCAGGAATCTGATGCCCCTTTCGCGGAAGGCCCGGGCGCATTCCCCCACCACGTCCCGGCCCAGATAAGTGACGGCGTTTATGGGGTTGACCTTGCTGTTCCACATGGAAAAGTTGTCTGCGTGCTCGCTCACGGGACCGGCATACTTGGCGCCGCTCCTTACCACCAGTTCGGCCCAGTCGTCGGCGTCGAAGGCTTCTCCTTTGAACATGGGCAGAAAGTCTTTGTAGCCAAAGTCCGAGAGCTTGCCGAAGCGCTTCACGTGCTCCAGGTTCTGTTTGGAGCCCTTCAGGTACATATTGCGGGAATACCATTCGTTTTCACACGCGGGAACGCTGTACGGGCCCCAGTGGAAGAACAGGCCGAATTTTGCCTGTTTAAACCAGTCGGGAGACGTGCGCATCTGTTTTGACCAGTCCATAAGCACCTCCTGAAGCTTCTTTATACAATGGGTTCGTCCAGAAACGGGATGGCGGGAAGATTGGTGGCGTCGTCCATCACGGGCTGGGGCTTGGGTACTGCGCCCAGGCCCATGGACACGAAAACCCCGCCGCGCATCTCCCTGGCCAGCGTGACGGTCAGGCAGTTTCCTTCAGCGCGGATGCCGCTTACGGGGATTTGGCCCGCTTCATCCCGGATCGCAAGCTCCTGGCGTTCCGCCGGGCCCCGCAGCAAGAGAGATCCCCGTACGTTATCAAACACCAGTCTGAACTGGTTTTCGCTTGTCTTTTCAGCACGCATCAGGTCCGGCGCCCGTACGCCCAGATCCATGAGCGCGGCCAGCTGCTCGCCCAGGGCGACGTTGGAGGACGGGCTTAAGTGGATATCGTCCGCCAGGTCCATGCCCCAGGTGGGCAGCAGATAGACTTCCCTGATCTCGTGGGCTGCCCGCCGCTGAGCCGCCCGGATCAGGTCCCACTGGCGGGGCGAAGTATCGCCGAGATAGCCGTTTAACTGAAAGGTATAAAACGGGATCGTCCATCCCAGTATGCGCCGCGTGCTCTCCACGAGGCTTTTGAAGGAATCGAAATATGTATCTGTTTCGCCGGTCATGGCTTCTGCACAGCCCTGATACCACAAAATGGCTGTCGCCCCGCCGGCGCGCTGTATTTTCGAGATCATGTTTCTGAACAGGTGTCCGCCCTGTTTGGGGTCCCAGTCGCGGATGGGACTTCCGCCCTGCGCCGCGGGGATCAGGCCCACCGGGCAGGAGGTATAGTCGGCGTGCCGTTTGCCGAAGGAAAGAAAAGGAGACGTTCCCACCTGCCCCATAGGAACGTTCGGGCATTCGTAGGCGTCCGTGGCGTCGTTCAGGGGATGGGTGGCCATGTCCCAAACGCCGCTGTTGCGCTTAACGTGTACGCGTACGTCCGGCGCGTCCCAGGCCACGCCCTTGCCGTATCCGGCGGCGTTGGACTGGCCCGCGATCACAAACACGTCGCCGCAGCCGATGTGCATGCGCATATCGCCGCGGAAGCGCCAGTGCTCGCCGGTTTTGGCGGACACCGCGTCCAGGCAGGTCTCCAGCCGGTACAGTCCGCCGCGGGGGATCGTGACGCAGGCGCTCCACGTATTATCGTCATAAGAGTCGGCGCCCGTCCATCCGGTGATCACAGAGTTGTCGTCCTGCCTGAGCAGCCGGTAGGAAGGCACCGCGCTGGACACGCCCGCGCGCCCCGCTCCCTCCTCCAGCCGCCAGGAGCCGCCTATCTCAGCCTGACAGCAGCCGTCCTTGCAGGGGAAAATCTGCCAGGAGCTCACGCCCCGTGTGATGCGGGTTCCGTAAAACATGCTTTTCCTCCTGAAAACGGACCCCGGAGGCAAGCCTCCGGGATCCGCCTCTCAGATCATAAACCGATCCGGAATGGGATTAGTCGTTGTAGTACTTGAGGGTCTCCAGGTCAGAGCCTTCGTTCTGCGCCTCGACGATATCGTCAAAGCCCTTGTACTGGCTCTTGAGGCCTTCCACGTAGGCGGCCCATACGGCGTCGTCGGTGATGTCGAGTTCGCCGGTGATGAACTTGACGCTTTCGGTCTTGGCATACTTCTCGCACGCGGACTTCAGGGAAGCGCGGGCAGAATTGATCTCGTCAGCCACGTTCACAACGGGAGCGCGGTCGAAGGGAGAAATGGAATCCTTGCCGCCGTTGATAGCGGTCTCGTACCAGTAGTGGCCATCGTAGTAGCCCTTCTCGGCGTTCCACCAGGGCTCGGTATCGCCGTAAGCCGCGATGGTGGAGAAGATCTGGGGCACGAACGCGATGCCGGTGCGGGCGGAAGCGGAGGACATGATGCCTTCGTCAGCCAGCAGCTGCGCGCGGTCGGACACGGGCTGAGCCATGAACTTGTCGGTATAGTGGCGCATGCCGTCTTCGCCCAGGTACCAGTCTTCACCCTCGACGCCCCAGTTGAGCATCAGGTAGATGTCCGGGCTGTACTGATAGTCGATCATGGTCACGACCCACTCGGGGTACTCGGTCTCAGCGCTGATGATGATGCCCATGGTGCGGGTGGTGCCCAGGTTCTTGCCGGTGATCTTGGAGCCCCACTTCCAGGCGGTGCCGTGATCGGAGGAGGGCAGGTACGCAAGGCCCCACTCGATCCCGTCGTCGCTCTGGGCGTTCCAGGTCTGCACGGAGCCGGCCCAGTTGGTGGGCACGATCAGCACGCGGCCGTTCTCGGCTTCGTCGTCAGCGGAAGAGTCGGTCTGGAATTCGGGGTTGATGTAGCCCAGCTCGTACAGCTCATGCAGCTCGGTGAGCATTTCGCGGAAGTTGTCCTCGATGGGGCCGAAAGCCCACTCTTCGCCGTTCCAGTACAGGGTGTCCCAGGTGTGGAAGGTGCCCACGAATCCGCGGTAGAAAGCCATCCAGCTGGCGCCGTTGTGCAGCACGTAGTCGGCATCCACTTCACCGGAGTCGATCAGGGCCTTCAGCTCGGCGCACAGATCTTTGAACTCGTCCCATGTCTCAGCGGGCTTGAGGTCGTACTTCTTGAGCACGTCGAAGCGGTAGGCGTAAGCCGCGAAGGACTGGGCGCCCGCCAGGTTGACGTCGTTGTCATAGCCGTCCCAGAACACGTAGGAGGTGCCGTCGGGGTTGTTGATGCCTTCCTGGCCGCCCACGACGCCCGCCACGAAGGTGGGATAGTAGACCATGTAGTCAGCGTACTCGTTCACGTTGAGCACCACGCCCTGGGCGCCGTACTCGTTTACGAGCTCGCTCTGAGAATAGGTGTTCACGTCAGCCAGGTCCTTGGCGGCCAGGTTGACGGACTCATTGGCGCGGAAGTCGTCCCAGGGCAGGAAGGATTTCCATTCGATCTCCAGCTTGACGCCCAGGTACTCTTCCATCTTTTCCTGCCACAGCTTCATCATTTTGGTATCGCGCTGATCGGTACCAAAGTTGGGAACGTTCGCCGTGATTTTCAGGGTGTTGTCCGGCAGTTCGGGATAGAACAGGCCTTCGATGGGGCCTTCAGCCGCAAAAGCGGACATGCAGCCCAGGGCCAGCACTAAAGCGATTGCCACTGCAAGCAGTTTCTTCATGTAGGTTTCCTCCTATTGATATTAATCAACCGCCGTGCGGTGTGATCCGAATGAATATAGGGCTTTTTCCAGGTCAGCCCTTGACCGCGCCCACCTGCATGCCCTGCTCGAAGTACTTCTGGATGAAGGGGTAGATGAGCAGAAGCGGCGCGATGGTGGCCACGAGGCAGGCGTACTGCACGTTCAGGGTGTTCACCGAGCCGTTGGTCATGGCGATGGACGCGTCTGAGAACGTGGCGGTCACCGAGGTGTACACGATGGAGCGCAGGATGTTCTGTATGGGCTGCCTGTCGGGATTCTTGATGTAGAGCATGGCGGCGAAATAGCTGTTCCACATGCCCACGATGGCAAACAGGCTGAAGGTGGCGAACAGCGCCTTGGACAGGGGCACGATGATCCTGAGCAGTATCCTCAGTTCGCCCGCGCCGTCGATCAGGGCAGCTTCGCGGATCTCGTGGGAGATGCCCTTGAAGAAAGCCCTGTACAAAAACGTGTTCCACGCCCCCACTGCGCCGGGCAGCACCAGGGCCCAGAGGGTGTCCATCAGGCCCAGGTTTCTGATCAGCAGGTAAGCCGGGACCGTGCCGCCGGAGAAGAACATGGTGATCAGAAGCAGGATGCTGATGGGTTTTCTGAGCACGAAGTCGCTGACCGAGAGCGGATAGGCCAGGCACGCGGTCATGGACACGCTGATGGCCGTATAGGTGAGCGAGTACAGAAGCGTCCATCCGTAGGAGCGGTAGATGGTGGTTTTGGAAAACACGATCTCATAGCCCTTTACGTTCAGTTCCCGGGGCCAGATGCCCACCATATGCCGGTCGATCATGCGGCTGGAGGACAGGGATATGGCCAGCACCCGCAAAAACGGCAGCAGCACGATGGCGCAGAACAAAATCAGAAAGACTGCGTTCACCACGTCGAAGGTGTATCCGCCGATGTGGATCTTGTTTCGTACCTTGCGCCTGGGGGCGTTTACAACGGTCATTTTGTTCATTGTGTGCGCCTCCTCAGAACATGGCCTGTTCGGCATCGATCGTTTTGACGATCCGGTTGGTGGTGAGCACCAGCACCAGGCTCACCAGCGACACCAGCAGGTTGACCGCCGTGCCGTAATCGAAGCGCCCGTTGGCGATGCCCATCGTGTACACGTACGTGCTGATCACTTCCAGCTCCGTGCGGTTGGTGTTGTTCATCAAAAGCAGGATCTTGGTGAAGTCCTGAGACAGGATGTTGCCGGAGTTCAGGATCAGCACGATGGTGGTGGTGGGCAGGATGGCGGGCAGCGCGATGTGGCGGATCTTCTGGAAGCGGTTCGCACCGTCGATATTGGCTACGTCGTACAGGGACGTATCCACGTTGGCGAGCGCGGACAGGTATATGATGGAGCCCCAGCCGGCGCCCTGCCAGATCGCCGAGCCGATGTAGAAGAACATGAAATAATCCGTGCCCGCGTTCATATTCACGCGGGGCAGGCCGAACAGCTGGCGGATGTTGTTGAACAGGCCGTTCAGGGAGCCGAACTCGTTCAGCATGGTGCAGATGACCACCACGGAGATGAAATGGGGTATGTAGGAAATGGACTGCACGCCGCGCTTGAAAGCTTTGGAGGCCACTTCGTTGAGCGACAGGGCCAGGATGATCGGCATCGGATAGGTGAAGATCAGGGAGAAAATACCGACCTTCAGCGTCTGCATGATGATCTTGAAGCAGTTGACGTTTTCGAAAAATTCCACCAGGTTGTCAAAGCCCACCCAGCGGCTGCGCCATACGCCCAGCCCGGCGTCGTATTTTTTGAATGCGATGAGCACGCCGTACATGGGACCGTAGTGGAAAAGGAACAGCAGCGCCATGGGAACGATGCACAGCATCACCAGAGCGCGCTGCTTCCAAAGGAGAGAGAAAAACCGAAGCACGGGGTTTTGTTTTCTTCTGCGGTACAAGGCCGCGCTGTCTGTCTGAACCAAACCGACGTCCCCCTTTGAAATAAAAAGCGATCCAAAAACGGTTATAATCACGGAATGGTTAAAGCTTACCATAAATCCCGAGAAAAGTCTACCCATTTGACGAAATTTTCAGTAAATTCTTAAATGATTTTTTAGCTCCGGTTTTGCTGGCGGTATGCGATGCTGCCCGGCAGACAGGCGTGGACAGCTAAGGCATACTGTTTTGCCTGTTTCACAGGCGGTGCCGCGAACAGGAATCAGGCTTATCCGCGGGCACATACAGGCCAAAGCACGCTGGGCCGCCTGCAGAACGGAGGAATGTGCCGATGGCCAAAGCTTAACCGTGCAGGTTCTCAACCTTGCCTGTGCTTAATTTTACTTAATTTATCTAAATTCCGTCCTTGTTTGTTTTGTGCCGGTTAAAAAGTGGAAGAACATTCCCATTTTGTCCGCATAAGTTCTTTTCAAAAGGCCGGGATTCATGTATAATGGAGGCATCAAACCGACGGAGGCCCGCATGAAGCTTGAAAGGATCTGGTTCGGCGGGGACTACAACCCCGACCAGTGGGACGAGAATACCGTAAACGAGGATATGCGTCTGTTCCGCCAGGCGCACATCAACATGGTGACCCTGCCCGTTTTCTCCTGGGCCAAGCTGGAGCCGGAAGAAGGAGAATACGATTTCGGCTGGCTGGACAAAATCATGGACAAGCTGGCGGAAAACGGCATCGGCTGCAATCTGGCCACCCCCACCACCGCCCAGCCCGCGTGGCTGTCCACCAAGTACCCGGAGGTGCTGCCCGTAGACATGCAGGGCCGCAAGCGTACCCACGGCATGCGGGTGTTCTTCTGCTACAACTCTCCCAAGTACCGCCAGCGCGCCGCCGCCATCGCCGGCGAGATGGCCAAGCGGTATTCCAAGCACCCCGCCCTGAAGATCTGGCACATCGCCAACGAATACGGCACCTACTGCTACTGCCCGATCTGCCGGCAGAAATTCATTTCGTGGCTTCAGCACCGCTACGGGACGCTGGACAAACTCAACGAGCGCTGGTTCACCTCCTTCTGGGGGCGCACGCTGTACGACTGGGAGGAGATCCAGCTGCCCACGGAACTGAACGACGACTACCGCTTCAATCCCACCATCCAGCTGGACTACATGCGCTTTGTGACCGATTCCACCGCGGACTGCTTTACCAACGAATATAACGCCATACGCCGCTGGTGCCCGGACGTGCCCATACAGACCAATATGTCCGGCTTCATCAAAAAGCTGGACCAGTTCGTGATGGCCTCCCGCATGGACATCGTGGGCTGGGACAACTATCCCTGGCCGACGGACGACAAGTCGCTGGTGGCCCTCAAGCACGACATCATGCGGGGCCTCAAGGGCGGGCAGAGCTTCATGCTGGCGGAGCAGAGCCCCAACCAGCAGAACTGGCAGCCTTACAATAAGTTAAAGCGCCCCGGCGAGGTGCGCATGCTCTCCTACCAGGCGCTGGCCCACGGCGCGGACAGCTGCCTGTTTTTCCAGATGCGCCAGAGCGTGGCGGGACAGGAAAAATTCCACGGCGCGGTGATCTCCCATTCCGGGCGCAGCGACACCCGCGTCTTCCGGGAAACGGCGCGCCTGGGCGAAGAACTGGAGAAGCTCTCCCCCATCCTGCCCGGCATGCGCAGCAAAGCGGACACGGCCATCCTGTTCGACTGGAACAGCTGGTGGGCTCTGGAGAACTGCTCCGGGCCCAACCGGGATATCAATTACCTGCAGACGGTGCAGCTGTACTACCGGGCGTTTTTCGAAAAGAACATGCCCGTGGACATCCTGCCCGAGGACGCGGCATTTGACGGCTACAAGGTGATCGTGCTGCCGATGCTGTACATGTTCAAAGGGGATCTGGGCGAGCGGCTCACCCGCTTCGTGGAAAACGGCGGCACCCTGATCGCTACCTGCATGACCGCGCTGGCGGACGAGAACGACCACTGCGCCTTCGGGGAATACCCCGGACCGCTCAGGGAGGTGCTGGGCCTGCGCATCGAAGAGACCGATGCGCTGTTGCAAAACTGCACCAACGCCGTAATCTGGGACAGACGGGAATACGTATGCCGCCTGCTCTGCGACGTGATCCATGCGGAAGGCGCCCGGGTGCTGGGCACGTTCAAAAACGAGTTCTACGCTGGCTCTCCCGCCGTGACCGTAAACGATTTCGGCCGCGGCAAAGCCTATTACATCGGCACGCAGCCTGACCTTCCGCTTCTGAGCGATCTTGCGGAGCGCCTGCCCCTTTCTCCCCTGGCGGACGCCAGCGAAGGCATGGAGCTCACCCGCCGTTCAGACGGCGAAAACGAAGCGGTCTTCGCCCTCAACCATGCCCAGAGCGAAGGATACGTGGATCTGGGCGCTCGCGAATACACCGAGCTGCTGACCGGGCGGAAAGCGACCGGAAAGACTCTGGTGCTGCCAAACGACGTCGGCGTATTCGCCGCCCGAAAGGAGTAAAACATGACCTCCAGGCAAAGATTTTTAGACACCATCGCCCGCAAAGAGGTGGACCGCCCCGCCTGCTGGGCCGGCATGCCCGACCCAGCCTCCCTGCCCGCGCTGTTTGCCTACTATCATGCGGACAGCATGGCGGATTTCAAGGCGAAACTGGACGACGACGTGTTCCCTGTGGAACCGCCCTATCAGTCTCCCACGGCCAGCGCCATATACGCCGCCTTCGACTGGTACTGCAAGGGCAACGTGGACGCCTACAACCGCACCCTCACCACGCCCGGCTTCTTTGCCGAAAGCGAGGACCTGGCGGATGTAGATACTTTCGACTGGCCCGACCCCGCCCCGTACATGGACGCGGAGGAAATGGAAAGGCGCTTTGCCGCCCTGCCCAAAGACAAGGCAAGCCTGGGCATGGTGTGGAGTGCGCACTTTCAGGACACCTGCGCTGCCTTCGGCATGAACAACTGCTTCATGAACATGGTGGACAATCCGGAGCTGGTGCACGCGGTGGACGACAGGATCGTGGATTTCTACCTGAAGGCCAACGAGATATTTTATAAAGCCGCCCGCGGGCGCCTGGACTGCGTGCTGATCGGCAACGACATGGGCTCCCAGCGGGGGCTGATGCTCTCGCCCCGGCTCATCGAGGAATTCGTGCTGCCCGGCTGCCGCAGGCTCACCCAGCAGGCGCATGACTACGGGATCAAAGTGATCTATCATTCCTGCGGCTCCATCGTGCCCATCATACCGATGCTGATCGACGCAGGCGTGGACGCCATACACCCGATACAGGCCAAGGCCGCGGGCATGAGCGCCGAGGAGCTGAAGGAACAGTTCGGCGGAAAGGTGTCCTTCGTGGGCGGCATGGATACCCAGCATCTTCTGGTGAACGGCACCCGCGAGGAAGTGAAACAGCGCGTAAAAGAGCTGCGCCGCCTGTTTCCCACAGGCCTGGTGATCTCCCCCAGCCACGAAGCGGTGCTGCCCGACATCCCGCCAGCCAACATCGCGGCGATGTTCGAGGCGGCGGAAGAAGTGTAAGCTCACCTATCCATTCAGAACGGAGGAACGCAAGCATGCTCAATCATCCGGAAATGACCGAAAAAATGTGGGATCTGATCGTGGTGGGCGGCGGAATGGCCGGCGTCGCGGCGGCGGTGGCGGCAAAGCGAAACGGCCTCGACGTGCTCATCATCGAAAAAACGGGCTTCCTCGGCGGCGCGCCGGGCACGATGCTGATCAACCCCTTCATGCCCTATTCCACCACCGTGGACCATAAGCGCTTCGACCTGAGCCGCGGCTTTTTCTCGGAGCTGCGGGCGCTGCTGAAGGAGATCGGCGGTTACGCGGACGGACGCGAGGACATACATGAGGAATACCTGAAGCTGGCCCTGGACCGCCTGGTGACGAAGGAAAAGATACAGCCGCTGTTTCACGCCGTGCTGTGCGGCGTGGAAAAGGACGGCGAAACGCTGACGGCGGTGAAGGCCGCGACGAAAGCGGGCGTACTGCGCTTTCAGGCACGCTGCTTTATCGACGCCACCGGCGACGCGGACCTGGCCGTGGCCGCGGGCTGCCCGTACCATCTGGGCCGCCCCGACGGGCTCTGCCAGCCCATGACGCTGTGCTTCCGCATCGGCAACGTGGATATCCCCGTTTTCAACCGGCACCGCGAGGAGATGCAGCAAAAGTACAAACAGCTGCAGGCCGAGGGGAAGATCAAAAACCCGCGGGAAAACGTGCTGATCTTCAATACCCTGGTGGACGGCGTGCTGCACTTCAACACCACGCGTGTGGTAAAGCACGACCCCACCGATCCCTTCGAGGTCACCGAAGCGGAGATGATCGCGCGGGAGCAGATGCTTGAAATGTATACCTTCCTGAAGGAAAACTGTCCCGGCTTCGAACACAGCCAGCTTTTGTACTCCGCCGGCGAGATCGGCGTGCGCGAGAGCCGCATGATAGACGGCGAGTACCTGCTGACCGAAGAAGACCTGCGTGCCTGCGTGAAGTTTGAGGACGCCGTGGCCGCGGGCAATTACGATATCGACATCCACAATCCGGAAGGCTCCGGCACCAGCCACTACTACTTCCCCGCCGGCACGTGGTACACCATTCCCTACCGCAGCCTGCAGCCGAAAAACGCAGACAACCTGCTGGTAGCCGGCAGGTGCATTTCCTCCACCCACGAGGCCCAGGCCAGCTACCGCGTGATGCCCATCGTGACCACGCTGGGCCAGGCGGCGGGCACGGCGGCCGCCATCGCCGTAAAGACGGGCGTAGGCGTAAAGCAGATCGACGTAAGCGAACTGCAGAAGGCCCTCACCGAAAACGGCGCGTTCATCGGGCTGTAAAGACCCGGCCTGATCATCCCGCGGAATATACACCGGCGCGGCTTCATCTGAAGCCGCGCCGGTGTATTTTGTTCTTTGTATTCCTTACAGCTCGTAGCCCAGGCGGATGGCTGTTTTGTTGAGCTCCAGCAGGTTCTGCTTTCTGGCGGAGACCACTTTGGCCAGGGTCTTGTCGATGGTCTCAGCGGGGAACATGTTCGTCTCCTTGAGCATTTTGCCCATCACGATCATGTTGGCCAGCGTGGCAAAGCCCGCGTCGTTCGCCATTTTGGTGGCCGGGATCGGGAACGCCCTGATGTCCGTGCGGGCCACCCCGCGCTCGATCAGCGAGGAATCGTAGAACACCATGCCGCCCGGAACGATGTCGTTTTCGAACTTGTCCAGGGAGGGCAGGTTCATGGCGATGAGCACGTCCGGATACGGCGCCAGGGGACTGCCGATGGGGGTATCGGAGATGATCACCGAGCAGTTGCACGTGCCGCCGCGCATCTCGGGGCCGTAGGAAGGCAGCCAGGTGACTTCCTTGTTTTCGAGCAAGCCCTCGTAGGCCAGGAATTTGCCGGTGAACAGCACGCCCTGACCGCCAAAGCCCGATATCAGAATGTTGGTGGTCATGCCTGTTTTCCCTCCTCAGCAAATTTGTCCTTGTATACGCCCAGCGGATAGTACGGGATCATGTTTTCTTCCAGCCACGCAAGCGCCTTGTCCGGCGTCAGGCCCCAGTTGGTGGGGCAGGTGGACAGCACCTCGATCAGCGAAAAGCCCTTGCCCTCCATCTGGTAGCGGAACGCCTTTTTGATGGCGGCAGCCGCGGCGCGCACGTTCTTCACGTTGTTTACCGCCACGCGCTCCAGGTACGCGGCGCCGGTGACGTTGGACAGAAGCTCGCACACGCGCACGGGATAGCCCACGCTTTCCACCTTTCTGCCGTAGGGGGAGGTCTGGGTGACCTGGCCGGGCAGGGTGGTAGGCGCCATCTGTCCGCCGGTCATGCCGTAAATGGCGTTGTTCACGAAAATAACAGTGATGTTTTCGCCGCGGGCAGCGGAGTGCACGGTCTCGGCGGTGCCGATGGCCGCCAGGTCGCCGTCGCCCTGATAGGTGAAGACGATGTTGTCCGGGTTCGCGCGCTTGACGCCCGTGGCTACAGCGGGGGCTCGCCCGTGGGCGGCTTCCACCATGTCGCAGTTGAAATAGTTGTAGGCGAACACCGAGCAGCCTACGGGGGCGATGCCTACGGTGCGGCCTTCGATGCCCAGTTCGTCGATGGCCTGAGCTACCAGGCGGTGCACGATGCCGTGTGTGCAGCCGGGGCAGTAATGCAGCTTCACGTCCGCCAGGGCGTGCGGTCTGTCAAAAACGATCATTTATTCGGCACCTCCCGTCTTATCCGCTTCTTCGATCTTGGCGAGCACCTCTTCGGGGGTGGGGATCATGCCGCCCACGCGGGAGCACAGAAGCACCGGGCGCGAGCAGCGGATGGCCAGCTCCACATCCTCGATCATCTGGCCCATGGACAGCTCCACGCTCACGAAGGCCTTCGCGTGCTTTGCGGCTTCCTTCAGTGCGGCTTTCGGGAACGGCCACAGGGTGATGGGACGGATGAGCCCGGCTTTGATGCCCTTTTCACGGGCAGCCAGGATAGCGTTCCTCGCCACGCGGGCCGCCACGCCGAAGGCTACCACCACGATGTCCGCGTCGTCCGCCATGAAGCTTTCGTACATGGTCTCGGTCTTTTCGATCTGGGCATAGCGCTCGTAGCGCTTGATGTTCCACTGCTCCAGCTCTTCGGGCAGCAGGGAAAGGGAGTTCACGATGTTGTGCTTCCTCTCGCCGCGGGTGCCCGTGACGGCCCAGGGCTTGTCGTATTCCCTGACCTCCCCCATGTCCAGGCTCACGGGCTCCATCATCTGGCCGATGGTGCCGTCCGCCAGGATCATCGTGGTCATGCGGTATTTGTCCGCCAGGTCAAAGCCCTTGAAGACGAGGCTGGCCATCTCCTGCACGGAGGAGGGCGCCAGCACCAGCATGTGGAAATCGCCGTGGCCCGCGCCGCGGGTAGCGTGGAAATAGTCCGACTGGCTGGGCTGTATGCCGCCAAGACCCGGGCCGCCGCGCTGCACGTTGATCACCAGCGCCGGCAGGTCGCAGCCCGCCAGGTAGCTAAGGCCCTCGCTCTTCAGCGAGATTCCGGGGCTGGAGGAGCTGGTCATCACGCGCTTGCCCGCGGAGGCCACGCCGATCACCATATTGATGGCCGCGATCTCACTTTCCGCCTGCAAAAACGTGCCGCCGATCTGGGGCATGCGCTTGGCCAGGTACGCCGCCACTTCCGTCTGGGGCGTGATGGGATATCCGAAATAGTGACGGCAGCCCGCCATGATGGCGGCTTCCGCCAAGGCCTCGTTGCCCTTCATCAGTACTTTTTCGCTCATGCCGCTCCTACCTTTCTACCTTGATCACGCAGTCGGGGCACATGGTGGCGCAGCACGCGCAGCCGATGCACTTGTCCATCTCCACCACGTGGGCGGGATGGTGGCCCTGGGAGTTGAGCTTGCTTTCGTCCAGGCTCACGATCTTCCGGGGGCACGCGCTCACGCACAGGCCGCAGCCCTTGCAGCGCTCTTCTCTGAATGTTACCTTTGCCAAGAAAGCCACCTCTCTTATCAGAATACCGCCCAATCCGCCCGGAAATGCAGGCGGATGGGCTGCGCATTTTCCATTTGGTCCCGTACGGACGGGATCAGGTCTTCCCGCACACAGTTCGCCAGAAGCGGAAGGCGTGCAAGGCGCGAAAGCTCCTTTGCCTTTTGGGCGCCGGACAGTATGTCTTCCGCCCTCGTCTGGGAGCCCAGGTTCGTGTTGTTCACAATGCCGGTGAATGTCATGGAGGACGCGGTCTCGATCTCGCGTATCACCTGCATTACGCTTTCGGGCGTCTGCGTGAGGGGCCTGAAGAAATTGACCACCAGCAGCATATCGAAATCGTTTTCTTCCTTCAGGGCGGGCGCGAGCCTGCCCAGGGCCAAAGCGCCGCGGTCGTCCCCGCCCACGTCGATCACCGCGTGATAGCTTTTATCGTCAACGACGCGGTACATTTCGTCCGGCAGGGCGGGCACATCCACATTGCTGTTGGCGTAGGGCGAAACGATGATGCGCACGCCGGCTTTTTCCAGTTCCGCCTGGCTGTCGCGGGTGCGGAAGTAGGGATTCACGATGTCCAGGTCTGCGATCAGGGTCTTCTTCCCCTGACCCGCAAGTGCCAGGGCACAGTTCACCGCGAGGTTCGTTTTTCCGCTGCCGTAGTGGCCGGCAAACAGGGTGACGCGCTTCACTTCACCAGCTCGGTCCAGCCGAATTCGTCGGGCTTTTTGCCCCACTGGATGGAGGTCAGCTCGTCATAGAGCTTCTGGGTCACAGGGCCGATCCTGCCGCCATTCACGATATACGGCACGTCTTCCACGCACAGTTCGCCGATTGGCGAAACAACGGCCGCAGTGCCGGTGCCCCAGGCTTCTTCCAGGGTGCCTTCCTGCACGGCCTGCTTGAGTTCGTCCACGCTCAGAAGCCTCTCCTCCACGGGCAGGCCCCAGTTTTTGAGCAGCGCGATGCAGCTTCTGCGGGTGATGCCGGGCAGCACGGAGCCGGTGAGTTTGGGGGTGACCACGACGCCGCTGATCTTGAACATGACGTTCATGGAGCCCACCTCTTCCACATACTTGCGCTCCACGCCGTCCAGCCACAGCACCTGGGCGTAGCCCTTCTGCTCGGCCTTTTCGCCGGCGCGCATGGAAGCAGCATAGTTGCCGCCGCACTTGGCATAGCCTGTTCCGCCGCGCACCGCACGCACGTCGCGGGTCTCGATCATGATGCGCACGGGGTTGACGCCCTCTTTATAGTAGGAGCCGGAGGGAGAAAGGATGATGCAGAACACGCACCTGTTTACGGTGTGCACACCCAGGAACGGATCGTTGCCGAACAGGAAGGGGCGGATATACAGGCTGGCCCCTTCAGCGGAGGGCACCCAGTCCCTGTCCAGGTTGATCAGCATCTTGAGGGCCTTTAAGCAGAATTCGCCGTCCAGCTCGGGCAGGCACAGTCGCTCGGCGGAATCGTTCATACGGGCGAAGTTGTCGCGGGGGCGGAACAGCTGGATCTCGCCGTCCGGCCTGCGGTAAGCCTTCAGGCCTTCGAACACTTCCGCGCCGTAGTGCAGCACGGTGCTGGCAGGCGAGATGCTGATGTCTCCGTAGGGTACGATGCGGGCATCGTGCCAGCCGTTGGCCCGGTCATAGTCCATCAGGAACATGTGATCGGTAAATACCTTGCCGAAGCCCAGCTGGGAAGCGTCCGTGGGCTTTGCTTTGGGCGATTGGTTTCTGGTGATGCTGATATCCATTGTCTTCCTCCTGTACGCTCAGCCGTTCAGCCCGAAGACTTGCGCGGCCTTTTCTCGCATTTTGAACTTCTGTATCTTTCCCGCGTCGTTCATGATGAATCTGTCCATGAACCACACGTAGCGGGGCACTTTGTGGCGGGCCATGTTGGCCTTCACGTAATCCTTTACCTCGTCTTCGGTGAGCGTCATGCCTTCCTTCACGATCACGCAGGCCATGATCTCTTCGCCGTACTGCTTATCCGGCACGCCGATCACCTGCACGTCGCTCACGGCGGGATGGGTGATCAGGAACTCCTCGATCTCGCGGGGGTAGATGTTCTCGCCGCCGCGGATGATCATGTCCTTCAGTCGCCCGGTGACGCGGTAGTTGCCGTTTTCGTCCTTGATGCACAGGTCGCCCGTATGCAGCCAGCCGTCCTTGTCGATGGTCTCGCTGGTGGCGTTGGGCATTTTGTAGTAACCCTTCATCACGTTGTAGCCCCGGGCCACGAACTCTCCCTGCTGCCCCACCGGCAGCTCTTTGCCTGTGGCCGGGTCCACGATCCGGCACTCCACCTCCGGCAGCGCGCAGCCCACCGTAGTGGTGCGCACGTCCAGGCTGTCGTCGTAGCAGCGGCTCATGGTGCATCCGGGCGAGGACTCGGTCTGGCCGTACACGGACACGATGCCCGTCATGTACATCTGGTCAGCGGCCTGCCGCATCACGGATTCCGGGCAGTTACTGCCCGCCATGATGCCGGTGCGCATGTGGCTGAAGTCAGTTTTGGGGAAGTCCGGGTGCGACAGCATGGCGATGAACATGGTTGGCACACCGTGGAAGCATGTGATCTTTTCGCGGGTGATGCAGTCCAGCGCGGGACCGGGCGAAAAGTACGGCAGCGGGCACATGGTGGCGCCGTGGGTCATGCAGGCCGTCATGGCCAAAACCATGCCGAAGCAGTGGAACATGGGCACCTGGATCATCATGCGGTCCGCCGTGGAGAGATCCATGCGGTCACCGATGCACTTGCCGTTGTTCACCACGCCCCGGTGGGTGAGCATGACGCCCTTGGGGAAACCCGTGGTGCCGGAGGTATACTGCATATTGGCAACGTCGTCGCCTTTCATGTCCGCGGCGCGGCGCGCCACCTCCTCCAGGGGCACCGAGGCGCCCGCGGCGATGAACTCGTCCCAGGTAAAGCAGCCGTCCATGCGGAAGCCCACGGTGACGATGTTGCGGAGGAACGGAAGTTTCTTGGAGTGCAGGCCGTTTTCTGGCCGCGTGTCCTTCAGCTCGGGGCAGAGGCGCTGTATCGTATCGACGTAGTTGGAATCGCGGTAACCGTCGATCATCACCAGCGTGTGGGTATCGCTCTGGCGCAGAAGGTATTCCGCCTCGGCGATCTTGTACGCCGTGTTCATGGTGACGAGGGTGGCGTTTATTTTGGTGGCTGCCCAGAAGGTGATGTACCAGGCCGGCACGTTCGTGGCCCACACGGCCACCTTGGCTCCGGGCTTCACGCCCACGGCGATCAGGGCGCGGGCGCACCTGTCCACGTCGTCGCGGAACTGTGCGTAGGTGCGCGTATAATCCAGCGTGGTGTATTTAAAGCACAATTGGTCCGGAAACTCCCGCACCATCGTGTCCAGCACCTGAGGAAAGGTGCAGTCGATCAGCTGGTCGTGCTTCCATACGTAGCGGCCCGTTCCGGCCACGGAGGTATACAGGCGGCTGCGCCAGGCGGTTTTGGGCTCGTGGTTTTTGACGAACTGGGCAAAATGGGCGTACACCACGTTGGGGTCGTCGACGTCGCTGAGCCAGGCCGGGTCCCATTCCAGGGACAGAAAGCCGTCGTAACTGATGGAACGAAGGGCGCTGAACACCTCGTCCATGGGCAGGTCGCCCTCGCCGGGCAGCATGAATTCCACCTCGCCGCCGCGCATGACGGAATCCTTGATGTGTACGTGCTTTACGTACGCGCCCAGGTTCGTGATGGTCCTCTGGGGCGTCTCCGAGGCGAAGCGGCAGGTGTTGTGCACGTCCCACAGGGCGTTCAGGCTGTCCAGGGCGAAAGAATCCAGAAGGGCCGCCAGGCGCGCGGTGTCCGCGTAGATGCCGGCGGTCTCGATCAGAACGGTGACGCCCGCCTTCTCCGCCTTTGCGATTACGGCGCGTATCACGCTGCGCACGTTTTCGTCTTCCGCGGAGGCCTCAAGCCCGGTCTGCCTTGCGCGCAGGCGAATGTATTCACAGTGCACTTCCGCCGCGAAGGAAATGAGCTCTTCCGCTTCCTTCACGCAGGCGTCGAACTGCTCTTTGTCGGCGGGATTTTTGAGCGCGTCCACGCAGCTGATGCGTATGCGCTGAGCCGCCATACGGCGCTTGGTGCGGCTGATGAACGCCTGTTCAAAGGGCGCGCCGGGGCCGCTTAAGCGCGCTTCCCGGATATCGTGGATCTCGATGCCCTCATAGTGCATATCCCTGGCGATGATCTCGTATTCCTGCCAGGGGCAGGAGAGCCAGCCATAGGTAGACAGAGAAAGCTTCATACTTTAATTCTCCCGGTACACGATCTTGTTGAGGGCGTTGATATACGCGCGGATCGCGGCGCCTACGATGTCTGTGGAAATGCCGCGGCCGGAATACAGCTTGCCGCCGTCCCGCAGCCTGACCAGCGCTTCGCCTACGGCCTCGTGGCCGCCGGTGACGGAGCGGATGGAGAAATCGTCCAGCTCGTAGTGATGGCCGATCAGCTTTTCGATGGCCATGAAGGCCGCGTCGATGGGACCGTCGCCCACAGATATGCCCTGCACGCGCTGGCCGTCCTTGTCCAGCACCACGTGGGCCGTGGCGGTGATGATGTTGCCGCTGTTCACCACATAGCTCGAAAGCGTGTAGGTGGGCGGCACCTGCAAAGCTACCGCGGCGATGATGGCGTCCAGCTCCCGGCTGTCCACGGTCTTTTTGCCCGCGATGCTCTGGAAGTGCTCGTATACCTTCGCCAGGTCCTCCTCCGCCAGTTCGTAGCCCAGCAGCACCGCGGCGCGGGAAACGGCGTGGATGTCGCTGGAAGCGTCCAGCGTCTGGGAAGGCACTTCGGCGGCCTTGACTGGCGCCGTGTTTGCGTTTTCGGCCTCGTGATGGCGGGTAAAGTGCTTTACACGCTCCGCCGTGCGGCGGATGGCAGTGACGTCTGTGGAGCAGAATACGCCGATGCCATCGCCTTTGGCCCCAAGGATCTCAACGAAAATGCGGAAGTCCGGCATGGTCCTGCCCGCACACCTGGCGTACACCAGGGAGGCGCCGGCCTTCACGGCCTCAAACGCGCAGGCTTCGGCCATGGACATATCGTCGGAGGCGCATACGCCCAGCGTTTTTTCTTTCAGACAGGGGCAGTTCTGTATGAGCCGGGCAATGAACGCGCCGAATTCGTCCGGCAGCAGCGTACCCGCGTCATCGGAGATCGTAACCGTCTGAGCGCCGGCCTCCACCGCAGCTTTGACCGCCTGATACAGGAAGGCTTCGTCCGCGCGGGTGGCGTCCAGGGCTGTGAACTCCACGTCCGCGCAGTTTTTGCGGGCTTCAGCCACGGTATTTTGGATGCTTTCCAGCATTTTGGGCGCCTTCATGTGGGCGCTGTACTCCATGCCCACCAGGGAGACGGGCATCTTCACATTGAGGCGGGGGTGTTTTGCGCCCTGCACCGCGGCCCAGGCGGCGGAAACGTTCGTGCTCGTCACCGGGCAACTGACGATGGACGAAACCGTCTGGGCGCAGATGGTCTTAACCAGGATCTCATCGCTTTTTTCGCCGTTCAGGGGGCAGGTCTCGATGATGTCCGTACCGATCGCGTCCAGCAGTCGGGCCGTTTCCAGTTTTTCCCGGAAGTTCATGCCCTGGGAGTTTGAAAGCGTTGCTTCTGCAATGAAGACCTTTCTCATTGACTGTGCTCCTTACATGAAAAACGCCCCGGAACGCTGTTCCGGGGCGAGTTGATCGCGGTACCACCCGAATTACCGGCAGATGCCGGCATCTCATTGCCTGTAACGGCGGCTGCCGTGACCCCCTACTTTTTTTCGGAAGCCCCGCTCCGGAACGAGACGAATACGCGCCCTCTGCCGGCTCTCACCCGCCGCCGGCTCTCTGAAAGACCGCACGCAGACGATTTTCCTTCATCGCGTTTCAAAAGAATGGGAGAAATATACCATGTTCCTGCAAAAAAGTCAATCGAATAGCGGTTTTTTTACAAAATCTCCCGCAAAAAGACGCTTTTGGTTCCGGGCGGGTGCATTTGGCCGATCCTGGCTGTTTCATTTGTATTATATTTTGTTTCAAGCTTGTAATAAACTTTGCGGAGTGGTATAATAATATCGGATAATTATAGGAGGAACCATGAGTACTTTCAAACGCGCGCTCTGCCTGCTGCTGGCCCTTTGGCTGACGGTTTGCGCGAGCGCAGAGATATTTGAGCTGCCGGGCAGCATCCGGGTTTTGGAGAGCGGCGCCTTTGAAGGCATCCGCTTTGAGGACGGTGTGTTTCTGCCCGATTCGCTCACCAAGATCGCTCCGGACGCCTTCAGTGAAAACGTGTTTTACGGCCTGAAGGGAGGCACAGCTCAGCGCTATGCCGAAAGCCGGGGATATACCTTCCGCGCCGTGGACGTGGAAAACGTACGGGTGGAGTCGCCCGCCTTCGTTTCGCCGTACCGGCCCTTCGCCGTCAAGGCCGAAGCGGACTGCCTCGTGCCGCTGTCCTACACCGCCGAGGTCTTTCTGGACGGCGCGACAGTCTGCACGAGCGAATCAGGCGAATCAGGCGAACTGTATATCACCTTGTATGAAAGCGGCCTGTACGGCGTGCGCGTGACCGCTTACAACAAATGGGCCCGGGCGGAAGCGTACTTTGAAGACGAATTCGAGGTATACCCGCCGATACAGCTCATACAGCCTGGCTGGACGGTAAAGGTCGGCGACAGTTTCCGTCCGGTGGACGAGGCCGAAGATCGGAGCGTGAGCCTGAGCTGCGGCAAGGACGGCCTGAAGATCGAAGGCGGCCAGGTGACCGCTCTGGCGCTTGGGTCCTATACCGTGACCGCGCAGGCCGAATACGAAGGCGTCACCATATATACCGATTTCACGGTAAGCGTAGTGGTGCCCGTGGAAAGCCTCACGCTGGACAAAGCGGATGCAGTTCTGTACGTAGGCGAGACCTTTACGCCTGCCGTCACCGTGCTGCCGGAAGAGGCCGGCGATTGCGTGCTTGCGTGGCGGTCTTCCGATCCCCATGTGGCCCAGGTCACACCGGAGGGCGAGATCCGGGCGCTGGCGCAGGGCGAATGCACCGTGTACGCAACTACCTTCGACGCCGAGGCCGCGATCTCGGTCCAGGTGAAGGTCCCATGCGAGGAGATACGCATCCTTCCCCCGGATTCCACTGTGCTTACAAAGGGAAAAACGCTCAGGCTGCATTACGAAGCCCTGCCGGAGTACGCGGACGACTTCGCCGCCGAGTGGTCGAGCTCGGACGAAAGCGTGCTTACGGTGAATCCCCAGACCGGACTGGTCACGGCGCTTGCCCCCAGCAGCGCCTGGGTGACAGCCTCGCTGTGCGCCGACAGTTCCGTTTCTGACCGAATACTGATCACCGTGGCTGAAGGCGCAGAGGATATCGAAGCCGCTGTACCCGAAATCATGTATGCCGGCGATCAGGTACAGATCGCGGCACAGATCGTGCCCCAAAGCGCTTCCGGCACGCAGGTGACCTTCGCCGTCAGCGACGAAAGCATACTCAATGTAAGTGAAGACGGCCTTCTGACTGCCCTCGCGCCGGGACGTGCCCGCCTCACGCTGGGGGCCGATCCTGCGGAAAAGCATTTTGACATCACGGTGTATGCCCGCTGTGAAGAAATCACCGGACGACTGAGTGACATATACCTGAACCCCGGCATGAGCATCGGCCTTTCAGAGCTCGTTCAGTTCGCGCCGGCCTGCTGCCTTACGGACAGCGCCGTCTTCGCTTCCTCCGATCCCGCGGTGGCGCAGACGGACGAAAGCGGGCGCCTCACAGCCGTGGCCGCGGGCGAATGCACCGTCACCGTATCGCTGGACGGTTTGAGCGCAGTCTTCCATGTGCACACCGTGACGGACGGCAAGGTGATCTCAAGCCTGTCCGTATCGCCGACTTACGCAGTCTTGACGCCGGGCGCCACCGCCAAAATGGTTCCCGCCATGGGCAGTCCCGCCGCGAAATACAAAAAGGGCAGCTGGTACAGCGCAGATCCGGACGTAGTAAAGGTGGAGCAGACCGCCTCCGACGGCACCGTTACCGTCAGGGCCCTCTCCCCCGGCACCGCGAAGGTGTACGTGGTATCTTCAAGCGGCCTTACGGCATACGGCACAGTGGTGGTCAATCCCATCGCGGTGAAAAAGCTTACCCTGCAGGCGCCTGCCTACGCGCTGTATCCGGGCGAAAGCGCCGTGATCCGGGTGACAAGCGAACCTGCGGGCGCGGACCTCAGCGAACTGGTGATGTATTCCTCCGACCCGTCTGTGGCAGCTGTGGACGACGACGGAACGCTTTATGCCGTTGGCGCGGGCGAATGCGAGATATTCGCAAGCTGCCTGGGCGCCGCCGCCTCCTGCCGCGTTCAGGTGAACGGGCGGATGATGACAGACGCGTCCCTGACCCAGGGAAGCATGAACGGCCTTGCGGGCGAAAGCGCCAGGATCGAATACTTCTTTGCTCCGCCGGACGCCTCCCCCGCCTCCTTCACCTGGACCAGCTCCGACGAGAGCGTTGCCCGCGTGGACGCGCGCAGCGGCGTGGTGAGCTTTATTTCCCAGGGCACTGCCCTGATCAGCGGCGCGGCCTCGGACGGCAGCGGGCTGTACCTGGAGCTGCCTGTCACTGTGAGCGAGATCCCCGTGCGGGCCCTGTGGCTGGATGCAGATGAACTGACGCTGTCCAGCGGGGATAAATACGCGCTCAGCTATACCGTATATCCCTCGTACGCCTCTTACGCCGAGGCGGAATTCGAGTCCTCCGACGAGAGCGTGGCCCGCGTGGACGAAAACGGCGTGGTCACCGCCCTTCGCGCAGGCAGCGCGGATATCTTCGTCACGGCAGGCCGCGGCGAATACGCCGTCACCCGCAGCGTTTCCGTCACGGTGACGCGCACATCCACCGCGGAATACCGCGCGCTCATCATGGGCCAGTTCACCGTATCGGGCGCCGAGGGCTACCTGCCCTTCAGCACCAACGGCACCCAGGGCGTCTACGACTCCTTCAGCCGCAGCGTTCTGGACGGCGCGGCATACCGCATCAAATTCATGCCCGCCAGCCCCAGCCTGGAGAGCTTCCGCTCCGCCATCCGGCAGCTGGCTTCCCAGGCAGACGAAGACGACGTGACCGTGATCTATGCCCTGACCCACGGCTCCTATACGCCGGCGGGCGGCTACTATCTGGCCTTCTCCGGCGGAAACGCCTACTATGCCGATACCCTGATCAACGATGTAACCGCCATCTCCGGCCACGTAGTGCTGGTGCTGTGCACCTGCCATTCGGGCCGCGTATTCTCCTGCCAGGCACTTCAGAACGTGATGGCGGCAGGCGGCGCATACACGGGCACCAACGGCCCGGGCAGGCTCAGCGTGATCTGCTCCTCCACCGACACGCGCTCTTCCTACTACAACACTGCCAACACGCGGGAAAGCTACGATTTCTTCACCAAGGCTTTCACCCGCGCGCTGGGCTGGGATATGATCGCCGACAGCGCGGTGAGCGTTGCGGCGGACGCGGGCGGAGACGGAAAGGTGACGCTGAGCGAGCTCTATGCGTACTGCTCCGTGCAGACGCAAAACCTGATCGCGCGGTTTTTGCAGCTGAACGGCACGGCCCATTTCTCCGGAAATCAGAATCAGTACCCCTCCCGCTTCATCGCTTCCGGAGACGAAGACCTGGCGATCCTGGAAAGGTAGGTGTTTTTATGCGGTGTTCCTGTCAGGTGTGCGGCACGTACATGACCCAGTCCGAAGGGCTGGAAAAGGGCTGCGTATGCCCCAACTGCCTCACCCGGTGCAAGCAGTGTCTGGGCACCGACAGCGTGGTCCCCAGGGATCAGCTGAAGCAGGCGGCGATGCTGTTTTTGATGAAGGCCCGGAAAGAGGAGGAAGGCGCGGATGAAGCTGACGAACGCGACCCCTATCGAGACTGAGCGCAAATTCCTCATCCGAAAGCCGGACGGTGCTTTTCTCGCCGCGCTTGAAGGCTGCACGGTATCCGATATCACGCAGACGTATCTTCTGAACGAAGACGGCAATACGGAGCGCGTGCGCCGGCGCGTATACGCGGACAGAACCGTATACACCCACACCGTCAAAAAGCGCATATCCCCCATGTCCGCGCTGGAACAGGAGCGCGAGATCAGCCCGGACGAATACGCCCGCCTGCTGACCCGCGCCGACCCTGCGCGCAGGCCCATCATCAAAACGCGCTACGCCGTACCCTACGCGGGTCACACGGCAGAGATCGACGTATACCCCTTCTGGAACCGCCAGGCGGTGCTGGAGATCGAGCTTCAAAGCGAAAACGACGGCGTGCCCCTGCCGGATTTCGTGACCGTCATCCGCGAAGTGACCGGCGACCACAGCTACTCCAACAACAGCCTGAGCCTGAAGGTGCCCGAAGAGGACTGACGGTCTTTATTGCCCGCAGGATATGACGATGCCCGGACGTCGGTATGACGCCCGGGCATCTTAGTTATATAGGTTTACCTCAGCTCAGCTCGATCCCGCTGACGCCGAAGAACACGAACTGGTAGCGTGGATCGTATCCTTCGCTTTTGCCGTCCTGCCAGGTCCCGTACAGGGCTTCCTGGCCCGGATGGGTGAATACCGGCTCGGGATCGCCCGCGATGTGGAAGTAGCCCATGGTGTTGCGAAGGCCGCTGGTGAGGGTGACGCAGATTTCGTTTTCGCCCTTTCGGAGCCTGCCCTCCACATTGAGCCTGTCGCTGAACATCAGCAGGGTTTCGTCTCCCCCATTGATCTGAACTTTGGCGGTGGCGAATCGGCCCTGCAGGCGCAGGTATTTTTCCGTTCCTGCGGCGTTGACGGTAAAGTGCACGCGCATGCTGCCGCCAAAGAAGGGGAAGCCGTCTTCGTGCAGGCTGCCGAGGCTGACAAAACGCCTGGGCAGCGTGATGGCAAAGCCGCCGTCGGTGGAAAGGGCATTCCGGGGACCCGCAAGGAAGGGACGCGCGCTCACGCAGAAGTCGCCCCGCAGGTAGATATTCTCGATGTCGCTTTCGTAGCTGAGGCAGTTGACCATGCTTTCGCATATGCCGTCGCGCTCCACATACGCGCTGGAAAATACCTTGTACACGTGCTCGGGCTGGTAGTAGTCCAGGCGCATCACGGCCTCGTTTTCGCCCGTGCGGATGTACGGGGCGATATCGTAGCTTACGAAGGACGCGTCGATCTCGCCCGGCATGCCGCCGGACAGGGGCGTACCGTTTACCGTGAGCAGCGAACCCTTCTGGGGCTCCGCCTCCAGGCGGATCTCATTAGGACGCGCCAGCACCGTAAAGAGGTATTTGATGTACACGGTGCGGTTGGTCTTTTCCCGGAGCAGTCGGTCCGAAATGGCCATCACGGGCAGAGGCTCGGTGTAGTTTTCGCCGTCGTAGGACAGGCATGCCCTGTCGACGGTGAGCGTGTTGGCGTCCATGCGCTCGATGAACGCCTCAGGCGCAGGCAGCAGGCGCGCGGGCTTTGGCTGCTCCTTTTCGGCGCTCTCCGCCACAGCGGACAGGAAGAAGATGACCGCTTCGTCGGGTTCCAGCTCCAGGGGCACGTCGATGCCGTTTTCGGTCTTTTCGAAGTAGATCGGCGCAAAGCCCGGCTTTTCCGGATCGAACTTCCTGGCGCCCTTGGCGTGGATGCGGAAAACGGCCTTCTGGCTCTCCTCGTCAGACAGGTTGACCGCGTACACGAAATCGCCGAATTCCGCGCGGCGCAGCGTAAAGCGGATGGCGGTGTCCTTCGGGAAAATGGAGAAGCCGGGATTGGCCAGGTCGTCAAAACCGATGCTGGATTCCAGCTGGATGTCCCTCGGCTCGCCGTCCACCAGGCAGGGCTTTTCCGCACCCGCGAAGAACAGCCTGCCGCCCGCGGACGCAAACTCCGCAAGCAGGTTCAGGGTGGATTCGTCCATGCATTCCATGTCCGGGACCACCACCTGCGAATAGGCGCACTGGCCCAGCTGGATCTTTTTGCCCTTGACGCGGCCGTACTTTTTGAGCAGCGTCTCGTCGGCGTAATGGTGCGCGATGCCAGCCGCGCCCAGCTTTTCGACCAGGGCCACGAAATCGTCGCTCAGCTTTTTGAGCGTGCTGCGGTCGTGCCTGTCGAAAACAAGATACGCGCTGTGCACGGGATGGATCACCAGCGTGTCGGCGATCTCGCGGCTTTCGGCCAGCATGTAGCCCAGGCGAGTGAAATAATCGTTAAAGTGCTTAAAGTCCTTCGTCCAGGTCATCTGCGCGCCGAAGAAGCCGGGATAGTCCCTCTTCCTCTGGCCGCGCATGGAGTAAGGATACAGGTGGTGGCACATGAGGTTCACGCCGTTCACATACTGCCACTGGGCGATGCGCTTGAGCTCTTTGGGCGTGGCGTCCCAGCTGCAGCCCGCGTAGGTCTCGGTGATCACCTGCTTTTTGCCCAGCTGCATGGCAACGGAGGACACCTGCCGGGGCGTTACCTCGCTGGAGGTCTTCCGGCCCAGCCAGTCGATGCCCGGAATGTGCTCGTACTCATAGAAGGGCATCACGCCCGCGCAGCACATCATCTGGCCGAACAGGCTGGTCTCGTCGATGGTGTGGCCGGTGAGCATGCAGTTGTGCTCCTCGCACCAGCGGAAGATCTGGCCCGCGAACGCCTCGGTGTACAGTTCGTTCATCATGAGCCAGTAGCGGTAGCGGAAGCGCGGCGCCTGCTCGCAGTCCACAAACAGCGCGCCCAGCAGATCGGTGATGTCCTCATTGTATTTGCTCTTGAAGCGCGCCGCCAGCACGGGAGAATAGCCCGTGGAATTGCGGAAATACTGCGGCTCGTCGGTAAAGAAGCCAAGCAGGGCACTGCCGAAATCCTTGCCCAGGCGTTTATAGTACTTTTCGTGCGTCTCGGCGATAAAGGCCCGCACGATCTGCCAGTTGAGGATGTCCACCACGTCGCCGTTGGTGCGATCGTACACGCACAGGCACGCCGCGCCGTCATCGTCCGTCACGCGGGTGAGCTTTCCATCCTCCACCCGGTAGCACGCCATGGCCTGCGGGTCGAAGGCGTCCTTCTGTTCGCATTCCAGATAATGCGCGTGGTTGGCGGGGTTCTGAAGCAGCTTCATGCCAGCAAAGCCGCTGGGCCAGCCGTTTTCGTCGTAAGCCCAGGCGCGCATGTGCCTCTTTTTCGCTTCGTCCACGCAGGCGGCGACGCAGTCGAACCACTCGTCGCCCATGTACTCGGTCTCAAGCCCGCCGCGGGCGTGCATGAAGAAACCGCCGATGCCGACCTCCTTCATCTGCGCGATCTGCCGGCGCAGCTGTTCCGGTTCGAGGCGGTCGTTCCAGCTCCAGAAGGGAACGGGCCTGTACGCCGTGAGGTCCCCTCTCAGTCTTTCCAAAATACCGTTTGCCATATGCTCCTCCATCTGGGCCGCTGCTTTCGCGGCGCCTGGGCTTTAGGACAGGGCGGTTTTCCTTCCGCCCGAACTACGCTGATCATATTATATCACAGAACTCCCAAAAATAAAAGAGGCGGCGCAAAGGAAGGCGCATCACAAGGTAAGCGCCTCCCCCGGGCCGCGGTCAGCATAAGAATGTGGCCACAGATCAGTCGATATGCAAGTGTCAGACCTGTCAATGCTGTCTTTGCTCAAGCTCCCGGTTTATTCTCTCCGCCAGCTTTTTCTGCCGGCGATAGCTCAAAACGCCGATCACAAAGGCGGTCAGGAGCATGCAAAGAATCGCCAGCAGGGCAGGCAGAAGGCCCCGGTCTTCGGGGACCCACCCGACCGCAAAAGCGATGGCCAGCATCACAGCGCACCCGATCACCATATGTATCGCGATCTGCACAGGACGGCTCAGTTTCTCATTGGCGTAAACGATGCTGGGCAGGCCGAAGCCAAGACCGATGCCGAAGCTGCCCAGAGCCATTTTGGTGACTGTGTACCCGGTCGCGCTGTATACGCCGCCCATGTTCAGATCGGCGATGAGCATGCCGAGCAGGAACAGGAATGACGAGATCGCCACAGCCGTTTTGGTTCGCTGCATCACGAACGCGGCGTTTTCTTTTATCATTTTCATATTCTGCCTCCTATAATCCTAAATATCTCTTGAGGTCCGGCAGATATTTTCTGGAAACGTAATCGGAAAGCCCGTTTTTCATTTTCAGAAGCAGGCTGCCGCCGAACCCCGCCTCCACGCTCTGGATGCAGGAAAGGTTCACCGCGCAGGCCTTGGATATCTGCATAAAGCCGTCTCCCAACTGATCCAGCAGTTCGTACAGCCTTTTGCGGGAAGTAAAACTGTTCTTCTGTGTGTAGACTTTTGTTTCGCCGCCTTCCACGCGTACCATACACACCTCCTGCGGCGTCAGCAGAAAGGTCCTTTCGTTCTGCTCTGCCAGGATCGGAGCGCTTTTCGCCTGCAGGATATCCAGAGCGCGTTGGATCTCCGGCGTTATCCGATCCGTGTAAATGACCGCCCTCGGCGGCGTGTGTTCCGGAGCGACTTCGATCTTCACTTGCATAAGCAGTTTCCTTTCTTTGAATGCTTACCGGTTAAGCTGAACACATTATATGCGGAGAACGGCTTTTTGTCATCTTTCCGCAGCCAAGTGGCTGATTTTTGCAGGTGAAATGCAGGGAGGGCGCTTTATAACGCGTCAGAGTGTTTATGCAATACTTGATCAAGAGCCAGCCCATTTCCCTTCAGCCAGTACATCTTATCCCTCTGCCCCCCGTCCGAACCCAATCGTCTGTATTGGCCAGTCTGTTTATAAGAGCCGCCCGCAGGATAGATTCCTGTCGGGCGGTGGTTTTAATCGGGTATAATGAGTCAGATGCCTGTTTCAATAAATGTTCTTCGACGCCATGATCTCCGGCAGCATTCCGACGGCGTCAGTGCCGGTAAACAGAACGGCAAGCTCGGTGTGTCTGCTGCCTGTCACGCAAAACGCAGGCGAACCTGCCTGGACATTGCCCTTGATGACCGCGGGGTTCCAGTCGCCGCACCATGCCATTTCCGCTTCGGCATCGATCCCCTTGGATTTGGGCAGGAGAGAGATCGCGAAAACCGGAGCATACCTGTCATGATGATCCGTATCTTCTCCAAGCATAAGGGAACGCTCTTGGATTAAGCTCACTTAAGGCACCGCATCCGACCTTCCGAAATACCTTCTACAAATCAGGAAGGCTTTTACACTTATGCGTGCCTTCCCTGCCCTTCAGGGCGTCTCCCTCATCTGCGGACAAGGGCGATCCATTTGCCGGCGGTTTCTTTTGTGATATCGAGCTTTGCTTCGCCGTCTGACCAGGTGAAGGAAGCCGGCAGGTCTGCGCGGTAGAAGTCCAGGCTGCAGGCGGCGGCTTCAGTGGGCTCGAAGGGGCAGGGCACGGTGAGCCTGCCGGGCTTGTCGCACCTTACGAGCATCGCCGTTTCGATGCCCGAAGCCAGGCGGTTCTTATCCACGCAGGCGAACGCCACGTCCGCCTTTTCATCGGTGAAGCGCCAGGTATGCCCGTCTACGGTCAGGCCCTGCGTTCCATGGCCGGAAAACCCCAGCAGCCGGCTGTCTTTGAACAGGTACGTGAGGCTGTCCGTGCCCGTATAGCTCACGCTGTGGCCCGCAAGCGCAAAGCCGTTCACCTCGATATCTACCGGCGGCAGAACGCGGCCTGACAGTGCGCGCCTGTCCTCCTCCTCATCCCGGTAGAACGGGCCGGGCCAGGCCTCGTAGAACGTGCGGTAATGGTTGGCCAGGGTGACGGCGCCGTTGGGGAAAACGTTGGATATGTACCTGGCGTCGGCAGGCCGGGACAAAAGCTCCAGGCTGCCCGGCGCATAGGCGTTGACGGCTTTCAGCACGTCGAACAGCGTGGATACGTCCGAGCCGGTAGACCGGCTCTGGTCGTCCCTGGGCCGGAAGCCCAGATACACGCATACGCCCTTGCCCCGATTTACGCAGCTGCCCAGATCCGCCTGATTCCAGCGGGCGCACACTTTGGCGTCGTCCACCCGGATGGGATAAGCGTAATCTGGCAGATAATCCGTGAGCACCTTCATCTGCGCGACGGAGGCCAGTTCATCCAGGAAGGAGATCTGTTCGCCCTTCAGCTTCAGGGGCTTATCCGGCGAGGCAACCTCCTTCAGGCCGAACAGGGCCATGAACCTGCCGGAGCAGTCGCTTCCGTCCTCGTACCGAAGGGCCGGAACGCCGGTCCATACCACGCGGCCTCCGGCCTGGGCGAACCTTTCCAGCATGTCCAGTGTCGAGGCAGAAACGAACATCTCATACAGGGCCACCACAGTGCGGTACCTGCGTCCGTTTACCTCCAGATGCCCTTCCGTGTCCACGGAGCCGTATTTCAAAAGCATTTCTTCGGTGATGTAATTGCCGTAGCCGTACTGCACCATCCAAGTGCCGAAGCGCTCCTGGTTGTAATTGAGCTCGGTAGGATAGAGCAAAAGCACATCCGTGAGCCTGTGCTGCCAGTTCTGCACCATCATCGAAGCTTCGTCGCCGTTGCCGTAAGCCGCGCCCACATCGTAAAACCGCCGCAGCACCTCCTTGGGAGAACCCCAGCCGGCGCAGTACGCCTTTTCGAAGCGGTTCAGCGTTCCCAGCGAGCAGGCAAAGGCCTGGGCGAAGTAATCCCTGTCCAGAAAGCCGCCCTCCGGATGGTCCGTGCCCGAGCCGGAAAGGAACTCGTTCCAGCGGAAGTAGTCGCCGCAGGCGGAAATGTTCTCGCGGACGGTGGAGGACCAGACATAGGGCTCGTCGTAATCGTAGCGGGTGACCTTGTCCCCCTCGTTCATCTGGAAACCTGCATTCTCGGCGAAGTGGTCGCAGGTGGGAGATTCCTGCCACGTGGCGTGGGCGCGGCACATGATGGGGCTGCCGAACAGCGATTCCGCGTAGAGGCGGCTGTCCACAGCCAGTTTGACCACCCTGCCGCTGAGCAGTTCAAAATATCGTTTGCGGAAGAGCCATGTCTCATAAGCGCCGTCGGTGTCCTTTCCCATCAGGTGCTGGCTGGGCTCGTTTTTGTCGCCGCCGGGCAGGAATCGGTGCTGCCCGTAGGCAAAGTATACCATGTACTTCAAAAAGTCGCGGTACTTGCTGCCGTACAGCCGAGCGAACGTATCGATGAAGGAATCGGTGACATAGCGGGTGGTGATCTCCGTGTCCGGGCCGAAATGCGCGTTTAAGTCCCAGTCGAACTGGATGTGCATCTCGTCGGAATAGAACCCGCCGTACCGGATGCCCGCCGCGCTGTGGCTGTCGATGAGCTGCTTCATGTAGTCCATCGCGTCGTCGGCAAAGTAATCCTGCTCCGGCGTTTTGTATTCGATGACCACCAGCACCCGGTCGCATGGCGCGTCCGTAAGGCCGGATATCACGATGTCGTCCCAGGCGTAGCCCGCGTCTGTCAGGTGATAGCTGTCCGGCACGACGCACCAGCTGGCGGTATCGGATATGTCCCGGATGTCGTTTTCGTTCACATAATACAGGCCGTTGTCGTCCAGCTTTTCTTCATTGAAGGCCACCGCCATCACGCGGTGTACGCTGAGCCGGATCGGACCTTTGTTGTTGTACCACTGGATCTGGCGGCGGGTCTTCACGCTGTAGGTGCCGTTTACGATGGCACCTTCCCGGAACTGCCACTGAAAGCCCGTATCCGCGTGGTTCGACGCGTATCCCCCGCCCACGTCCAGCGGCGAGATGAGGGAAGCGCCGAAAGACATGCCGTATTTCTTCGCGCAGTCGTGCACCTGTTTGAACGCGGCGATGGTAACGGGTGAGGAAGGATAATTGCGCCTCTCGCTGCCGCCGAAGAAGAAGTCGTAGGAGACCTCGATCCGCTCGCAGCCTCTTTCTTTGGCGTCTTTGATGAAGGATTCCAGCGTCGTCCCTTCCGGGTACATGCGCTTTCTTTCACCGGAAAACCCTTTCTCCTGGTCGTCGAACAGCGGCTTATCCGGGTCTGTCGCCAGCCGCTCCAGCTGCTTTTCGTCGGTGAGTATCAGTGTCGCCTGCCGGTCGAACAGACGGAAAACGCCTTCCTTGCGAATAACTTCCATAGCAATCCTCCCCGCGGTCAAATTATGTTCCTGCCTGGTCCGGCTTAATTCAGCACCCCCCAGGCTTGTTTCAGAGGTACAGCTTATGCGTATCACTTGAAAAACGTCTGCAGCTTACAGTACGTGAAAAACCGTGCCCTGCAGCACGAGATTATCCACGCAGCGAAAGCAGGGCATAAGCGAGTATTGGTTGTCGCTTGAGTACGGACCGTTTTCCTGATCCGGTATCTGGTCACGGCGTATCTGCGTAAAATGGCAGTCGGTGAAGAAGGTATTTTGAAGCCTGCAGTCTTCCCGTCCGCAGAGTACGGGCATGTGCACCGAGCGGGCATGGATGCCGCTGAAGAACAGATCGCGTACGCCTTCGCAGCGGTTGCGCTCAAAAACGCGCACGAGCACAGGCTCGTTGTAGATGCGGTCCATGAGGATGCCCGAAAAACTCAGGTTTTGGATATTCGTATCTTCAATGCCTTCGTCGCTGCCGCGCCCGTTCAGGGGCGTATCGGGAAGGTAAACGCTGATGCCCGTGCTGGAATCGGTGATGGTGAGATTGCTGAACGCACAGTTTTGTATAACGCCGTCGTTGTACCAGCCCACGCGGATGCCCGCAGAATGGCTTACGATATTGCAATTGCTTACCGTAACCCGCTCGCTGGGCTTTGGCGCTTTCAGCGGCGCGGAATAGGCGCGCACCACGATGCCGTCGTCGCCGCAGCGTATGCTGCAGTCGGATACGGTAACGTCTCTGGAACAGTTGATATGGATGCCGTCATTGTTGGGATAGCAAAGAGGCGCGTCTATACGGGCGCGGTGAAAGTGCACATTCTCGCAGTCCGATATCCAGTAGCTCCATCCCGCCGGCTGGTTCCGCATGCATACGTCCTCGATGAGCACGTCCCGGCAGCCCATAAAGAGCACCACGCGCGCAGGGCTCAGGCTGCACAGACTCCTTTGGCTTTCGGTCAGTCCCCGCGATCCTTCATCGTCAAAGCCTTCAGGAAAGCGCCTGCGCCTGCAGGGCCACAGGCCAAGACAGACCTGTTCCGGCGGAAGCGGTTCGATATATGCTTCGCCCTGGCAGTCTATCGCGCCATGGCCGGTGATCGCGATGCCTTCACAGTTCTCCGCATAGATGAAACAGCGGCAGTTGAAGCGGGGTGCGTATTCGACGCGCCAGAAATCGCTTCTGATCTCCGGAAAATCCAGGCCGTTCGTTGAACCCAGCAGCACGGCGTCCCGCTCCAGATGCAGTTCGACACCGCTTTTGAGCTGTATCATCCCGCAGAGAAAGCGTCCGCCTTCCAGCGTAACACGCCCGCCGCCGTTTTGCGCACAGGCGTCGATTGCCGCCTGTACGGCATGCGTATCCATATGTATGCCGTCGCCCGAAGCGCCATAGTCCTTGACCGGGCAGTTCAGCATGGCTCTCTCCCCTCTCTTCATGAAAACCGTCTGAAATGGGCGGGATCAGGAGATCGGGAAAGTGAAGGTGACCCGGTTGGAGTTATGGCTGAATCCCTCGCCAGACTTCATGGCACATGCGCCTTCAAACAGCAGGTTCACGCAGCCGTCAGTCACATCCTCCGCTGCCAGCGTGACGGTACACGATCCGCCGACAGACGCGGCGAATGCCTGATCGCCGAAAGAAACGCCGCCGGGAGAAGAGGCGCCGCCGTCCCCGGTCTCACAGACGAAATCCACAGAGTCCTCGCTTGACTCACAAACAGTCACCGCCATGTACTCCGGCATCACGTCGCCGTCCATGATCATTTCACACCAGAAGCTGATCTCGTCTCCGATCCGGTACTGTGCCTTCGCCGGGGAGGTCTGAACGACCTTCAGGATCAGATGGCTTATAGGCGGATATGAGTCCGGATCTTCCACATCGAGCCACCATTCAAGCGGCTGTGCCTCTACGAGCCTGCCGTCTTTCGTGTATGCCGTCGCTGTGGCCAGCAGGCTGGCGCCCAGGCTGCTGTACCCGAGCGGCAGCACCGGCAGAGCGCCGGTGTACGTTCTCGTGTTCCCATTCGCGTCGACAGAGGCGCCGCTGAACTCATCCGCCATCGGATACTCGAGGCCGTCGCCAAGGGACACGTGTATCGTGTAGTCGCCAAGCGGCTCATCGCTCAGGTTGTTCAGCGCGATCGAATAATACACTCTGTCCTCGCAGGTATAAGTTTTATCCATCTCTTTCGGGCTGCCGGTGAGCGATAAGATGAGCGGATCGTATTGGGGATGGCCGTTCACTGCGAAGAAGTACCTTTCCGCACAGATCAGGTCCCCTTCCGGCGTGTACCCGCTGGCTTCGATCCAGAATTCTATTTTGGGCATCTGAGTAAAGTCAGCGCCGAGAGTATAATAATTCTGCTTTGAAAAATCAGTGCCCGGAGCCAGGGTGTCAAAATACCGCGTATACATCGCGCTCTGGCCGCCGTCCCCTACGATCACGGCCTCCAGAAGTACATCATGCAGTTCCTTTTCTCCGGTATAGGTAAGGCCGGCTATGTATTCCAGCATGTCGTTTGCGCAGTAGAATTCTTTCTCGTTCACCGCGCCGCCGTACACCTTCAGGTCCGGACTGATCGCAACGGTGTCATCGCTCACCGTATATTTCTTTGTGAAGGTGTTGCTGTACCATTTGCGGTTGGTTTCCAGGGACGTGCCCAGTGCCCTTGCGTTCAAATAGAGTTTTCCGTACTTTGTGCCGGTGTAGTGATCCGCATCGTAGCCTGTGCGCTCCTGAGTCTTTCCGAAGTCCGCCACGATGCTGAACGTACCGGTGAGCGTATTGGCTCCGCCCGCCCTGAGCGTGTTGCCGTCCAGGTCCGCCACGAACTGATAGATCTTCTGGACGTCTTTGGACGTATTGTTCTTGCCGTAGCTCACCAGCACAGGACCCAGCCTGCAGTCCTCTTTGCCCAGATTCACGGCTTCCCAGGTGAAGGAGAGCTTTTCGCCGTCGCGCACAAAGTCATAATCTCTGTCCGGCGTGACGGTAAACACGATGTTCACGGCAGTGTCTTCCCCGCTCACGCGGACCCAGTCGTCCAGGTCGATCCAGTCGTGAACGATCTCGTCGATCACGATGGGCCTGAGCAGACCGGGCACATAGTACCAGCCGTGATCGCGGGACCAGTTCTCAACGATCCCCCAGAAGTCCCTGTCGGCAACGCCGGTGATCCGCGCCGGTCTGTAGCCGAGATCGTCCAGGATATACTGCAGCTGCACCACTCTTTGGTCCCGCTGCCCGTCTATGATTTTGGGCGCCGCTTCCAGAAGCTCCGTCTCCGCGAATCCGCAGATCAGACACCTGCGCTCCCGCATGCCGTCTTCTTTCCGCGTGAGCGGAGCGATCATCTTCCAGCGGCCGAATTCGTGGGTGTGCTCTGTTCTTTCTTTTTTCGTTACGGAAAAACCGAGGACGCAGGTGGCGTTGTACAGGATGCCGCCCTCGTCGCTGACGGAAATGCCCAGCGTGCGGTCTCCCGTGTGGGTGAGCACATCTTTTCTGCTCACCTCGGCAAGGTAGGTAAAACGGTATTCCTGTCCGGGTTTCAGGCCCAGGTGCGCTTCCATCTCGTCGCCGCACATCACGGCGTCGCCGCTTTGGTACACGAAGCGTTCCAGCGTGACGGGCTTATCGGAAAGGACCTTCAGTACCACCGGGATCCTTACCGTCATGCCCGCCGCGTAACTGCCCGTGGGCCAGTCCTCGGCCATTACCGATATCATGGGGGCGTCGTTCCTGCCCGTGGCGTAGGTGAGCACCACAGGCCCGGCGTCGATCTCGCTGTATTCGTCGCCGTTTGGCATGTTCCTGCCGATGAAGGTGACGGTGAGCAGGCCGGCCTCAACGTCCGCTTGGGTGATCTCGTGCTCGAATTCGGCGTATTCCGTAGTCGGGTCGTTTCTGTCCGGTGTGACGTAGCTTTCGCTGAAATATCCGCTGCCCGCATCCATAGCGATGAATCCGTCGATCATGCTCAGGTCGCTGTCGTTGCGCATATAGGCTTTGAATCTGATCGTGTTCCCCGCCGTCATGCTTTGCGGCAGTTCCGATGGATACGCGTACAGCCTGAGTATCTGCTGGCCGTCCATCGGGCGGCGCAGGCCGGCCTTCGCCGGGATCGGCTCGGTCTTGGTGTGGTTCGGATCGTTTTTGCAGGTATAGGTTCGTTCGCCCTCGCCGGTCATCGTAGGCTCTTTGGTGACGACGCCTTCATCCCAGTCGTGGCCGGTGGCTTCGATCTCGCGCCACCACTCGTAGCCGCAGCGCACGCAGGTGTTCATCCCGCGTCCCGCCTCGGTGCAGGTGGGTGCCTGAATGGTCGTCCAGGGCCTGGTAAAAGAGTGCCCGAGCGCTGCTACAGCAAGCGTCTCCTGCTTTTGGCAGCGATGGCAGCTGCGTGTGCGAAGGCCCGTATCGGTGCAGGTGGGCTGCTCGATCTGCGTCCAGTCGGACCATTCGTGGCCCAGCGCAGGCGCGGTCTGCTCGAAGACCTCCTTTTTGCAGTAGCGGCATATCCAGAGGATGCCCCCCGCAGTCTCGCATGAAGCGCTGCGGCGTCTGGAAGTCCAGTAGTGCATGCCGTCAGCCGACTGGCCGCTGGTGCAGCCGGCCCGGGACGGCTCCGCCTGCGCCGCAGGCAGCATATCGGGAAGCGCGGTAAGCAAAAGCAAAACCGCCAGTGTCAATGCCATAAAGCGTTTCATCGTCATAACGTTTAATCCTCCCGTTTCCGATGATCGTACTCGGGTACAAACGGCGCGGTATGTATACCGCGCCACTGTTTTCCTGTGTGAGCATCCAAAGGCATAGTTCCGCCCGCACGTTCGCTTGTGAATGATCTCAGTATTTCGGCTTTCACGTGTCAAAACCTCTCCCACCCGCAAAGCATCTCGTAACGTCGGATAAAGCTATATGAATTCTTTGTTAATTGTATCAGTTATCGTCTTTCCTGTCAAGGTCTGAAAAAATGGAACCTCGAAGTATATGATTGCTGTGCATTTCTCTTAAGCCGGTGCCGCCCGCCTTGCAATCGTATGTTTTTCATGTTATCATTATTCCGCAAGCAGAAAGGAAACGAAACCGCCATTTCTGCGACGCGGAAAACCGGAGGCAAGGCCGTTTCGGGCTGTATTCGGGCGGTTCGAGAATTGGATCAAATCGGAGGATGCGCAATGAGCAAATATACCGATATGGCCATGGATCGGCGCGAGATGATATCTGCGGACGGAAGGCCGGTATACAACTGCTGCCAGGCTGCCGTTTCCGTTTTCGCACAGGATCTCGGGTACGATGAAGAAGCCTGCCTGAAGACGGCGACTTTTTTCAGGGGTGGGATGCAGATGGGCTCGGTATGCGGCGCGATCACAGGCAGCCTGATGGCGCTGGGCCTTGCCGGCATCGACGATACGGCGGTGCTGAACGAGTTTTATCGGAAGATCCGGGAAAACCACGGCGGGCTGATGAACTGCGCGGACCTTTTGCGGGTGAACGCCGAAAAAGGCGGCGAAAAGAAGCCGCACTGCGATAAAATGATATGCGAATGCGTCAGTTATGTGGAAGAAGCCCTGCGGGGAAAAGGCAGGATCGTTTGACGGAAAAGGACGGAATCCGACGCAGCCAGGCGAGAATATGAGCAAACAGTTTGAGCACACAAAGCGGCCCGGATTCTGGCTGGGCTTTACAGATTTTTTCACGGCAGGTCTGTTCTTTCTGCTGTACATGCCCCTTGGCGGTTTGCAGAAGGAGATCGAGGCGGTGCTGGGGCACCGCGTGACGCCGTACTGGAAGGCATATCTGCTGGGCATACCGACGCTGTTCATCTATCCGCCGATCTGGATGGCCCGGATATGCGAGGAGCTGAAGCAAAAGGCCATCTCCCTGGGCGTCGAAGGGCCGTATACTTCCTGGCGGCATATGTTTATCTGGAACACCGTGGGTCTGCCCTTGATGGGTCCTGCGGTAGCCACAAAGCGGTTTTTTGATACGCTCGGCAGGGTGGAAACCGCGCTGAACAGCCGCTTAAATGACAGCTAAGCAGGGAGGAAATCAATGGCGATCACAGTGAATCTTCGCTATACCGGCAGAAACGGCGCCGCCCGGAAGTTTGCGGAAGAAATGATCTCAGGCGGCACCGCAGCCGAGATCAGGGCCGAAGACGGGAATCTTCGCTACGAGTACTATCAGCCCTTTGACGACCCTGAGACCGTGCTGCTCATAGACAGCTGGCGTGACCAGGCGGCTATAGACGCGCATCACGCTTCCCCCATGATGGCAAAAATCGCATCACTCAGGGAGAAGTATGATCTGCACATGACTGCGGAGCGTTTTATCAGCGCAGAGACACCGGAATCAGAGGATCGGTTTATCCGGAAGTGAAGCGATGAAAACAGTCCACTGAAAGGAAATCGTTAACCATAAAGAATACGCAGACTACAAACCGGCAATGTATAAGGAGGCAGTTATGAACTGGATCGACGAGGCAACCAGACCCGTATACGAGGCGCTCGTAAAAAAGGGCCGCGATAAACTCGCTCAAATGTACCGCCGCTGCTTTGCCAGCACCTGGGAAACCACGCTGCAGCGCGCGGACGGCACCGTATTTCTCATAACGGGCGATATCCCGGCCATGTGGCTTAGGGATTCTTCCGCCCAGGTATACCATTATCTTCCATTCGCATCCCAGTTTCCGGAAGTAAAGGAGGCCATCCTCGGGCTCATCAAGCGGCAGGCCTTCTACATCAGGCTCGATCCCTACACCAACGCATTCAACCGCGAGGCGAGCGGAAGGCACGGTTATGACGACCGGACAAGCCTTACGGATGCGCAGGCGCCATGGATCTGGGAGCGCAAATACGAAGTCGATTCCCTGTGCTATCCGGTGCGCCTTTGCCATGCCTTCTGGAAACAGACAGGCGATGCGGCGTGGTGTGATGGCGATATGGCGGATACCTCCAGAACGATACTTTCAACCTGGGAAACCGAGCAGCGCCACTTTGAATCCTCTCCCTATTATTTCATGCGCAGCAATTGCCCGCCCTCGGACACGCTGTCAAACGGCGGCAAAGGCACCCCGGTGGCGTACACGGGAATGGTCTGGAGCGGTTTCAGACCCAGCGACGACGCCTGCGAATACGGCTATCTGGTCCCGTCAAACTTCTTTGCGGCGCGAAGCCTTGCGCAGATGGCCGAGATCGCAGATGAGCTTCTGCGCGATCTTGAGATCGCCGCAAGGGCTGTGAAGCTGAGAGAGCAGATTCTGGAGGGGATCGAACGCTTTGCTACAGTTGAGCATCCCCTGTTCGGCAAGGTATACGCTTATGAGGTGGACGGCCTCGGTCACAGCAAGCTCATGGATGACGCCAACGTTCCAAGCCTGCTCAGCCTTCCCTACCTGGGCTGCCTGGACCCGCGCGATGAAGTGTATCTGAATACCCGGAAAATGGTGCTCAGCGCATCCAACCCGTATTACTATTCCGGAACCTGCGCCAGCGGCATAGGAAGCCCGCATACGCCCGAGGATTACATCTGGCCGATCTCGCTGTGCGTGCAGGGCCTGACCTCCACGGATCAGCAGGAGATCATCACCCTGGCCGATACGCTGGAAAACATGGACGCCGGAACGTTCCTGATGCACGAAGGCGTGCACAAGGACGATCCCAAACAGTTCACGCGCCCGTGGTTCGCCTGGGCCAATTCGATCTTCAGCGAGTTTGTGGAAAAAGCAGCCGCCTGCCTCAGCTGATGGCTGTTCGTAATTATGGTTCAGTCCTTCTGCCAAAGACGCCGCCGTCATCCATGACTGGATGCCGGCGGCGACGCGCACATTCCCGGTGATGATAAAGACGCTGTTTTCAGCGCTCGCATATTGAATCCAGGCCGTGACGGGCTGAGATCAGTCCCGGCAGTATTCCGTCCTTTCGATCGTCCCCCGGCCCGTGGACAGGCCGTCATGGTTCACGTCGTCAAACGCCACCATGCGGATATACGGCTTAACGGAATCCGGTTCTGATCCGTTGATCCGGATATGTTTCATTTGGACCGAACCGACCCTGCATTTCACGTAGGGGTCGAAGACCTCGCGCTTTCCCTCATCCACCAGGCAGGACTTGGGGCCTACGCAAAGCAGGTACGATTCCGGATATTTTTCCCTGTACAGGGTCAGGTTGATATCCTCAAAGAAGATGTGCCCGATATTTGCGCCGATCTCGAAGGCGGCAAACGCCCCGCGCACAGGATCGGACTCCTCGTATTCGCGGAACCGGTCCAGGGGCGCGGCAAGATCCACGGCGATATCCTCAAAAAACAGCCAGTCCCCGCTGCCCGGCGCGCCGCGCTCCGGCTTTTGGATGCCGATGTTGTAGGCAGGGGTCTGATAGTACATTTTGAAGGTCCTGATCCCGCGCACGTTTTTTACGATCACGCCGTCCAGGGCGCAGTCTATGGTCGTCCCGTCGTCGTAATAGTAAATCCCCGGCTGGATGCGCATCGCCTTGTACGGACTCGACTCGGACAGGGTCAGGTTTTCGCACAGCATATTTTTCATCGGGCCGAAGTCGACGGACGAATTCTGCCAGTCGTAGGCGTTGAGCGCCACAAGATCGTCGCCGCACTGGCCGCTTATGTCCCTGATCCAGGCGTTTTCCGTATTGCCGTTCAGATGCAGCCCGTCGGCATAGCACTCATCGAAGCGTATGCCGTGCATGACCGCATCCCTGACATCCCCGGCCTGCACCGCAAAGCCGCCGGTGTGGGCAAAGGTCATGTTTTCCAGGGTCAGGCCGTTCAGGTTATTGAAGAACATGGCGGTCGATACCCCGAAAAAGCTCCGGCTTTCGTCGTTCATGCCGCTGCGTCCGTAACCGGCGCGGCGGTCAAGGCTCTCCTCCCAGCGGCCTCCGGTGATGCAGATGTTTTCGTCGCGGGCGGTGTCCTTCAGCGGCGCATGCGTTCCGTCCAATACGTGTTCATTTTGAAACATCAGCGTTCTGATTCCCCTTTGGAGCCGGATCACCGCGCCGTCCTCCGCTTCGATGCGCCGGTTGGACGGAATGACCACCGGACGGTCGATATAGTACGGTTCGTCCGACCGCGGGATAAACACGATCTCGTTTTCCTTCAGCGCCCTTTGGAAGGCCTCGGACCATACGAGAATCGCTTGCCCGTCCTGCTCCGATTCCTTTGCCAGCTCCCGGTACGACGCAAGGGAGGCCGCCTTCTTCAGCTTCCGCTGCGCGGCCAGATTTGCCTGCTTCATTCGCGTAACGGCGTCATGGATCTCTGCCTGCTTCGGGTGCATCGCGTTCGTCCTTTCCGCTTTTCGCTGGCCTGCCGCTTTTCCTGGCCGCATACTCGATTTGCCTGTTGCAAATGTTTTTATGCCGGCAGCAGAACCTCTTTGTTCGTGCCGTAGAATATGTCTGAATGCCCGGAGATCATCCGGCAGAAATCCTCGAACTGGCTCCAGGTGTTGTGGATATCGAATTCATAGGCGTTCCCCCACACATAGAGGATCTGGGGCCTGTCCGCCTCAGTCTCCAGGAATCGCTTTCCGATATCGAACAGCGCCTGCATGCTTTCGTGATGATAAACGGTGGGCCTGAATACCAGAAGGTCGTCCTGCAGATCGAAGCTGGCATTGGATATGATCGTGCGCGCATAGCGGATTTTTGTACGCTCCCGGATCAGGCGGACGACCCTTTCGTCGTGGTTCTTTCCGCCGCCGGGATACGCCATGCCGACCACCTCGTAACCGGCCAGCTCCGAAAGCGCGAGGCGGTCCTCCTCCACCTGCCGGACGACTTCTTCGTCTGGAAGGTCGCACAGGCACGGATGCGTCAGGGTGTGCGCCGCGATCTCATGCCCTTTGTAGATTTTGGGCACTTCGCACGCCCGCGGCTTGCAGTGCGCCACCGTGACGTCTTCCCGTATCAGGGCGTTCGCCTGCCCCAGCAGCCCGCTGTTCAAATTGAATGTGCACTTCAGCCCGTAGCGGTCAAATATATCGATCAGCCTCTGATCCTGCGTGACCCCGTCGTCGTAACTGAAGGTCACAGCCTTCATGAATGAAGCCATATGCCTCTTTCCTCTCTCAGGATTCGGAAGCGCCCTTCCACAGCCTGATGCGCTTGCTCACGGCCACGGTGGTCACGATGTCGGTGATGCCCACATAGATCAGCGCCGCGCCGATCACGATCACCGCGGTCTCCATCACGGTGAAGGGATTTGCCATGCATACGATGCCGACAGCGATGGATATCACCGCCAGAGCCATGAGCACAGCCCAGGATGAAAGGCCGGCGTTCCTTGCGTCGATGGCCCGAAGCACGTTGCCGACTCCGCAGCCGATCAGGAGGATGCCGAAGACGAAGGGTACCATGGAAATGACCGTCTCCGCCGATATGATCAGGAACAGGCCGAATCCTATGGAGAGCAGCCCCACCAACAGATCGCTCTGGAACAGGAAGGGATAGGTGTGGTCCTGCTTAAAGTACCGTACGGTGCGGATCACGCCCATAACGACGGCCAGCGCGCCTATCACATAGCTGATCACCTTCAAAGTGCCGGTCGGAAACAGCACCAGCACCAGGCCGATCAGCGCAGTGATGGCGGAAGAAACGATCCAGTTCTTTTTGAGTGTTTCAATGAACGATTTGAAATTCATGGTAAGCCTCCTGTTTTATGGCATATCGCCTGACTGGTCCCAATGATGTCTTTCATCAGGGATCACTTTGTCCCGCCAGTTGTTATGCGACTATTATATGCCGTTTCCGGTCGGTTTGCAAGAATATGAAGCGGAACATCGTGCAAAAGACTTGTTTTTGAGTGACAGCTGTGCACGCCGATTTGCTGCACGGATCGATAAAGCCGCATATCTCCAGGCTTAACGAAATCGCTTTACTTCCATGTATTACCGTTTTTTCCTATCAGTCATGGGATAATAGGTAAAACGATCCGTTATAAATACCCCTTACACGTTGATTGTTTTCTCTGTGCGATTTAGTTTTTTATTGATTTATTCCAAATTGCCGTTATAATGGCGGCATACAGTGGCTGGCAGACAGTCCATCCATGGAAAGGCGCCAGGCGTTTTCACAGAGAATGCGCATTATAGCCTCCACCTCCTTCATCCGGACCAGAGCAGGAAGCTTCCCGGCGTAATCGGCCAGGTGTTCCGGAGCATACTCTTCAAGTCTTGTCCCCGTCCTTGGTCCTAATGATTGAAATAGTGTGCCTTTCGTGGTATCATTGTCACATCAAATAAGAAATGAGATATGTCCAAGCGATACTCAAGAATTCTCAAGAACACTAAAGACTGTATCAAAACCGCATGTACCGTTGAAAAATGCATGCACGATGGTATCGCGGACTTGCAACCGCCGGACCCTGGCCAGAACGGGAACAATAACCGTCTGTGCATTGAGGCAGGATGTATGATGGAGGAAGATTTATCCAGCCATGTTTGAATTCATAGACGCCGGAAATCCCTACAGAAAAGAATATATCGATTCCGCAGAACTTGCTCTGGAAAAGCTGAGAGCGGCCGCGCAGGAACGCCGCGACGAACTCTTCAGGGAAAATTTTCCGGCCAATGCCGAATACATCCGAACACTGCTCAGGGAAAAACTCGGCTGGCCCCTGACACAGTCCGAAAGAAAGATCATCTCTGTCCGCAAGGTATTTATTGGCACGCGTTCAGGCTGCAGCATATACCGTCTTCAGTATGAGCTGGCAGAACGCATACGGTTTTACGGCATCCTGTTCGTACATGAAGATGGGTCAAAACGTCCCCTGGTCATAGCGCAGCACGGCGGTCTCGGAACACCTGAAGTAATCGGCGGACTGCTTGAGAAAGGTACCGGGAATTATAACCGCATGGTCGAAAGGCTGTGCGAACTCGGAGCCAATGTTTTTGCGCCGCAGCTGCTGCTGTGGAACCCGCAGTACTTTATCGCGCGTGAAAAGGACGCGAAAAACGATGTGGACTCCATGCGGAGGTCTCTGGACGCCAAGCTTCAGCAGGTCGGCAGTTCTATAACCGCTATAGAGATCCATTGTATCCGCTGCGCCATCGACCATCTGACAGAGGAACCCTTTTCGCAGGCGGAGCATCTGGGCATGGCGGGCCTGTCTTACGGCGGATTCTATGCGATGCATACAGCGGCTGTCGACACCCGCATCCGCAGCACACTCAACAGCTGTTCTTTCAGCGAAGGCGGTCGTGGGCACCGTGCAGGGACCGATTATATCTGGGGCGACAGCGGG
>JAFZPV010000029.1 GCA_017552535.1 Clostridia bacterium
CATGGTCTGACGGGCTGCCTCTATCTGATTGGAGGTGATCCAGCCGGGCTGCTGCGCCACGAGGCCGTAGTCACCATATGCCAGGAAATTGCCGCGCTGGGCCTTTCCCTTCATGCGACCGCGCTGCTGCTTGCGGTGCAGAACTCTCTTGGGCATCAGCATTGCTTATTTCCCTCCTTCTCTGGGTTGAGTGTTTTCACGGTTCGGGCGGTCGTTTCGGTTGAATGGTCTGCGTTCACGGCGCTCCGGACGGTCGTTCGCAGTGGCCTTGATGGAGCGGGGCGCGTAGCCCTTGCCCAGGAACTGACCCTTGTAGATCCAAACCTTCACGCCGATGCGCCCGTAAGTGGTGTGTGCCTCGGCAAAGCCGTAATCAATGTTCGCGCGCAGGGTCTGCAGCGGGATGCTGCCTTCGTGATACCCTTCGCTGCGGGCGATGTCCGCGCCGCCAAGACGACCGGCAACGCTGGTCTTGATACCCTTGGCACCTGCCTTCTGGGCGTGTTGAAGCGCCTGTTTCATGGCTCTGCGGAAGGATACACGTTTCTCAATCTGCTGTGCGATATTTTCGGCCACCAGCGTCGCGTCGCACTCGGGATTCTTGACTTCAAGAATGTTCAGGTTGATGTTTTTATTGCCGGTATGTTTGGCAATCTGGGCTTTGAGTTCTTCCACACCTGCACCGCCCTGACCAATCGCAATACCGGGTTTGGCTACCCAGATACTGATATCGATCTTATCGCCAGCGCGTGCAATATCGATGTGGCTGATGCCAGCCTCAAAAAGTTTGATTTTTCTGCCTTCTTTGACAGTGATTTCACACTTTTCCTTGAGCCACGTGCGCAGATCATAGTCCGCGATAAGATTCTTTGAAAAATCCTTTCTACCCGCGTACCATTTGGTGCTCCAGTCGAGAATGACACCAACACGCGCGCCATGGGGATTAACTTTCTGACCCATGTTGTTTCCTCCCTTATTTCTGGTCGAGCACGACGGTGATGTGACTGGTTCTCTTCAGAATCATGTCAGCGCGGCCATGGGAACGAGGCCAATAGCGCTTGTAGGTCGGGCCCTGGTTTGCGTAGATTTCGGCGATGTACAAATCGTCGCGGTTCATGCTCAGATTGTTCTCGGCGTTCGCAATCGCGCTTTCAAGCAGCTTTTTCACGATCGGAGAAGCGCTCTTGGGCGTAAACTCGAGGATCGCCAGTGCGTCGTCGACTTTCTTGCCGCGGATAAGGTCGATGACGATTTTGACCTTGCGGGAAGAAATTCGCACGTTTTTCACGGTAGCATGGGGCCTGTTGTCCCTGTTTGCCTGACGCGCTGCTGCTTTTTCTTTAATACGGGTTGCCATACGTCATTTCTCCTTTCCGTTATTTTTTGGCCGAGGCTTTCTCACCGGCATGACCCCTGAAGGTCCTGGTGGGAGCGAACTCGCCGAATTTGTGGCCTACCATGTCTTCGGTGATGTATACCGGCACATGCTTGCGGCCGTCGTGAACCGCAATGGTGTGACCGATGAAATCCGGGACGATTGTCGAGGAACGAGACCAGGTCTTTAAAACCTTCTTCTCTCCCGACTTATTCATATCCTGAACGCGCTTAAGCAGCTTTTCCTGAATAAACGGTCCTTTTTTTACGGATCTGCTCATTTATCGTTTTGCCTCCTTCCATCGATTGCCGCTTACTTCTTGCCGGCTCTCTTGACGATCATCTTGTCAGAATACTTGCGATGCTTACGGGTCTTGACGCCCTGCGTCTTTTTGCCCCAAGGAGACATAGGAGCGGGCATACCGACGGGTGAACGGCCTTCACCACCACCATGAGGATGGTCTACGGGGTTCATGACCACGCCGCGGACGGTGGGACGGATGCCCATGTGGCGCTGGCGGCCGGCCTTGCCGATGCGCACGTTCTCGTGCTCAACGTTGCCGACTTCGCCGATGGTCGCCCTGGCATTGATGGAGACCTTGCGGACCTCGCCGGAGGGCAGGCGGACCTGCGCGAAAGCGCCTTCCTTAGCCATGACCTGAGCGGAGGTACCCGCCGCGCGGACCATCTGGCCGCCCTTGCCCACCTTGATCTCCACGTTGTGGATCAGGGTGCCCAGGGGAATGTTGGCGATGGGCAGGCAGTTGCCGGGCTTGATGTCGGCCTCGGGGCCGCTCATCACGGTGTCGCCGACCTTCAGGTCGAGAGGCGCCAGGATGTAGCGCTTTTCGCCGTCGGCGTAAAACAGAAGGGCGATGAAGCAGCTGCGGTTGGGGTCGTATTCGATGGCCGCGACCTTCGCGGGGATGTTGTCCTTGTTGCGCCTGAAGTCGATGATGCGGTATTTGCGCTTCGCGCCGCCGCCCTGGTGGCGAACGGTGATCTTGCCCTGATTGTTGCGGCCGGCCCTTTTGCGAAGGTCGGTGGTCAGGGAGCGCTCGGGCTCTTTCTTCGTGAGCTCTTCAAAGGTCAGTACCGACATGAAACGCCGGGCGGGCGAAGTCGGCTTGTAGACTCTGATTCCCATGTGCTTACCTCCGTATTACTGCGCCATACCCTCGAAGAATTCGATGGGCTTGGAATCCTTCTTCAGGGTGACATAGGCCTTTTTGATCTCGGGCGTCCTGCCCTGAGTACGCCCCTGGCGCTTGATCTTGCCGTCGGTACGCAGGGTATTGACGGATTCGACCTTTACACCGAAAATCTTTTCAACAGCGGATTTGATCTCGCTTTTGTTGCTCTTCTTGTCCACGACGAAGACGTATTTCTTGTCCGCGATGGTGGCGTAGGACTTCTCGGTGAGCACCGGACGAATGATGATATCATACTCGCTTTTCATTATTCGTTCTCCTCCGTTTCGGGCTCTTCGACGTACTGATCGTTGTACATTTCCTCGATGCGCTCCAGAGCGTCTTTGGTGACGATGAAGGAGGTGTACTTGAGGATGTCCACCACGTTCAGCATACCCACGTGGCTTACCTGTACGTCCGGGATGTTGCCCGCGGCGCGCTGCACGTCGGCGTTGGAGTCGGCGGTCACGATCATGGCCTTCTTTTCGGCGCCCAGCGCCTTGAGCATGGCTACGATCACCTTGGTCTTCACTTCGTTCAAAACGAGGTTGTCCAGCACGATCAGCTCGTTCTCGGCAGCCTTGGTGGTGAGCGCGCTCTTCATGGCCAGGCGGCGGACCTTGCGGGGTACGCTGATCCTGTAGGAGCGGGGCTTCACCGCGAACACCATACCGCCGTGGGTGAACTGGGGGGCTCTGCGGCCGTGATGGCGCGCGTTGCCGGTGCCCTTCTGGCGATAGATCTTTCTGCCGCCGCCGCGCACTTCGGTGCGGGTCAGAGCGGACTGAGTGCCCTGGCGCTGTGCGTTGAGAATCGCCTTGGTCACCAAATGCATGGCGCTGATGTTCACTTCGGCGGCGAAGACATCTTCGCACAGCTCGTAAGTGCCCACAGTCTGGCCCTGCATGTTTTTCACATTAACAGTAGGCATGTTTTGCGTCCTCCTTCCGCTTCGGTCAGGCCTTGATGGAATCGCGGATCACGAGCAGGCTCTCGTTGGCTCCGGGCAGGGCGCCCTTGATGAGCAGGAGATTGCGCTCGGTGTCTACGCGAACCACTTCCAGGTTCTGCACGGTCACCTTTTCGACGCCGTACTGACCGGACATATGCTTGCCTTTGAACACGCGGGAGGGATCGGAGTTCGCGCTCAGAGAGCCTACGCCGCGATGATACTTGGAGCCGTGGGCCATGGGGCCGGTATGCTGGTTCCATCTCTGGATGGCGCCGGTGTAGCCGTGGCCTTTGCTGATGCCGGAGACATCTACTTTATCGCCTTCGGCGAACTGGTCCACCTTGATCTTGTCGCCCACGCTGTAGGCGGAGATGTCGTCAAAGCGGAATTCGCGAAGGTAACGGGTTGCGGGCACGTTCGCTTTTGCGAAATGGCCGAGCTCGGGCTTGTTCTTCAGTTTCTGAGCACGCTTCTCGCTGAGCTCTGCGAAACCGACCTGAACCGCCTCATAGCCGTCAGTTTCGACCGTCTTCACCTGGGTTACGGTGCAGGGGCCGGCTTCGACGACCGTGACCGGGACCAAACGACCGTCCGCGAGGAAGATCTGGGTCATTCCGATCTTTTTGCCGAGAATTGCCTTTGTCATAGTTGTTCCTCCTGAATGGATTACAGTTTGATTTCGATCTCTACGCCGGCGGGCAGGTCGAGCTTGGTAAGGGCTTCGACAGTCTTGGGCGAGGGCTGAAGGATGTCGATCAGGCGCTTGTGGGTGCGCAGTTCGAACTGTTCACGGCTGTCCTTGTGCTTGTGCGGGCTGCGCAGGATCGTGACGATCTCCTTTTCCGTGGGGAGCGGAATGGGGCCCGAAACGCGGGAGCCGGTGCGCTTGGCGGTCTCTACGATGCGCGCGGCGCTCTCATCGATGAGGGAGTGCTCGTAAGCCTTCAGCTTGATTCGGATCTTCTGGCTTGCCATAGTGGTAGGTATCCTCCTTTTTGTGACTCATGCACACGCTGCCGGGCGTGCTCAGTATTTAATTCATTCGACGGCGCATGAGCCGTCGCCCGATTGTCGGACTGGTCCCCGGAAATTACCGGCGTAAGGCCGCAACCTCCCGGTTCATCCCTGTGCCGCGCCGGACGTTTTGTGCTGTGCTTACCGGCAGATAGGCATAGCTGTCCACACGCGAACGCACCAATTATACACGCATCCTCTGCCGCCTGCAAGCTTTAGGAAGGTTATGTTTATATAAAGATTATATAAATTCGTTCATGCCAGCCTGTCTCTCCTGCTGTCAACGTTTTTTCACCGCGCACACCGCCTGTTTTTTGCGCCGGCGCTTGCCATGCGGGCCGGCGCATGGTACAATGATGCCATATTAAATATGAAGTGATACGGAGGTCGCCATGCGCATACATCATTGTCTGGTCAACCATCTCACCGATCCTCTGGGATACGAAATGACCCGCACGGTCTTTTCCTGGCAGGCGGATCAGTGCGCCGGCAAAAGCGTTGAGGCCAGCCGGCTCGCTATTTATGAAGAAGGAAAGCCCCTCCACGATACCGGATGGGCGGACAACGATCCCCTGGGCACGGAGCTCAAGCTTCCCCTCAAGCCTCGCACACGCTACACCTGGACCGTGAAAATGCGCACGGACGCGGGCGAGGAAGCCGAAAGCAGCGTTAACAGCTTTGAGACCGGCAAAATGGACGAAGCCTGGACTGGGCGCTGGATCGGCTGCGACAGTTCTGAAAAGCGCCACCCCGTGTTCTCAAAGCCCGTTTCGCCCCGCAAAGAAGTCGCCCGGGCGCGGCTGTACATCTGCGGCCTGGGCCTGTACGAGGCTTTCTATAATGGTCAGCGCATAGGCGACGAGTTCCTTACGCCCTACTGCAATAACTACTACGCCTGGGTGCAGGCGCAGACCTACGACGTGACGCAGCTTCTGCAGAGGCCGGGCGTGCTGGCGGTGGCTCTGGGCAACGGCTGGTACAAAGGACGCTTCGGCATCACCGCCCCCACCGGCAAGCCCTGCTTCAGCGGCGACTGGAAAATGATCGCCGAGCTCACCCTCACCTACACAGACGGCACCGAGGAAACGGTCGGCACCGACGACAGCTGGGAAGTGACCCGCAGCCGCGTGACCTTTTCCGATATCTACGACGGCGAGCACCGGGACGACACCCTGCCCGACCTGCCCCCGGAGAAAGCCTTCTTTGCGGACGCGCCCGCGAGTAAGCTGACCGACCGCCTTTCCACGCCGGTGCGTGCGTATCAGGAACTCGTCCCCCAGGAGCTGATCGTTACCCCATCGGGCGAACTGGTGATCGACGTGGGCCAGAACATCACGGGTTCCTTCCGGCTGCGCGTGCACGAGCCCAAAGGCGTGCGCATCCACCTGCAGGCCGGCGAGATCCTGCAGCACGGCGACTTTTACCGCGAAAACCTGCGCAGCGCGAAGGCCGAATACTGGTACACCTCCGACGGAAACGAGCACGTGCTCAGCCCGCAGTTCACCTTTTACGGCTACCGCTACATGAAGGTGGAGGGCGTGCCGGGCCTGAAAAAGGAAGATTTTACCGCCCTTGTGACCCACAGTCTTCTGCCCGAAACGGGGCGCCTGGAAACCGGCCACAGGCTGCTCAACCGTCTGATCCTGAATGCCCGCTGGGGCCAGATGGGCAACTTCGTGGACGTGCCCACCGACTGCCCCCAGCGCGACGAGCGCATGGGCTGGACGGGTGACGCCCAGGTGTTCGCCAACACCGCCTGCTTCCAGCGGGACTGCTTCGCCTTCTATAAAAAGTATCTGCGCGACATGGCTACCGAGCAGGACGCCCGGAACGGCATGGTGCCTTTCGTGGTGCCGGCTTTCCGCTTTGAGGGCTGTTCTGCCGCCTGGGGCGACGCCGCCTGCGTGATCCCCTGGGTCACCTACATGCACTACGGCGACAAGAGCATCCTGAAGGACCAATTGCCCTATATGCTGGCCTGGGTGGATTATATGGACAGGCTGGAGCAGGACGGACAGGGCTGGCGGGATCATTTCCATTTCGGCGACTGGCTCGCGCCCGACGGCCCCAAGATCGGGGACGGTTCCATGGGCGGCACGGACAAGCCCTTCATCGCCCTGGCCTACTACCACATCAGCGCGCTGCTCACCGCCAACGCGGCCCGGGCGGCGGGAGATGAAAAAGCCCTTGCCCACGCCCAGGAGGTGGCGGACAGGGCGCTCAAGACCCTGCGGGACGAATACTTTACCCCCAGCGGCCGCTGCGCCGTGAACACCCAGACCGCTTACGTGCTGGGCATATACTACGGCCTGACCGGCAACGCCCGGCACGCCGCCGAAGTGCTGGACCATCTGCTGCTCTTCTCCAAGGGCCGCCTGCAGACGGGCTTCGTGGGCACGCCGTACCTGTGCAGCGTACTGAGCCGCAGCGGCATGGAAGACCGGGCCTTCCGCCTGCTTCTGAACGAGGACTGCCCCGGCTGGCTGTACGCGGTGAAGCTGGGCGCCACCACCGTGTGGGAACGCTGGAACTCGGTGCTTTCGGACGGCAGCGTTTCAGACACCGGCATGAACAGCTTAAACCACTACGCCTACGGCTGCATCGTGTCCTGGCTGTACGAGGAGGTGGCCGGCATCATGCCTCTGGTCCCGGGCTTCAGGCGCGTACGCCTGGCGCCGCGCCTGTGCAAAGCATTGGGCCGGGTGAAAGCGTCCTACGCCTCGGCTTCCGGCGAGTGGAAGAGCGCCTGGCGCATCGAAAAAGACGGCAGCGTGTTTTACCGCTGCACGGTGCCCTTCGGCTGCACGGCCCAGCTCGACCTTCCCTGCGGCGGCCCGAAGAAGGAGCTGGAAAGCGGCACGTATGAGTTCCGCTATACGCCGGATAAGCCGCTTGCGCCCATGTACTCCTCCGCCCTCACCGTGGCGGAGCTCATGGAGAACTCGCGTACCCTGCCCCTGCTGGAAAAGTACATCCCCAACGTGGACGATCTGCCCAGCTACCTGAAGATCGTATCGCTTGACGAAGCCTGGCCCCAGAGGCTCAAGGGCAAGGTCAGCGAAGAGGATATGCTTTCCCTCAACCGGGAGCTGGCGGCGCTGGATGAAGAATGGCTTTTGCCTGAAGAGGATCAAGAAGCATGAACGCGTACCTGAAGCTGTTTGAAACCAAAAAGCTCGTGCTCATCATGAGCCTGCCCCTGAACCGGCCCGAGCTGTGCCGCGCGGCTTTCGCCGCCGGTGCGGACGCCGTGAAGGTGCACATGAACGTGGTGCACCACGCCAGCGGCACCCATTTCGGTTCCCTGCGCGAGGAAAGGCCGGCCTTTGAGGAGATGCTCTCTTCCGCCCCAGGCCCCATGGGCATCGTGCTGGGCGGCAGCCTGCCTAACGCCGAAAAGGACGCCCGCGAGGTACTTTCGCTGCCCTTCGCGTTCCATTCCCTGTACGCCCACCACGTGCCCGCCTGGTTCCTGTTCAACGGCACGCCCCTGCAGGCCGCCTGCGACTGTACCTACGCCCCCTGGGAGATCAGGCGCATGCGCGCAGCCCTCGGCGCAGAGCTGGTGGAGGCTTCCATCGTTCCGCCGGACGAATACGGGCAGCCCCTCTCCATGCGGGACCTGATCCGCTACCACATGGTGGCGGAAGAGACAGACGTGCCGGTGGTGGTGCCCACCCAGCGCGCGATACGCTGCGAAGACGTGAAGAACCTGATGGCAGCAGGCGTAAAGGGCCTGATGATCGGCGCCGTGGTGACCGGACGGGAAGAAAGCACTATCGTCCGGGCTGTGGAAAGCTTCCGCAAAGCCATCGACGAGGCGTAGCATGCGTATCGTATGCATCCCCATCGATTCCAGGCCCTGCAACACGCAGTTCTTAAAGCGCCTGGTCTCCTGGGCAGGAAGCGAGATCGCGCTGCCCGCTCCGGAGGAAGCTGACTTTTTCCGCCGCCCCGCCGATCACGCCGCCGAGCGCGCCTTTCTGGAAAAAGAGCTTGAAACCTGCGATTCCGCGGTGATCAGCCTGGACCACTGGTGCTACGGCAGCCTGCTGGCTTCCCGCGAGGAGGACGTGAGCCCCGAAGAGGCGCTCCGTCGCGCGGAGGAACTCAGGCAGATGCTCATGCGCTTTCCCGGCGCTGCCGTATACATGAGCAGCGTGATCCTGCGTTCGTCTATATCCGCCTTCGGCATGGGCGACCTGGACGCGTACAACGCCGTGACCGAGTATTCCGTGTACACCGACCGCTTTGAGCGCTTTGGCCTGGAAGAAGACCGGAAAAAGCGGGACGAAGCGCTCAGGCGCATACCGGCGGGGATACCGGAAAAGATCCGGCGCGTGCGGGACAGGAACCTGCGGGTGAACCTGGCGGCGGCAGACATGGCCGCAGACGGCATCGTAACGTCGCTGTGCATCCTGCAGGAGGACACCCAAAGCTACGGATTCCCCCGTCGCGACCAGCGGATGATTGAGGAGCACCTGCTAATAAGGCAGCCGGCAAACGTCTTTTTGCGCAACGGCACCGACGAAGCCGGCGCGCTCCTGGCCGCCCGGGCGCTCTGGGAAGGCCGGGAGGACCTGAAGGCGCATATCCTGTACCTCGGCGACGGCGGCTTTATCGCCCCCTTCGAGGACAGGCCTTTCCGGGAAAATATGGAAAGCGCCTGCCGCCAGATCGGCATCGTTCCGGACCCCGCCTCAGACACCGTGATTGCCGTGTGCTGCCCCGAAAAAGGCGGCCGGGGAGACGCGTATCAGGGCATGGACGGCGGGCACCTTCAGTACCTTGCCGCGGAGGCTGACCGCCTGGTCATGTCCGGAAAACGGGTATATCTGCTGGACGTGGCGCGCGCAAACGGCGGCGTGCCGCTGTTTGGGCATATGCGCGCCGCGGACGAGCTGTGGGGCTATTCCGCCTGGAACACGGCCTCCAACGCTATGGGCACGCTGCTTGCCCAGGTGCTGACCGACTGCATGAACGGGCGCCCCAACCGGCAGTATTTTATAGAAAGGCTGCTGGACGACTACGTATACCAGGGCACCGTCCGGCAGCGCCTGCACGAAGAACTGCTGGCCTCGGGCGAAGATCCCTACTGCATCAAGAACACGCGCATGGCGCAGAAGATGCTGGAAGACCTGTTTGACCGCTTTCTGCCCGGTCTCTGGCCGCTAGAAAAGATACCCCCCTACCGCGTCAGGCTCTGCTGGAACCGGATATTCGAGATCGAAGCGGAGGCGGGCGGGGCGTAGAAGCCCCGCCGTTCCGTACCCGGGACGCTTTTCGGCCGGCATTGACACCGGATGGCTTTTATGATATGATACCGACCAAAAACGAAGTGCCGGTGCGCTTGCCGCCCGGCGCAAAGAACATAAGGAGGAAAGTATGGAAATCGCAATCGCCGTTGTCGTGATCGTTTTGCTGATCGCGATCTGCTGCTACCGCAAAGCGCCGCCGAACGAAGCCCTTGTCATCACGGGCGTGGGCCACAGGGAGCCCAAGGTGGTCACGGGCCGCGGCGCCATCGTGCTGCCCATCCTGCACAGAAGCGACCGCCTTACCATGCGCATGATGAAGCTGGACGTAAAGACCCCCGCCACCGGCGTAAAGACCAGCGAAGGCGTGCCGCTGTGGATGGATTCCGTCGTCACCGTGCAGGTGTACTCCAGCAGCTCCACCCTCACCGACGGCGAGGTGGAGAGCCTGGGCTGCAAGACCCGCGAGCAGTACATCAAGGCGCGCCAGCAGGCCGCCATATCCAACTTCCTGGGCATGGACGAAGTGCAGATCGACTCCAAGGTGAACGACGTGCTGCAGGGCAACCTGCGCGAGATCGTGTCGGAAATGACCGTGGACGAGCTGCTCACCAAACGCAAGGAATTCGCCACCCGCGTGATCGAAAACGCCCGTCCCGACCTGGCCAAGGTCGGCCTTGAGGTGATCACCTTCAACATTCAGGACATCCAGGACGCGCAGGACGGCTGCGGCAACACCCACGGCGTTGTGGAGGCCATTGGCGTACAGCGCGAGATGGAAGTCAAGAAGGCCGCCGAGATCGCCCGCGCCGACGCCGAGCGCGACATCGCCCTGGCCAAGGCCGTGGCCGCCAAGGAAGCCAACGAAGGCCAGGTAGCCGCAGATACCGCCATCGCCGAAAACAACAACAAGCTGGCCCTGCGCCGCTCCGCGCTGAAGGCCGAGGCAGACAAGGCCGCCGTGGACGCCGAAGCCGCCGGTAAGATCCAGGCCCAGATCCAGGAAAAGACGCTGCGCGAGCGCGCCGCGGACGCCGAGATCGCCGCGCAGGAAAAGGCCATCATCCGCACCGACAAGGAAGTGGAAGTGCAGAAGCGCCGCTTAAGCGCCGAGATCAGAGAAAAGGCGGATGCCGACAAGTATGCCGCCAACGCCCGCGCCGACGCGAATAAGTACGCGGCCGAGGCCGCCGCCATGGCCGACCGCGTGCGCCGCCAGAACGAAGCGGACGCCAGCCTGTACGAGACCCAGAAGGAAGCCGACGCCCGCAAGGCCGCCGCCGAAGCCTCGCGCTTCGCCGCCGAACAGGAGGCCGCCGGTATCCAGGCCAAGGGCGAAGCCGAAGCCGAAGCCATCCGCGCCAAGGCTCTGGCCCAGGCGGAAGGTATCGAAAAGAAAGCCCAGGCCCAGGCGCTCATGGGCGACGCCTCCAAGCTGGAAATGCTCTACAACGTGCTGCCCGAGGTGGCGCAGGCGCTGGCCTCCAGCCTGAACGGTGTGGAGAACCTCACCATGTACGGCACCGACGCCAACAGCGAATACATCGGCAAGATCACCCAGGCCATGAACGGCTTTTTGAAGGCCATGGCCGACGGCACCGGCATACGCCTGGGCGCAGGCCTGGCGAGTGCCCTGCCCGGCGTGACCGCCCCCGCCAAGTCCGAGGAAGCCGGCAAGAAATAAACCCGGCAAACGCCATATACAAACCGGGAGGGAACGCATCGTGCGTTCCCTCCCGTCGTTTATACTCGCTTTACAGCTCGCAGGCGAAGCCGTGGCCTTCCTCCGTGGCGCGGAAGAGCAGGTCGATCACCCGCATCACGCGCAGGGACTGCTCGGGCTTTACGATCAGCTCGGCCTTGCCCTCCAGCACGTCGCAGATGTTGTTGTAGTAATCCGACCAGTCCACATGCACCTCGGGCAGGGGCAGCTGGTTCATGGTGTACTTGGGGCGCGGGGCCATGGTGCGGGTGGGGCCGGCCTCGGTGTATACGATGTCCTCATCCCATTCCATGGCGGCGTCCGCCTTGAGCTGATACAGTTCGCCCTCACAGTTCCAGTCGCGGATGCACAGGGTGCCGCTGGTGCCTTCCACGTGCCAGCGGTAGGAATTGATCAGGCACATGGTGCTCATTTCCAGCACCGCGCTCATGCCGCTTTCAAACAGCAGCATCAGCTTGATGTTGTCGTCCACACCGGGTGTATAGACGCTCAGCAGGTGGCTGTCCACCTTGACGATCTTCGATTTGTCCAGCTGCATGATCTGGTCCAGCAGGTGCACGCCCCAGTCCAGCAGCATGCCGCCGCCGTTCTGCTTGTGGCCGCGCCAGCCGTACATGGACTGGCGGGAGCCCTGCACCTTGCTCTCCACGAAGGTGAGGTCGCCCAGCAGCCCCTGGTCCTTCGCGGCCTTCACGATGTTGAAGTCCTTGTCCCAGCGTCGGTTCTGGTGCACGCTGAACAGCTTGCCCGTTTCCTTCTGGACGGCGATGATCTCCTCCAGCTCGGCGCTGTTGAGGGTGACAGGCTTTTCGCACACCACGTTCTTGCCGGCCCTCAGCGCTTTGATGGCGGTGTCCTTGTGCATGTCGTTGGGGATGGCGATGGTCACCAGGTCGATCTCGGGATCGCCCAGCAGCTCGTCCAGCGAGCCGTATGCCTGAATGCCCAGGCGCCCGGTCTTCTCCAGCGCCTCGGGACGGATATCGTATGCGCCCTTCACATGGATACGGGGGACTTTTTTCTGGATGTTTTCCACGTGCCAGGTGCCCATGCCGCCCAGCCCGATCACCGCGCTCGTAAATGCCATAAAACGTCAGCTCCCATTTCTGTTTTCGCGGGCATTGTAGCACACCGCATGTTATGAAACAAGGAAAAATCAGAACGCGAAATATTTTTTGAGCAGTTTCCTGACCCTGCCGCTCATGGCAGCAAGCGCACTGAGCGCGTCCGCCTTTTCCTCTTCGGTGCCCGTAAAGTACTGCTTGAGCAGCCGGCCCTCCTCCGCCACGGCCTCGTCGTGGATCGGGAAATAGTTTTTGAGCAGGAAGCAGCCGTAGCGCACCAGGCGCATCTCCCCCACCAGGCGGAACTCCTTGCTGATGGTGTCCACCGCCACGGAGTAATACCCCTTCACGGCGTCCATCAGCGCCTTCCGCTCGCACGCAGGCGCGAAGATGATGGTGGAGCAGATCAGGCCGTTGCGGTTGTTCGGGTTGGAGGAATGGCTGTCGGTGGAGCCCACCACGGGATAGTTGTGCCCCCTGGCCCGGTCTTCGTAATAGCGCACGGTCTGGTAGCCGTTCTGCTCAAAGTAGTTCTCGCCGCCCAGCACCTCGAAGGCGTCAAACACCTTGTTGTCCACCATGAAGTCCTGCATTAGGTCCGGGTTGTGGAACACGTCGTGCACCCAGGTGGGATGCGGCCAAATGGCCAGGCCTCCCGCCCGGCGGATCTCGTCGTACGCCCACTTGACGCCGGCGGCGGGCACCCGGTCCAGGCCCTCCGGGATATCCAGGCCTTCCATCGTTTTGAGGATCGCTTCTTCATACTGCGCCTGGTCCATCACCGGCGGGCAGGCGCCGAACAGCGAGCGCTCCGAAGGCTCCAGCGAGGCATCCGGCACGTCGTCCCGGGCGATCATGGCGTTTACGGAATATTCGCCGCCGATGTTGATGATGTGCGGGTCAATAAACTGTCCGAACGCCTTGGGCAGGTGCACCTCCTCGCCCGGCAGCACCGTCATCTCCGTGGGCAGCGCGCTTATGGCCCGCATGGCGTGCAGGGACGGATAGTAGCGCCTGTGATCGGTGAGGGCGATAAAATCGTAGCCCCACCTGCGGTAATTGGCGCACACGGTCTCGGGCTTCTGGTTGCCGTCCGAGCGGCAGGAGTGGGTGTGCAGATCCCCGATAAAGGGATACCGGCCCGCCAGCTCTCCCTCCACGCAGTATACGCTGAAGCGCTCCTGCGCGTTCTGGCCCCGGTGGTTCACGTAGTATACATCCACAAAGTACTGCTGTTCACGGGTCAATATGCAATCAAAGCGCAGCGCGCCGTCCGGCCCGCACAGCGCCTGGTATTCACGAAATTCGGAAGCGACGGGGAAGTATTCGGGCTTTCCGCCCGAAATGGCTTTGACGACCACCTGATAGCTCTGTCCCGGATGGAACTGCTCCCGGGCGCCCAGGGGACGGATGGTAACGGCGGCCTCTTTTCCCGCCGGGATCACCTTGGGATAGATGTCGTAATCGAACAGGTTCACGTTATCGAACTGGAAGGACATACACGGTACCTTTCCGGCGCGGCTGCCGGATCAAGGCGAAGCGCCGCCGCGGAATTGGCGCGTCGCAGCCATATCGCGGAATGCGGAAGGGATCAGAATGATTTGGGCATGGATGAGGCGGGGGAAATCCTTCCCCCGCCGCTCATGGAACAATGGATTATTTGGCGTGATACCACTCGTTGGCTTCTTCGGTGATGATCTCGCCACCCATGGAGTACCACTGGGCTACGAAATCGTCCCACTCGTCCAGGGGCTTCTCGCCGCGGATGAACTGCACATAGGTGCCCGCACGATAGCTCTCCAGCGCGGTCCAGTACGTCGGGTTGGACGCGGTGACGGTCTTGAGCTGATCGGTGTAGCCGTGCTGCTTAAACTGGTCCAGAGAGTTGACCCAGTTGTAGCGCGCCGGATCGGCGGTCATCTTGAAGTAGGGATTCTGCAGGGTGTTGAACATATTGGTGTGGGTGTTGTCGTCAGCGCGGGTGTACTCGGGGTCCTTCTTGACGAAGCCGAACAGATCGTCGTACTCATAGGCGTCATCGTTGAGGTCCCAGTTCCAGACGCGAACCCAGGTGTCGTAGTCGCTGCCGATGGTGTCGATGATCTCGCAGATCTTGGCCAGCTTGTCGGGATCGTCCTTGAGCTTGTAGCTGAAGCACACGGCTTCGGCGGTGGTCAGCGTCCACTGTACGCCGCCGTTCTTGCCGTCGGGGCCGATGGGGTTGTAACCGATGGCCACGTCTTCATAGGGGAAGGACAGGTTCCTCATGGTCTTGCCCAGCTGGAAGGATCCGCCCTCGCCGGTCTCCTCGTTCTTGGGGCCGTCGAAGTCAGGCTCGAGCTGATAGAAGGCGCCGGAGGAGCTGAAGCCCAGCGTGCCGTTCTCGAAAGGAATGGACAGGGACCAGTGGCCGCCCTGGTTCTCGCCGGTAACGAACTCGGGGTCTACCAGGCCGTCGGCATACCACTTGGCCAGCAGCTCGAGGGCATCCTTCATTCCGGCGTACACGGCGCCGTACTCCAGGTTGCCTTCCTCGTTCACGATCCAGCGGTCCGGCAGAGCGCCGAAAGCGCCGAAGATCGGCAGGAAGCCCGTGTTGGAGATGGCGTAGGTATCTTTCACGCCGTTTCCGTCGGGATCTTCGTTGGCGAAGAAGTAGAACACCTCTTCGAACTCTTCGATGGTGCGCGGCACGGTGCCTCTCTCATAACCGGCCTTCTCCAGCCAGTCGGCGCGCCAGAAGGGCGCGTAGGGGAACTTGGCGTCCAGGTTCACGCGCGGCAGGCCGTAGTTCGTGCCGGCGATGGATACCATGTCGAAGCAGTCGGGATCGAACTCCATCAGCCACTGATAGCTGTTGGGCAGCAGCTCCTTCACCTGCTCGATGGGGAACTCGAGGCAAACGCCCTGGTTCACGGCTTTGACGAACAGCTCGGTCTTCTCCGGCCAGAACACATCCGGAACTTCGTCCGCGGCCCAGCGGGTGGCCAGCAGTTCAGCGGCGTTGTTGCGCTCGATGAACCATACGTTCAGCTTGACGTTGAACTTCTCTTCGAGCCAGGCAAGTACCGTATCGCCCTCAGAGATGGGGTCGGTGTCGTGGCCGCCCAGCCAGTCGATCACGATGGGCTCCGCTTCGGCGGAGGCGGTCATCGCGAACATGCCCAGCGCGAGCACGAGCGCCAGCACAAGGGACAACAGCTTTTTCATGTAATGACCTCCTTGTAATATATTCCATACGCTTCGCGTATCGAAATCAGGTTCATAGGGGTCCGGAAGATCAGCCTTTCAGCGAACCCACCAGCACGCCCTTCACGAAGTGCTTCTGCAAAAGCGGATATACGCTTATGATCGGTATCGTGGCCAGCATGATGGAGGCAGCCCTCAGGGTGACCGTGTCGGTTGACAGCTGGTCGGCAGCCTCGCCGGCGGACGTCATCTCTTTGGAGTCGGTCTGTATGATGCGGCGCATGATGATCTGCAGCACGTACTTGGACGAATCGGTGATGTACAGAAGGCAGTTGAAGTAAGCGTTCCAGTTGCTTACGATGATCCACAGGCTGATGGTGGCGATCATGGGGCCCGACAGGGGCAGAAACACCCGTATCAGCACCTGGAAGGAGTTGGCGCCGTCTATGATCGAGGCCTCCTCCAGCTCCTGGGGCAGGTTCATAAAGTAGTTGCGCATGATCACCAGGTGGGACACGCTGATGCACTGGGGCAGGATCACCGCCCAGTAGGTGTTGCCCATGTTCAGCGTCTTTCTGACCAGCAGGTACGTGGGGATCATGCCGCCCTGCAAAAACATGGTGGTAATGATGATGCCCGTGAACAGCCCTCTTAAGGGCAGCGTCCTGCGGCTTAAGCTGTAAGCGCCCAGGATGTTCAGACTGATGGACACGCTCCAGGCCATCGCCACCACGATCAGCGTGTTTTTGTAGCCCGTCCACAGGGTCTTCGTCATGAACATCTGCCTGTAGGCGTCCAGCGAAAACACCTTCGGCCAAAGCTTGAAGCCCGAGCTTTGAGCTACGTCGGGAGAGGAGATGGACGTAACGAACACGTGCCAGTAGGGGTAGATGAAAGTTACGGACATCACCACCATGATGAATACGATGATGCCCTGAAACAGCCACTCTCCCCGTGATTCATACACGTGCACGGTGTGCATCCTGCGGGGCAGCTGCTCTTTCTTAACGCTCACGTTCCTGCCCCCTTTCTACCAAAGTCCGTATTCGCCCACGAGCTTGGAGATCTTGTTCGTGGATACCACCAGCACCAGCGATATCAGGTTTCTGAACAGTTCCAGCGCGGTGGAGAAGCTGTAATCCAGGTTGCCGATGCCCTGGCGGTAGATGAAGGTGCCCAGCACGTCGCCCACGTTGTTGATAACGCCGTCGTTCTGGAGGTTGAACACCTGGTCGAAGTTATCGCTCACCAGGTCGCCCGCCGCGAAGATCAGCATGATGATCACCACGGGCAGCATGCCCGGCAGCGTCACGTGCCATATGCGCTTGAAGCGCCCGCAGCCGTCCACGCGCGCGGCGTCGTAAAGCTCTTCGTTGATGCCGCCCAGGGCCGCCAGATATACGATGGAGCCCCAGCCGATGCCCTTCCAGATGTTGGTGATCACCAGCGTAGGCCTGAACCAGCCGGGGTCGCCCAGGAAGAAGATCGTCTTTAGGCCCAGCGCCTTGAGCACGGCGTTGATGGGACCTCTCGACGGGGACAGCAGCTCCATGAATATGCCCGCCAGGATGACCCAGGATATGAAGTGCGGCAGATACGAAAGGGACTGGCTGATGCGCTTGAAGACCTTGCCGCGCATCTCGTTGATCATGAGCGCCAGGATGATGGGCGCGGGAAAGCCGAAAATGAAGTTGAGCAGCGCCAGCACGATGGTGTTTTTGAACACTCTCAAAAAGTCCAGCGAATTGAACAGGCGCTGAAAATTGAAAAAGCCCACCCAGGGACTTTCCGCGATGCCCTGCAGGATGCGGTAGTCCTTGAAGGCCAGAAGGATGCCGTACAAAGGCAGATATTTAAAGATGATGAACTGTGCCAAAACGGGCACGATCATCACCAAATGGAGCTTGTGCTTCCTGACGGCGGCCAGAAAACTGCGCAGGCGTTTGTTGGATGTGATCCCGGCGGTTTTCATCATAGCGCGTATCACCTGCTTTGGTTGGCATCGAACATTCGATTTTGGGGACGAGTATATGATATAACAAACCGGCCTGTAAACCAAGAGTCAGGGTGTAATTTTTGTGTTATATTATTAATGTCACTATTTGATTGAATTAACAATCGGGTATAATATAGGCACAGCATCGCTTTAGGAGGATGAAACATGCGCTATCAGAAGTTCGATCCCGCCCTCATGGCGAGGCGCAGCTACAACTATCTTACGCGGATGGTGGACGAAAAGGAGGACAGCCTCCCCTACTGGCTCATCCTGCCCAACAAAAAGCCCGCCGAGGCCGCCCACTGCCGCGTGGACGACGCGGAGCTGGTGGGCTCCTGGTACGAGGGGCTGGACAGCGCGGTCAGCATGCTGTCCTCCCTGGGCGAAGACGTGAGCCGGGGCCGGGAGGTGCTGGAGAGCTTCAAGCGCCACCTGCTTTCGAGCTGGGGCGAACACGGACTGCGCTTTCATAAAAAGTATCCCTGGACGCACACCATGCATTCGTCTTTTCACGAAATGGGCTACATCCTGCCGGCCATGAACCGACTGAGCGAAAAGTACCCGGACGATCCCGAGATCGAAAGCCGGATCTCCGGCCTCATCCGGGGCCTTAAGAGCCTGGTGATCCAGCGGAAGGTGCGCACCTTCTGGAGCGGGGACATGGCGGAGCCGGAGCCTTTGTACGAATATCCCAACGACGTATACCTGATGGACGGGGGCTTCGACCTCACGCGCCACACGGGGCGCGGTGAACAGCCCATACGCAACGCCATCATGCTCCACGCGCTGGTGAAGCGCTACGAGCTGAAGGGCGACGAAGAGGCGCTGGACCTGGCAAAGGGCATGGCCAACTTCGTGCTGGGGCCGAGCCGGTATTTTTCCTACGACTGCCAGTTTTTCGGCCACGTGCATTCCGCCATGTGGTTCGCCAGCGGCCTGGCCCGGCTGGGGCGCGTGACAGGCGTCGACCTGTACGTGCAGAAGGCCCGGGGCATCTACGCCTTCGTGCGCTCCCTTTCCTCCTCCTTCGGCTGGGTGCCGGAATACGCCCGCTGGCATCCCATGGAGGAGGAGCACTGCGAAAGCTGCTGCATCAAGGATATGATCGAGTGCGCGCTGGAGCTGATCGGGCTTGGTTACCGCGAATACTGGACGGACGTGGTACTTTTCTCCCGCAACCAGCTCGCGGAAAACCAGATCTCCTACGCCGGCTACGTGACTGACGACAACGCCCGCCCCGACGCAGACGGCATCACCTACCGGGACATCTCTTCCCGCATGATCGGCGGCTACACAGGCGGCAGCCTGCCCAACAGCATATCCTTAAGCAAGTTCCGCTCCATCGCCGGCTGCTGCGCGGGCATCGCCCCCGTGGGCGTCAAAATGGTTTGGGACCGGGCCGTGGACGACGAAAACGGCACGCTCACCGTGAACATCCCCATGGACAAATCTGCGGACGCTTACACGCTCAGCAGCGATTATCCCGAACGGGGCTGTGTATCCCTTACGCCCCGCCGGGACTGCGACGTGGCCTTCCGCCTGTACGATTTTATGGGGCACGATATTTCCTTCACCCTGGACGGAAAACCCGCGTCGGCAGAAGAAAAAGAAGGCCTCGCCGTCATCCGGGGCGTAAAGGCCGGCCAGACCGCCGCCCTTCACCATCCCCTGCGCAGCCGCTTTAAAAAGGAAGTGTGCGCCGGGCGGGAATACAAGGCCCTGTGGCGCGGTCCGGACGTGGTGGACATCCTGCCCCGCGGCGAGCACCTGCGCCTGTTCCAGCGCGACCTGAAAAAAGAACAGTACCTGCCCAAGCCCGTAGACGTGATATACACCGGCGCCGCCAACTACGGCCCCACCCAGCAGAAGAAATAAAAAACAGTGCGGCGCAGTCCCATTCCTGCCGGGACTGCGCCGCACTTGCCCGGATCGCAAAGAAGCGTCCGTCCGCTACCGCTCATCCGGCGGCAGGATAAGGTCCGCAAATTCCGTCGCGCGCTGCACAAGGGCATCCTCATCGGGCACGCCTTCTATCGCGTCGGCCCGCGCAAATACCATAACGAGAACGCTGACATTTTCTCCCGTAGCCACATACATGATCAGCTGCCTTTTGTACACGGCAGACGCCTGCGGCTGCGAACCTTCCGTTTCCTCCTTGATGCCGGTGCAAAAGGCGTGCCAGTCCAGGCCGCTGCGGGTGATGCCCGAGAGGGTCGTTCCGTTTACCACCCGTTCCCCGGCTTCGTTCCGGTCCGTGTAAATCGATTTCGCCCTTTCGACCATGAAATCAGCCGGAAACGCGACACCCATGACGTCCATCATATATATCGGATCACCCTCAGCGCCGGCGTATTCCCACATGCTGACGGGCCCATCATCCGACGGGTCTTTTGTGCCGAGCGCGTATCGGTCCGTTCCCGGGAATCTGCCGACCGAACGGTATACCTTGCCGGCTCCGCTTTCTATGCCTGCAACGATATCGTCTTCGGCAAAGGTCTTTTCCCCGGCAGGCAGCTGTCCCGCCGCATACGCGCCGGCACCTTCACTATAGCCGGCAGAAAAACCGAGCAAAAGCGCCAGCGCAAGGAACAGTGCAATCCGCTTGTTCATCATCGGCATCCCCTTCCGTTTGCATGATCGTCATATACCTATAAGACAATTCAGGTGCACCGCATGTGACACCCATTTCGTTAATTCTCCGAAAATTATCCAGGCAGGCATGCCTGCGGATACAGCAGGAGGCTGTTGCATAAGTCAGAAGAATCGCCGGATGGTCTGGAGGGGTTTACCCCTCCAATTTCAATCCGCAGGGCCAGCTTTGCCGGCCCGAGGAGCGATTTTTTCGAAGGCGAGCTTGCCCGCCGAGAGCAAAGAATCGCTTCATTGCAGTTTGAGGTTGACTTGCCTTAGGCAAGTCAATCCCGCACAAAATGCGGGACGCACTGGTTCAAATCAAAGATTTGAAGCAGCGCGCCTTTCGCCCGGAAATGCCCGCAGGCATTTCAGAAAAAACTGAAAACCTGTTGCACAACCGTGAAATCCCTGGCGTCGTTTTGACCTAAATATGGCTGCCGAGAACAAAACTCACCGTTCAAAATGAAACTTGTTTCATTTTGAACGAGGGGCTGTGCAACAGCCCCTTTCACGATCGTTTTCAGTCCACGACTTCGTAGCCCGCCTTGGCTACGGCTTCCTTCAGCTGCTCCGCGCTTACCCCGGCGGGGCAGGTGACCTGAGCAAGAGCACTTTGCAGGTCCACTTCGGCTTGCACGCCGGGGATGGATTCCAGCGCCTGCTTCACGTGCGCCACGCAGTGCATGCACATCATGCCTTTGATCTTCAGTGTCATATCGTTTTTCTCCTCCTTCGGGATATCCAGTATCAGTTCCTGGGGTGCTTCCTCCGCCTGGGACGGCGGCGTCAGAAAGGCAAAGCGCCTGAGCCGCAGGGCGTTGGTGACCACGAACAGGCTGCTTACGCTCATGGCGGCGGAACCCAGCATGGGGCTTAAGCTGATCCCGAGGCCGCTGAGCGCGCCTGCCGCCACAGGGATCATGAGCACGTTGTAGAAAAACGCCCAGAACAGGTTCTGTTTGATGTTTTTGACCACGGCGCGGCTCAAGCGTATCGCGTTCACCGCGTCGGCGGGGTCGCTGTTTAGCAGAATGATGTCGGCGCTCTCGATGGCAACGTCCGTGCCCGCCCCGATGGCGATGCCCGTGTCCGCCGTTTTCAGCGCGGGGGCGTCGTTGATGCCGTCGCCCAGCATCGCCACGCGCCGGCCTTCGGCCTGCAGGCGGCGGATCTCGTCCGCCTTGCCGCCCGGCAGCACGCCGCTCACCACGCGTTCTACACCGATCCTGCCGGCGATGGCTTTGGCGGTGCGATCGTTGTCGCCGGTGAGCATCACCGTTTCCACGCTGTTTTCCTTAAGCGCCTTTGCAGCATAGGCGGATGTGGGCTTCACGGCGTCCGCGCAGCTGATAAAGCCCGCAAACGCGCCGTCCACTGCCACGAGCAGCGGCGTTTCGCCCCTGTCCGCCAGTTCGCTCAGGGTTTCCTCCGCGCCGGGCAGGGATACGCCGCTTTCCGAGAGCCATTTAAAGCTTCCGCACTCCACGGTCCTTCCGTTCACCTTCGCGCGGATGCCCCTGCCGGGCAGCACCTCCACGTCTTCAGACGCGTATACCGCCGCGCCGGAAGCCTCCGCGCAGCGCGTAACAGCCTTCGCCAGCGGATGTTCGCTTTTTCTTTCCGCCGCGGCGGCATAGGCCAGAAGCTCCGCCCGGTCCATGCCCGCGGGCAGGATGCGCGTGACCACCGGCATGCCCTGGGTGAGGGTACCGGTCTTGTCCGCCACCAGCGTATCGGTCTTGCCGGCATTTTCCAGCGCTTCGCCGTCCCGGATCAGGATGCCCTTTTCCGCGCCCCGCCCGGTGCCCACCATGACAGCCACGGGCGTGGCAAGGCCCAGCGCACAGGGGCAGGACACCACCAGCACCGCCACTGCCCGGGTGAGCGCCCAGGAAAACTCCCTGCCCAGGATCAGCCACACGGCGGCGGTGAGAAGCGCAAGGCCCATCACCACAGGCACGAATATGCCCGCGATGCGGTCCGCCAGCCGGGATATGGGCGGCTTGGACGCGCCGGCCTCCTCCACCATGCGCAGGATGCGGCTGAAGGACGTGTCCGCGCCCACGGCGTCCACCCGCATGCGGAAGAACGAATCCGTGTTCACGGTGGCGGTGGTCACCTTGTCGCCCACGCCCCGGAACACGGGGATGCTTTCGCCAGTGAGCATGCTCTCGTCCATGGACGCGCCGCCTTCGATCACCGTGCCGTCCGCCGGCACGCGCGCGCCGGGCTTTACCTGAAGGATGTCGCCCTGGCGCAGCTGCTTTACCGGTATCTCCTCCACAGCGCCGTCCCTTTCGCGCAGGGCGGTCTGCGGGGCCAGCTCGGTGAGGCGCTTCAGGGCGTCGCCCGTGCGGTTTTTGCTTTTGGCCTCCATGTATTTGCCCAGGTCCACCAGCGCCAGGATCATCACCGCAGCCTCGAAGTACAGATCCCCCGCCAGGGTGTGGGCCGCTTCGAAGCTGCCTTCGGCCATGCGGGCGTTGATCATAAACAGCGAAGCGACGCCGTAGGCCAGCGACGCCGTGGAGCCGGTGGCGATCAGGGAGTCCATGTTGGGAGAAAGGCGGAAAAGCGCCTTGAAGCCCCGGGTGTAATACTCGAAGTTGACCAGCGCCACGGGAAGGCAGAGGATGAACTGGAGCAGCGCAAAGTTCGCCGGGTCGTGATGGCGGGACAGCGCGTCCGGTATGGGCAGGCCCAGCATATGGCCCATGCTGACGTACATCAGGGGGGCCAAAAGCACGAAGGACCAGATCAGGATGTGCTTTTTGCGCTTCTGTTCCTCTGCGCGCGCATCCTTTTGGGCTTTGGGCGCAGGCTGCCCGCTTTCGCCTTCATCCTTCGGGAAGGCGCCGTAGCCCGCGTCCGTAACCGCCTTTACCACCTCGTCGTCCGTGAGCGTGTCGCTTTCCAGCGTCATGGAGCCCGTGAGCAGGTTGACGCTCACGTCCTTTGCGCCGTCAAGGGCCTTTACAGCCTTCTCCACCCGGGCGCTGCAGGCCGCGCAGCTCATGCCGGTTACAGTATAGCAATGCTTCAAAACAGAATACTCTCCAAATCGAAGTTTTGTATCTCGTTTTCGCCGTCGTAGGCGGCATAGGGTTTTTCGGGCATGCGGGGCGGATTTCCGTCCAGCCGCGAGGCACAGTAGACCGGCTCCACCGGCTTGCGGGCCCGTATATAGGCCGCGTAATCCCTGCCGGAGAACATCTCCTCCTCAAGCCGCACGCCGCCCAGCCTTTCGGGCGTCATGGTTTCCAGGTTGTGCACGTCGCTGCCGCAGGTGGCGGGAAGGCCCAGATGCCGGGCGTATCTCAGGCCGCAGGCGTCCTCCCAGGGGTGGTTGGCCGTGTTGACCGCCTCTACCCCGTCCACGCCGCTCAGCTGCAGGTGCAGGCGGCGGATGTAGCCCCGGTCCCGGAAGGGATGCGCCTGAACGGCGCAGCCGCCGTAAGCGCGCACTTCGTGAAACAGGCGCGTGCGCGGCCAGCTTTCGATGTCAGGATGCGCTAAAAGGAACGCCCTGTCCAGCCCGTACAGCAGGTATTCGTCGCCCTCGTAGTTCTGCTCGATGCCGAAGAACACCTTGAAGCCGATCTTCTCTCCCGCCTCCAGCGCGTCGAAATAGCCGCGCATGTAAGCGTCCACCCGTGCCTCCCAGGGGCCCGTGCGCGGCGCGGCGCAGTTGCCCTGAAAAAAGTGGTCGGTAACGAATATGCCGTCGTACCCCATATCCTGATAGAATACGGGGTACTCCTTTCCTTCGCTCACGCCGCAGGCGCTGCCCTGGCAGGTGTGCAGGTGCGTTTCGTACAGATATCCCTTCAAGCTTTGCCTCACGCGTTGAGCGCAAAGGCCTTGTACGCCCTGGCGGATTCGTACAGGTCGGCCTTGGAGATGATCTCCCAGGGCGCGTGCATGGACAGCACCGCCACGCCGGAGTCGATCACGTTCATGCCGTACAGGGCGCAGATGTAGGCGATGGTGCCGCCGCCGCCCTGGTTGACCTTGCCCAGCTCCGCCGTCTGGAACTTCACCTGTCCTTCGTCCATGACGGCGCGGCAGCGGGCCATGAACTCCGCGTTGGCGTCGTTGGAGCCGGACTTGCCCCGGGAGCCGGTGAACTTGTTGAAGCACACGCCCCGGCCCAGGAAAGCCGCGTTCTTCTTTTCGAACGCCCCGGCGAAGGCCGGATCGAAACCCGCGGACACGTCGCAGGACAGCATGCTGGAGGCAGCCAGCGCCCTGCGCAGCTTGAGATCGCCGCTTTCGCCGTTTAATTCCATAAGCTCGGCCACGGCGTTTTCGAAATACCTGGCGCGCATGCCGGTGGCGCCCACAGAACCGATCTCTTCCTTATCGGTGAGGATGCAGGCCACGGTCTTTTCGGGAACGGTATCGATGGCGAACATGGCCTCGATCTGGGCGTAGGCGCAAACGCGGTCGTCGTGGCCGTAGCCCAGGATCAGCGCGCGGTCGAAGCCCAGGTCCCTGGCCTTTCCTGCGGGCACGATCTCCAGCTCGGCGGAAAGGAAGTCTTCCTCTTCAAAGCCGTATTTGTCCTTCAGCAGCTTCAGCGCGTTGGCCTTCACGGCATCCTTTTCCTCGCCCTTTAGG
>JAFZPV010000030.1 GCA_017552535.1 Clostridia bacterium
ACAAGGATAATATTAGGACTACGTACAGCCGGATGGAGTAAAGAAAAAATAAACAATTTCTTACTATATATAGAATCCGGAGAAGACCGATATAAACCAACACCAAATAAATAATAATAATGTAATATTTTACTGGTAGTAATAAAAATCTGATCTGTCATTACATATAATGTATAATGGCTATATTTCAATAATAATAAAACCTAATCATAGCTCCGGTAGATCTGATCTGCAGCTCATAAGATCTTAATAAACTGGAAATTTTAAAACCTTTTATGCAACAGAAGAAATAAAACGAAGCCCTTAATAAAAAACTAAACCTGACGAAAATAACAAATAGATGAAGCTGTTGAAGATATGGTATACCAAAAAACTCTTAATCAGGGTGTCCAGGGTTCGAGCCCCTGAAGGTGTAGGAAAAGCCCGAATTTCGGGCTTCTTTTTTATGATTACGAGCGTCTTCGCTTTTTGGCGGCGCGCTCATCCGGCGGGAGGTGAAAGCATGTCCGCAGAACGGGAAGACGGCGTTTATGCCGAAAAGCCGTCCCGCAGTACGTCCCAGCGCAAAAGGTATCTGCGCGCCGCGGGCGTGCTGGCCTTCATCGCGGTGAACGCGCTGGTGCTGTTTTTCACCGCACGCTCGGATTTTTCCCGTCCCGGCGAAAAGCTTTCCTATTCCCTGGCCAGCGAGCACAGCCTCAGGAACGCCGCGTGCGCGCTTGGCTGCGTGGCGCTTGCCCTCGCCGCCGAAACGATAAAATACCTTTTGATGATGAAGCGCCTGAAGCACCGCCTGTCCCTGCGCACGGCCTTCGAGGCCACGGCGCTCGGAAAATACTACGACTTCGTGACGCCCTTCGGCACCGGCGGGCAGCCGTTTCAGATCTGGTATCTGCATTCCAGCGGTTACAGCGGCGGCGCGGCTTCGGCCATGCCGCTGGCGGAATACATCACCAAGCAGAGCGCCATCGTGTTGATGTGCCTGGCCGCCCTTTCATTCGGCCGCGAGACGGCGGGCGCCCTGGGCATACGCATCGCGGCCTACGCGGGGCTTCTGGCCTACATGCTGGTGCCCGCGATGGTGGTGATCTCCGCCCTTTCCCCCTCCGCTTCCGCGCGGATCGTGGGCTTCTTCGTGCACGTCGGCGCAAAACTGCGCCTGCTGCGCCATCCGGAAAGGACCGTGGAGCGCATAGAGGCTGCCCTCACCCGCTACTCCGACAGCCTGAAGCGCCTGGCCGCCGGCCACTGGCTGTTCGCGGTCCTGTTCGCCCTGTCGCTGGTGGGGCAGGCCGCCCTGTTCTCCATCCCCTACTTCGTGCTGCGGGTCTTCGGCGGGCATACGCCCTATCTGCAGGCCGTGTGCATGTGCGTGTACGTATACGCCTCCACCACCATCGTGCCCACACCTGGAAACGCCGGAGCTGCGGAGGGCTCGTTCTACCTGCTGTTCGAGCAGATGGAGGGCTCGGGCCTGTTCTGGGCGATGCTGGCCTGGCGCTTTTGCAGTTATTACATCTTTATTCTGCTGGGGCTGGTGATCTACGCGGTGAAGCTGGCCGAGAATGCGTTTTCCTCCCGCCGGCACGAATAGCACCCGGGCCCGCCCGGGCGGCGTTCAGCGCGTGATCTCCATGAAGATGTCCTTCTCCGTGCAGTCATATTCGCGAAAGCCGCATTTTTCATACACGTGGATGGCCCTGGCGTTATTGGGGTAGACCTTCAGGAATATCCGCGCAAGCCCCAGGCTGTCAAAGCCGTAAGCCGTCATCGCGCGCACCGCTTCCTGCCCGTAGCCCAGGTCCTGCTTGTCCCCGGTGACGGCGATGCCCAGCTCGCCCGTGCCGTCCTTTACGTCCATCAGCTCAATATTCCCGATGAACGCGCCGCTTTTCTTTTCGATCATGGAGAATAGAAAAGCGTTTTCTTCCCGCTTGCCGCGTATCCAGCTCAGTTCCTTGTCCTCCGGGATCGCTTCGGTCCTGTCGCCGATGAACCTGGCCACGCGCTGAATATCGTTGACCATGGCAAGGTAATCCTTCACCAGTTCCTCCGTGACCCTGACATAGCGGATGCTGTCCGATTCAAATACAGTTTCCATATCCATACCTCGTCTGAAATATAATGCGGCAGGGCGCAGTCTCCCCGTTTTTTTGGGGGGGGTATGTGCCCTGCCGCGATGTGCCTTTGAACAGCCGCGCTTACTTCTTCACGCTGAAGGCGTACACCGTGCTGGAGCGGAAGGGCTTATCCTTTTCCACCTTCATCAGCTGGAAGCCGTCCTCGCCCGCGTGGTGAATGGAGTCCGGCGCGCACTGGGTCTCCAGGCACAGCGCCCGCCTTTTGCCGTAGCCGCGCTTTTCCTGGGCGTTGAAGCGTCTTAAATGATTGGCGGTGTACAGCTGCACGCAGGGCATATCGGTGTACACGTCCATCACGCGGCCGCTGAGCCGGTCGCACACCCGCGCGGCGGGCCTCAGGCCCGTAAGGTCCACGGGTTCGGACAGGATATAGTTGTGGTCGTAGCCCGCGCCCAGGATCATCTGCGCGTTCTCCTTTTCGCAGGCAAAGCCGTCGGCGAGCTTCTTGGGCTGCCTGAGGTCGAAGGGCGCGCCTTCCACCTTGGCCGCCTTCGTGGGGATGCTGCCGTCTTTAACCTCGGTGTAGCGGTCCGCGAAGATCTGCACCGTCTGCCGGTCCACCTTGGGCACGCGCCTGCTGCCCAGGCCCGCGATGTTGAAGTACGTATGGTTGGTGGGCGAAAGGAAGGACGGCTCGTCGCTCTCGGCTTCGTAGTCGATGCGCAGGGTGTTGCCCTCGTCGAACGTGTATTTTACCGTCACGCGCAGGTCGCCGGGAAAGCCGGTGTCCCGGTTTAAAAACACGTGCTTAAGCGTGAGCACCGCCTTGCCCGCGTCCGCCTGGATCTCAGAATCCCACACGCAGGCGTGGAAGCCGAAGTCGCCGGAATGCAGAAGCGTCGTGCCGCCTTCGTTGGGTTCAAAGCGGTATTCCTTTTTTTCAAACTTAAAGCTCGCGCCCGCGATGCGGTTGCCCACCGGGCCGATCAGCGCGCCCAGGTAGCCGGGGTTTTTGATGTACTGTTTGGGATCGTCAAAGCCCAGCACCACGTTTTCAACAATGCCTTTTTTGTCGGGCACGCGCACGGCGATCACCGCGCCGGCCAGGTCCGTGATCACGCAGGACGCGCCCTTGTCCGTGGTCATTTCGTATTTGAACGCCTGTTTTCCGTACGCCCTGCCGAAGGGAGTTACCTTGATCTTCATAGTACGCCTCCGTATGATTTATGCTTTTTGAAATACGATCTTTCCGTTGGGAAAGCCTATGCCGTATCCGTCGAAAACAACATTGCCTCCCTCAAAGCTGAACCGGCCCTCCCAGGTATTCGGGTCGCCGGGCGAGCGCAGGCTGATGTACAGCGCGCGATCGCGCACGGCGTACATGCCGAAATAACGGGTGTTCCAGCTGCGCCAGCCGAACACCGCCGCGGGCGCGGGCTTTCCCCTGCCCAGATAGATTTCCGCGCTTTCCTCCGGGCTGCTGCCCAGGCGCAGGCGCAGCGTGCCGTACGCGCTCCGGGCAAAGCACAGATAAAAGTCCGTTCCGTTTATCTCGGCCTTGCAGGTATCCTCCGGGATGCAGATGCCGCTTCCGTCATCCTCAGGCAGCGGGTACGTCAGGGCGGCAGTGTCCTTTTTGAGCGCCTCCCATTCTGCGTCCGGCGAAGGCGCCGCGTCGAAGGCCGCCCAGATATGATCCCGGAACAGCTTCATCTCAAGCCCCATATCCGCCGCGCCGCAGGTGACGGCCAGCACGGCGTCACGCTTTTCGTCAACCATGCAGATCTGGCCGTACATACCGTCGCCGCGGAAGCGGCCGTCCATGCAGCGCCAGAACTGGAAGCCGTAGCCCTGTCCCCATTCGTTGCCTTCCTGACGCACGCCCTCGTAATTGGCGATGTGCTCCCGGGTCGCCAGCTCCATCCAGCCCTTGGGCAGCACCTGCTGTCCGTTCCACATGCCGTGATGCAGCAGGCACTGTCCGAAGCGGGCGATATCCTCACTGGACAGATGCAGCCCGAACCCGCCGCAGCACACGCCCTGGGGCGACATATCCCATTGCGGCTTTTCGATGCCCAGCTTTTCAAACAGGCGCGGCATCAGGTAATCGCGTATGTTCTGCCCTGCGGCCTTCTGCACCATGCAGCTCACCAGATACGTGCCCATGGTGTTGTAGTGGAAATGCGTCTTCGGCGCATAGAGCAGCTTATGGCTGAGCACGTGCCCGGCCCAGGTGACGCTTTGGTCAGAGGGCTGCGAGTCCGATTCGGGATCGAGGCCGGAGCCCATGCACAAAAGCGTTTCAAGCGTGACATTTTTGAGGTCGTCCCGCCCCTCCGGGATCTCCTCCGGCAGCACATCCCAAACGGAAGAATCCCACTTCAGCAGGCCTTCGCTCACCGCAAAGCCCGCCGCGGCGGAACAGAAGGATTTGCTCAGGGAATACAGCGTGTGGGGCGTTGTGTCGTCGTAGGGCGCCCAGTTCATGCGGCAAACGGTTTTGCCGTGCCTGAGCAGGATCAGGCTGTGAAACTGCACGCTGCCCGTCGCTTCCCGCGCCGCGCGGATGAATGCTCTTAGACCTGCCGAAGATACGCCCGCGTCCTCCGGGCGTGACCAGGCTGCAAACGCGCTCATACCGTTACCTCCCGCGTGTTTCGTTGAACAACATTTTAGCAGACATCACCGCAAAAAGCAACACCGCCCTTGAATTGATGAAGGAAACCATGTATAATACTCCAGAACAAACAGCCGTCCACGGGAGGATAAGCCTATGCGTATACCGGAGATCGTGCTTGCGGGCTCGCCCTATGAAAAAGGCCTCATCCACGGCCGCGAGTGCCGCGCGCAGCTGATGCGCTCCCTCGAGACCTACCGGCACCGCTACTACGTTTCCAAAAAGATCACCTGGGAAGACGCAAGGCTCATCGCCCGGCGCTTCTCAGGCCTGTTCACCGGCGAATACGCCCGGTACGCCGAAGAGATGAAAGGTATCGCCCAGGGCGGCGGGCTGGAATTCGAGGACGTTCTCGCCCTGAATCTGAGAAGCGAGATCCTGTATTCCGGCATCGCAAAACCCGGCGAGGCGGATGGCGAATGCACGGCCTTCAGCGCGGTTTTCCCTGCCGCAAAGGACGGCCACGCCCTGGCGGGCCAGACCTGGGACTTTACCCGCGCCCAGCGGGAAGCATCGCTCATGGCCAGAGTCCCCGCCGAAGGCGATACCCCCGCCATGCTCATGCTGCTGGAAGGCGGCATGGTGGGCGGCAAGGGCATAAACGGCGCGGGCATCAGCCTGACGCTGAACGCCCTCACCACAAAGAAAACAGATACCGGCATACCGCTGCACGTACGCATGCGCCGCGTACTGGAAGCGGGCAGCCTGAGCGCCGCCTACAGCCGCGCCACCGTGACGCCGATCCCCGTGCCCGTAAACCTCATCATCACCCACAAAGACGGCCTCAGCCTGTGCCTGGAGATGGACCCCGAAGGCGTGGACGTGATCCAGCCCGAAAACGGCGTGATTGTGCACACCAACCATTACATCGGTCCCCGCATGCGCCTCAGCCACGCCCACGCCGGCGCGGGCAGCACCTACATGCGTTTTCAGCGGATGCGGCAGCTGATGTATTCCAAGCAGAGCCTGACCCTTCAGGACCTCGAGCTTTTCTGCCGGGATCACAAGGGCTGGCCCACCTCCATCTGCGTGCATCCGGAACCGGGCACGCCCCCGGAAAAGCTGCCCTATTCCGGCTCCACCAACCAGGCTTTCGTGACCGACCTCACTTTGGGACGCTTCCGCTTCGTGATGGGCAATCCCTGCGAAGGCGAATTTGAGGACTACTCACTTTAGGACGGAGTGTGGAATCAGGAGTGAGGAGTCAGGAGTTTTGAATGGTTGTGAAGCGGCTTCTCGCATAGCCATGCCAAGCCCCTCACGCAAAAAACTCCAGTCCCCAAGCAAACCACTCCAAATCCATGCAGCGCATGAAACAAAGTGTGGAGTCAGGAGTTTTAAATAGTTTATCTGACGCACCCAACCATCAACTCCACACTCCTAACTCCTAACTCCTAACTTTTTTGCGAGGTGCATCATCCCATGACTTCTCCCCTCTCCCTTTTCGCTGGTTTTGACGGCGGCGGCAGCAAGACCGCCTGCACGCTGTGCGACATTTCGGGGCGCATCCTGGGCGAGGGCGAGGGCGGCCCGTCCAACTATCTCTACTGCGGGGAGGATACCGCGCTTTCCTCCATGCAGGCCGCGCTGTGGGCGGCGTTTCGTGAAGCCGGGCTTGCCCCGGCGCAGCTGGAAGCCGCCTACGTGTCCTCTGCCGCGATACGCACCTACGACGGCGAAAAGCACAAACCCTTTTTCGCCCGCAGCGTGGACGCGCGCCGCCTGGTATGCGAGGGAGACATCTACCCCATCTGGTACGCCGGCGCGCGGGGCGAGCCCGCCGTGGTCAGCATCGTGGGCACGGGCGCGATCACCTATCTTTTCCGCGGAGCGGACTATATCCGCGTAAGCGGCTGGGGCCCGCTGCTGGGCGACGAGGGCAGCGGGTACGATATCGGCCTGGGCGCCGCCAGGCTCGCCATGCACATGCACGACGGACGCACGGAGATGGAGGAAGCGTTCTTCCGGGCCGTGCTTGCCCATTTTGAAGTGGCGGAAGCGCGGCTCATGATCGGCGCCGTCAAAACGGACGACTCCCGCAAGCGTATCGCCTCGCTGGCCCGCACGGTATGCGTTCTGAGCACGCAGGGCAGCCCCTCCGCAAACAGGCTGCTGGACGATGCCGCCGAAGAGGCGCTTTCCGCCGTGCGCGCGGCGCTGAAGCGCGACGGGCAGACCGACCGCCTGCCGCTGATCCTTTCCGGCGGGCTGGTGACGCCCGGCTCCCTGATGACAGAGCGCATAACCCGCCTGGCGCACAGCGAAGAGCGCATCCTGCGCGTGACGCCCATCGACATAAAGCCCTCCCGCATATGTGCCGCGCTGGCGCTCAGGGAGGCGGGCGAAAACGAAGCGGCGGAAACGCTGCTGGCAAAAGCGGGCGGGCAAAAATGAAACTCTTGAATCCGGACACACTCATCCTCCTGCTGAAAGCTGCCGACCTGCTTTTGCTGGTTTTTGCGCTGTACTCCGTCATCATGGCTTTCAGGGAGAAAAGGCAATTTGGCGCTGGCGAGGATGAGTACGGCTACGGACCGTGGCTGCCCGCAGTTGGACTGGTCCTGGCCGGTGCCGTCACTGTGATCGGGCTGCTTCCCATCGAAGGCGCCTGGATGCTGTGCCTGGCTGTGATCGTGCTTTTGCGCCTGATCTGCGGCATGGCAAACAAAAAGCTTAGCTGGGATACGGATGGGTTTTGGTGTCGCACGGCCTTCAGGCGCAGCATACGATATGAATATGCCGATATCAGGCGGCCAAGAACCGTGAAATCAAACCGGGGATGCGTTTTCCGCTTTCGCGCCGGAAAACGCTTGATCCAGCTGAACGTGTTTCTCCCCTGGAACAGTTTCCTTTCGGCTTATGACGCCTGGCGCATCCGCAACGGACTGATGCGGGTCCGGCAGGAGGAAGAACGGCGCTGGCTGGAAAAGTACTGGCAGCACGGGCCATTCCGAAGGAAGCTGGATCGCATCCCAAACGGTCTTGAGCAGTTGATCGTCCTGCTTGTTTTAGGTTTGATGCTGGCCGGGGCCTGCGTGTACGGTCTGCTGACGATCGACTCACGAGACATCTTGGGCTATATCGGCGGCGTTCTCGGGATCCTGGCCGGCATGGCTTTGCCGCTGACGTTTATTTATGCCGTGAGCCGCATGGATAAAAAGCTGCTCCGCGCGTTCGTGAAAGGCCGTATCCACGGTGACCCGGGCGCGCCGCCGAAGCGATACCGAAGGAAAAACGAATATCCCATTCCGGAAAGGAAAGCGAAACAAATGCGCATCGGCTTTTCCAGAAAGTGCATAACGCCCCCGGACAGCTGCCGCATGGCGGGCTTCGATCTGAGAACGCAGCCCTCTGAGGGAGTGCTGGACGAGCTGTACGTAAGCTGCGCCGTGCTCGTGCCGGAAAAGGGCATGAAGCTGGCATTTCTGTCCTTCGATCTGCTGGGGCTGCCCCGGGAGGAATGCTTAAGGATCGCCGGGGAGCTGAAGCCGCTGGGCTTCCCCTCCTGCTGGAGCGTATGGATCTCGGCCACCCACACCCACGCCGCGCCCTCGCACGTGTTCGGCCGGGAGGGCGCTTTGGACGAGCCCTACCTTACGCTGCTGCGCGCGCGGGCAAAGGAAGCCGTGCAGGAGGCGCTGGAAAGCGCCGGGCCCTGCGAGGCGATGATCGGCACAGGCGAGGCAAACGGCATCGCCTCCCTGCGGGACGTGCCGCGCGAGCGCTCTGCCTGCGCGATGCCTCTGTTTGCGCTGAAGTTCATCGGGGCAAGGGAAACGCTGCTTGCCCGCTTCAGCTGCCACTGCACAGTGCTGGACGAAACGAACCTGCTGATCTCTGCAGACCTTGCCGGCGCGGCCCGAAAAGCCCTGGGCATGGACTCCGTGCTTCTGAACGGCGCATGCGCCGACCTCTCCACGCGCTATACGCGCCTGTCCGCTACGCCCGATGAGCTTACGCGCCTGGGCAGGGAGCTGGCAGGCGCGATTCAGGGGCTCTCTTTCCGTCCCGCCGACCGGCGCTTTCGGCATATCGTCAGGGGAGGAAGAACTGTGGAGCTGCCCCAAAGCCAGCCGCTTTGTCCCCAGGACGCGGAGCGGCTGCGGCAGGAAGTGTCCGCACGGCTGGACGAGTGCCGGGACGCCGCCCGGCAGAGGGAATTGCGCTCCATTCTGGCGGTGCTGAACCGGCCGCCCAGGCCGAGGGAGAAGACGCGTCTGGTGGATATACGCGGCGCGTTCCTTCTGGGCACCGTGCTGATCGGCCTGCCCTTTGAAATGAACACGGCCGACGCCGAGAAGCTGGAGCGCGAAATGAGCAGGATCTGCGGCTGGCGGGTATATGTGATCTGCTACACCGGCGGCTACGACGGCTACCTGCCAAGCGGAAGGCCCATCACCGCCGACAGCAATTATCAGGACATCGCCTCCCCCTATGCGCCCGAAGCCATCGGGATACTCTACCGCGAGATCGAAACGATGGTAAGAATAATAACGGGCACGTTAGGCGTGTGGAGTTAACAACGTGGAGTTGCGGATGAAACGCCTGCGGCGTTTCCTTGTTCCAAAGGCCTGCACAGCTGCCGCATTACACCCCCAACCAACTCAAACTCCTAACTCCTAACTCCTGACTCCTAACTTCCTCTTGCATCTCAACCCGCTTTTGGAGGTTTTGAATATGAACAAAGACTACTTGAACAGTCTCCGCCGCCTGCTGGACAGGCTGGAAGAGACCCAGGAAAACGCCGTTGACCGCGTAAGCGACATCTGCGCCGGGCGCGTCGCGCGGGGCGGCCTGATGTACTTCTTCGGCACGGGCCACTCCCACATGATCTGTGAGGAGCCCTTTTACCGCGCGGGCGGCCTGGCCTGCGTGTACCCGATACTGGAGACCGACCTGATGCTGCACGAAGGCGCCAGCAAGTCCAGCTTCTACGAGCGGCTGCCGGGCCTGGGCGGCGCCGTGATCGACAATTCGCCGCTGGGCGAAAACGACGTGCTGTTTCTGATCTCCAATTCCGGACGCAACGCGGTGATCGTGGACGCGGCCCTGAGAGCGAAAGAAAAAGGCGCGTTCACCGTGGCGATCACCTCCATAAACCACTCCTCCTCCGTTACCAGCCGCCATCCGGGCGGGAAGCGCCTGTTCGAGGTGTGCGACTGCGTGCTGGACAACGGCGGCGTGCCGGGCGACGCCTGCGTGACGCTGGAAGGCCTTTCCCAGCCCATCGCCCCCACCTCCACCGTGCTGGATACCGCGCTGGTGAACCTGGTGGCGATCGGCACCGCTCAGAAGCTTCTGGAAAAAGGCATCGTGCCGCCGGTGTTTTTGAGCGCCAACACCGACCAGGGCGACAAAGCCAACAAGAGCATCATCGAAGAGTACAAACGCAGGATCCCCCTGCTGTGATAAAGAAAGGAATGAACCCACATGTCTGCAAAGAAGAAAGGTGCCCACGCGCACACCTACAAAAAAACGGTAAAGGAAGACTTCTTCGGCTTCAACAAGCTGCCTGAAAAGTGGCAGAAACCCGCAAAGATCGCCTCCGTCGCGGTGGTGGCGGTTCTGCTCATCGCGCTGATCCTGAACCAGTTCGACCTGCTGCACTGGATGGGCGGGCGGCTGAGGTACTATAACGGCAAAGTATACGGCGTTTCCACCCCGGACAACAGCGAGGGCCCGTACACGCTGGTGGCCAAGCGGGGCAGCGGCAAAAGCGCCAAGTACTACGCGGCCGGCAGCTTCACCGAGCCCGGCGAGGGCTATACCCGCGACGACGATTATGTAACCACCACCGACGAATACGCCCGCGAGTACTACTACCGCCCGGTCGAAGACAAAGGCGTATATCTCTACTCCGTTCAGGGCGTGTACTCTGACGCGAAGGAACGTCACGAATTCGACATAAACACCAACACCTCCGCTCAGGATGACGGCAGCACGGTCTTCACGGGCGAGGAGTTCGAAGGCGTCAACGCCCAGGGTCTGAAGTATTATGGCATCGTGCGCGAGCCTTACGCCGAGTCCTACGATACCAGCACGCCCATACACAAGATGTGCCTGACCTTTGTGGAAAGCGACCCGGATCACTGCGTGATGGTCGGCGTTTTCGCCCGCGCCCGTTCCACCGGGAGCATTGCCGCCAACGAAGTCCTCATCGAAGCCGCCCGCGAATTTATCGACCTCGTCGGCAAGCCGTAAATTACCACGCGATAACAGATGCCCGATACCGAAGCCGTACAGGCCGGCATGAGTAAAACGGAGGTCCCTGTATATGAAACGCTTGATTTCGGTACTGTTGGCGCTTCTTTTAGCGCTATCTCTGTGCGCGCACGGGGAGCAGTCCCGCGACGCGGACGATTTTCTGACTTGGCTGGACGACTCTATTTTTGAAGACATGGAAAAGGACTGGGAGGAGCTCGCCAAGGATCTGGCCGAGTACTCCGAAGACACGGCTGAAGCGGTGCGGATCTGTTTTGAAAAGGCCGGCCAGGGCGACGCAGTCGCGCAGCGTATCGTGGGCGAGATGTACTTTGACGCTTACTGGGTAAAGCGCGACCTGGACGCGGCATACGAGTGGACCGTAAAAAGCCGTGGAGCAGGGAGAGAGCGAAGCCATGGCGAACCTGAGCATCATGTATCTGAGCGGTCAGGGCGCCCCGCGCGACATAGACAAGGCATACGAGTGGATGCTGACTTCCGCCGAGCTGGGACACGAATACTCCCAGGCAATGATGGGGATCTTCTGTCTTCTTGGCGTGGGCACGGAAAAAGACGAGGCAGCGGCTGCCCGGTGGTTCATGAAATCCGCCCAGCAGGACCATGCGAGCGCCGAGGTCTACATGGGCATGTTCCAGCTCAGCGGCCGCGGCGGGTTGGAAAAGGACGAACACGCCGCGCGCGAATGGTTTGAAAAAGCCGCCGCGCAGGACAATGACGCCGCGTATTACTATCTGGGCATGATGGCGCACTACGGCATAGACGGCCCGGTGGATTACGCAAAGGCCATGGAGCTGTACCTGAAGGCCGCCGAGGACGACAACGGGCATGCACAGTACGGCATCGGCGAGCTGTTCTATTTCGGCGACGGCGTGAAGCGCGATTACGAACAGGCTTATTCCTGGTACCTGAAGGCCGCCGAAAACGGCATGGAGGATGCCATGGGCGTGCTGGGTGAAATGTACTATAAGGGAATCTATGTTCAGAAAGACGACGAAAAGGCGTTTGAATGGTTTTTAAAGGGCGCCCAGGCGGGCTCCGAGGGATCGCAGGTGACTCTGGCGCAGCTGTATCTGTTCGGCGTAGGCACCCCAGCAGACCCGCAGCAGGCGGAAAGCTGGTTCCGCAAGGCCTCCGACAACGGCAGCACAGAAGCGGATTATATGCTGGGGAGCCTGTACTTTTACGGCCGCGTTTTCAAGCAGGACTACCCTGCCGCGCTGGAAAGCTTTCTGAAGGGGGCGGAAAAGGGCGACGCGTACTGCCAGTATTACGTTTCCGCCATGTACTACCGGGGCCTCGGCGCCCAGCAGAGCTATGAAGCCGCTTTCGAATGGGCCATGAAAGCCGCCGAACAGGATCTGGGAGACGCCCAGTACATCGTAGGCAGTTCTTACTATTCCGGAGAGGGTGTGGAGCAAAACGATGAAAGCGCCTTCGAATGGCTGCTCAAGGCGGCCCAGAACGGCGTGGACGACGCCAAGGACATGGTCGCTTATATGTACGAAAACGGCATTGGCACCGAAAAGAGCCGTCTGAAGGCCGCCTACTGGAGGCTGAAATAAGCGGCAGCAGCCGGTCGTAAGCAAACAGCGCGGGGAGGACTTCCGTCCTCCCCTATTCTGTTGGTATATTCTCTTACAGCGCGCTTGCGCGGCGGGCAAACATCCGTCCGCAGTCGGCGATGAAGCGCATCATGCTGTCCATCACGGCGCCGTCCACCTGGTTCCATACGTTGAAGGTCTCGAAGGACAGCGTCTTCTGATAGCGGATGGCCTTCAGGCCTTCACAGAAACGGTTCCAGTCCAGCACGCCCATATACGGGGCCAGGTGCTGGTCGTTTTTGCCGTCGTTGTCGTGGATGTGGAAGGCCGATATGCGGTCTCCCAGTTTGATCAGCGTCTCCTTGGCGTCCAGGGAGCACAGCAGCATATGGCCCGTGTCCAGGCAGAAGCCGAAGCACTTTTCGCCGGCCAGGGCGTTCAGGGCGTCCACATACTCGCAGGCCTTGCCTATGTCCGAGCAGCAGGCCGCGTAGATCTTGCCCTTGTAGCCTGTGAACATGTTTTCCAGGCACACGGTGACGCCGCACTCCTTCGCCACGGGGATCAGGGCGGAGTAGCTTTCGATGTTCAGGTCCCATTCATCCTGGGGGCTCAGCTGCTTATCGTAGCCCAGGAAGAAGGGGTGGATGATGAGGTTGCGGCAGTTCATCACGTCGCAGCCGCGGATCATGTTTTTGAGCACTTCCAGCATGCTCCGGTTGGTCTCCGGGCTGGCGTACACATAGCTGGGGAAGGGCGCGTGGGCCTGGTAATTGTCCACGCCGTACTTTTTGGCGGCCTCCGCCCAGGGCCTGAACAGCTCCATGCAGTCCCTGCCGCCCCTTACCAGCACCTCGGGGATCTCGTTATGGGCGATGGCCGAATACCCAAGCAGATGGTCGATATTGGCGTCCACCGCGTCAAAGCTCCATTCCTTTACCTTGCGATAGGTCTCGTCGACGCCGAGCCTCTCCTCCGGCCCGCCGGTCTGGACTGCGATCCTGTTCATATTATCCGCCGCCTTTCTTATTGAAATCTGAATGTGATCTTCTTTTCCGCAAAGCCCTTCACCTTCACGCGCAGAACAGCCTTTGCCGGCTCCTTCGGCGCGCGCACGGCGATCAGCATGTGGCCGTTGTGCATGGGAAGGCGGGACGAATCGCTGTAGTCGCGCTCCGCCAGGGCGTCGCCGTTGTCGATGGCCAGCAGCTCGCCCGCGCCGTCCAGCTTCACGCGCGCCTCAGGGCACACCATCTCGCAGGGCCGTCCGTACGCGTCCACCAGGTATACCTCCGCCAGCGCCACGCTCTTTCCGTCGGCGGGAAGCGCATTGTCCTCACAGATCAGGCGCACTTCCTTGGGCTCGATGTCGCTGGTCAGCATGTCCTCGGCCACCTTGATGCCGTTCATGTAGCCTTCGGCCACCAGCTTTCCGCGCCAGTGGCAGATGCGGAAGTGGATCATGCCGTCCTTAAAGTCTTTCAGATAGCCGGTGTGGGCGGTCTCGCCGTTCTGGTACAGCTTCACCGTGTCGCAGTTGGTCATCACCGCCACGTTCTTGATCTTGCCGGGCTCGTTATAGTCCCAGTGCGCCCGCATCTGCGGAAAGCCCCACATGCCCCGCGCCATGTCCCAGGGCTCGCTTTCGTCGTACACAGCCAGCTTCAGCACGGGCTCGCTCTTCATCTGCGCGGCGGCGTACCAGCCGCGCTTCTTGGGCTCGCCCGTAGAGTCCATCAGGTTGCCCGTCCAGCCCCGGCAGGGCCAGCCGATGCTTTCGCCCAGGTAGTCGCAGCCGGCCCAGACGAATGAGCCGCACACCCATGGATACTGTTTGACCGTGGCATATGGCGGCTCCCAGTCGACATCCGCGGTGTTGAGCGCCCGGGGATCGAAGCGGTAATACGTGAACACCTCGCTGCCGATCACAGGCAGGCGCATGCCGTACTCGCGCATCTTGGCGTACATCTGCTCCATGTAGTTGCCCATGAACACGTCCACGATTTTGGCGTAGCGCATCACCGCGTCCAGGCGCACCGTGAGGGGCGAAGAATCGTTAAAGCCCTTCATCACGAAGCCGTTGAGCGCGCAGCTGACGCCCCTGGTGGGATCGAGGGAACGCACCTTGTCCGCCAGGAGCTTAAGCGTGGAATAAAAGGCCTCGGAGTACTGGCCCACGATCTCGTTGCCTACGCTCCACAGGATGACGGAGGGGTGGTTGCGGTCGCGGCGCAGCATGACCTCGATGTCGCTGAGCCTTTCTTCGTTCGTGATCAGGTCGAAGTACAGGCCGCTGTGCTCCCACTTGTCGCAGTATTCGTCGATCACCAGAAAGCCCATCTCGTCGCACAGGTCGTAGAATTCCTCGCACATGGGATTGTGGGAGGTGCGCACGGAGTTGATGCCCAGGGTCCTGGCCTTTTTGAGCCTGTGCCGCCAAAGCTCGATGGGCACCGCAGCGCCCAGGGGCGCCCAGTCGTGGTGGTAATCCACGCCCCAGAGCTTGGTGGGAACGCCGTTTAGCAGAAAGCCCTGCTCGCCGTCGAACACCGCCGTGCGCACGCCGAAGCGCACCGACTGGCAGTCCAGCTCGGTATCGCCTTTATACAGCTTTGCCGTAAGGGTATACAGGTTCGGCGCGTCCGTTCTCCACAGCCGCATTTTGGGTACCGTTGCGCATATCTCGTTTTTGCTTTCGGCGGGGCAGCGCTGGCTGAAAACCGGCTGGGCGCCTTCGCCGCCCGTAACGCTGACCTCCAGCTCGAGGCCCGCGAGCTCGCCTTCGTTTTCCGCTTCGATCAGCAGCTCCGAGTCGCTCTCCGTTACCCTCCCGACCGGGGCGATGGAAACGGGCGTGGCGCGCACGAACAGGCCGTCGTGGCGGATGTGGCTCTTTTCGTCCACCATCAGCCAGACATTGCGGTATATGCCCGCGCCGGAATACCAGCGGTCTCCTCCGCCGCAGACCATGTCCCTGCCCACCGTGTTGTCCACGCGTACGGCCAGCAGGTTGTCCTTGCCGTAGTTCAGCTTCTTCAATACCGCGATGAACGGGATGTAGCCGTATTTCTGCGACGCGATCTTCTCGCCGTTCAGATATACCTCGCAGAAGCGCTGCACGCCGTCGAACAGCACGCGCACGAGCTTGCCCTTCCAGGCCTTGTCCGCGGTAAAGTGCCAGCGGTACACGCCCACTTCCTCCCGGGGAAAATAGCCCTGCGCGCCGCTGCCGTGGGCGTCGGGCGTACGGGGATTGAACACCTGCCAGTCGTGCGGGAGCGTGACGCGGCCAAACGCCTCCTCCCAGTATCCGGGAGTGACCGCCGCGGGGTCTTCCGTCTTTGCGAATAACCAGTTCTCACAGATGAGCCGCCTGTTTTTTTCCATATCCGCCTCCGTGGCATTATTGCGCTTTTCCCTGCGGCGCAGGGGCGCAAGCGCGGTTTTCCGAAGACCATTATACCCGCGCCCCGCTGAATTGTAAAGCCGGAATTTGCCTTTGCAGCATTGCGAAACAAGCCTGCACTTGACATGGCCGGGCCGGAAACTTATAATTTCAAAGCACAGCATCAGCCGCAGGATAAACATCATACCATCCTGTGTCTGCTGTCAATCGACAAGATAGGCAGCAAGAATTTCGGAAATCCGAAATTCAGGGTGGTTTGGAGGGGCCGCAGCCCTTCCGACCTTAATCCGCAGCGCCGGCATGTACGGCGCGAGGAGAATTTTCATGAAGGCGAGCTTGCCCGCCGGGAATGAAAATTCATACCTTACAGTTTTTACGCCCGGAAAATCCCGCAGGATTTTCAGTAAAAACTGCAAAACTCAAACCGAATGAAATGCATTTTCAATGCATTTCATTCGAGGGGCTGTGCAACAGCCCTGCAGAGAACCGGAGGTCATCATGCGCACGGTAACGGTAAAATTCGGCGGAAGCTCCCTGGCGGACGCGGAGCAGTTCAGAAAGGTCAAAAGCATCCTGAGCGCGGACCCGGCCAGGTGCTTTGTGGTGGTGAGCGCGCCGGGCAAGCGCTTTAAAGAAGATATCAAGGTTACCGACCTTCTGATCGCCTGCTGGGATAAGGCCCGGGCCGGGGAAAGCTTCGATGCGGAGCTGAAAACCGTGGAAGCGAGGTTTTCGGACATCGCCGAAGGACTGAACGTACCCTTCGACATCAGCACGGAGATCAGCGTGATGCGCACCGCCCTTCTGGCGATGCCCTACCGGGATTACGCCCTGAGCCGCGGAGAATACATCTGCGCCAAGCTCATGAGCGCCTATCTCTCCCTCCCCTTTGTGGACCCCGCGCGCACGATACGCTTTACGCCCGACGGTGCCTGGGACGAAGAAGCCACCCTGCACAGCCTGCCCAAGGCGCTGGAAGGCTTAAGCGGCGCGGTGATCGCCGGCTTTTACGGCAGCCGCCCCGACGGTTCCATACAGACCTTCTCGCGCGGCGGCTCGGACGTGACCGGCGCCATCGTGGCCCGGGCGACGAACTCTGAGCTGTACGAAAACTGGACGGACGTAAGCGGCCTGCTGGCCGCCGACCCCCGCGTGGTGGAAGCAGCGGAGACCGTGGACGCCATCAGCTACCGCGAACTGCGCATCCTAAGCTACATGGGCGCGTCGGTTTTGCACACGGACGCGGTAAAGCCCCTGCGCGCCTGCGGGATACCCATCAACATCCGCAACACGAACCGGCCGGACGATCCAGGCACGCTGATCGTACCGCACCTGCCGGAAGAGCACGACCGCCGCTCAGTGACGGGCGTGGCGGGTCGCAAGGGACTTAGCGTGGTGCAGGTGGAAAAGACCATGGTGTCCGACGGCGCGGGCTTCACGGCGGTGCTTCTGGACATCTTCAAAGCCCATCGCGTGCCCTTCGAGCAGTGCCTGACAGGCATAGACACCATATCCATCGTGATCCGTTCCGACCTGTTCGCACCCAAGCGCGAGGTGATCCTGGAGGCGATACGCAGGACCCTGCGCCCCGACACCCTGCAGGTGCGCGACCGCCTGTCCATGATCACGGTGGTGGGCGAAAACGCTTCGGACGACGACAATATGACCGTGCGGCTGCTTCTGGCCGCGGCGGAAGAGGGCGTGAGCATCAGCACCATCAACCAGGGCGCCGGCCGCCTGAACCTGATCCTGGGGGTAAACGAGTGCGATTACGAGCGCACCATCTGCGCCCTGTACCGGGAAATCAAGAAGAGCGGTAAGACGCGCTGAAAAAGAATTCCAGATAAAGTGGATGCTGCAGAAGCATGAAATCTGCAGCATCCTTTTTTACTCGAGACATTTTCACTCCTGTGCGAAGCACGTTTCGCGCCCCACATCCGCCCGCAGGCGGCGTTGCTTTTCAAATTGTGTTCAAACGCAAGTGGGTCTTGACATTTGCCCGTTTTTTCGCTTATAATATCTTTGGCAACCATCATAATTTTCAAGGAGGATTTTTATGAAGCTTACCAGAAAACTGGCCCTCGTGCTGACCGTCGCGCTTCTGGCGACCATGTTCGCCTTCGCGCCCGCCATGGCTGAGGATGTCACCATCCGCGTAGCCCTGTGGGACTACTCCAACACCGAGTACTACAAGACCATGATCAACGGCTTCAAAGAAGCCAACCCCGGCATCGACGTGGAGATCATCGAGTTCTCTGCCGCCGAGTATTCCGACACCATCGTAGTGAAGATGGCCGCCAAGGAAGACTACGACGTCATCTTCATGAAGGGCCTGCCCGAGATGGCCGCGCTGATCAACCAGGGCAACCTGATGCCCCTGGATGAACTGGCCGAAGGCTACGACTTCACTCCCTACGGCGGAACCGAGAAGAGCCTCACCGTGGACGGCGTGCTCTACGGCATGCCTTTCCGCAAGGACAACAACCTGATCTTCTACAACAAGGACCTGTTCGACAAGGCCGGCGTTGACTATCCCACCGACGGCATGACCTTCGACGAGTACCTTGACCTGGCCAGAGAGATGACCAGCGGTGAAGGCGCGAGCAAGGTGTACGGCACCCACGTGCACACCTGGGCTTCCAACGTATACCAGTATGCCCGCTTCTCCGAGGAGTATGTGTACAACGACGCTTCCACCTGGAAGAACCTGATCCCCTACTACGAGGGAATCCTGGCTCTGCAGGAGGAAGGCTGCGTACAGGACTTCGGCGCCCTGAAGAGCGGCAACATCCACTACTCCGGCGTGTTCTACAAGCAGGAAGCGGCCATGATGCAGATCGGTACCTGGTACATCAACATGCTGCTTGAGAACGTGCCCAACGAGGACAACGGCATCGCGTCCTTCAACTGGGGCGTCTGCTCCATGCCCAACAACTACGGCATCACCACCGAAAACGTAGTGGGCGGCATCACCCCCGTGTCCGTCGGCGCGTACGCCAAGCATCCCGAGGAAGCCTGGAAGTTCCTGGCCTACATCACCGGTGCCGAGGGCGCTCAGATCCTGGCCAAGACCGGTATCGTGCCCGCCTGGGCCGGCCAGGAAGTGCTGGACATCTTCGATCACTTCCGTGACGATCATCCCAACGCTCCCGAAGGACTGTCCAAGTACATCTCCGGCTCCAACTTCATCATCGAGCAGCCCATGGACGCCAACGGCAAAGCCATCGCAGCCGTGGGCGACGAGATGCACTCCGCCATCATGACCGGCGCGATGGGCATCGAAGAAGCTATCGCCGAGTACTCTGCCAAGGCGATTGCGGCCGGCGCTTCCGAAGGCGAATAAGCTGCAAGACTGAATGCCCTGCGGGGCATCGGGCGGGAGCCCCGATCTCAATCGGGACTCCCGCGCTTCTTAATCCGTTACAGGAGGCGAGCGCATGACCTCAATCCAAAAGACCCGGCGGCCCGGCGCGAGGATGCACCTAAAGCGCGAGATCACGGCCTATCTGTTCATAGCGCCGAACTTCATCGGCTATATGGTGCTCACCTTCGTGCCGATCATCCTCTCTTTCGTATACAGCACCTTCGACTGGAACCTGGGCGTGTACAAGGCATATACCGGCATCGCCAATTACCGCTACATGTTCTTTGAGGATCTGGACTTCTGGAAGGTCGTCTGGAACACCTTTTACTACACGATCGGCACCGTGCCGGTGTGCCTGATCCTGTCGCTTCTTCTGGCGATGCTGATGAACCAGCAGCTGAAGGGCAAGACCTTCTTCCGTTCGGTCTTCTTCTTCCCCTACGTGGCCTCTCTGGTGGCGGTAGCCGTGGTGTGGATGGCGCTGTTCAACCCGGACAAAGGTCCTGTGAACGAGATCCTGATGTCGCTGGGCATCAGCGACCCGCCCCGCTGGGCCGGCTCCGCGGAATGGGCCATGCCCACCATCATCGGCCTCACCATCTGGAAGCAGGCCGGCTACTACATGGTGGTATACCTGGCCGCACTGCAGGGCGTGCCCACCGAGCTGTACGAGGCGGCCCGCATGGACGGCGCCAACGCCTTCCAGCGCTTTGCCCACGTCACCTGGCCCATGGTGACGCCCACCACTTTCTTCGTCACCATGATGCTGATCATCGGCACCTTCAAGTCTTACGACATCATGTACGTGACCACCCAGGGCGGACCCGGCGTTGCCACGAAGGTGCTGGCATACCACATTTACAACAACGCCTTCGTGTACAACAAATACGGCTACGCCTCCGCGCTGAGCGTGTTCCTGTTCGCGGTGGTGCTGGTCATCACCTTGATCCAGTTCCGGGGCGAGAAGCGCTTCACCAACTACCTGTAAGGAGGCGGCATCATGACGAATACCGAACATATGGCGCCTAAGCGCTTCATTCCCTCCAAGGCAGTCGGCAGGACGCTCCTGTACGTGCTTTTGATCGCAGGCTGCGCGGTGATGCTTCTGCCCTTCGCGTGGATGATCTCGTCCTCCCTCAAGACCGAGGCGGACGTGTTCACCTTCCCCATCCAGTGGATCCCCTCCAGCCCCCGCTGGAAAAACTACCAGCTGATCTGGGAAAAGGTGCCCCTGCTGAACGGCTTTAAAAACTCCACCATTCTCACCATCTGCACGATGGTGCTGCAGATCACCACCTCTTCCCTGGCGGCCTATGCCTTCGCGAAGCTGGAATTTACCGGCCGGAACTTCCTGTTCCTGGCATATGTCACCACCATCGCCATCCCCTGGCAGGTATACATGGTGCCCCAGTACATCATGATGGCCTCCTGGCAGCTGACCGACAGCCTGATCGGCATCATCATCATGCACGCGTTCACGGCTTTCGGCGTGTTCATGATGCGGCAGTTCTACATGGGCATACCCAACGAGCTGCTGGAGGCGGCGCGCATCGACGGCCTGAGCGAAGCGGGCATATGGGCGCGCATCATGGTGCCCCTGTCCAAGCCCGCTGTGGCCACGCTGGCGATCACCGCCTTCGTGTTCGAGTGGAACGACTTCATGGGGCCCCGCATCTACCTGTCCTCCACCAGCAAGCAGACCCTGCAGCTGGTGCTGCGCCTGTTCAACACCCAGTATTCCTCGAACTACGCGCAGATGATGGCCGCGGCCACCGTGGCGCTGATCCCCGTGTTCATCCTGTTCTGCTTTTTGCAGCGCTACTTCGTGCAGGGCGTTGCCACCAGCGGCCTTAAAGGATAGCACAGGCAGAACCCTTTTGCATGAAACGCTTTCCCTCCGGCTTGGCAGGGAAAGCGTTTTGTGTTATAATGCACATCGGATATATAATGCGCACGGAGGAACAGAGCATGGGCGTCGGAGATATTTATTCCGGGGACATATCGCTTGAAAGAAATATGCGGCAGGTCACGAACCCCTACCTGCCAGGCTGGGAGTACGTGCCGGACGGAGAGCCCTATGTGTTCGACGGCCGCGTGTACGTATACGGCTCCCACGACTTTTTCGGCGGCAGCGTGTACTGCATGGGCGACTACGTGTGCTGGTCCGCCGACGAAAACGACCTGGGCACCTGGAGATACGAAGGCGTGATCTACAAAAAGTCCCAGGACCCGTACAACGCAGACCTGCAGGGCAACCTGTACGCGCCGGACGTGGCGAAGGGCCCGGACGGGCGGTATTATCTGTACTACGTGCTGAGCAACCGCGGCACCGTGGGCGTGGCGGTGTGCGACACGCCCGCCGGCCAATACCGCTTTTACGGATACGTGCACTATGAAGACGGGACGCTTCTGGGCGACGGAAAGGGCGACGAACCCCAGTTCGACCCCGGCGTGCTGGTGGAGGGAGAGAACGTTTACCTGTATACGGGCTTCTGCGCCCGGGGCGACAAAAGCCGCCACGGCGCCATGGCCACCGTGCTTTCTTCCCGGGACATGCTCACCGTGAAGCGCGCCCCCGTGTTCGTGGCGCCGGGCTGCGAATACAGCCGGGGCACCGGCTTTGAAGGCCACGAGTTCTTTGAGGCGCCCTCCATCCGCAGGATATTCGGCAAGTACTGCTTTATCTACTCCTCCATCCTGTGCCACGAGCTGTGCTGGGCCGTAAGCGACAGCCCCACGGAGGGCTTCCGCTATATGGGCGTGCTGGTGAGCGGCTGCGACAAAGGCATCACTTTGGGCGGAAAGCCGTCGGACCGGCCCCTGTACTATACTGCCAACAACCACGGCAGCATCGTGAAGATCGCGGGCGGATGGTACGTGTTCTACCACCGCCATACCAACGGCACCAACTACAGCCGCCAGGGCTGCCTCGAAAAGCTGAAGCCGGAAAACGGTTTTATCCCCCAGGCGGAGATCACCTCCTGCGGCTCCCTGCGGCCCCTGCGGGGCGAGGGCGAATATCCCGCTTACATCGCCTGCAATCTGTTTACCGATACCGAGTGCACCTACGTGCCCTGGTCCGGCTGGATGGACGACCGCTTTCCCAAAATCACCCAGGAATGCACGGGCGAGCATCCCGGCAGCTTCATCGCCAATATGGCTTCCGGCGCCACGGCAGGGTTCAAGTATTTCGAGCTGAACAGCGTGAAGGCCGTCAGCGTACGCGTGATGGGCTATGCCCATGGGCGCATGCTGGTAAAGACCGCGCCGGACGGCGAGGTGTGCGCGTCGATCCCCGTACACTACGCCAACGTATGGTATGACGCCGAAGCCGAAGCCTGCCTGCCGGACGGCGTGCACGCGCTGTACTTCAGCTTTGAAGGCGAAGGCCGCGTGAACTTCTCCTCCTTCCGGCTGATCACGGAAGATAAGTGACGTCTCTTTATATGAGCAAGGCCCCGGAGGGATGAATTCCTCCGGGGCCTTTTGTCTGTCTTCCTTTTCGCCGCGTCAGTCTTCCGAGACAAATCGGAAGGTTATGATGTCCGTCTGCGTAAGTTCGGTCTTCTCCCCCGCGCCGGGCAGCACCTTTTCCTTCGTGCCGTACTTACCGTTATCGTACACGGTGTTGTAGGGTAGGGCGCTCAGGGGCTTGGTGGAGACCGAGACGCGTTCGATCCGGTCGCAGGCGGTGTTCATGGCGAATTCCTTTGTTTTCCCGCCGGCGCTCAGGGTAAACCGGCCCCGCAGGCAGTCAAAATCCACTCTGAGTTCCGTTACGCCCGCGTACTCCGTCCAGGGCTCCGCGCGCCCCGCGGCGCGCACGCGGATCACGCCTTCGGCGGTGAAGTAAATTTCCGCCGGCGCGCCGCTCGCCTCGTCGTGCAGGGCCACGCACACTTCGCCTTTTGCGCACACAGGCCCCACCCGCAGCGTGAAGGCCGCGCTGCCCTTCGCGGAGGGCTTCACGCAGCGCTCCGCCAGTGCCCGGTCGTACGGGTCAAAGTCCGCAAGCCGCATTCCGCCGTCCGTCATCCGCACGGGGGCCCAGACGGGCGAATATACGTTCCAGCGCCGGGGCAGCTCATTTCCCGCAAAGCGCTCGTCTATCGTGCCCTCGGCAGGCGCGTCCCAGTCCGCCTCAATGTGGCTGATCCAGATGTCTTCCTTGTTGTTGCTGTAGGCCAGATGGATGCGTCCGTCCGGCGCCTGCGGGTTGCGCTCGCATATGCCGCGCATATACTGGGGCCCCAGGTTTTTGTCGATGCCGCCGTAGCGCTGCGGGGACATATACCCCGTGGCCGCCGCCATGCCGCCGAAAACGCGGCCGTCCGTTCCGCCCACGATGGCGATGGGCCAGCGGTGCTGCCCGTCCGGCGTGGGGTTGTACATGAGCGCGAACCTGCCGTCCGGCGTGCGCTGGCCCCACACCTTGCCCGTGGAGGTCCTGAGGGTGGGATTGGGCACGATCTTGCTCCATGTCCTGCCGCCGTCTTTGGAATCCATGGACACGCCGTGCTTGAACACGGTGATCATCTCATCGCCCTTCACGGTATAAAAGCTCGCCGCCTGGCGCAGGGGTTCGGGGAAGAGCGTTTTGTCGTTGCGCTGCTCCTCGTACATCTGGTTGACCACAGGCCGGTCGTTCAGAAGTTCCCGGCAGGCCGAGATCAGCTCTTCGTCGCCGCTGTTTTCATAGAATTCAAACTGGGGCGCGGTCTCGCAGTTATAGCCCGCCACTTCGTTGTACATGAGGAAGCAGATCTCCCCCAGCCTTCCGTCCGGGTAAATGCGCCTTACGGCGCGCCCCACGCCCCAGCCGTCGCAGGGAGCGCACAGGTGCCGGTCGTGCACGATGCCGTAAAAGGACAGAAGCAGCATCACGCCGTTGGGCGCGCAGTAAAAGCCCATGCGCTGGTGCGGCACGGTGAGGATACTTTGGGGCATGTTCTCCGAGCGGGGGCCCCGGTAGCAGCCGAGGCTCACCTCGATCGCGGGAAACGCTACGCGCGGGAAGCTCCAGTGTATGCCGTCTTCCGAATCGCACAGAAGCGTCTGGCCGGGCGTTTCGTGCTCGCTCACGGGGTTGGAGAGGTATTCCAGGTAGTACTTCCCGCAGTACCAGGCCAGCATGGCGGCATGGTTGTAGGTCCAGCCAAAGCCGTCCGCTTCCTGCGGATGCTCGCGGTTGGCCCGCATAACCCCGAAGCTCTTCACGCCCAGGGCGTGGCGGAGGCCTCCGTCCTGAAAGCGTATGTCAGGCTGCCTGTCCACATGGATGGTGAGCATATCCGCCATGGTGCGTCCTCCTTTGGCAAAGCTTATTCTGCGCCTTTGTAGCAGCTGTCCAGCACGGCCTTCAGCTTTTCGCGCACGGCCTCGCTGTCGGTCCAGAAGGGCCTGCGGCAGGGGCCCACGTCCTGGCCCAGCAGGTTCAGCGCCAGCTTCACGATGGAGTTGGGATTGCCCAGTTTAAAGCAGTCCCGGATGGCGCGGATGGAATCGGACGCCTGCTTCGCGCCTTCGAAATCTCCCAGCAAAAAGCGCTCGTATATGGACACCATGCGTTTTGGGAATAGGTTCGCGATGCCGCAGATCGCGCCCTTTCCGCCGGCCTGAAGCGTCCACAGCGCCAGGGAGTCGTTGCCGGACAGCACGATGAAATCTCCCGGCGTCTTTTCGATATACTGCAGGATCTGGTCAAAATTGCCACTGGAATCCTTGATGCCCGCGATGTTGGGGATCTGCGCCAGGCATTTTACGGTGTCCACAGCCAGGTTCACGCCCGTGCGCATGGGGATGTTGTACAGAAGCACCGGGATCGAAACGCTTTCGGCCACTTCGGCGAAGTGGGCGTACAGCTCGTCCTGCGACGCCGCCGCGAAGTAGGGACACACCACGCTCAGCACGTCCGCGCCCAGGCGCTCGGCCTCCCTGGAAAGCTCCGCGGTCTCGCGGGTGCTCACGCAGCCGGTGCCCACGTACACGGGCAGGCGGCCCGCGTTTTCGTCGATCATGGCCTGTGCCACTTCCAGTTTTTCTTTGTGGCTCAGGATATAGCCCTCGCCGTTGGTGCCCAGGCAGAACACGCCGTGCACGCCCGCTTCGATCTGCCTGCGGGTCTGCCGGCGCACGCCCTTAAGGTCCACGCTCTCGTCTGCGTGCATGGGCGTGACCATGGCGCAGATGATGCCTTTGATGTCCTCGCGCGTCTTCATTCGGTCTCCTCCGCTCGTTTTATGAGTTTTTCGATCACATCGGCGCTGCCGAAGCTGCCCGACTTGGTAACGACCGCGATCTCTCTGTCCGGCAGGTATGCTTTTGATATCACCACGCCGGGTTCGATCTCACCTGCCGGTGACAGGCCCCTGCAGCCGAGGGCGGCAAGCGCGGCGCTCACGGTATCGCCTCCGAACAGGCACAGCGTGCCTTGAAAGCCCGCGTCTGTGAGAGCTTTCGCCGCCCTGCCCATGTTGAAGGCGATGCGGTTTGCGCGGGCGGCGGCGTCAAGGCCCATCTTTTCCCCCCTGGCGCTGAGCGCGTCCGCTTCCTCCTTCGTTCTCGCGCTTTCGATAAGCACGCCGGGCGTTTTTTCAAGGGTGCAGGCGGCGAGCGTTTCAAGATCCGGCTCGCGGGAGAGCACGTCGGTAAAGGCGAAGCTTGCCAGCCCCGCTTTTCCGCCCCTGCGCATCTGTTCGAAATTCACAGCGCTCAGGCTGGCGCTGAACACCGCCAGCGGCAGGCGGATGCGCACTGCGCGCGGTTTTCCGCGTGTAAGCCCCAGCAGCGTTCCCAGCACCTGGGCAAAACCCGCGCAGCCCGCATAAGCCTTTATGCCGCTTTTCGCGTGGGCACGGGCATAGCAGAGCATGTCTTTGTCCGTGTTCAGTTCCAGCAGTTCGATGTGCGGGCCCGCTTCCGGGACGGCTTCCTCCGCGCCGTACACTTTAAGCGCGGTCTGTTCCCGGATGATGTCCCGGGTAAAGTCGTGCCGTACGGGATTGAGCAGGTCGCGCCCGAACACGCTTTTCGTAACGGGCACATCCCCGATCATGTGCACGCCGTTTTCCGTGCGCCGGTTCAGGGCGGGATAGGCAGGCGCGAATACGACCTTGCTCTTCGCCGCCCGCGCCGCCGCCTCCAGGGCCGCGCCGATATTTCCGCGCAGACCGGAGTCGGTTTTGATGTACAGGCAGCGCGCACCGGCTTCGAATGCCGCATTGCACGCGCTGTACGTTGCTTCAAACGCGGCGTCCCGTTCCAGATGGCGGCTGTCCAGATTGGCCACCAGCACGGTCTCGGGACAGGGTCCGATGCTTTCGCATCCGCTCACCACCCGGGCACTGATGCCCTGGGCCGCCAGCTTTACGCCCGTATCCAGCGCGCCGGTAAAATCGTCCGCGGCGATGAACAGCTCAGCCATGCCGCTTGGCCTCGTAGTACGGGATCATCTTTACGGCGGTGGTGATCGCTTCCAGCATGCTCATTTCGTTGGCCGTGTTCTTTCCCGCCCGGTCGAAGGCTGTGCCGTGGTCCACGCTGGTGCGTATGATGGGCAGGCCGATGGTGGTGTTGATGCCGCTCATGGAGCTGAACAGCCCCGTGACCGGGTCAATGCGGAAGCCAAAAAGCTTGAGGGGGATATGCCCCTGGTCGTGGTACATGGCCACCACGATATCGTACACGCCGCCCGCGGCTTTGACGAAGACCGTGTCCGGCGGCACGGGGCCGTCTGCGTTGATGCCCTCGGCCTGCGCCTGCCGGATGGCCGGGATGATGGCGTCCGCTTCCTCGTGGCCGAACAGCCCGTTCTCAGAGGCGTGAGCGTTCAGCCCCGCCACGCCGATCTTCCCGCCGGGAATGCCAAGCATTTCAAGCGCTTCCCGGGCAAGCCGTATGGTTTTGAGCACGCGCTGTGTGCAGATTAAGTCGCAGGCCTCGCGCATGGACACGTGGGTAGTCACGTGGATCACACGCAGGCTTCCGCTCATCAGCAGCATGGCATAGCTCTCGGTGTGCGTATAGTCCGCGAAGATCTCGGTGTGGCCGGAATACATGTGCCCCGCCAGGTGCATGGCCTCCTTGTTGATGGGCGCGGTGACGACACCCGCCGCCTTGCCCGCCATGGACAGGCCGATGGCCTGCGTGACATATTGGAAGGCGGCTTCACCTGCGCCGGCGCTCACCCTGCCCGTTTCGTAGCTGCCGGGCTTCAGCGCGCCGATGGGCAGAAGCTCCACCTGCCCGAAGCCGCCCCGGGCTTCGGACAGATCGCCGATCAATCTGAGCGAAAGCGGGCTGTGCGTAAAGCGCATGGCCTCCCGGATGGGAGCTTCGTCCCCCACCACCACAGGCGTACAGCCTTCGCAGGCCTCCGGATGCGCCAGCGCCTTTACCGTGACCTCCGGGCCGATGCCCGCCGGGTCTCCCATCGTGAGCAGTAAGATCGGTTTCATATGTTCCTCCGGAATCAGGGTTTATCGTGCTGGAAGCTGAGCATTTTCTCCACGTCCATGGAGTCCTGACCCAGCTGGGCCGAAAGCGCGTCCAGCGCGAGGGCGTCGGATTTCAGCGGGCCGATCAGGGGCAGGTCGATCCACGCGCCGTTTTTAAGTATGCTCTCCCGGGCGGCGGCCTCCATCATCATGGACATGAGCGCCTTGTCTTCGCCGAATTCCTGCTGTTTTACGCCCCGGATGCACAGGGCGAAATCCGCCAGGTGCGCGGCCACGCACACGCCGTATTCCCGAAAGTAATGGGGACCGCTGTTTTTCATCACCAGTGGATTATGGTACACGATCTCCCCGCCCGGGATGCAGGCCCTTACGCCCGCGTAGGCGCCGTTTTCGTCGTAAAAACGCTCCACCTTCGAGATCACGTTGGCCTGACCCGGATGCACTTCGTCCGAGAAAGCCAGGGTGTCGGGATAGTCGCAGCGGCGGATCTCCGCGGTCCAGTCGCTGTGTACGCCCTTTCCAGCCTCCACGCGGCGGTTGTTGTCGTACACCCGGTAGTCAGGCGCCTGATAGCGTCCGCCCGATTGGGCCAGAGTGCCCATGGTGCCGTGCCATTCGGTAAAGCCGGGGCGCGCCTGGCGGCCCAGCATGCCCTTGATGTTGGCGGCCTGGTCGATCACCATCAGGCCAGATGGAAAGTGGATAAAGCGGGAGCGGAAGGTCTCATGGTCGTGAAAGCGCTGAGGGGACTCGTAAAACGGCATGGTTGGCATATCGTGCTCCATGGCGCTGATGCTGTCCGGTATCTCATCCGCAAAGACCAGCCAGCGGGAATCGGAATGGTAGCCTGTGTGGTCGTTGTAGCAGAAGATGCGCTTAATATCCCCTATATAACCGCTGTCCCTGAGGGTCTGGGCGAAGCGGTCTATGGGATAGCGGTAAAAGTTCTCGCATACGCCCGTGACCACGCCCTGGTCTTTGGCCTCCTTCACCATCAGGCGCGCCTGCTCCAGGGTGCTGCACCAGGTGGTCTCGATCATGTTGTGGATGCCGCAGCGCGAAAGGTACACGGAATAGGCGTAGTGCAGCGGGATCGGCACCACCGCCACCGCCGCTTCGCACGCGCCGGCCTGCACCAGGTCCCGTACGTCGTAAAAAGCCTTTACGCCAAGCGTTTGAGCCAGAAGGTCGGCGTGCTCCCGCACGGGGTCCACAACGGCGGTAAGCTCGATCCAGGGCTTTAAATCGTCAAAAAGGTAGCGGTATATGGTCTGGGAGCGGTGCCCCGCGCCGATCAGGGCGAGGCGGACAGGTCTGTCGGGAACCGGAAGCATGCTCATCCTCCCTGCGCTTTCAAAGCTCGAAGTGCTGATCCGGGCCGTTTAAGCCGGCTCCGCCCGTTTCCAGGCGTTTGAGCCCGTCGATCAGCAGCGTGTAACCTTCCCCGAATTCCGGGTAGGCTGCGCCCGCCTTTTTCTGATAGTATACATCGATCCTGTGCCCGCGCACAAGCACGTCCTTCAGGGCAAAATGCGAAAGGCCAGCGTCCACGGGACTGAAACAGAATCCCTTTTCGTCCGGCTCGATGCCCGCAATGTGGCGCACCACCAGGTCGATATAGAAGGAGTGGTTGTAATCCGCCTCGTCGCTCAGGGCTTCTCCCGTTTCGGCGTTGTAGAACTCCACCAGGTAAGGCTGGTCTATGTCGCCGCCCCGGAAGTGCTCCATCGTGTACTGGCGGAAAAACCGCATAAACTCCCCGTCCCAAAGGTGGCCGTGGGCCTTGCTCTGGCGGGCGGCGGCGTCCAGGGCAATGCAGGTGGTGTAGGGCCAGGAGGGGCCGTTCCACATGCAGCCGTCGCGGCCCTTGAAGTAGTCGCCCTTCCAGCCGCCGGAGGGAGAATATACGGGGCAGTCCGCCGCCGCAGAGGCGAAACCGGAGCCCCGGGCGAAATAATCCGGGCTGAACAGGTAGTCCAGCTGCTTTAGATGCTCCTCGCCCGTGATGCCCGCCCAGAGCGGGTACACCGACACGATGTGCTTGACGTAAGCCTTTTTGTCCGTCTGGTAGTGCAGGTCGTAAAAACACCCGCCCGTTTTGTCCCACATTTTATCGAGCACGTCCCGGCGGATGGATTCGGCGATCTCAAAGAACCTGCCGGCGTCCGCGTCTTCCACCTCGCGGCACAGCGCGCCAAGGCCCATGCAGTTGAGGTACATATACACGGAGCAGTCCACGCGCTTTAAGGGCGTGTACCCTTCCTGCGTGCCCCGGACCTTGGGCGGGAAGCACTGGTTGGTGAAAAACCAGTAGCCCGGCTGGTATTCCTTGCCCGTGAGGGCGTGGGTATAGCAGATCTGCAGATCGTCCCTTTCGCCCTTGTGCCGCGCGTGCACGCTCAGAAGATCCTTTTTGAAGCCGGGCAGCACCTCGCGGATAAATTCCCTGTCTCCCCACAGAAGATAAAAGTTATACAGCGCCCAGCCCGCGAAATTGACGTATTCCTTGCCGTTTGCGTCCACGCTGCTCACGGAGAAGGCCCCGTCTGAATTGGCGGTATCGATCAGGGCGCGGAAGGCCTCCCTGCCCGTTTCGGGCCGGCGGCACCAGCGCATGTCCGTCATGGTGAGGGGCGTGGACAGCGGGATCAGCCGCGAAAACTCCCAGCCCGAAGCGGAATACTCCGTTTTCGCCATGCCGTGGGCGCGCCCTTCGTAAAACAGCTCGTGCTTCAGGTAGCCAAGCCCCGGCCTGGCCAGGCAGGAGCGCAGGATATACAGCCGGTACCGCCAGCACCTTTCGATATAGGGATCGGAGCACTCGAAGGCAGGTGCGTCGTCGAACCACCTGAGATACTCGGCGCTTAAGCTGTCCATGAGCTCTTCCGGGCGCTCTTCGCAGCCCATCAGGGCATCTGCCCGGCGGAGGATATCCTCTTCCTCGCCCTCCAGTCCCAGCGCCGCCGCCATCAGCACGCTTACGCGGCTGCCGGGGGCAAGCACGCACGCGCCGTTTTGAAAAGCCTTTCCGGCGCGGAAGCACATTTTTACCTTCAGGCCGTGCAGGGCGCAGGGAAACAGAAAGCATTCGCCCTCCCCTGCGCCCCGGGGCAATATGATCTCCAGGCGGACGGGCCTGTCAGACAGGTTCTCCCATGTCTGCAGCGAAACGGCCTCATCCCGCCAGGTAATGGTCTTTCGTTCAGAAAAAGAGATCTCCCCGTCCGAAAAGCGCAGTTCGCCTTCGTCGGGGCGCCATATGTTCTCGCCCGGCACAAGCTCCGGCCCGCGGCCGCCTGCCCGCACCGTGAACAGCAGGGGCAGGTTGAGCTTGTGTATAAAGTCCATGCGCCCCAGAAAACCGGGAGCGCTTTCCAGGCAGTCCGCCCACAGGCGCGCGCCCGTGGGACCGAACAGATATTTTCCGGGATATTTCCGCAGGGACCGGTTCCGGATATCCGGCAGATACTTTTCGCATCGGCTCATAAAAGTACCTCGCATGACGGTTCTTTCTAAGAAGCACAGCGGGCTGCCGGAGAGAAAAGCCGGCAGCCCGCCGATTGCGCGTTTGGGATTACAGGCCCAGATAGCTCAGATCCAGGTCGGCGCCGTACTTCTCGTACACGGCGGTCTTGTTCTGGAAGTAGTCGTTGATGTGCTCGTTGAGGGTGGTCTGGCCCAGCTCTTCGATCTTGGCGATGGCCTCCTCGAACTTGGCGGGCAGCTCCTCGGGTGCGCAGGTGATGAGTTCAAGGATCATGGGCTCCCAGTATTCGCGGATGTTGGCCTTGATCTTGATCTCTTCGCTGTCAGCGGCGTAGTTTTCGGCCTTCTGGTTGTTGAAGAAGGAGTAGTCCTTGTAATACTGCGCCATGTGCTCGATGTTGGCAGTCTGCTTTTCGGTTCCGCCGTACTTGGTCTTGAGGACCTCCAGGATGTCCTGCTGGCGCAGGAAGTAGTACAGGTTCACGCCCCACAGCTGCTTGAGCTCGGTCTGGGACAGCGCCTCATACTCAGGATACAGAGTGGGCACGCCGTTTTCGTCGAAGTCCCAGGTGAGCTGGTACACGCCGTTGTTGATCTGCAGCTGGGGCTTCTGGCTCATCACGTAGTCCAGCCACTGCAGGGAACGCTCGGAGTTCTCGTTGTCGAACACCACGCAGCACAAGGTGCCTACGCCGGTGCCCAGGTTGTCGAAGGTGTAGCCTTCCTCTTCGTTGATGGAGGGCTGGTCGATGAAGATCCACTCGTCCTCGATGCCGGCCTTGGCCAGTTCGTCGTTGAACCAGTCGGTGTTGTCGGCGTCGTTGTTCATGTTGCAGAAGATGCGGCCGTTAAAGAGCTTCTGCTGCATCTGGGCGCCGCTGTCGGTCAGCTCGGTGGGGTCCATCAGGCCCTCGTTGTACAGGGTGTTCACAAACTCCAGCAGGGTGTAGAAGTTGTCGGAATACATGTACTTCTTGTACATGCCGTCCGCCTCGTCATAGAAATAGCCGCTGGCGGGGATGTCGAAGAAGCCGAAGAGCTTATAGATGCAGCGGGGGTTGCCATCAGAATCCTTGCCTGGATTGCGGCTGGCCTGGAAGGGGATGATGTCGGGATACGCGGCCTTGACCTCGCGCAGCATGTCGAGGAAGGCGTCCATGGTGGTGGCTTCGGGAGAGCCGATCGCCTCGTACACGGACTTGAGCACCATCGCGCCGGTCATGCAGCCGATGTTCTCGTCGTTGTTCATCTCTTCGACCTTCCAGGAGCCGGTGATCAGGCCGTAGATATCCATGGTGGCGAAGGTCTCGCGGATGGCCAGGATGGTGTTCTGGCTCATGTTGCGCTCGATGAAGCCGGGGGCGGCGGTCTCTTCCAGCTCGTTCAGCTTGCAGATGATGCCGTGGGAGGCCAGGTTCTGCAGCTGGTCGTAGCTGGTGAAGCAGATCAGGATGTCCGGATACTCTTCACCGGCCAGGCGCTGGTTGATCAGGGCGTGGGTGTCGTCGGGCGCGTACTCCCACTGGATGTTCACGCCGGTCTCCTCGATCCACACTTTGGAAACGGGCTCGTTGCCCCAGGCGTCCGCCAGGATGGAGGCGTCTACGGGACGGTCGTAAAAGACCTTCAGGGTCACGGGGGTGGTGTCGGTGAGCCAGCTCGCGGCTTCTTCCGCCAGGGCGGGCACAGCCGTAAGAACCATCAGCGCCGCCAGCACCAGAGCGATCAGGCGTTTGTTCATGTGTTTTTCCTCCTGTTGAATTATCAATAAGGGCTCAGCCAATAAGGGCTCAGCCCTTTATCGATCCTACCATAAGGCCCTTCACAAAATATCTCTGCAGGAAGGGGTAGATCATGATGATGGGCACGCTGGCCACCACCATCGTGGCCATCTTTACGGCCTCGGGATTGTAGCTGTTTTCGCGGGCGGCGCGAATCTCCACCGTCATCTCGGCGAACTGCTGCTCCTTCACCGTGCGCATCAGTATCCAGCTCAGCGTGATCAGGTCGTTGCCCGAGGTGTAGTAGGCCGTATCGTACCAGCTGTTCCACTGGGACACCGCCGCGTACAGCGCGATGGTGGCAAGCGCCGGCAGGGATACGGGCAGCACGATGGTGAAAAACACCCTCAGCGTGGACGCGCCGTCCATGTAGGCGGCCTCCTCCAGCTCGGTGGGCACGTTTTTGAAGTTGGTCATCAGGATGACCATCCAGAAAAATGCGAAGGTCTTGGGCACGATGTACACCCAGAAGGTGTTGGTGAGGCCCAGGCTCTTGAGGTTCAAATACACCGGGATCTGGCCGCCGCCGAAAAACGTGGGGATGATGAAGATCAGCATATACAGCCAGCGCAGCCTGAGATAGCTTTTGCTCATGGCGTAGGCAGCGCAGGAGCATACGGTGAGGGCGGTCACCGTGCCCACCAGCGTGCGCAGCACGGAGTTTATGCAGCCCGTGATCATGGTGGCGTTGTGGAACACGATGCGGTAAGGCATGGTGGTCCACTTCGTGTTGATGACGAAGGAGGGCGAGTGGGTGAGCATGGCGTTAAAGGAGTTCATCACCGCGTAGTAAAACGGATATACGATGATAAAGGACAGAAGCACCAGCACCAGCGCGTTCACCACGTCGAAGGCCTCGACGCGCTTGCGGTGCTTGCTGCCCGCTTTTGAAAGGGTGCCTAAAGCGTTTTGCTTCATCATGCGCCTCACCTCCTCAGAACAGGGACTCGTCCGTCATCATCTTGCTGACCTTGTTGGAGGTGAGCAGCAGGATGAGGTTCACCACGGACTTGAACAGGCCCACAGCCGTGGCGTAGGAGTAGCGGGCGTTATCGAAGCCCGTGCGCATGATGTAGGTGTCCAGAATGTCGCTGGCGTTGCGGTTCAGGGCGTTTCCGAAGGCGTACACCTGGTCAAAGCCGTCGCCGCCGCTCATCACCTTGCCGCATTCCAGTATGAACAGAATGACGAAGGTGGGCCGCAGGTGCGGCCAGGTGATGTAGCGGAACTTTGCCCATCTGCGGCCGCCGTCGATGGCCAGCGCCTCGTACAGGCCCTGGTCGATGTTGCAGATCACGCCGAGGTAGATGATGGAGCTCCAGCCGATGCTTTTCCAGATGGAGGTCAGGATGATCATGGGGCGGAAGTATTTGTCTTCCGCCAGAAAATTGATGGAGCCCTCGATGAGGCCCAGCTTTTGCATGAATACGTTCAGCGCGCCGCCCGAGGGATTGAGCAGGTTGTAAAAGATACCGTAGGCGATGGACCAGCCGATAAAATGCGGCAGGTACGACAGCGTCTGAACGGTCTTCATGAATTTGGGAGAGCGCAGCTCGTTCAGTAGCACCGCCAGCAGGATGGGCGGCCACATGCAGAAAACGAGCTTGAGAAAAGCGAGGTATACGGTGTTTGCGATCACGCGCCAGCAGGATTCGGTGGAGAAAAAGTCCTTGAAGTGGACCAGGCCGATCCATTTGCTGGCGCGGATGCCGGTAAAGATGTCGTAGTTCTTGAAGGCGATCTGTATGCCGTACATGGGAAAATACGAAATAAAGATCACGATGATGATCGCGGGCCACACCATCGCCTGCAGCGTGATCTGCGACCAGATATCGTGCCCCGCAACCACGGAGTTGGGCTTGCTCTTTCGTTGCATGGCTTTTTCCTCGCACCATCCGATTTGGGAACCGTACGAAAAACATTATAGCCGTCCGGAGCCGGCCTGTCAATCGTTGCTGTACGCTTATCAGGCCTTGTGCTATATACCGGACGGCAAATTCAACGAAAAGAAAACAAACACTTCACGATTGGGCCAAAGCCCGGCGCCGGCTTTCTCAGCCGATGCGTTTTTGGATGGTCAGCTCGTTCCGCCCGTCTGTGTAGGCGTAATCGACCGCGTCCATCGTCTGCTTCACCAGGTAAATGCCCAGGCCGCCGATGGCCCTTTCCTGCGCCGGAAGGGACACATTGGGGTCCGGCTTGGCCAGCGGGTCAAAAGGCGCGCCGGAATCGACAAACGTGACCGAGGCCATCTTTACTTCGGGATCGACGGCCACGCGCACCGTGGCCTGCCCGGCACCCGGGGCGTAGGCGTACTGGGCGATGTTGGCAAACAGCTCGTCTATCGCCATATCGATCTGGATCTGCGCCTTCATCGGGCAGCCGGCTTCCTCCAGTACGGCGTTCACAAAGTCCGTGACCGCCGGTATGTTTTCCACTTTGGCTTCGCAGGTCATTTCCCGCACGGTGCCGCCGGGAGCAGAAACGCCCGCATCCGTCCCGCCCAGGTCGAACGGGGCAGACAGCATCCGCTTCATGCTTTTCTTCACCTCCCTGTTGATCGGTAGGCTTCTGCACCGTCCGGACACCGTAAAGCACCAAAGTGCCTTTCCGGCGCGGGCGGTGATCGTTTTCATGTCCCCGCCTGCCCAAAGCGCCTTGGGGCACTCTCGGCGGCAGAGGAGCGGCGGCTTTTATTCGATGGTCAGAATATCCGCAAAACCCGTGATCTCGAACACTTCACGAACGATGTCGTTGATGTTGGTCACCTTCATGCCGCCCTTGGCCAGCATGGCCTTGTGGGAGGAGAGCAGCACGCGCAGTCCGGCGGAAGAGATGTACTCCAGCTTGGCAAAGTCGAACACCAGGCTGTCCGCTTCCTGCAGTACGTCCTTGAGCTCGGCCTCCAGCATGGGCGAGGTGGCGGTGTCCAGGCGGCCCTCCAGGGCGATGATGACTTCGTTTCCGTTCTTGGTCTTGTTGATCGTCATATTTTTATCCTCCTGCATGCCGTGCATGCGTGTTATCGTATTCGGGACAGGCGCGCTTTACCAGTGCAGGCGCGCCGAGGGGCATTTGCGGGCGATGAAGGCTTTGAAGCCCGCTTCGTCGTCCGGCGCGAAAGCGCCCTTGCGCAAAATCAGCACCTGCTGCGCTCTGGTCTTCAGATGGTACAGGTTCTGGCTTTCCATGCAGGTCTTCACGTCTTCATAACGGAACTCAAGCGTGGCGCCGCTGGCCGCGTTATTGAGAACGATTTTTTCATCCGTAAAGCGCGTGGTGAGGACCGCCTCTTTTCCGCAGCCCTCCCTGGTCCTTTTCAAAAGGGTGCGCGCGTTGTAGCCGGGCAGCCAGAAATACAGGATCGCCAACAGCGCCGCCATCACGCACGCAGCCCCGATCAGCGTCCAATCCGTCCGGGACGAAGGAAACATAAGACCCAGCAGCGCGAGCGCCAAAGCGCACACGGGCAGCACCGTGGCTTCCGCCTTTGAGCGGAACATCTGCCGGCGGAAAAACTCCTTGTAGTCGGCCTCTGTCGGCGTGAAGCGGTTTATGTATACTGTGTTTTCAGCGTTTTCCGCCTGCAGGTTTTCGGTCATATGCAAAAATGCCTTTCGTTTGTCATTCCGGGATGAACACCCGGGAGATGCGGGCCCCGAAGGGAGATGAGCTATCCGGCACCAGATACACGTCCAGGCACAGGTCGAACTCGAAGCCGTCGCCGTAATCGCGGTATACGCTCACGCTCAGCTTGATCTCCCCCGTGCCGCAGTCTATGGCGCTGTCAACCTCCGCGCGGCTCGCCAGAATCTCTTCCGGTTCCTCCGGCGGGGGCTCGTATTCCCCGTACGCGAACAGAAGCGCGTAGATCTCTTCGTCCGTTTCGGGCGCCTCTTCGAACACCGTACGGTAGGCCTTCACGGCCTGGCTGGCCAATAAAGCGTCCGGCGCTTCGTCAAAGGCGGATATCTCCGTGCACATGCACAGGATCTCCACCAGCGGCACCGCGCTTTCGGACAGCGCCCCGGCCAGATCTGTCTCGGCATGCGCGCCGAAAGCCAAACCAAGGCACATCAGCAGGACCGCAAGCCTTTTCACTTTTCATCCTCCCGGTAGAAGCAGCTGCCGCCGATGAATTCCCTCAGCAGGGAATTGAGCGGGATCTCGTCCTCCACGTCGGCGGACTGGATATAGTTCAAAAACTTCACCAGCCGGCGGGCCTGGGCGTAATCCGGATTCTCGGGCGGAATCCGGCACAGCGGGCCGTAGATGTATTTCTTCATCACCGCCAGCTCGTACACCAGCGAGGAGTTGATCATCACGTCCGCCTTTTCCTGATATGGGAAGATGTACCTGTCTTCGCCGCGGCGCACGCTGGGCCACATGTCCAGCGTCTTTTCCACGGGCGTACCGCGGAAGGCGCTGTCCCGCACCAGGCGGCGGATGAGCCGCGCGTCGGTGGTGCGGATGCGGTTGTGGTCGTCCAGGTTCAGGTTGATCAGGGCGCTGATATAGATCTTGAACTTCTGGGCCGCGGGTATGCTGCCGGTCAGCTTGTCGTTTAGGCCGTGTATGCCCTCGATCAGGATGGGCGCGCCCGGCTCCACGCGCAGGCGGTGGGTCGCTTTCGCGCGCTTCTGGGTGACGAAGTCGAAGGTGGGCACCTCCACCTCTTCGCCCTTCAGGATGCGCTTTAACTGCCGGTTGATCAGGGGCGTATCCAGCGCCTCCACGCACTCCAGGTCCGGCTTTCCGTCATCGTCCAGGGGCACCTTGTCCCGGTCCAGATAATAGTCGTCCAGCGAGAGCTTCACGGGGCGGGCGCCCAGCACGCGCAGGGCGATGAACAGGCGGTTGCAGAAGGTGGTCTTTCCGCTGGAGGAGGGCCCGGCGATGAGCACCAGGCGCGCGCCTTTTTCCATGATCCGGCGGGCGATGCTGTTGATCTTCATGTCCACCAGGGCCTCGTTCACCCGGATGAACTCGCGTATCTCCCCGCTGCGGGTGAGGCGGTTTAAGTCCGGGGCGTTCTCCACGCCCAGGATGCGCTGCCAGGCGTTGCTCTCGCGGAAGGTCTCCAAAAGCTTTTTCGTGGGCGCCAGGGGCGCGGGCACATCCGGAGAAGCGGGATCGGGCAGTCTCAGCACGAAGCCGCCCTGGGTGGAGCTCAGGGCAAATACGCCCACACGGGAGGTGTCCGGCGCCATCACGCCGTAGAAGTAGTCCTTCATGCCCCCGCACTCGTACAGGGGGAAGGTAGCCTTTTCGCGCCAGGCCAGCAGCTCGGCCTTGTCGTTCTGACCCTTTGCCCGGTAATACTCGATGGCCTCCCGGTCGTTCACCTCGGTGCGCACAAAGGGCAGGGCAAGGGCGCACACGCGCTTCATTTCGTCTTCCAGGCGCTTTACCGCCTTTGGGCCGAAGCGAGCGTTCAGCACGCTCACCAGCAGGCCCCTGCCAATGGAATTCTCCACCCGCAGGCGCAGGCCGGGATAAATGTCCGAAGCCGCCAGAAGCATCACGAAGCGCAGCGTGCGCTCGTACACGCGCCGGCCTTCCTCGTCCTGATACGTCAGGGCGCGGGCGTCGCCTTTCGCGGTGTCGGAAAGGTCGCGGGGCTCGCCGCCCACGCACACCGCCAGCACGTCATGAAGCCTGAGCCGCCCGCAGGCGTCAAGCCAGCTTTCGCCCTTTTGGGTGGGATATTTTTTATCCTGATAAAACAGCATATCTTCCTCCGCCTGTGTCAGACGCTTTGCGCCTCCGCGCTTCCGGCTTCCTTGATGAGGGCGGACAGAAACTCCTCCATCCGCTGAAGCCTGTCTGCTGCCATCGCTTTCGCCTCGGCAGTAAACAGGTTTGCGCGGGCGAACGCCAGGTCGTTTTGCGCGGTCCGGTAAAAACTTTCGCCTTCCGGGGCGTATATGGGCTCCCCCGCCTCCACGCTGTACATCATCGCGCGCAGCACGCCCACCGCGCCGGTCATCTCCAGCTTGTCGGCGTCAAACAGGATGCGCGCCTCGAGGCCTGCCATACGGGCCATTTCCGGCGAGGAGTGGGCCGCGATCCATGCGCCCACGCGCGCGGCGAACCCAGCTTCAAAGCCCCGGCCCAGCAGGAAGGCTTCCGCCTTTTTTGCGCCCGCCTGCGCGTGGCTCACCCGCGCGTCGGCGATCTGCTCGGGCCGCCCGCAGTCGTGCAGGATGCAGGCGCACTCCAGGGCGTCCCTGTCCGCCTCCGGGTAGCTTTCGGCGATGCTCAGCGCGCTTAAGCGCACCCTAAGGATATGATCCCGCCCGTGGGAAGCGTCTTCCACGCAGGAAAACGCGTAGTCCATGATCGCCTGCCTGTCCCTGAGCATCTTCTCTCCCCGCCAGCGGCGCAAGGTGCGCCGGGTATAAATTTCCGTATACATTATATATGATTCCTTGCTTTTGCGCAAGCCCCCAGATTTTGAGTGACAAGGAAACCGTTTTATGTTATACTGTATTTAATGATTTATGTACCATATTCTCACTCAGACGGGAAAAGGAGGCAACGTTCATGACGTTCAAACGTTTCATCGCGGTCGCGCTGGCAGTTTTGCTGCTGCTGGGCGCGCTGCCAGAGATACTACCTGAGGCGCTGGCTGCGCCTTCAGAGGACGGCTGCCCCAAATCATCCAGCGGCAAGCACAGCTGGTACTCTAGACCCCGCAGCGCCTGGTGCGACTATGCGGGAGGCAATGTATGGATTTGCAGCTTTTGCAACAAGACGGTCTTTGAAGAGACCACGCCCGCGCTCGGGCACGACTGGCCCGCCTGGACGGTGACAAAGACAGCGACCTGCACGGAAAAGGGTTCGCGCACGCGCACCTGCAATCGCTGCCATAAGGTAGAGACGCAGGAGCTTGCCGTGCTTGGGCACTATTTCCCCAATCCCTGGAAGACCGTGAAAGAGCCCGCCTGTGAAGAAGCCGGCCAGGAAGTGAACTACTGCACACGCTGCAATTACGAGTGGCGACGCGAGCTGGAGGCTATAGGACACGACTGGGACGAGGGTGTAGTGACCAAAAAGCCCACCGCCTATGAAGAAGGCGAGAAGACCTATACTTGCAAAAACGACTCCAGCCACACGAAGACCGAGCCGATCCCGGCTACGGAAGGTTTTACCAGTCAGACGGTAAAAATCGTCTGGGACGATAATAACGATGAAGCGGGGCTGCGTCCATCGACTGTTGCGATGGAAATGACGCCGAGCACATCCTGGTCTGTCTACGAATCAACCGTCGTCAACCTGAGCGTCAGCAACAGTTGGACATATACGATCAGCGACTTGCCTGTTAAAGATAAAGAAGGAATCAAACTCGATTACGCGTGGACAGAGCATACGGACGATCTGCCGTCGTCCTATAAACTGATAAACACAGAAGAGACGGAAGAAGGGACGGTCTTTACCAATTGGTATGACAACTCAGCAGACCGTTCTCCCTCTCTCAAGCTCAGCGTTGCAGGGGATTACAAGCTCAGGCGCTATGATGTAGATAACTTCAGCGGAGCTGATGTCGATATCGGAATAGATGCATTAATAGATATACAGCTTACAAACACAGGGAATATGCCTCTGTATACGAAGGGATGCATGAGATACGATGAGCTCGAAACGAAAAGCATCTGGCAATATACAGGTCATGACAGCAGTGATCTGGTGCTGACGACAGGAAAAACTTACGAAGATAAAAATTCTTTTAATCTGCGCCATTCAAATGATTACTATGGCTCGAATATCGATCACACGACAGAGACACCGGATGATCCTGACTATGAAGCCAAGGTATCCATTACGTTTTGGTACTATGGGTATGATCCGGCAGAAGTAATGGCCAATTCCGGATTGGACGGTATCGAACCGCTCTGTCAGAGCAACGCATGCACTTTTACCGTTTACATTCCGAGAGAGAAAGCAGAAGCCCTGCCCACTTTGGACGCCGTCAAGTCCGTCGCACACCTGCCGAAAGACGGCGAGTACTTCCACGAAGGCGAGCAGATCGACTGGAGCCTCACCGTGACCAACACCGGCGATGATGCCATCACGGACGTCGTTGTCGATGACAAGGGAACGACTGTGGGCGACTTTGAGAAGATCGATCCTGAAGAGACGCTGCCCTGCAGCGTGCCCGGCGAAACGGTCACGGAATACGAGGCCAAGGTCGTGGGCTACGTGACCAACTACGCCACCGCGACAGGCAAGGATGTGGACGGCGTTGAGCACTCCTGGCCGAGCAACACGGCTACCGCCCAGACCAAGAAGCTCACCGATGAAGACGATCCGCTGGGGCCGATCTACGGCGTAAAGGTCGCTGCGACCATCACGAAAGAGGAGACCCACGGTCCCTTGAACGGCGAATACTTCGCCCTGAACGAGACGATAGATTACACGATCAAGGTGAAGAACACGGGCGAAGTGGAACTGAAAAACGTCACGATCACCGATAGCCTGAACGGCGATACGCCCATCGGCACGCTGGACAGCCTCGCGCCGGGCGAAGAGAAGGAGTTCTCATACAGCTATATGGTGACGCAGGACGACATCGACCATCACTGGGTGGTGAACATGGCGCTGCTTTCCTACACCTTCGGCGACAACATCGGCGGCACGCCCAGAAGCAGCGAAAAGGTCCGCTCCAAGGCAGGCGAAGGCGACGGGCCTGTCGACCACTTTGACCCGGAGAAGCTGCCGGACGGGGACTGCTGCAGCCTGACGCTGGACGCGCTGGGCGATACCGAGGCGCAGTACACGCTGCATACCTGCAATTATCATTTTACGACACTGACGGATGCCGAAGCATACGCGGCAGAAGGAAACTGGAACAAGGCTGTGGAGATATGGCTTTCGGAGATCTGGAGTCTGTATGATATATTGTATCAGGCAGGAGACTCGGAGGTCAAAGCCGCTGTAACGGAAGCTCGCGCTCTGTATAACGCATATGCAGAAAAATGCTTTGGGGTGGTAAATGCAGGAAACGCCAGCGCAATGCGAGCGGAAACAGAAAAGTTATACAACATGCTCCTGTCGACTACAAAGGACGAAAACCGCAAAAACCAGCTAATTGCTGAGCGGGACGCGATTCTTTGCGACATCGAAGATCACAGGGATGCAGTAGCAGGGGAAGCACTGGTCAAGATCCTCCGCCTGAAATGTGCCTGGCTGTGCTACTGCATCAGTACGATGCCGGAAAGGCTCCCAAGCAGTTTGGCAGGAGAATATGACATGCTGACTGCTGCGGATGTATACGACGTGAGCAGCCGGGAATTTGCCGCTACGCCTGGCAGCGATAGCGTGGTGACTGAGCGCTATGACGCACTCGCAGCCAAAGCGCTGAAAGATGTGCGCAGCATGCTGACCGAGACCGGGTACGGCTCTCTGGACAAGATCTTCCTGAAGGGCCAGAGCTTCTGGCAGGCGGCGCTGGACGAGGAAGTGAAACCGATTTATCTTGATGCGGACGAGGTGCGCAAACAGGACATCGGCGCCTGGCGCGTGACGCTGGACAGCCTGCTGCCCGGGGAAAGAGCGCTGCTCGAACTCATGTATCCCGAAGCTCCTTATGTGACCGAAGAGCTGCTGATGGATCTGTACAAAGACGCGGCGCTGTTCACGGGCAGCATCCGGTAAAACACCGGCGGACGGGCGCAGAAATTACGTCTTTTCCCTTGACAAGCCGCCTGCCGGGTGCTATGATGTGCCTTACATCAAACCTGTGAGGAAGAGGTAGTAACCGCCATGCGACGCATGAGCGAGCCGCGGAGGGTGCAAGCGCGGCGCGGACGCGGCGGCGAATGGGCCTTCCGAGGGCGAAACGAAATGTGAGCCGGAGGCGGCGCTCCGTTATCAAACGCTACCGCGGCACGTACGCGGCAGAGAGGGCGCCCATGCGCCAATACGGGTGGCACCGCAGAAATGTGTTTTTTGTCCCGGAAGTTCGTCTTCCGGGACTTGTTTTATTTCCGCAGGAGGTTATGCATCATGACAGTGAAAAACGCGTCCGTCCCCTACGACATCCTGAACGACAAGAGCCGCCGCAAGATCCTGGCCCACGCCGGAACGCAGATGATGGTGGAGGTGACCTTCGACAAGGGCGGCGAAGGCGCGCCCCACCGCCATCCCCACGAGCAGATCACCTATGTGGCCAAGGGCCGCTTCCTCTTTACGGTGGAAGGCGAAGACAGCATCGTGGAAAAGGGCGACAGCCTCTACTTTCCCCCCAACGCCCTGCACGGCTGTACGGCGCTGGAGGACGGCGTGCTGGTGGACATCTTCACACCCCAGCGCGAGGACTTTCTGAAATAATAAACCATACGGGAGTGATATCATGGAAAACGCAGCTGAAAACAGAAAACGCATCTTTTCGGGCATCCAGCCCACGGGCAACCTGACGCTGGGCAACTACATCGGCGCCCTGCGCAATTTCGGCATCCTGCAGAGCGAGTACGACTGCCTGTATTCCATCGTGGACATGCACGCCATCACCGTGAGGCAGGACCCCGCCGCCCTGCGCAAGGCATGCCTGCGCACCATGGCCATCTTTCTGGCCAGCGGCCTGGACCCGGAAAAGAACATCATCTATTTCCAGAGCCAGGTGCCCCAGCACGCGGAGCTCGGATGGATACTGAACTGCTTTACCTACATGGGCGAATTGAGCCGCATGACCCAGTTCAAGGACAAAAGCGCCAAGCACGCCGACAACATCAACGCCGGCCTGTTCACCTACCCCGTGCTGATGGCGGCAGACATCCTTCTGTACATGACGGACCTGGTGCCCATCGGCGCGGACCAGAAGCAGCACCTGGAGCTGGCCCGGGACATCGCCCTGCGCTTTAACGCCATCTACGGCGACGTGTTCACCGTGCCGGAAGGCTACTTCCCCAAGGTGGGCGCGCGCATCATGAGCCTGCAGGAACCCACCCGCAAGATGAGCAAGAGCGACCCCGAGGAGTGCTACATCGCGATCCTGGACGAGCCGGACGTGATACGCAGAAAGTTCCGCCGCGCGGTGACGGACTGCGAAGCCTGCGTGGCCTTCGATCCCGAAAACCGCCCCGGCATCGCCAACCTCATGAGCATCATGAACGCCCTGACCGGCAAGAGCATGGAGACCATCACCGATGAATACGCGGGCAAGGGCTACGGCGCCTTCAAGGACGCCGTGGCGGACTGCGTGATCGCAGTGCTGGAGCCCATCCAGCAGGAATACAAGCGCATCTCCGGCGACAAGGCGTACCTGGAGCAGGTGATGGTGAGCGGCCGCGAGCGTGCGGCCCAGATCGCCTACCGCACCATGCTCAAGGTGCGCAAAAAGGTGGGCCTGGCGGCGCTCAAGCTGTAAAGGCCGCCAAATAAGAGGCAAATACCGAATGAACACATTTGATTCCGCCGCCTCCGCCGCGGCATGGATCAACGGCGAACGCTGGAAGGGCGAAAAGAACGGGCTGCAGAACACCCGGGCGCTCCTGGCCGCCCTGGGCGACCCCCAGAAGCGCATGGGCACCATATGGCACGTGGCCGGAACCAACGGCAAGGGTTCCACCTGCGCCTTTCTGGACGCGGCGCTGAGGGAGCTTACGCCCCGCGTGGGGCTGTTCACCTCGCCCTACCTGCGGTTTTTCAACGAGCGCATCGTTTTCGGCGGGCAGCCGATACCGGACGAAGAGCTGGTGCAGGCCGCCTCCCTGGTGCGCGAAAAAGCGGAATCGCTGGCCGTTCAGGGCATACGCTGCACCACCTTCGAACTGCTCACAGCCTGCGCCTGCGTGTATTTTGAACGCATGGGCGCCGAGCACGCGGTGATGGAGGTGGGCATGGGCGGACGGCTGGATTCCACCAACGTGCTGCCCGCCGACATCAGCCTGATCGCCATGATCGGCATGGACCACATGGGGAGCCTGGGTGACACCATAGAGAAGATCGCCGCCGAGAAGGCGGGCATCTTCAAGCCCGGCGTGCCCGCTGCAGTGATGAACCAGGACAAAAGCGTGCTGGATGTGTTCGCCCGCGCCGCCCGCAAGACCGGCGCGCCGCTGTACGTAACAGGTGAGCCTGAGATCACGGCCCTGGACGCCGGCGGATGCGAGTTCCGCCTGCTTCTGCCCTGCTCGGGCGAGATCAGGCAGCGCGTGAACATTCCCGGCCTTCATCAGGCCAAAAACGCCGCCCTGGCCCTGAGCGCCCTGGACGCAGCGCTTCACAGCGGGCTGCTTTCGGCAAGCAGCCACGAAAGCTGCTTACGCGCCTTCAGTCAGGGCATCCGGAAGGCTGCCTGGCCCGGGCGCCTGGACATGCGGGGCAGCGTGCTGATCGACTGCGCCCACAATCCCCAGGGCGCTTCAGCCCTGAAGGAGTACGCACAGGCCTTCTTCCGGGGCCGCAGAAAGGTGCTTCTGACCGGCATGATGCGCGACAAGCAGGTGGAAGCGTGCGCGAAGATCTTTTCTTCCTTCGCAGACGAAGTGGTCGCCACCCGGGTGAACTGGCCCAGGGCCATGGACGAAAAGGAGCTTGCCGGGGTTTATCCTTCCTGCGCCGGCGCGTTTGGCAGCGTGAAAGACGCGCTGGCTTTCGCGCAAGAGCTGGCGGGGCCGGAGGGCCTGGTGGTCTGCGCCGGCAGCGTGTATCTGGCCGGCGAGGTGATCAACCTGCTGGAAGATCGATCCCATTAAAAGTTCATTTGCACGGCGGGCGGCACCCCGCCGTTTTTTTCTGCCCGCGCGCCGGAACAAATGCCCCGCATGGGCGTCCCATAGGAGAATCCATTACGGGAGATGATAGATTTGAAACGCGTGCTTGCACTTTTTATCGCCCTCGCCCTGTTTGCGGGCGTGCCGGCAGCCCTTGCCGACGAACCCCTCACCGACGCCATGACCCGCGTGACCTTAGCGGCCGTGGAGGCGCTGGACATTCTCGACACCTACGACGAATTCAGCGGCGACCTGTACGAAGGCCGCTGGTCGCTGAACTGGTCAGGAGAAGCCGGCTTTGCCAGCGCGCTGGTGGACGCGGACGGTCAGGTGATGAACTATTACCGTTACGACAACCGCGAGATCTACGACCGCGGCGGCTTTTACGCCTCCTTTCCCAAGTACGGGCCGGAAGAACTGAAGAACACCGCGGACGGATTTCTGAGCCGCGTGATCACCAGGCCCGGCTGGAGCTGGATCCTCAAGGACATTCAGCCCTCCCTGATCCGCAGCGCCTACGACGCGGCACGGGTGAACGGAACTCTGCTTTGGGGCGGCGTGGAGACGGATATCAGCTTTGCCCTTGCCATCGATCCCGCCAGCCTGCAGGTGAACAGCTTTTACCGCTCGGACGCCTATGCCGAATACACCCAAAGCGAAGATGCCGGCACTGAGTACTTTGGCCGCGAGGGCGAAAGCTTCTTCCACACAGACGCTTCCTGCAGCGGCGCGGACGGCATGCAGCCCAAAGCCCTGCACGACTGGGCAGGCCTCGGCATGCGTCCCTGCCCCGTGTGCACCGCGAATGAAGAAGCAAAAGCCGCCGCCGGGAAGACGCTGCTTGCCGCCCAGGGCATGGAGGCTGTGTATTATGTGACGGACGAAAAGGACATGGCCCGGCTGGTGTACGTGCGCACCGACCGCACGCCCTTGGCCGTGCGGCTTTCGGACGGAAAGCTCGTGGACTGGACAAAGAACGAAGTTATGTACACCGCCGAGGCGGCGATGGACGAGGACGCAGGCCCGGCCGAGATGAAGGTTTCCGGCCGCAGCCTGACCGAAACGGAGAAAAGCGGCATCCAGATGTATGAAGGCGCAGTACCCACTGCGGAGCTGGACGCGCGCCTCAGGGCCATGCCGGAGCTGGGCCTGAAGGACACGGACGTGCTGGAAAGGGCGGATTATTCCGTGAACGATAAAAAGCCCTGCGCCTATCTGGTGTACCGCCGCGATCTGAACGACGGCGAGGTATGGCGCAACTTCACGCTGGACGCGCTCACGGGACGAATCACGAACCTGTATTCCTATTCCTCCGAATATGCCCGCACCGGCGGCAAGCCGGACACCCAGGCCTGGCAGGGCACCGCGGACGCCTTTATCAATGCGTACTACGGCGAGTATTCCGGCATGCTGCGCCTCACCTCGTCGGATGCCGACGCGCCTCTGGGCAGCCGGGAAGCCACCGTGAGCTATACCTACACCCGCCAGCACGAGGGCTTCCTCTTCCGCGAGAACTCCGTCACGGTGCGCATAGACCCGGCAGACGGCAGCGTGTGCGGCTTTATGCTGAACTGGAACGACGGGCAGGAATTCTATTCCGCCGACAAAGACGCGCTGATCGGCGAAGAAAAGGCGGCGCGGCTGTGGTCCTCACCCTCCGGCGAGCCGGAGCCCAGGCTTATGTATCTCAGCGTTCCCGTAAAGGCGGAAGACGGAAAGGTCACCTATGCCCTCACGCTGTGCTGGCAGTTCGTGCGGGACGAAAGCGTATACGCCGTGGACGCCGTGACCGGGGAAGCGTACGGCTCGAAGCCCGACTCCGACAGCCGCTTCACGTATCCTGAAAGCGCCGGCATGCTGTATGAAAACGAGGTGCGCCTGCTGGGCGGTTACGGCGTGGGCCTGAGTGAATGCGGGTTTACCGCGTCCGATCTGTGCACGCCGGAGGCGCTCATGCACCTGGTGCTGCAGGCGGGCGGAAACGAGACCGGCGACCGGATGGAGCCGGACGCCCTCAGGAGGCTTTTCCGCAATCTCTACGGCACGCTGCCTGAAGCTCAGGACGGACATATCAGCCGCGGCGAGCTGGCCCGGGTGATGGCGGAAGCAGCCGGTTACGGCCAGGCGGCAAAGCTCACCGGCATCTACGCAAGCAGCGCCGCGGATTGGGATACTGTGCCCGAAGAGCTGAAGGGCAGCCTGGCCATCGCCGGGGCTCTGGGGCTGATCGGGCAGACTGAAACGGGTTTTGACTGGCAGTCTCCCGCCCTGGCCGCCGACGCCGCCCACGCGGTATACGCGCTTCTGAGCCGCTGAGAAAGCGGATTTGCATTGTTCTTATGCATATCTCAACATATAATGCTTGCCAAAAGTTCAACAATATGGTAAAATAAAGCAAAATGGCGCTTTTGGAGCGCAGAAAGGAGAACATGCATGAATAAGCGCGATCTGATCGAAACTGTAGCCGCCTCCGCCGAGATCACCAAAAAGGAAGCGGAGAAGGTTGTTACCGCTACCCTGGACGCGATCGTGGAAGGCCTCGTCAAGGAGGGCAAAGTCGTTCTGCCCGGTTTCGGTTCCTTTGAGACCCGCATCCGCACCGAGCGCGTAGCCCGCAACATCAAGATCGGTGCCAAGATCAAGGTGCCCGCCAAGAAGGCCCCCGCCTTCAAGCCCGGCAAAGCCATGAAGGACGCCGTCGAGAAGAAGTAATCCTTCTGCGAAGACCGCCGCTGGAAATGAGATGATATTTCATTTCCAGCGTTTGTTTTTGGAGCTGTATGCCCGGTCCTGATCCGGCCCGGAATCTGCCGCCGGCAAATGAATGAGAAGGCCAATTCCCAAGCTCCGGTGAAAGCCCGCTGTGATCGATTCGGAATGCATTTTACTTAAATAAACTAAACTAGACAATTTCTGATCTGAAATAAGTAAATTAATGCAAAGTCTGTGACGGAACCATATCAATTATTGTCTTGACACCGGGTATAATATATAGGCGGCGGGTTCGCAGGCGATGACAAGAAAAGAGAACCGTCTTTCGCAGTTTTCCGCACACACCGCTTCAGCCCGCTTCCGCCGGACGTGCCCGTCCCGGGCAGCGGCAGATCACTTTTCGGGAGGAGAACGACATGGAAGAAAAAGCAAGAAGCGAAGTCATGTCGCGCAGCCGTTTTCCGGACGGCTTCCGCATTCTCAAAGGAAAGCAGGAATTCGTGACTTATATCGAGCACTCATCCGTGCGCGTGTGGTATTCCGACACCCCGCAGTCCTACGACGCCCACAGCCATTCCGCTGTGGAGATCATCATACCCATCCAGGGCGAAGTCGAGTATACGGTAATGGATTTTTCCTACCGCGTACAGGCAGGCGAGGTGCTCATCGTGCCGCCAACCTGGCAGCACAGCCTGAGCATGAACGAGGGCAGTTCCCGCTTTCTGATCCTGTTCGAGCCGGACAACCTGTTTTCCATGCGTGACATGCAGCTGGTGGAGGCGCTGCTCAAGCTGCCCATGTACCTTTCGGAGGAAGACGAAGCCCGCGAGGACGTGCGCGAACTGCTGATGAAGGTGGTGGAGTGCTACAACAAGCGGGACTTTCTGTGGAATTCCATGTGCTACAGCTACCTTCTGCAGATGTACGTGCGGCTTGGACAGGGCAACATGGACAGGGATCTGCACCACACGGGGCAGCGCGGCCTGCGGACCGATTCCGAGATCATGGACAGTGCCAGGCTGTACATCGACCAGAACTACATGATGGACATCGACTTGAGCGACGCCAGTGCCTTCGTGGGTTTTTCGCGATGCTACTTTTCACGCCTGTTCAAGCGGCAGACGGGCACGTCGTTTTCCGAGTATCTGCGGCAGAAGCGCGTGTCCATGGCGGAGGAGCTGCTGGTGCACACGCGCCAGCCCGTGCAGGACATCGCACTGAACGTGGGCTTTGGCAGCATCGCCACCTTCAACCGGGTGTTCCGCGGCACGAAGAGCTGCACCCCGTCTCAGTACCGGGAGATATACGGAGATTTTCTGAAATAAGCTGCGCGCCCCATGGCGCGGCGCCAACTCTTTTCTTGACACCCGCCGCGCTTTGAGTATAATGCATCGTGGAAATTAATATACGCTTGGAGGACTAAGTATGAACAACATCCCCGAAGTAAAGCTCGGCATCATCGCCGTGAGCCGCGACTGTTTCCCCATCGACCTGGCGGAGCGCCGCCGCACCGCCGTGGTAAAGGCGCTCAAGAAAAAGGGCGTCAAGGTGACCGAGATCAAGACCATCATCGAAGGCGGCATCGACCAGAACGTTCTGGAAGCCTACGAGGAGATCAAAAAGAGCAAGATCAACGCCCTGGCCGTGTTCCTGGGCAACTTCGGCCCCGAAGGCCCTGAGACCGCCATCGCCAAGATGTTCGGCGGCCCCGTGATGTACTGTGCGGCGGCGGAAGAGAACATCGGAGTTCTGTCCTCCGAGCGCGGCGACGCCTTCTGCGGCATGCTCAACGCCTCCTACAACCTCAAGCTCTCCGATATCAACGCCTACATTCCCGAGTATCCCGTGGGCACCGCCGAGGAAGTGGCCGGCATGATCGCCGAGTGGCTGCCCACCGCGCGCACCCTGCTGGGCCTCAAGGATCTCAAGATCATCACCTTCGGCCCCCGTCCCTTCGACTTCCTGGCCTGCAACGCCCCCATCGCCCCCCTGTTCAAGCTGGGCGTGAACGTGCAGGAGAACAGCGAGCTTGACCTGCTCAAGGCCTACAAGGAGCACGCCAACGACCCGCGCATTCCCGCCAAGATCAAGGAAATGGAAGACGAGCTGGGCGAAGGCAACAAGATGCCCGGCATCCTGCCCCGCCTGGCGCAGTACGAGCTGACGCTGCTGGACTGGATCGAAGCCAACAAGGGCGCCAGCAAGTACGTGGTGATGGCCAACAAGTGCTGGCCCGCATTCCAGACCGAGTTCGGTTTTGTGCCCTGCTACGTGAACAGCCGCCTGACCGCCATGGGCATCCCCGTAGCCTGCGAGGTGGACATCTACGGCGCGCTGAGCGAGTTCATCGGCACCTGCGTGACCGGCGAGCCCGTGACGCTGCTGGACATCAACAACACCGTGCCCGCTGACATGTACAAGCAGTCCATCCAGGGCAAGTACGATTACCGCGCCAACGAGGTCTTCATGGGCTTCCACTGCGGCAACACCCCCATGTGCCGCCTGGTGAAGGGCAAGATGAGCTATCAGCTGATCATGAACCGCGGCCTGGAAGGCGGCGGGACCCCGGACATCACCCGCGGCACCCTGGAAGGCGACATCGCCCCCGGTGCCATCACCTTCTTCCGCCTGCAGGGCAACAAGGACTCCCGCCTCCAGGCGTACATCGCCCAGGGCGAAGTGCTGCCCGTAGCCACCCAGAGCTTTGGCGGCATCGGCGTGTTCGCGATCCCCGAGATGAACCGCTTCTACCGTTACGTGCTGATCGAGGACGGCTATCCGCACCACGGCGCGGTGGCGTTCGGCCATGTGGGCAAGCAGATCTTCGACGTGATGAAGCTTTTGGGCATCGAGAAGATCAGCTACAACCAGCCCGCCTGCCTGCCCTATCCCAAGGAGAACCCCTTCAAATAATCCGTTTGCCCGCGCGGGAGGAGGCCGGCGCGCCTCCTCCCGCTTCCCGCCGGCGCCGCGCCCCATCCGCGCCGGAACGCGCCCGCAGGCCCAAACGGCCGTTTTTTTGTATCATGAGAAACAAACGTCTTTTGCGCATCATCCGCCTGGCGGCGCTCACGGCGCTGCAGATCGTTCTGTCCCGCTTTCTGTCCGTCCCCGTCAGCGGCACGCTCAAGTTCAGCTTCGGCTTTGTGCCCGTCGTGCTGGCGGGCGCGCTGGAGGGCGTACCCGGTGCGTGCCTGGTGGCGCTGGTCAGCGACGTGCTGGGAGCGCTTCTGTTCCCGCAGGGCGACTTTTTTATCGGCTACACGGTCACCGCCGTTTTGAGCGGCGCGCTGTACGGCCTGTTTTTTGAACACAGGCGCAACCGCCGAAAGCTTTGGGCGACGGCTCTCGTTTTCGCCGTCAACGCCGTTCTGGTTACCATAGCGCTCAACACCCTGTGCATCGCGTTCCAGTACGGCTATTTGCTCACCGAGACCCGGGATCTGGCCAACGTGCCCGTAAAGTTCTGGGCGCTTCTGCCCAAGCGCGCAATAGAGGCAGGCATCATGCTGCCGGTGCAGACGGTCCTTACCCATATGCTTTTGAACGTGATGAAGCTCGACTTAAAGCTTAAGGACATCCATGAAAAGCAAAGCTGAAACCGCCTCCTTCCGGGCGCTCTTGCGCCTGGCCGGCAGGATACTGGGATGCATCCTGGCATCCGCGGCGCTTCTGACAGACTTAAGCGCCCTGCCCGGTTCTGCCGACACCGCGTTTACGCGCTATGTGGCGGACAACGTGTTTTACGATACGCTCCTGGCCGCGGCGTGTTTTGGGCTTGCGTACGTTCTGACCGGGCGGGCACAGGCGGCAAAGGGCAGCGCGCACACTGTATTGGCGGCCCTTTTCATGGCTTTGGCCAGCGTGCTGAGCGGCCTGTTCTCCGGCGCGGACATGCGCTTTGATTTGGACATAAAGCGCCTCATCGTGATCGCCGCCTGCTTTGCGGGCTACGCGGTTTTGTTCAGGGCCCTGTGCGTCCTGATGGACGGGCTGCTGGGCCGCGCCGCCGGGCCGGGCGCGCGCCCCGGCAGCGGGCGGTACGCGCTGATCGTCTTTTTGTGCGCTGTGCCGTATCTGATCGTCACCTTCCCCGGCACCGTGAACGCGGACGCCTACGACCAGCTCAATCAGTTCATGGGCACGCTGTATCCGGGGCAGGTGTTTTCCAGGACCGCCGCGGTGAGCACGTTCCCGGGCAGCGGCACGCTCATCAACGACACGCAGCCGGTGCTGCACACGCTTTTGCTGGGAGGCTTTTATGCCCTGGGCAGGGCGGCAGGCAGCGGGAGCCTTGGCGTGTTCGCTTTCGTGCTCATCCAATCCGCGCTGGGTGCCCTGGCCGTGGGAAGGGCGCTGAGCCTGTTGGAAAAGGCGGGGCTCAGCGGCAGGGCAGCAGGCGGGCTCAAGTGGTTTTACGCGCTGTTCCCCCTGTTTCCGCTGTATATGTACGCCACGCTCAAGGATACCGCTTTCGCCATAGCGCTATTGCACGCGCTGTGCTTTGCGGCGGAGCTCATCCTGTTTCCGCAAAACTGCCTGGCCCGCCCGGCAAAGCTCCTGCGGGGCGGTCTTGCCGTACTGCTGACAGGCCTGTTCAGAAGCTTTGGGCTCGCCGTGCTGCTGCCGGTCATGATATACGCGCTGGCAAAGGCGTCCAAAGCGCGCGCAGCCGGCTTCGGACGGGCGCTCGCATGCGTGCTGTGCGGTTTTGTGTCCTGCCTGATCGTGCTGTATGCGGTCTGTCCCCTGGCAGGCGTGGGCAAAGGCCCCGGCATCGAGAAACGGGCGCTGATGGTGCAGCAGACCGCCCTGTTCGTGAAAGAGCACCCGCAGGAAGTGACCCAGAGCGAGTGGGAGACCATCGAAAGCGTGTTCGGCACCCGGGAGATAAGCGAAATGTACAGGCCGGACAACGCGGACGAGATCAAATACCTGGCGCTTGAATACCGGGGGAGCTGGAACGCGTACACACAGGCATGGCTCGGCATGGGCCTGCGCCGCCCCGGCACGTACCTGCGCGCCGCGCTGGGTATGGCGGCCCGGTACTGGGACATTCGTCTGGACGCGACGGACAGCGGCACGGTGCTGTACATGGGCGACTACGGCCGCTACGAATACGGCGTAAGCGGGGAATTTATGCGCATGACGCCGGGCTATGTGGAAATACACGTGAGCGACACAGGCTTAAAGCTGGTCAACCTGGCAAAGAGCGCGCTGCTCGCGGTGAGCCGCCTGCCCGTGATCGGCCTTCTGTTCAAGAGCGGTCCGTACCTGCTCAGCCTGATCGCGCTGACCGCCTGGATGCTGAAAAACAAAAGGCAGGGCGTCGTATTCCCCGTCACCTTCATCATGTACGGCCTTGCCCTCACCCTGAGCGCCCGAAGCGGCTTCAGCCGCTACGCCTTCCCCCTGATGCTGACAGTCCCCTTTATGACCGCCCTGTGCGCGGTCATGCCGGAAAAGAAACGCACATAAACGCCGGAACATAGGCAAAGAGGAAACAGGAAAGAGGAAAGAGGTAATCAGTTTGTTGGGTGCACCCCAACCATATGATTTCCTCTTTCCTCTTTTTCTCTTTCCTCTTTTGTTCTCTTTCCTCTTTTGCGCGCCGGTCCGCCCGGCGCGCATAGAAAGATCCCGTAAGTGCCGTTCGCTCCCAATTTTCACCCGCCGCTCGGCAGGTGCGGATCGCCCGCGTGCACTTACTGCCTTCCACTGACTAAGGAGGCCTGACATCCATGCGCCGACAAGGTGTCCTGATTACAATATGTGGGCGAAAGAGGGAACGTGGCGAACACCACAGGACTGTTAAGATTATAGCAGAGCACGCCCGGCCCGTCAATGCGCAAGAATTTACAAAATCTTCATCAAATGTTACCAAGCTGTTGCAATTCTGAGAACCCGCAGGAGGCGAAGGTCTTCATCCGGGCGTTCAAGGCCCTGCGTATGCGGCGCTTGACACAGGCTCTGGGGCCGTGCTATACTGCGCCTGCTTATCTTAGTAGAAAGTATTGTTGCATCGGGAGGCCGGCATGTCGAGACTGTGGCTGAAGGTCATTCGGGATCACCGCATACGCGAGAGCCTTACGGCGGACTGCGCCTGGGGCGAAGAAAAGAATGCCCTGGTGGAGATGTGCAAGCAGGCCGACCTGCCCTGCCCCATGTGGCTGAACAAGCACGAAAGCGAATTCGAGCGCTTCCGCCGCACCACCTTCCTGCCGGAACACTTCATCGAGGACGTGTCCTTCGACAGGCTGGAGATCGAATTCCTGGACGATACGGACAGAAGGCGCAAAAGCGACGATCCCAGAAACCAATTCTAAAATATCTTTCCCAGAAGACGTATCCCGCAAAACAGTTCAGGGCGGTTTGAAGGGGCTGTTGCATAGGTCAAGAGAATTCACCGGGTGGTTTGGAGGGGTTTACCCCTCCAATTTCAATCCGCCGGGCCAGCTTTGCCGGCCCGAGGAGGAAAAATCACGAAGGGCAGCTTGCCGCCCGGGAGTGATTTTTCTTTCAATGCAGTTTGAGGTTGACTTGCCTTGGGGCAAGTCAATCCCGCACAAAGTGCGGGACGCACTGGTTCAAATCAAAGATTTGAAGCAGCGCGCCTTTCGCCCGGAAATGCCCGCAGGCATAGCTGCAACAAATTAGGGACTGATTCAGGTAAAAGAAAACGCTCCAAAGTTACTCCAGCTGCGACACCTCGCCGATGCAGTTCCAAACGATCCGGACCTTCTGCACGCGCTGACCGTCGACCTTTTCGGCTTCGTGGACCATGACCTTTTCCACAAACTCGCGTATGATCTCAGCGTTCAGTTCCCGGATGTCCGTATACTTGCGGACTATGCGAAGGAAGCTTTCCGCATTCATGCCGGCCTCCTGTTCGGCCGCCATCGTCTGCCTCAGCTGAGCCGTCCTGGCTTCCAGTGCCTTCTGCTCTTCCTCATAACCGGCACTGAGCTTACGGAACCGTTCATCGGTTATCTTCCCTTCGACGCTGTCTTCATACAGCTGCCGGATGATGACGTCGAGCTTCCGGATGCGTTCCTCCGCTTTGTCGAGCTCCCGCCCGGCATCGCGCAGGCTGCGGCTGATCTCGGATCTCTTCTTTTTCGTGACCAGCTCCACGAACTCGTCCTCGTGTTCGCGGGCGAACTTGGTGATCTCGCGTATGCCTTCCAGCAGCAGCTGCTCTACCGCAATGTTCCGGATCCTGTGCTGTGTACAGCCGTTCCTTTTCTTGCGGTAGCGTGCACAGACGAAGTACTCCTGCTCGCGGGAACACCTGCGCTCCCGGTGCCGGTACAGCCTTGCTCCGCAGTCCGCGCAGTACATCATTCCGGACAGCATGGGCATCTCTCCGATGGGAGTCAGCCTGCGCCTGCCGTCGCGTATCCGCTGCACGATGTCGAAGGTCTCCTGGTCGATGATCGCCTCGTGGGTATTCCTGAAGATCAGCCATTCGGACGGGTCGCGCAGCAACAGCTTTTTGTTCTTGTACGACTTGCGGTACGTCTTGAAATTCGCCGTATGTCCCGCGTATTCCGGTTTGCCCAGCATGTGGAAAACGGTACTGGCGGACCAGTCGCATTCCCCGGCAGGATCCTTTGCGCAGCACGGCTTCCTGCCCTTGGACCGGGCATAGCTGACCGGCGTCAGGATCTGGCCTTTCCGTAAAGATGTTCGCGATCCGCAACGGCCCGTAACCCTGCATGCACAGCCGGAATGCTTCCCGCACGTGCTGCGCGGCCTCTTCGTCTATGATCCAGTGCTGGCGGTCTTCGGGATCCTTGACGTATCCGTAAGGCGGATGACTGCCCGTGTGCTTTCCGGCTTCTCCCTTCGCCCTGATGACGGCGCGTATTTTCCTGCTCGTGTCCTTCGCATAGAACTCGTTGAAGATGTTTATGAACGGTGTCATGTCGTTTTCAGCCTGGCGGGCGCTGTCCACGTCATTGTTGAGGGCAATGAACCGTACGTCCGCGTTGGGGAATACCATATCGGTGTACATTCCCACCTGAAGGTAATCGCGGCCCAGGCGGCTCATGTCCTTGACGATGACCGTACCGACCGCGCCTTCGTCCACCAGTTCCATCAGCCGCTGCCAGCCCGGCCTGGCGAACGTAGTGCCGGAATACCCGTCGTCCACGAACTCGGTGATGTTCCGAAAACCGTTCTCCTCGGCGTACCTGCGGAGCATGGCTTTCTGGTTCCGGATGCTGTTGGAATCCCCCTGCAGTTCATCGTCCCGCGACAGGCGGCAGTACAGTGCCGTGATCCTGTCATTTTTTGCCATATAAGATTGTCTGACCATAGATCCTCCTCTCCGACAATCTTCGAGCGGGCAGCCTGATTGTGCCATAACCGCCCGCTGAAGTCAAGGGCTGTTTTCCCCAATAAAAACAAAAAGCCCCTGCGGGATCAGCCTTACAGGGGCGCAGCGTGTGTCAGGAAGCAAGCCCGTAAGAGGGCTTTGCAGTCTTCCCGTCGCGTCGTTTTTCCGCACAGGGCGCTTCGCGCGTTTCGTTCAGGATCAGCCTCCTGAGCTTCTCGCCGGCAGTCACGCCGTTTGCGCTGAAAACGTTCTCCACGATATAGGTCGTGTCGCCTATGGTCTTCCGTACAGTCATATTCGATCTGAGCCTCCCGTTGTATACGGTATCCATACCGGTTAGCGCGCCGCGCCCGGCATCCGGGCAGCAGGCTCTTCTTCTCGCCAGCCGTAAGTCAGTCATATCGAAACCCCTTTCGTTTCTGTCCGCGGTACCCGCAGGCAGGGGAAACGCCCGTCTGTGGGTACCGCTGTTTTTGTTCTAAGCCTTCATCCTGAGCACCTGCACGGCTTCGGGCAGGATGAGTTTGCCGTCGACGCGCTCCTTGGCGACGAAGGCCACCTGGCCGACCCCCGCGTAGAGCTCGTGCAGCGCGGCAAAGGAGCGCGTGCCCCTGTCGCCGATGTTGTAATAGCTGAAGTCGCCAAACGCCATGACGGGCTGTCCCGCGGCTATGGCGGGCACGAACTGCGAGGTGTATACCGGATACCCCAGCAGCCTGTCGGGCTCGCCCGCGGTCAGAGCCGGCTGCCAGAGATAGACGCCGGAGCCGTCCTTGAGCTTGCGTATGACGGCAAGGGTGCTGTCAGCGGTAATGAACGCCGCCCTGGCCCTGTAGGGCCGCTTGAGCCGGTATACGAGGTCGAGCACTTCGTCGGCGGTGATGCCGCTGCCGGCGGTCGTCACGCCGGTCTGGCCGCCCAAGGCCGCGTGGAGCAGGCCCGTAGGCTTGCTGCTGCCGTCTCCCGTGAGGAACGCTTCCTCCTCGGCATCGGCTATGGCCCTTCCGAACGCGCGGATCAGGTAGCCCTCGAGGTCGTAGGCGTTGTCCGCCAGGAGTTCTTCGGAGACCTTTACGGCCACCGAGAGCTTGTACGCGTCGAGAATGACCTGGGAGAAGGATGCGTCGGTGAACACGAGCTCTCCGTTCTCCTCCACCCAGGAAGCGGCAGGCCTGGACGCGGCGACATTGATCTTGCGTTCGCCCGAAGTCTGTATGACGGTGCCCAGGAGCCTGAGCACGTTCTCCCCGTCCAGCTTTTCAATGAGCCGGCTGTCCCATTCCGCGGGCACGAGGTATCCGCCCGCCGCGTCGGAACCCTCCATGAGGACGTTGGACACCTTACGGAAATTGGAGCGCAGGGCCGTAAGCATGGCGGACCTGTACTCGTCCGAGGCGCGGCCGGTCCTGACGCGCGCTTCACTGCCCGGGACATTGGTCAGCGGTGCGTCGACGGGGCGCGCGAATTCGGCGTCGAGCGCGGCGGCCCTCTGCGTGCGCTGTATCTCTTTGCCCAGCGCCGCGACTTCGGCCTCCATGCGTTCGTAGACGGCATTGTCCTCGGCGGACAGGGTGCCGTTCTCTGTGCGGTGCGTGTCGAGGAAGCTCTTGGCCGCCTCCCACGCCTTGCTGCGGTTTTCTCTGAGATCGTTGATCGTAAACATAGGTTACCCTTTCTGCCCGTTTTTCCGGGCCTTTCATGATGCTCTTGCCTTGCGGCATGAAAAAAGCTCCCTCGTCAGGAGCGTATATAAAGCGCAGGAGCGGCAAGGCGCCTTGCGACGATCCTGTTGATCGTATCCGCGCCGTGCCTGAGTTTGATGGGTCTGACCGCGTCGCCGGATTCTGCGGGCGGTCCGCTGCCCGCGCTGCAGGTCACGGCCTTTTTGCCCTCCTTCCGGCGCATATCCCTGTCGAGGGTCACCAGCAGCGCGTCGGTGCATTCCCTGAGCGGCACGTCTTTTATGGCGTTGCCGGTGTATGCAGCAAAACGGTTGGTGATGCATCCGAAATACAGCTCGGTGTCGTTACGGGGATTCTTCATGTAATAAGCCCGGTCGAGCTTTCTCTTGCCTGCCTTGTCCGTATGCGTGGGCAGCCGCGCCGGATCGCACTTGCCGTAGATATGGATGCCGCCGCCGCTCACGGAGCGTTCCGCATAGGAATCGAAGCGCTCAAGCATGAGCTGCACATACGGGTCCGACAGCTCGTAGTGATCCAGATCCAGGAAGAAATACTCCTCCGGGATCTTGAAGCCCACGCCGTCCATGCCGTGCGCTTCCGCGCCTGCGGCGGCTTCGTCATAGGTGACCCAGGTGCTTTTGTAATCGTCGCTCGTGCCGGTGGCGGTACCTGTCGCGGATTTGGGCACCTTGGCTTTCTCGCCTTTGCGCAGTTCGTACCGCCAGCAAAACCAGATCCTTTGTTGTTTGAGCTCGTTCATATCTCCCTCCGTCAGTCATTGTGGGCATAAGAAAACCCCGAAGGCTTTTCGCTCCTTCGGGGCTTCTGTGTGTGGGTTCCGGGTCGTGGTATTTGGGTTGTTCTTTCTCTCAGGCTCTCAGTTTTTCACATGATAGCATTATAGCAGGTCCTTAAGTCTCATTTAGTCTCACTTAGTCTACTTAGGTCTCATTTCGAAATGTTTTTCATTCTTTTAACAATACGGGTCTCGGATTTCTGCTGCGTTTGGAAGCTATGGATTCAATGAGTATATCATATCACGCGGAGTGGCAGGGAAGCAAGGTGATTCGAGGTGAAATGAGAGTGCAATTTTCATGCCCTATCATGAATCAAGTTACCATATCATAGGGGATGCTGGTACTGCGTCAATATGCAGGCAACTGCTCTCGGCTGTAAGTTTTCGAACCGGTTTATCGACCTGCCGGGCTCGGTCATTTTTCAACATGGTAGCATTATAGCACGTCGTTAACTGCCATTTACTGTCAGAAGGTCCGTATAAATGTTAATTCTCGAAGATATACACAACGAGTCGATATCTGGCCTTTAGGGCCGCGTTCTGCTTCTAATAATGGAAGAGTCCCCGCAAGTATGTACCCGCGAGAACTCCTTCGTCTATTTCGACATTCTTAGTATAGTACTTTCCAGACCTGTTTACAAGTGAATAAGGGTGCATTTATGTGCAGACTTTCTTTAAAGTGTACCCCATAAAACAAGCCCTCCAACAGCCGAAATACGAATCAGTTGGCTGCAAGTCCATTTCCGGTACTGTTATTTCAGTACTGCCCCGGCTTTTCCCTTTGTTTTGATCCGGCGCACCGCGTTATACGGGGTCAGGTCCTTGTATCCGGATTCGCTGCGCTTGCTGAGCAGTTCCTCCTGATGCTTGATCCTCCGGTTCTCCCGCTGCTTTTTACGATCCTTCATGTACGTTCCCTCCGTCCGTTCTCGTTTGGGTAGATTTCCACGACTCCCTTCGCGGGAAACCGCCTCTCGGGTGGACGTCCGCTGGATGCAGGAGGTTTTTTGCAATTTCCCTCTTGCATTTAGCTGCATTATAGCATATAATAGTAACCGTAATCAAACCTATGCGGCTTACGCTTACGCTTACTGTGACGCTTACGCCCGGGGGAGGGTGACGGTATGAAGTATACTTATGATTGGGATCGCGAAGAACACTTTCATTCCCGCGCAGAGAAGAAGACAGATATACTCAATTTTGGGGACATAGGCGGCGTGGGGCAGCTGGTGTACCGCAATTTCCGCTTTGCCGATTACCGGCAGGAATGGAACGGCGACGATATGCTGATCATCCCAGTACTGAATGAGGATGCCCCGTTGGACGCTGTGCCCGATGAAAGGCTGGACGGGAACAGGATCCTCACCAGCCTGTACGATCTGGCGAAGAAGATAGATTCGTTTGAAACAAAAGAGAATTATATAGACCTGATCATCCAGTGGTGCAAGGAGCATATGCAGCCGTACAACCTGGAGACGTTGTATGTTCTGCTGATCAGTGACCAAAGAATCGACGATGAGTATCTCATGAGTAAAACAGCCTTGCAGGACGGCACCTTCTCAGCGAACGATTTCATAAAAGACCTGGGGCAGCTGTACAACGCCATTCGAGTGAAAAAGGCGCTGGACGGGATCGCCATAGCCGAAGAGGAAGATGCCTATAACCTTTATGAGACCGGCCGGTTCTTTGAGGCTCCTGCGTTTTTCGAAACATATAAAACGGCAAATTTGAAGCTGCCTGACGGTCTTGTTCCCGAAAGTCAAAAGAATGAAGAGGACGGGCTGCTTCGTGCCATGTGAGTATTCCGCGTCAGGTTGAGCATCGCCACCGGGCAAATTGAGCGTCGTTTCCGCGCGGGTTGAGCAAGGTTTCCGCGCCCGTTGAGCGTGCGGTAAAATGTAGGTATGCATCCATGCGGATGCAAATATCTACAGAGGAGGTCAGTCGAATGACGACCAATTACCGCGAGATACTCAGACTGAAAAGCCTGGGGCTCAACAAGACCGACATCGCACGAAGCGTGCTGTGTGCCCGCAACACGGTGTCAACAGTGCTGGAGCGCGCAGAAGCGTGCGGACTCCAGTGGCCTTTGCCAGACGGG
>JAFZPV010000031.1 GCA_017552535.1 Clostridia bacterium
AGAATCAACTGTCTTTTCTTGCGTTCGTTCTCTGTATCGTTTTCAAGGTCCGGCTCCCCGCAAGGGCAGCTTATTTAATATACTCCCCCGCAACTCTTTTGTCAATACCTATTTGGGGAATTTACGAAGGGTTTACAAAAGTGGAGTTATGGGCGTTTGTCAAAGGTATTTATCCTTGAAGCTTTCCACCAGGCGGTTGCTGACCAGCGGGTCCGGGTCGGGACCGAAGAGTATATGCAGCCGGGCGCCGGAATCGATGAGCGGCTTCAGCACGTCGGCGCGGTGAACACTCACGCGGGCCTGTACGATCACGTCCGGGCGGCCCTTGATCATTTCCGCCAGCAGCCGGGGATCGTTTGGATTGGGGTCGCTCAGGTCCACGCAGCAGTCGAACATCCTGAGGCCCTTGAGCGCGAGGAGCTCCTTTACGTTATGCGTGAAGCGCCCGCAGGAATGCACGCACACTCCCCCAAAAGCCTCGGCGATGCGCTCGAGATATGCGGCCTCCGAATTCCGGAACGCCGAGGGTGACAGGATGGCCAGGTTATCGCCGGACAGCATGACGCTGTTCACGCCGAAGCCCGATACCGCGATATGGCCGGGCGCGCAGAACACGTCGCCGATCTCTTCCATCTGGATGCGGCTGTACCGAATGATAGCGTCGGTCACCTTTTCCAGCAGCGGCGCCACGGATTCCGGTTCGTCCAGACAGTCCGCAAAGAACTCCGCCGCGTCCATGATGAGGCTGGCGGTGTCGTTGGGCGATTGGGTGTCGGTGAGCGTGATGCCGATCTGTCCCGCGGTTTCCTGCTTGAAGTAGCGGATGCGCGCGAGCACTTCCTGCATCTCTTCCCACTCCGAAAGGGGCTTGAGCCTGAGGGAAGCGATCTCCTCCGGCGTTTTGACGAAGGCACGGGTCTGGGGCGCCGCGGTGTCGGTCCAGATGTATTTGGCGCCGAAGCCCGCGGCGTAGATGCCCACTCCCAGCCAGGGCTCCAGCGAAGAGAGCATCAGGTCGGAACGGTACATCATGCTTTGGGCGATGTACTCCAGTTCATTCTCCAGCTGGCGGTCGCGGTAGCGGCAGATGGGGCCGGTGAACTGATAGCCCGGGCGCTGCGAAACCGCGACTCTGGCGCCCGTTCCGGCGTAGAATGACTGAAGAAAGGCCCGGTTGGCCTCTCTCAGCTTCAGATATTTTTCTATTGGAAAATGCTTGAAATCCATGTGATCCGCCCCGCAAAGTCAGATGAGCCGCTGTACGGCGGCTTGTGTGACTACATCTCTTTGGTAGGTCCGTCGTCGAAAGTGAGACCTTCTTCGATCTGAATGCCGTCCGGAACCGGCTCGGCGGGATTGAGTATATCCTGCAGGCGCGAGATGAGGCCGTCCCGGCCTTCGTTCGTTTCGGATGAATACGTCATGAGCTGCCAGGGCTGCACCACAAGTTTGCGGCAGATCACCGGAAGGTTTCTGGACTTTTCCGCTTTGCTGACCTTGTCCGCCTTGGTGGCGATCACCGTGAATGGCAGGCCGTAGTGGCGCAGATACTGAGCCATCTGGCGGTCATCCTCCGTGGGCTCGTGCCGGATATCCGTCAAAAGGAAAACGTGCTTCAGGTTTTCGGACTCCTGGAGGTAGCCTTCGATCATACCCGTCCAGCGCCTTCTTTCGTCCCCCGAAGCCTTGGCAAAGCCGTAGCCGGGCAGGTCGACCAGGAAGAAGGCTTCATTGACGGAATACACGTTCACCATGCGCGTCTTGCCGGGTTCAGAGGATGTGCGGGCCAGGCGGCGGTTGTTGCACAGGGAATTGATGAGGGACGACTTGCCCACGTTGGAGCGACCGACCAGGGCGATCTCCGGTCTGCCCTGTCCGGGAAACTTCTTTAAGCGCTCCATGGAGCACAGGTACGACGCCTTCGTGATGCGCATCCTACGCCCTCTTTCCGGGAAGCACGTACCTGAGCGCTTCCGTGGCGGCGGTGATGGGCATCACGTTCAGCTTGCCCATGACGTCCTTGGGGATATCCTCCAGGTCCTTGACGTTGTCCTTGGGCAAAAGGATATTGCTGATGCCCAGCCTGTAGGCCGCCAGCAGCTTTTCCTTCACGCCGCCGATGGGCAGCGCCTTGCCCCGCAGGGACAGTTCGCCCGTCATCGCCACGTCCTGCCTGGCTGCCAGGCCTGTGAGCGCCGAGTAGATGGCGCAGGCCATGGCGATGCCCGCGGAGGGGCCGTCCTTGGGCGTAGCACCCTCCGGCACGTGTACGTGGATATCGTGGCTTTTGCGGAATTCCTCGGTGACGCCGTCCTCCTCCATGTGCCTGCGCACGAAGGACAGGGCGATGTGCGCCGACTCCTTCATCACGCTTCCAAGAGAACCCGTGAGCTCCAGGTTGCCGCTGCCCGGCAGCACGCTGACCTCGATGGGCATCACCACGCCGCCGACGCTGGTCCAGGCCAGGCCGTTCACGGCGCCGACTTCCGGCTTTTTCTCATTTTTCGGCCTGATGTATCTGGGCGCGCCCAGGTATTTCTCAAGATCGTTTGGCCCGATGCGCAGCATCTTTGCATCCGTCTGGCCGCTTTCCAGCCGCTCTACTGTGACCTTGCGGATCACCCGGCCCAGGGTGCGCTCCAGCGTGCGCACGCCCGCCTCGGAGGTATATCCCTCGATGACGGCGGTGATCGCGGCATCGGTAAGCCGCAGGGTCCTGCCGTCCATGCCGTTTTCTTTGAGCTGCTTGGTCCACAGGTGGCGCTTTGCGATCTGCAGCTTTTCTTCCACCGTATAGCTGGGCACCTCGATGACCTCCATGCGGTCGAAGAGCGGCTTGGGGATCGCCTCCAGCGTGTTGGCGGTGGTGATGAACAGCACGCGGCTCAGGTCGAAGGGGGCCTCCAGGTAGTGATCGCGGAAATGCGCGTTCTGCTCGGGATCGAGGATCTCCAGCATCGCGGCAGCGGGATCGCCCCGCATATCGGACGCCATCTTGTCGATCTCGTCAAACAGGAACACGGGGTTCATGCTGCCGCACTGCTTGATGGCGGAGATCACGCGCCCCGGCATGGCGGCGACGTAGGTGCGCCTGTGGCCGCGCAGCTCGGCTTCGTCTTGCACGCCGCCCAGCGATACCTGGCAGAACTTTCTGCCCAGCGCGCGGGCCACGGAGCGTGCAATGCTGGTTTTGCCCACGCCCGGTGCGCCCACCAGGCACAAAATCGGGCTGCGGGTGTCGCCGTTCACGCTGCGCACGGCCAGGAACTCCAGTATGCGCTTTTTGACTTCCTCCAGGCCGTAATGGTCCTTTTCCAGCACCTTGCGGGCCCTGGCGATGGAAGTCATATCCTTGGTGTATACGCCCCAGGGCAGTTCCAGCATGTATTCGATGTAGTTCTCCATCACCGCGCCCTCCGGGGACTGCGGCGTGGCGCGCTTCAAGCGTTTGATCTCCCTGGCGGTGCGCTCGCGGGCCTCCTCGGCCATGGGCAGGGCAGCCAGCTTTTTCTCGTACCCGGCGATCTCGTTTTCGTCCTCGCCCAGCTCCTCGTCGATGGCGCGTTGCTGCTCCCGCAGGAAATACTCCCGGTTGTTTTTGTCCAGCCGGCCCTGCACCTTTTTCTGGATCTCCTGCATCAGACGGATGTTTTCGCACTCGCGCCTCAGATACGCGCACACCAGGATCACGCGTTCCAGGGGATCGACGGTCTCCAGCACGCGCTGCTTGTTCTGATAGGCGTCCATCACGTTGACGGCGATCCTGTCGGCAAAGGCGCCCGCGTCGCTCTGGGACAGAAGGCTCTGCCGGGTCTCGCCGCCGGTCTCGCCCTTGAGCTCCAGATACTTTTCATACTCCGCCTTGGCGATTTTCAGCGCCACGTCGAAGCGGGCGTCTGCCTGATCCGTCTCCTGGGCGGGCACGCGTCGGGATTGAGCGACCAGCATATCGCCCGTGTCGAACAGGCCGGTCACTTCCGCCCTGTCCACGCCCTGCGCCAGCACACGCAGCGTTCCGTCCGGCAGCGGCATCACCTGTTTGATCGCCGCCACGCAGCCCATGGAATACAGGCCGTCCGTGCCGGGGTTATCTTCGTCCGCGTCCTTCTGGCACACCAAAAGCATAAGGTCATCGCGCTTGAGGGCGTCCTCCAGGGACGCTACCGACTTGGGGCGTCCGATGTCAAAATGCTGTACCGCGCCGGGAAACAGGACCACGCCCCGCAGGGCCAGCGCGTTCAATTGTTCCGTTTTTCTTTCAGACAAGTGGGTTTTCCTCCAAATTGGGATTCAGAAAGATTCTATGCTTTCATACATTAAGAATCAAGCAAGCGGCCTTCCGGTCAGTTCGTGTCGCTTCTGTCTTCGCTTCCGGCCTCTTCCGGAGCTTTGGATGAGCGGGCCGCCTGGCGGTACTGCAGGGGCGTCATATCGGCGTAGCGCTTGAAACGCCTTGTGAAAGCGGAGGCGTCCGCGTAGCCGCTCTGCCGGCAGACCTCGCTCACGGGCAGGTTGGTCTGCCTGAGCAGCCGCCTGGCCTCCTCCATGCGAAGGGAAGCGAGGTAGTCCGCCGCGGTTACGCCCATGCGGCTTTTGAATTCCAGCGACAGCCGCGCCGGGCTGATGTTTGCCAGTGCCGCCGCCCGGCCGACGCTGAAGTCCGGGTCGGTGTAATTCTCCGCCATGATGCGGGCGACGTTTTCAAGGCCGGGTTCAGAGGGCATACTTTGCTTTGCGTCGATCACCTTCAGGCAGACGTTCCTGAGTACGTCCTCCAGTTCTTCGGCGCTGCGGCAGCCGGAAAGGGAGAACAGGTCGTACACGTCCGCATGGGAATAGCCCGCGCCGATCGCGCGGCTCATGATGGCGCCGATCACGTCGTTGTAGGCGCGGCGGAAAGCGAACAGGTTCATGTCCCGCGAGCGCAGGTAGGCACCGAGTTCCGTAAGGGCCGCGTCCACGCCGGCGCGGTCCCCGTTCTCCAGGGCTTCGCCGATGCGTCCGGCGTAGTCCGCCGAAGCGGGCAGAGTCTGATCCTGAGAAAATGGAATTTCGTCAAACCGAAGCAGCCGTCCGTCTCCCATGAAAAAGCGGCTCTCGTAGGCGCTGGTGGCCTCAAGGTATGCCGTGGAAAGCTCGTTCCAGTCGGTATGCACGGCACTAATCGCCACGGGCAGGCGCCAGGCGCGTACGCTGTCCAGCCGGCACAGGCTGCCGGCAAAGGCGGCGGGCGATGAAGCATCCTTCGCAAAGACCAGCGCCAGGCGCTGCTCGCTCTGCTCCATGCGCGTCCAAACGCAGTTGACACCTTCCGGGGCCAGCAAAGCGGCTTCTTCCTCCAGGCCGTCTGCCTTCCCCTCGCGGTCCAGTCCCGCCAGAATGACCGCAAAATACTCCCCCGCGACGCTTAGGCCGATGGCGGAAGCGGCTTCCATGGCGGACTGCCTGTCCGGGCATACGCCGCTTAAAAGCTCCCGCGCAAATGACTTGCGCCTGGCTTCGAGGGTGCTTTGTTCCATGGCGCGGTTTCTGTCTTCCAGGGCGTCGATGCCCCTGGTGATCGCGCCGAGTTCGTCCACGTCCTGCTGAGCGCCGAAGCGGCGGCCCATCTCCCGGATGGGCGCCAGGTTCCGGCGGGAAATGTACGCCATGAAGCCCATGCAGGGCACCGCGATCAGCATGAGCACTGCCACGAAGCCCAGCCACACGCCCGCGGCGCGGGCATAGATGCCGGTCAGGGTGAGCACGGAAACGTACACCACGCCGTTTTCGCTGCCCGGCACCGCCACGAACAGGTACTGCCGCCCGCCGATGCGCCTCACGTCCGTATATACGTCTGAAATATACCCTCCGGCCCGCAGGACGTACGCGTCGTCCAGCGTGAAGCTCTCGCCCCGGGCGCAGATCTCCCCGCCCGCGATGATGTAGCGGTTTGCGCTGAGCCCGCTGCCGGACGTGCCCGCGGTGAGCAGCTCGCTTTCGGCCAGAAGGCTCACCACGCTGCCTTTGCCGGGGATGGGCGTGATCAGGGTGAGCAGCCTGGCCTCCTCCCCGCCGAGCGTCACGTTCTGGGCGCCGAGCAGCGCAAGCGACGAAGGCGCGGAGAAAAACGCGCGGACGTCCTGCGGGCGCAGGTCTTCATACTGGGGCCAGGCGTCCTGGTCGTTATCATCAAAGCTGCCCTTGGGCGTATACAGGCGTCCGGTTTTGGGAAGGTACACCATCAGCGTCTCCCCTTTGCGGGCGGGGAACGCGGCCAGGGCGTTCACGACGGCTTCGTCATCGCCGTTAGGCAGCGCTGAGACCTGGCTCGACAGCATGCCCAGGGCGTCCAGATAGCCGTCCGACATGTATTTGATCTGATAGGCCAGGGACGTCTCCTGGGCGATGGCGGAGGAATACACGCTCCTGCGGTAGTAGGAATACATATACAGGGTCAGGCCTCCCACCAGAAGCGCCGTCAAAAGCAGGTAGGAGACCATGTAGCGTATCCATGTACCTTGCAGGTACGCGCGTATCCTGTTGAACATTCCGTGTTTCTTCCGTTCTGTAAGGTCCAGGGCGTTCTGCCGTCAGGTTTCGTTTTCTTCCGCCTGGAGCAATTCATTGAGCTGGGAAAGCTTCATCTTCGGGGGCTTGCGGCGCCGGCCTCCCCGGATGTGCCCGTCCCTCAGGCACACCGGGCGGTTGTCGCAGTAGCGGCAGGCGTCCGAAGACCCTGTCACGGACGGGGAGATCTCGGTCTTTCCGTCCATGATGTCCTGGGTAAGTTCGCTTGAGCGCCTGAGCGCGTGCTTTATCAGCCGCTCGAACTCCTCCTGCGTGGCATACGAGCCTTCGGCTGAAAGGTTTCCGTCTTTTTTGAATCCCACGGAGATCAGGCGCTCCGGCTCGTCGCTCATCTCCTTAAGCAGCGCGGGATCGCGGGGCGCGATGCCCTTCATGCGCAGCTGCTTCGTGCGCTCTTTATCCACTTCCAGTGCGTCGCGGCTTTCGGTATTGACCATTTTTTCGGCGATGCGGAAATAATACACGCCCGCGCTTTTGGCGCCGTACCGTTTGAGCGCCACCGCCAGGTACACGAGCAGCTGCAGCTGCAGGCCCGCGTAGATCTCTCCGGCATTTAGTTCCCTGCTGCCGGTCTTGTAGTCCACCACGAAAGCGAAGCGCTCGTTTTCGTGCCTGCCCAGGTCCACCCGGTCGATCTGGCCGTCCAGCTGCACCTGGCTCCCATCCCGCAGGCGTATCATTTCGATATCTTTGGGGCCGAAGCGCAGCTCCATCTCCACGGGACGGAACACGCCCTTTTGCAGCTGCCTGTACAGCAGCCGGGCAGCCCGGCCTGCAGCGAGCCTTACGGTCTCCACGCCCGCGTAAGCCGTGGCGCTGTCGCCCGCGTAGGGCGCGATGCGGCCAGACAGCTCGCTGTCGAAGATCTGCTGCATGATGCGCTCCGCGCCGTCTTCGTCCGTTTCGTCCAGCCCGTTTTGCTTCAAAAGCTGTTCCACGCAGCTGTGCAGCACGATGCCGCGCTGGATCGGATCGATCTCAAAGGGCTTCTCCTTTACGGGGCGCAGGCCTTCGTCGATGAAATGCCTGAAGGGGCACTGGGCGAACTTTTCGAGCCGTGATATGCTCACGCGGTTCAGGTATAGCTTTTTGGCCAGCGAAGGCGCGATGCGCTCGCTCTGGATCATATAGCTTGCCGCGTTTTTCAAAAGGCCCAGGCTGCCGTCTTCTTCCAGCAGGCGGCAGGCTTCCTTCAGCGCCTGCGATGCCTCGTCCGGCCTGGTCTCGGCAAAGCCCGAAGACACGTACCCCAGCGCGCCCCTCGGGGAAACGAGCAGCGTCTTTTCGATATCGGGATCGCTCACCACGCTGCCCTTCACTTCCAGCCCCGGCGACACGCGCTTGAATTCGCTGATCACCGAGCCGGCAGCCAGCGCGGAACCGTCCATGCCGGAGGCGGGATAAGTGACCATGACGCGCTCGCTTGCCAGGGCGAGGGCGTCCTTAATGTACATGCGGCGCGTGCGGGCCATGTCCATGGTGTTCGGCCCCAGGTATCTGCCGGACATGTCCGCAAGCGCAATCATCTCTTCTTCGTCAAAGACGCCGCCGGCATCCGGCTCGCTCTCCGTTACGGCGTGCATGAGGAATACGGCTTTTACGTTTTTCATCCCCGCGCGCTGCGGCTGCGAGACCTGCACCGCGTCCGGCGACTGGGGCAGCACCTTTACCGCCGCGGCCTCCAGCGCGCGCCGGATCAGGTCCGCCAGCGTGCCAAGAGGCAATTTTTCGCTTCCGAACAATTCCTTCAGCTGGTCGAAAACGCCGTAGATCTGGTTCTGTATGCGCACGTCGTCCGCCGCCAGGCGCTTTTCTCCAAGCTGTGCCAGGCTCTGCCTGTGCGTTTCGCTCTTTTCGAAGCAGCGCGTTTCCAGAAGGAAGGCGTGCAGGGCGATCAGCTGTTCGTCAAGCATACCGGCGTTCTGGATCGCTTCCTTCAGGCGCACCACGGGCTGGGCGAACTTGGCTCGTATGGACTCGCAGGCGGCGATCATATCCGCGCTGCCCCGGCTGAGGGGCTTGAGCAGCGCGGACGGGCGCAGCTTGAGGGAAGCACAGTAGGACATAAGCGCCTCAGATTCGTCCCGGTCCAGGGAAGTAAAGCCCGTTTCGCATATGGCGCTTATGCTGCCCGCGCGGTTCGTGATGAGGGACAGCGTTTCCAGCAGGAAGGCGCACATGGGATGCGAGGCCGCTGTGCGCGCGTGCTGGGTGAAGAAAGGCACTTTATACTCGCCGAAAGCCTGCTCCAGCACGTCCAGGTACGCCTCGGTATCGTCTGTGACAACGGCCATGTCCGCGTATCGCCAGCCCTCCAGGCGGGCGAGCTCCCGGATGGACGCGGCGACGTACCGCGCTTCTTCCAGGGGATTTTTGAGCATCACGAGGCTTACGCCGTCCGGGCCAGCGGGCGGATACGCCTGCGGCCTGCCGTACAGCCGATTCACCACGCTCTGGGCTTCCGTCAGCTGCCCGGCGGCAGGCACCGAAACGCGCTCAAAGGAGACGTGGGCCTGCCTGAGTTCTTCCTCAAGGCGCCCGACCGCCTTTGCGAGGGGCATGTATACGCTTGCGTCCCCGCTGTCAGAAGGCGGCAGGGGCAGGTACACGTTCATCTGCGCGCAGCAGGCGCCTATGCCGGCGATCAGCCGGTTTGTGACCGCGGTGGTGATGTCAAAGCCGTACACCAGTACCGCGTCGAGTTGCAGCAGATCCGTTTGTCTGAGGCTTCCAAGCGCCTCGGCGATCTCCACCTCGCCGTCCTGCAGAACGCCCGAGATCCTGTCTTCGTAGGCACGGGACAGAAGAGCGATGTCCTCCAGGCGCGCCTTCAGCGCGTCATCGGGGGCGTTTTCGCTCATATGCTGCAGTTCGTCCGCGTCCAGGCCGGCCTGGCGGAATCGCCTGACTTCCTCGACTACGCGGGTCTCAAAGCCCTGCTTGTTCACCGAGCGCGAGAACCACTTGAGCTGTTTTGCGTGCTTTCTGAGCAGATAGCCCATGAGCATCGCCCTGCCGCGCTCGTCCACGCTGGTCTTGCGGCCTGAGCCGCAGGCCTCGCGGATGCGCCCGCACAGGCGTTTTGGCGAAAGCACGCTGAGCCGGAAGGAACCTTCCAGCTTCAGCCTTTCCATCAGCGTCATCTCGGTTTCGAGGGTCAGCTGGTCCGGCACCAGAACGAACACGTTCCGGATGGAGGCGTCTTGCAAAAACTGCCCGGCATCCCGCTCAAGCAGGCCGGGCAGGTCGTTTCTGCGGCCTGTATAGATGATCGCGCTCATATCGTTTCCCTGTCCAGAAGCATGGCGTCTATGCGTATCCCGTCTTCTGCCGCCTCCCCCATACCGGCAAAGCGTTTTCCGGCGTACAGGCGGACCTTCTGTCCGGGCGCGGGACGCGGCCCGTTCAGCCAGTCAAAACGGACGGTCTGGCCGTCCATGATGTTTTTGGTATATGCCGCGTCCGCTTCCGCAGCCGGAAAGGCCGCAAGCGGCGCGTCCATGGGCACAAGGGCGCGGCTCAAGTCTTCCATGGCCTTCAGTTCGTCCAGCGTAAGGCTGTCTTCCGCGCTGAAATAGCCGCTTTGGCTGCGCAGCAGGAAGGACATATGTCCGCCGCAGCCGAGGGCTTCACCGATATCGTGCATAAGCGAGCGGATGTAAACGCCCTTCCCGCATTCGATCTTCAGAAGATACCGGTCTTTACCCAGGCTTTTCAGAAGCTGTACGGAATCGATATGCACCTTCCGCGGTTCCAATACCACGTCCTCGCCCCGGCGCGCCTTTTTGTACAGGGCTACGCCGCCCTGCTTTAATGCGCTGAAAGCGGGCGGGAGCTGGAATATGTCCCCCTCGAAGCGCGGCAGCACTTCCTTCAGCGCGTTTTCGTCCGCCGTGACGGGACTCGTTCGCACGATCCTGCCGGAGGCGTCGTAGGTATCCGTTTCGACGCCCAGGCGCAGCTCGCCCACGTAGGTCTTCTTTTTGTCTATGATGTAGTCGAACAGCCGCGTGGCTTTGCCCACGCATATGGGCAGCACACCCGCGGCGTCAGGGTCCAGGGTGCCGCCGTGGCCCACGCGCGTGCCCCTTTCCAGCAGGCGCCGCACCTGTATAACCGCGTCGGAAGACGTCATGCCCGCGGGTTTTAACAGGTTGATGAAGCCGTTCATGCCTTTTCGCCCAGATACGCGCAGGCTTTGGTGAGGATATCTTCGAATATATCTTCCATGCGCGCGCCCAGGATGTAGGCGCCGGACGCCGCGGTGTGCCCCCCGCCGCCAAAGCGCGCGGCCAGGACGGAAACGTCGGTGTCCCCTGCGCTGCGGAACGAAATGCGCGTGCCCTCCGGACACTGCTCGCACAGGATGCCGACGGATACGCCGTCGATCTCGTTTAAGTAATTCACGATGCTGTGGGCGTCGGGGCGCTCGGCACCTGCACGGGCGAACATCTCGTCCGTGATCATCACGCCGGCCACTCTGCCGTTTCCGCGCATTTCGATCCTGTTCAGCGCCATGCCCAGCAGTTTCGTGCGGGCCAGGCTCCGGGCGCGGAACAGGCGCCGGGTGAGCTCGTCCACGTCGATGCCCGCGTCCAGGCACTTTGCCGCGGCGCGCATGGTGTCCCCCCGGGTATCCCTAAAGGAGAAGTTGCCGCTGTCGGTAGAAATGGCGGTATACAGAAGCTCCGCCAGGGTTTTGTCAAGCGGCACGCCCAGCTCCTCGGAAAGCGCCAGGATGAGTTCCCCCGCCGCAGCGGCTTCGGCGTCCAGCAGGGTGACGGGGGCAAAGCCCACGTTGGACACGTGGTGGTCGATGGCCGCTTTGTTCAGGCAGGTCTCGAACACCGTGCGCGAGTCCCCCATGCGGTCGGCGTCTGACACGTCCACGCCCACAGCCGTCTGGGGCGTAAAGGGAAATCCCTTCTTGGCGTTCGTGAACTCGCCGCTCATGGGCAGAAAACGGTACTTGGTCTCCACCGGATCGTCACATACCGGGAAGGCACGCTTGCCCATCTTCCGCAGGATGTACGTAAGCCCCAGGGCGCAGCCGTATGCGTCGCCGTCCGGTTTAAAGTGGGTGATCACGGCGTAGTCGTCGTGCGCGCGCAGAAAATCGGCGGTCTGCTTCAGTGTGGAAAGCATCACTTTTCCTCCGTATCGGCGGGCTTTCTCTTTTCTTCCTCCGCCAGGATCATGCCGATGTGCTGGGCATATTCCATGTTGAGGTCGTTTTCGAAGATGAGCTCGGGCGTATAGCGCAGGTCCACCTCGCGGCCCAGCTCCCGGCGGATAAAGCCCGCGGCGTTTTTGAGCGCCTTGACGAGCTCCTTGCGGGCGTCGTCCTCCAAAACGGATACGCGGACCTTGCAGTAGCGCAGGTCTTTCGTCACTTCGCAGCGGGTGATGGACCAGGTGCCTTTCACGCGGGGATCCTTCACGCTCTCGCGGATGATCCTGTCCAGCGCGTGCCTGACTTCCTCGCTGATCCTGTCTGTTCTGTCAAATGCCATTTTTACCTCTCGGGGCAGCTCTGGGCTGCCGGTGTTTTCGATATTCTCTATGGATGGAAGTTGGAGGGGTTTTGGCCCCTCCAACTCTCTTTCGCCCCGCGGGGCGCTTTAGGCAGATCGGAAGCGCTCAGATCCAGAGGCATATGCCCGGTCTTAACGCTCGATCTCCTCCATGATGAAGCATTCCATCTCGTCGCCGACCTTGACGTCGTTGTAGTTCTCGATGCCGATGCCGCACTCGTAGCCCTGGGCCACCTCGCGCGCGTCGTCCTTGAAGCGCTTGAGAGAGTCGATCTTGCCTTCGTGAACCACCACGTTGTCGCGCAGCAGGCGGATCTGGGCGTTGCGCTGGATCTTGCCGTCGGTAACGTAGCAGCCGGCAACCGTGCCCACGCCGGACACCTTGAAGGTCTGGCGGACCTGGCAGCGGCCCAGCACGGTCTCCTTGAACTTGGGAGCCAGCATGCCCTTCATGGCGGCTTCCACGTCCTCGATGGCGTTGTAGATCACCCGGTACAGGCGGATATCCACGTTCTCGCGCTCGGCGATGTCGCGCACGGTGTTGTCGTGGCGCACGTTGAAGCCGATGATGATGGCGTTGGATGCGGAGGCCAGCATGACGTCGGTCTCGGTGATGGCGCCTACGCCGCCGTGGATGCACTTTACCTTGACTTCGCTGTTGGAAAGCTTCTCCATGGACTGGGTAACGGCTTCCACGCTGCCCTGCACGTCCGCCTTGATGATGAGGTTGAGTTCCTTGACCTGGCCCTCGGAGATCTGGCTGAACAGGTCGTCCAGGGTGGTCTTGGTCTGGGCCTTGATGAGGGCGGCGCGGGCTTTGTCCTTGCGCTCCTCGGCCACCTTGCGGCTCAGGCTGTCGTCGTCCACGGCAGAGATGATGTCGCCCGCCTCGGGTACGTCGTTAAAGCCGATGACCTCCACGGGATCGGAGGGACCTGCGGCCTTCACGCGCTCGCCCTTGTCGTTCACCATGGCGCGCACGCGGCCGTACGCCGTGCCGGCAACGATGGTGTCGCCCACGCGCAGGGTGCCGTTTTTGATGAGCACCGTTGCCACGGGGCCGCGGCCCTTGTCCAGGCGCGCCTCGATAATGATGCCGCGGGCCTTGCGGTCGGGGTTGGCGCGGTAATCCTGCACTTCAGCCACCAGAAGCACCATTTCCAGCAATTGGTCGATGCCCTGGCCGGTCTTGGCGGAAACGGGAACCATGATGGTGTCGCCGCCCCACTCCTCGCACAGCAGGTCGTATTTGGTGAGATCCTGGCGGATGCGGTCGGGATCGGCGGTGGGCTTGTCGATCTTGTTGATGGCCACGATGGTCTGTACGCCCGCGGCCTTGGCGTGGTTGATGGCCTCGATGGTCTGGGGCATGACGCCGTCGTCCGCAGCCACCACCAGGATGGCGATATCCGTAGCCTGGGCGCCGCGGGCGCGCATGGCGGTGAACGCCTCGTGGCCCGGCGTGTCCAGGAAGGTGATCTGCTTGCCGTTCAGGTTCACGGTGTAGGCGCCGATGTGCTGGGTGATGCCGCCGGCCTCGCCCGCGGTGACCTTGGTGTTGCGGATATAGTCCAGAAGCGAGGTCTTGCCGTGGTCCACGTGGCCCATTACGGTGACCACCGGGGGCCTGGGCAGGAGCTTGTCTTCGGAGTCGGCCACGTCCTCGGCTTCCAGCGCGGACTCGGCGGTCTCGGCCAGCTTGAGCTCCAGGTCGATGCCGTAGTCCGAGCAGATGAGCTGCGCCGTATCGAAATCCAGCTCGTTGTTGATGGTGGCCATGATGCCCAGCTGCATCAGCTTTTTGATCAGCTCGTTCACGGGCTTGCCGATGCGCTCGGACAGGTCCTTCACGGTGATGAGCTCGCTGGTCATGACGGCCTTCTCGATCTTGACGGGTTCGGGCTTGGGAGAAGCGGCCTGCGCCTGCTTGCGCTTGCGCTTTCCGCCGCGCTCGAAATCGTCGTCCATCGTCATCTGCGGCGCAGCCGCACGGGTCTGTTGCCGCTTGTTGCGGGCATTGTTGCGTTCCGGATCGTTCTGGCGGACGTACTGTTTTTTATTGGGATCGTAATTGCTTACGCGTTCCTTCTCGGTGGAGGGCAGGATGTCGGGCGCCTGGGGCCTGCGGGCACCAAAACCGCCGGCACGCGGCGCGGGCGCGCCGGTCCTGGGGGCTCCGGGAGCGCCTGTGCGCGGTACAGCGGCGCCGCCCTGGGGCTTGCCGTAAGGCGCTCTGCCGGCCTGACCGGGCTGTGCCGTACCCGGCACGGGACGTCCGTAAGGCCCTCTGGGAGCCATCGGACCCTGGCCGGCGCGGTCGGGCCTGCCGGGCGCAGGGGTGAAAGGAGTACGCTGCTGCATGCCGGGGCGTACCGCGCCGGGCGTACGTGCGTCCGTCTGGGTGCGCGGCCTGTCCTGCATGGTGCGGGGCCGATCGGCGGGCCTGGGCGCGTCGCGCCTTACATCCGGCTGGGGCCGGACCGCGGCGGCGGGCTGCCGGGGAGCCTGTTCCGTCTCGGGGATCGGCTCAGCGGGGCGCACTTCCTGGACGGGAGCATCGTGCTCGCCTTCCGGCTGCGCCGGCGCCGTGTTCATGGCGTTTCTGGCCGCGTCGAAGCGGTCCTGCATCTCCTTTAAGTCCCTTTCCTTCTGCCGCGCCCTCTGCATTTCAGCGATCTCGTCGCTGCGCTGATGCAAAGAGCCGATCAGGAGCCGGAGCTTATCCCTGGAGGAAGCAAGACCCGAGATGGCATTCGCCGCGCTTTGGCTTACGTCTTTGGCTGTGATTTTCGCCATGTGTTCAGATACACCCCCGATTAGAATCGATTGAATAGATCATGTTTCGTATAATTGTGCGATGCGCGACGCGAAGTTCGCGTCCGTGACGCAGGCGCACTTTCTGCCTTCGCCCAGCAGCTTTTCAAGGCCACCTGCCGGCAGAAGCAGCATTGGAACGCCCGCGCCCAGGCATACGTCGGTCATTTCGGCGCGCGTGTTTTCGGACGCCTGTTCGTCCAAAAGCACGACAAGCGCTTTTTTTCGCGCCAGGCCCTGCTTAACAGCCGTGCGCCCGATCTGCATGCGGCCCGCCCGGCGGGCAAGCCCGATCATGCCCCAGAGAGCCGGCTCGTTCACTTTTGATCGCTTTGGGCAGGCAGGGCGGCAAACTGGGCTTCCAGAGCGGCGTACACTTCGTCGCTCACCGGAGATTCGAATTTGCGCTCCAGCGCCTTCTGCTTGCGGGCCTTGCGCAGGCACTCCACGCTTGCGCACAGGTACGCGCCGCGGCCCGGTTTTTTGCCCACCGGATCGATGGACACTTCGCCCTCCGGCGAGCGCACGATGCGCTGAAGCTCTTTTTTGGGCTTCATCTCGTGGCAGGCCACGCACATGCGCATGGGTATCTTTTTAGGCTTCAGCATCCTGTTGTTCCGCTTCCTGCGCCTGCTGGGCGGCTTCCATCTGGCTGACGGACTTGATATCGATCTTCCAGCCGGTGAGCTTGGCGGCAAGGCGCACGTTCTGGCCTTCCTTGCCGATGGCCAGGGACAGCTGGTTGTCCGGCACCACCACGTTGGCGATCTTCTCGTTTTCCGGGATGACCACCATGTGCACGCGGGCGGGGCTCAGGGCCGCAGCCACAAACTCCCTGGGATCGGAAGACCATTTGACGATATCGATCTTCTCGGTCTTGAGCTCGTTGGTCACGTTGTCAACGCGCGTTCCGCCCAGGCCCACGCAGGCGCCCACGGCGTCGATATCGCGGTTGGAGGAGAACACGGCCATCTTGGTGCGGCTGCCGGCTTCGCGGGCGATGGACTTGATGAGCACATCGCCGGAGCGGATCTCGGGCACCTCCACCTCAAACAGGCGCTTTACCAGGCCCGTATGGGTGCGGGACACCTTCACCTGCGGACCGCGCATGGATTTGTTCACTTCCAGCACGTATACCTTCAGGCGGTCGCCGGGCTTCACTTCCTCGCCCGGCATCATCTCGCCTGCTTCCAGCACGCCTTCGGTGCGGCCAAGCTCCACGAAAGCCCTGTCGGGCTCCACGCGCTTTACGATGGCGGTAAGGATCTCGTTTTCCTTTTCGGAGAGCTCTTCGTAGATCACGCCGCGGGCAGCTTCGCGCACGCTCTGCACGATCACCATCTTGGCGGTCTGCGCGGCGATGCGGCCGAACTTTTCCACGTCCACGGGCACTTCCACCAGGTCGCCCAGCTCGTACTCGGTGAGCTCGGGGAAGTTGGCGCGCACGTCGCTTAAGCTGATCTCAACGGTGCTGTCGGCGACCTCTTCCACGATGGTCTTGCGGGCGAGCACTTCGATCTTGCCGGTGGCTCTGTCCACCACGGCGCTGATGTTGTCCTGCTTGCCGAGTTCTTTTTTGCAGGCCGATACCATGGCGGCCTCGATCTTGGAAAACAGCACTTCTTTATTGATATTGTTTTCTTTGCTCAGCTGGTCGATGGCCAGCAGGACCGCAGAAGTCTCGGCTTCGGGCTTTGCAGTTTTCTTTGCCATATTGTACGCCTCCCCGCGTCAGATGTCCGTATTTTGGTTGAGTTCGCTGTCCACGTCCACGAAGGGACGGACCAGAGCGACGGATTTTTGTTCGAATACCGTGTCGGTGCCGTTGATGTCCAGATGGATGCGCCCGTTTTCGAAGGCCGTGAGTTCTCCCATGAACTGCTTCTGGCCGTTCAGGGGCGAATAAAGCTTGAGCTCCACCGTTTTGCCCATGGCGCGCTCGAAATCCCCCGGCTTTTTCAGGGGCCTGTCGGCTCCGGGAGATGAGACTTCCATATAGTCGTAATCGATGTCGTCCGCAAAGGAGCGGATCTGCTTGTGGAACACTTCCAGCTCGTCCAGGGTGACGCCGCCGGGTTTATCCACATATATGCGCAAAAACCGCCCGGACGGTTCCTTTACGAGCTCGGTATCGATATACTCAAGCCCGCTTTCCTCCGCCATCCGGATCGCGGTCTTTTCCAGGCGCGCCATAAGCGCGGATTGATTTTGCAAAAAAACGGTTCCTCCATCATATCAAACATTTACCGCGCCCAGTGTCCGGCGCGGCATTCAGGCTCCCCAGGAGCTAACGATGATTTATTATAACATCCCGCAAAACAAAATACAACACCCATTTGACGCAAATATCGTCCAAATCTATTTAAGAATCGGTAAAAACAGGCGTTTTTTGCGTGTTTGGGCATCCGTATGCCCTCCTTTTTCCCGTGCGGGACGTTCTATGTCCCGCAGGACAAATATATTTTACCTAAATATACTTGTTTTTTTGTTCGCCGGCAAAGTAGAATAGTTTTGAGAGTGGGGCAATCGGTTTCGCCCCGCCGCCATTCAACTTTTGTTAGGAGGTCTTTCCCATGGCTGTTAAAGTTGCTATCAATGGCTTCGGCCGCATCGGCCGCCTCGCTTTCCGTCAGATGTTCGGCGCCGAAGGCTACGAAATCGTTGCCATCAACGATCTGACCAGCCCCGCCATGCTGGCGCACCTGCTCAAGTACGATACCGCCCAGAAAGGTTACTGCGGCGTGATCGGCGAGAACAAGCACACCGTATGCTCCAAGGAGCCCGAATTCGAAGAATACGGCAAGACCGTGAAGGTCCCCGGCTCCATCACCGTGGACGGCAAGGAGATCACCATCTATGCCGAGCCCAAGGCCCA
>JAFZPV010000032.1 GCA_017552535.1 Clostridia bacterium
AGAATCAACTGTCTTTTCTTGCGTTCGTTCTCTGTATCGTTTTCAAGGTCCGGCTCCCCGCAAGGGCAGCTTATTTAATATACTCCCCCGCAACTCTTTTGTCAATACCTATTTGGGGAATTTACGAAGGGTTTACAAAAGCAGTTTTCTGAGCGCCAATCCCCGTATCTGACGTTCTTTTAGCCGGTACGCAAAACGGGCCGGCTTTCTGCCGGCCCGCTGCGTGATATTTAATTGTAGGGATGATATCGAAATGGAAACTTCCTTTTTTTCCAGCGTCCGCTGCATCCCTTTGTTCGTCTATGTTCTTTCTTTATGTCCCTGTCGCAAAGAGGGCTTTATCAGACGAGTTCCGGGCTGTGCGGACGAACCCGCTGCGTTTTCAACGGAATCGCCCCTTTCCTTTCAATCTACTGTATCTCTCACTTGCTGATTGCATTATAACAGCTTTGAACCCGCTTGTCAATACCTTTTTAACAAAAAGTTTCCCGTTTCATTTCATTTCTAACTTTGACTTAATCATTCGGCTTTTCAAAGAGGAAGAACGGGCGGTCCCGGCAGTCTTCGCGGATCACGGAGAAATCCGCAAAAGCCTCGTTGCCCTCCATGCGCACCTTGCCGGCGCGGCCCGGTACGTCGAAGCGGCCCGGGCGGTACATAGGGTCCCAGACCCGCACGGTATCGCCCTCGATGCCCGCCAGAACGATATAGTGCCCGCTGTTGGAGAACACGCCGATCCAGCCGTCTTTGGGGCGGTCTCCCTGGGTGTTGGCGATCACGAGCCCTCTGCCTGCCCGCAGGAACGCCAGCGCGTCATCCGCTTCTTCGGTGACGGTAACGTTCAGGCCGACCTTTTGGGCGAACACAGGCGAGAAGATGTACAGGTCCGTGCCCGGCTTCTCCCGCGCGCCGCAGGCGATGGCCAGCTCGCAGGCGTCCCAGGGTTTGAAATCGATGCCCAGCATGTTTTCGGCTACCATCGCCGCGCAGCAGGGGCCGCAGCCGTTGTCCGCGATGTTGCCCTTCGGGTTGGACGGGCTGGGATAGGGACGATCGGCATAATCCAGCTGACAATAGAATACGGGCGGCGTTTTCATGCGTTTGTCCTCCTGCGCTTTCTGAATTGTCATCATTATACAATGATGTTTTCCCGGTTGCAAGGTTTGTGCGACCCGCGCGAGAAATAATCAAAACATAACCGGCGCGTGCGCGATTCGCACTTGCGTCAAAGCCGCAAAGAGCATAAGATTCCGTGGTCGCAATAACCGATCGGAAACGAGGCTGTTTCATGTCTGCCGACACTCATGCACAGACCGGCTCTTCCCTCTGCCGGAGATTTGCCGCCTTCGCAAAGCACAACACCGTGCTTTTGATCGCGCTGTGCGCCGCTTTGGCGTCGCTGGCCGCGGTGCCGCCGGACAGGGAATACCTTCATTATTTTGACATAAAGACCCTTTGCTGCCTGTTCGGCACGCTGGCCGTGGTGTGCGCGCTGAAGAACATATATTTCTTTTCCATCCTGGCCGGACGCATCATACGCTGGACGGGCTCCAGCCGCATCGCCGCACTGACGCTTCTTTGCATCACTTTCATCGGCTCCATGCTGATTGCCAACGACATGGCACTGATCACGTTTCTGCCCCTGGGATATTACGTGTTTTCCACCGCCGGAAGCAAAAAGGAAGTGGCCACGGTATTCATCCTGCAGAACACCGCGGCCAATCTCGGCGGAATGCTGACGCCCTTCGGGAACCCGCAGAACCTGTATCTGTATTCCCACTTCGGCATCCCCACGGGCGAGTTCATGGGCATCATGGCGGCGCCCTTCGCACTGTCGGTGCTTCTGATCGCGCTGTGCTGCCTGCTGATCCCGCGCCACAGCCTGAGGGTGTCCGTGAACAAGGAAATGGATCATCTGCCCGTCCGGCGCACGGCGGCGTATCTTGCGCTGTTCGCCCTCACGATTTTGATGGTGTTTCGCGTGCTGCCGCCCTTGTTCGTGCTGACGGCGGTGGTTTTAGGCCTTGTGATACTGGACCGCAAGGCGCTGAGAATGGTGGATTACGGGCTCCTGCTCACGTTCGTATGCTTCTTTATTTTCGCGGGCAACATGGGCCGCTTTCCCCCGGTGCGGGAGTTCTTCTCCGGTCTGCTGGAAAAGAATACGCTGCTCACCTCCGTCCTGTCCTGCCAGGTGATATCCAACGTGCCTTCGGCGATACTGCTTTCCCAGTTCACGGACAAGTACGCCTCGCTTCTGACCGGCGTGAACATCGGCGGCGCGGGCACGCTGATCGCCTCACTGGCCAGCCTCATCACCTTTCGGGAGTACACGCACCGGTACCCGAGCGAGGCGCGCGGCTACATCCTGCGCTTCAGCCTGTTCAATTTCGGTTTTCTGTCCGTGCTCACATGCTTCTGCCTGTGGCTGGGAAGATAATGAAGGGGATAAAAGCAGTGTTTTGGCCTGCGGCTTTTGAAGGCCGCAGACTTCTTTATTAAACCTATGGACTTTGGCGGCAGATGGATGTATAATGGATTTGCCAAAACATAACAATCAGGGAGGCGTTGTTCATGAGACGATGGCTGAGCGCATTGATCGCGCTGGTGCTGGTGCTGAGCGCGTTTGCCGGTTTCGGCGCGCCGGCGGAAGAAGCGGAGTCCTACGAGCAGCCGCTCGAAGAAGGAATGAAGCAGATCCGCTTCTACTGGAGCGCAGACAACACGGACTACGAAAAATGCGACATGTGGATCTGGCTGCCCGGCAGGGACGGACGCGGATATCTGTTCACCCCCTGCCCCTACGGCGTCACGGTGCAGCTGAACGTGCCCGAAGACACCGAGGAAGTGGGCTTCATCGTGCGCAAAAACTGCTCTGAACCCGGCGGCACCAGCTGGGGCAGCGCCGCCAAGGACTACGACGGCGACCGCTTCGCCAAGCTGGACGGGCAGGTGACCGAGATCTACCTAAAGAGCGGCGACGGGGCGCAGTACAAAAGCACGGACGGGGGCAAGACCTTGTACCAGGAAAAGAAATTCACCATGGCGGGCATCACCGCCTTTGACGAGATCCAGTACTTTATCGAACCCGCCGCGAAGATCGAGAACCTTTCCGACGTAAAGGTATACGAAGACGGCAGGGCGATCGGCGTCGCTTCGCTCACGAGCCTGAACAACAAGGTAGTGACCGGCCGCGTCAAGCTCGCTGAGAAGCTCGACCTCAGCAAGACTTATACGGTGGAGATCGAAGGCTACGGCCAGAGGATCGCCGTGCCCACCGGCGTGTTCGACACGCAGGAATTTATTGACGAGTTCACCTACGACGGAAACGACCTGGGCGCGACGATCCAGGGCGACAAGACCGTGTTCAAGCTCTGGGCGCCCACAGCCAGCGCGGTGAAGCTGAATCTGTACGATGATCCCGATGATCCCGCCAATCATTACTGGGCCTACGTGGAAGAATTCGAGACAGTGGACATGGTCCGGGGCGAAAAGGGCGTGTGGACAGCCGAAGCGCCCGTGGGGCACGGAAAATACTATACCTACAGCGTGACCACCGCCGAGGGCACGAAGGAAGCCGTGGACCCCTACGCCAGGGCGGTGGGCATAGACGGCGACCGGGGCATGGTGGTGGATCTCAGCCTCACCGATCCGGAAGGCTTCGACTTCGATTCCTTCTACGACGGCATAGAAGCCTACAACGAGGCGATCATCTGGGAAGTGCACGTGCAGGACTTCAGCAATAAGATCGCCGAAAGCAAATACCCGGGCAAATATCTGGCCTTCACGGAGACGGGACTGCACAACGCCTGGGGCGAAAGCGCGGGCGTGGACTACCTGAAGGACCTGGGCATCACCCACGTGCACCTGCAGCCGGTATATGACTTTGCCACCATCGAAGAGGGCAATGAGGCACCGCAGTTCAACTGGGGCTACGATCCCAAGAACTACAACGTGCCTGAGGGATACTACGCAACGAACATCGAAAGCACCACCCGCATCACCGAGTTCAAGCAGATGGTGATGGCGCTGCACGAAAACGGCATGGGCGTGATCATGGACGTGGTGTACAACCACACCTATTCGCTGGACAGCAGCCTGAACCGCTGCGTGCCGTATTACTACTACCGCTACAATACCAACGGCGAGCCCTCCAACGGCAGCGGCTGCGGCAACGAGACCGCCTCCGAGCGCGCGATGATGCGCAAATACATCGTGGACAGCGTGAAATACTGGCAGCGGCAGTACCACATCGACGGCTTCCGCTTTGACCTGATGGCGCTGCACGACGTGGAGACCATGCAGCAGGTGGAACAGGCGCTGCACGCCATGAATCCCAAAGCCGTGATCTACGGCGAAGGCTGGACGGGCGGATCGACACCCCTGAACCCGAACCTGCAGGCCAACCAGGCGAACATACGCAACATCACCGCCTCTGAAGGCGCCATCGGCGCGGTGGCCGTGTTCAACGACGCCACCCGCGACGGCCTGAAGGGCAGCGTGTTCGACGCGCTGGAGAAGGGCTACATCAGCGGCAACATCAACATCTACAACGCCCAGAGGGTGATATTCGGCATCTCCGGCGGCGTGCGCGGCCCCGGCGCGAGCTGGAGCGTTGAGAACAACGGGATCATCAACTATATGTCCTGCCACGACAACAATACCCTGTGGGACAAGCTGATCCTCTCCAACGGCAGCGACAGCGACGACGCGCGCATCAAGATGAACCGCCTGGGCGCGGCCATCATCATGCTGGGCAAGGGCACCCCGTTCTTCCTGGCGGGCGAGGAGATGCTGCGCACCAAGCAGGGCGACAGCAACAGCTACAAGTCCAGCGACGAGATCAACAACATCGACTGGGACGCGCTCATGCCCGACAGCCCCCAGGAGGAGATGGTCGCATACTACAAGCAGCTGATCGCGCTCAGGAAGAACAATCCGTTCCTCACCAGGGCGGACGTCAGCTGCAGCGTGATCATTGCCAACGGCATCGAAGTGACCTGGTCGGTGGACGGCGAGGTGGTGGCGGTCGCCGCCATCAATCCCGGCTCGGGCAGGATCAACTACAACTTCCCCGCGGGAGACTGGGACGTGCTGATGATGGACGGCAGGTTCTACGCGGAGGGCGAAAAGACGCTGCGCGGCAACGCGCCCGTCGGCGGCCGCAGCGTGCTGCTGGCGAAAAAGGTCGGGTAAGGCGGGACGCGCAAATAGAAGTAACAGACGGATCAAGGGGGCTGCCGCACAGCAGCCCTCTTATTTAATGGTTGATCATCGCCTGGCTGCCTCGGCTCGGAAAGGTTTTACCCGTCAATACAAAAAATGCCTTCCCCTCAGAGGGGAAGGTGGCCAAGCGCAGCGGGGCCGGATGAGGTGGAATGCGGGGTACATAAACATCCGGAGCGCATTCCATTCGGAAGGCGCTCCGGATGTTTTTCGTTTATTCTGCTAAATCCCTCTCAGCTGTGCCGGATCTTTTTGAAATTGCCGATGGTCTTCGTCACGTCCGACACGCAGGCGAAGGTGCCGGGGTAGGCGGCGATGATCTCCATGAAGTCCTTGATCTGGTGGGTGTTCACCACGCATATCATCATCACCTTGTCCTGGCCCGAATACCCGCCCGTGGCGTGCAGGATCGTCACCGTGTGGCGCAGGCGGCGAATCAGCTCATCCTTGAGTTCGTCCGGTCTGTCGGTGATCAGCTCGATCTTGATGGCCGCCTCGCCGCCGCGGATGATGGAGCCGGAGATGTTGCTGGTCAGGTAGCTGTACAGGATGCTCAGGATCACGGGCTCCACGTTGCAGCCGTACACGAAATAGCTGCTCAGCGCCACCATGGCGTTGAAGGTGAGCAGAGCGCGGGAAAAGGATATCTCCGGCCGCTTCAGATGCACGTAGGCGGCGATGAAATCCGTGCCGCCCGTGGTGCCGCCGCAGCGCACCGCCACGCCGTAGGCCAGGCCGTTTATGGTGCCCGCGGCCAGGGGCGCGAGGATGGTGCTTTTGCCGTCATCCGTATGGTACACAAAGCGGCTCACGTCGATGATGCGCTCCTGAAACAGGTGCAGCATCAGCGAGAACACCAGCACGTACAGCATGGTCTTCAGGGTGAATTCCCGCCCGATCAGGAAAAACGACAGGATCGCCAGCGGGATGTTGATGTACAGGGACAGGTAGCTGATGCTCAGGCCGCCCAGATACTGCACCATGGTGGCGATGCCGTTCACTCCGGCGGGCGCGAAGGCGTTGGACACCACGAAAACGTAGTAGTTCAGCGCCGTGAGCGACGCGGCCAGCGCGATCATCGGATACGCCCATACGCGGTTTAAAAACAGATATCTGCGCATACAACCACCTCAAACGCTTTCTTCGATGCTGAGTATGTCGTCAAAGCGGATCGTGAGTCCGTCCTCGAAAACGATCATGCCCTTGTCCGGGTTTACGAGGCGCAGCCTTCCTTCCGCCGAAACAAAAGCGCCGCCCTCCTTGAAGCCGTCGGGAACGAAATATGTGACCGAGACCTCCGGTCTTTCCCCGATGCGCGCTTTCAGGCGGGACAGCGTTTCCCCGATGGCCGCCTTTTCCGCGCCGGTCAGTTCCGCCTTCTTTTCCACCGGGCGCACGCTTTCGTTGATCATCTCGCCGTAGCCCGCCAGTGCCGCATATGGCGCAAACTGCGCCGCGCGCTCGTGGGGCGTCATGCGCGGATGCGTGCGGGAAACGTGATGCGGCATGGATATGATGTCATCGTAATCCCCGTTTTGGTTGTTCATCATGCCCTGTGCCCTCCGATCTGGGAGTTGCGCTTTACGGCGGTGGCACCGTCTTCCAGGTTCATGCCCATCACGATAGCGTTTTTGCCCCAGCGCCGGCGGATCTCGATGAGCGCCTCCTGGCGCTTCTTCTCTCTGTCCAGGTCGAGCTGATCCGCTTTGCGCTTCTCTTCTTCCGCTTCGGGGTCGTCGAACAGGCTCAGCTGCTCCGGCTCCCGGGGCGGAACGTCCTTTTCCTCCATCACGTTTCCGGCGGCTATGGACATGCGCCGCACGGTGAGATTTTCGTCTGTGATATCGTCGTACAGCTTCAGCGCAGCCGCCACGATGCGCCGGGTGGAAGAGGTATGCTCCCCCAGGCGCACGCTGCCGTGGGCGGGTTTGGGCACGGCGCGCCCGTAGAAGTCCTTTTCCCAGGCGCCGCCAAGCCGCCTTGCGCGCTCGGGATCGTCCAGGTTTTCAGAATCGTAGTTGACGGCGATGCTCACCTGATCCGCCGCGAGGCCCTTTTTGACCAGTTCCAGAGACAGCTGATCCGCCATCTCCCTGAGCACCAGCCGCGCCTTTTCGTGCGGATAGGGCGTGGGCAGCACCTGTCCGGACGAAAGCGAGCTGCTGTCCGCCCGGTAGGCCTTGATGTCCTGTATGGTGCAGCTCTCCCAGCCCCAGGCGTGGTCGATCAGCGTTTCGGCGTTCACGCCGAAGAGCCGGTAGAGCAGTTCCTCGTTGAAGTGATCGGTCTTCGCGCCCACGGAGCAGCGGGCGATGTCCCCCATGGTATACATGCCGTTAGCCTCGAGCTTTCGCTGGTAGCCGCGGCCCACGCGCCAGAAATCCGTGAGCGGGCGGTGGTTCCAAAGCTCGCGGCGGTAGCTCATTTCGTCCAGCTCCGCGATGCGCACGCCGTCTTCGTCCGCGGGCATGCGCTTGGCCACGATGTCCATGGCGATCTTGGCAAGGTACATATTCGTGCCGATGCCCGCGGTGGCCGTGATGCCCGTGTTCTTAAGCACGTCGCGTATGATGCGCATGGCCAGTTCCCGCGCCGTGCAGGCGTATACCGAAAGGTACGCCGTCACGTCCATGAACACCTCGTCCACGGAGTACACGTGGATATCGTCGAAGGAGATGTATTTGGTATAGATCGAAAACACGCGGCGGCTGTAATCCATGTAAAAGGCCATGCGGGGCCGGGCGATCACAAAATCCGCTTCTAGGCCGGGATCGGCGTCCAGCTCCTTTTTCGAAAAGGACTTTCCCGTGAACCTGCGTCCAGGCGCGAGGCGCAGGCGCTGGGCGTTCACCTTGCGCAGCTTTTCCTTCACCTCGAACAGCCTCGCCCGCCCCGGTATGCCGAAGGACTTGAGCGAGGGCGTCACCGCCAGGCATATGGTCTTATCGGTGCGGCTCTCGTCCGCCACCACCAGATTCGTATCCAGCGCGTCCAGCCCCCGCTCGGAACACTCCACGGAGGCGTAAAAGCTCTTGAGGTCTATGGCGATATAGACGCGGCTGCTTTGTGTTTCCATCTTTTACCTGTGTTTGTTCTTTTGCTTCAGATGCGCCATGACGCGCGCAGGGTCGTTGCAGGTGATGAGATACGCGCCCGTCTCAAGCGCTTTGTCCGTGCTTTCCTCGTCCTTTACGCCCGCCCCGGCCCAGGGCTGCACGCCGGAAGCAAGCATTTTGTCAAATTCCGCTTTTTCCGCCATGATGCCCCCGTTTTGGGAGAACATGCAGCAGCAGTACGCGCCGGTATAGTCGTGGTCGGGGCCGCAGCCCATATGTTTGGGCGGGAAGTATTCATGCCTTCTTACGGCTGAACCGTATTTCTGCCGGATATACGCCTGCAGCTTGCCGCTGAAGGTATTGATCACCGAGCGCTCCAGCAGCCCGTTCACTTTGAGGCGCTCGATCACCTCGTCCGCCAGGCGGTACGCCCGCTCCGGCTCCGCGTCGTCGGGATATTCCTTGAGTTCGATGTCCAGCGTGACGAAGGGATGGTTCATCACAAGATCGATCAGCTGGTTGAGCGTAGAAGGCCGGCAGCCGCGGAAGCGCGCATCCTTTTTGGCGCCCGCGTCCAGGGCAAGGAACTTCTCAAGCGTCATGTCCTGCACCCGGCCTTCCCCGTCCGTAGTTCGCTTTACGTCTTCGTCGTGCATGAGCACCAGCCGCCCGTCGGAAGCGGCGCGCACGTCGGTCTCGATCTGATCTGCGCCCAGCGCCAGGGCGGCGGTAAACGCCGGCATGGTGTTTTCCGGATACTTTTCGCTGTATCCCCTGTGGGCGGCCACGTACACGCTGTCCGGGTTCTGGGTCCACCAGGAGAGCTTTTCCCCCGCGCCTTTTCCGTCCAGCTCCGCCAGGCAGATCGCCGCGAAGCTGCGGCCCTCCAGCGTCCTTCCGCCCAGGATGAACTCGTACCGCCCCGCGCCGTCCTTTTCCAGCGGCGGTGTTCTGAACGTGAACACTGCGCGCCACAAAGGCAAAGTACATTTGGCAGGATCAGAAGCCACGTACTCCAGGCTGCCCGGCTGCGCGGGCACGTGCTCCATATGGGTCTCCGTGCGCCCCGGGCCGAAGCGCAGGCTGTCCTCCGCGGGCTTTGACGGGCAAACGAACTCCACTTCCGCCGTGCAGGCGCCTTCCTTGTGCGAAAGCGTAAAGCCGGTGATGCGCGCGTTGGCTATGCAGGGATCACAGGGCAGCCCGCTGTAATACAAAAGCGTGCATATCCTGTCTGCCGCGTACCTTAAGCTGCTCTCGTCCAGCTCCAGCAATCTCTTTCGCGTTTCATCCGGGCTGTCTCCCGGCACGAACTCCGCCAGGGCCTTGCGGAAAAACGCGTCCAATTCCGCCTTGGCCGCGCTCACCCTGCCGATGCATTCGGCGTAGCGGTATTCCAGCAGGTTTTCAAAGTCCTGCATCAGCTGCCAGTAACCGCTCTCATAGCATGTGGCGCCTTCCTGTCTGGCAAGGTGGTTCCGGGCCGCCTCATATGGATCAAACTGCTTTTCCAGGTCCCTGGGGATGCCCGCCAGGGGGTGAAGCGGGATAAAGGGCAGCTCGCAGGGCCTGCCGAAAGCCGTCCACGCCGTGGTCAGAAGCGGCTCGTCACCCAGCTCGTATATGATTGACTCCACCGTTGTGCCGGTGCACACCCTGCGCACAGGGGTATTGTGGGGCGCAAAGCCGGGACCGAAGCGCACGTCGTGCCGGGTGGTCTCGTAATGGGTGGACATCACGCGCATCAGCGCCGCCGTATCCAGCTTGTTCCCGGGCGTTACGTACAGCGGCAAGCCTTCCGTGTTTTCGTCCCACTCCCGCCCCAGGATCATCTCGGTGGCGTACTTCTGGCGCAGGGTGTTCTCCTCGTGGCGCCACGTCCTGGGGTCCTGATAAACCTTCGCGAAGTCGAAATCCGATTCGTCGCCGGGCGTTTCGGGCTTATACCAGCCCTTTTCAATGGCCAGGGAGACGAGCCCCGGCGCAAAGCAGGTCTCAGGCGCGTCCTGAAGGCGGTGGATGGTGTAGTGGTTGGGCATCACCATCACGGCGTCGTCCGGGATGCGGGCGGCGGCGTACAGGCGGCCCTGCACAGCCTGCACCGTGAAGACCTCGTCTTTGTCCGCGATGATATAGATGCGGCCCGCGGAGGCGTAGCCGTAGGTTTCGATCAGTTCTTTGGCGATCTCAAAGCCCTGACGCGCGCTTTCGGCGCGCTCCGCCAGGGCCCGGCGCAGCTCGTAAACGATGCCGCCCTCCGGATGCTCCCCCGTCTCGGCTGCCACCCGCGAGCCGCAGGAGGAATCGCTCACCACGCATACGCCCTTTTCGTTGAAAAACGTGTCCGATGTGGACAGGCCGCCGTTCTGGCCGATGATCTCGCTCCACCAGTAGCCGAGGGTATGGCGCACCTGGGGTATGCGCGTGCGGCCTTCCTCGGCAGGCAGGAGCGTTCCTTCCGGCCAGTCGCGGGCGGGCACATAGAAGTGGCGCACCTTGGCGTGCACGTAGTCGTCCTCGTTGTGCGCCACCAGTACGCGGCCCGTCCCGGAAGCGTTCTTTCCCACCGCCACAGACATGCAGTCCAGCGCGCGGTCATCGATAAAATGCATATTCTGTCCTTTCGCGCCTGTCATCGGGCGCCTGTTTCTTCATGATATATTATACGCGATTCGGGGCCGATTTCAAGACCGCATTTCCAGCCCGGCGGGCATAAAAAAAGCGCCGGTGCAAGGCGCGGGGTTCGTATCAGGCCAAAGCCGCCGTCAGCCGTCCTGCGGCAGGCGGATCTGCTTGCGGTACTGGCTGGGCGACATGCCCACCAGCTTGTTGAACATGCGCAGAAAGTTGGAATAGTCTCCGAAGCCGCACTGGTAGGCGATCTGGTTCAGGCTCATATCGCCGCTCATCATCTGCTTTGCCAGCATCACGCGGCGGTACAGGATATACTCATATACGCTGCGCTTGGTGAACTTGGTGAATTCGTGAGAAAGGTAAGACACGCTGATGCCGAAGCGGCGGGCGATGTCCTCCATCTTGAGGGTCTGGGTGTAGTGGCCGTTGATATAGGCCAGCACGTTCTGGATCACGCTGCTGGGGATATCGTCCCCGATGACGGAGCTGGACATGCGCATCGTCTGGCATACGGTGCTCAGAAAGCCCGCCAGCGCGCAGCAGCCCGCAAAGCCGTCCGCCGGATCGTCCGAGGGCGTTGATTCCTGGATGCGCTTCACATAGGATACGCAGGCCTCGGCATCCAGGGCGCTGAGCTGGAATGCGTAGTTCCCCTTGGAAGTGTAGGAGCGGAAAAAGCCGTCCAGGTCGAATTTGCCAAAGCCGAGCCGGTTTACCATCTCCGTAGTGACGTTCACGTAGGCGCGCTCGTATCCCCTGAGCACGTCGTCGTAGCTCAGGCCGTGCATCACGAAGGGCGGAATGATGAACAGCTGGTTCGGCCGAAGCTGGAACAGGCGCTCGTACATGCCGTAGCGCTGCCCGCCGCGGATGTGGATATAAAACTCGTAAAAATCGTGGCAATGGTATTCCGGGCCGGTGAGCGTCTCGGAATAGGCGTACTTCGCCTCGTAGCCCGGGCCCGCGTTGGGCATGGTGGTGGGCTGCGTTTCGGTTCCAAAGGCCGCGTTTGCCATCGTTTTACCTCGCTGCATCTGCGTTTCTTCTGAAAAAACGGGCGTCGGCAGCAGCCGGCGCCGATGGAGCTGCCCTGCCGGGCAGGGCCGGCAGGCTCTTTTTGAAACCGGAGGAGGCGCATGCCTCCTCCGGAACAGGGATGATTACAGGTTGCCGGGGAAGATTCCGCGGTAGTTGCCGGCTTCGTAAGCCTCGCGGAAGCCTTCGATCATCTGGGCAGCGCCGGAAGCGAGGATCTCTTCGATGCCCGCGTCGAACACCGCGTCGAAGTCTTCTTCAGCGCAGGATACCACAGCGGCCAGGAACTCGCCCTGCTTGCTCTTCACAGTGGCGTTGTAGTCGGTGTCCGCCTGCACGGTCACGGTGAAGCTGATCTGCGTCCAGGCGTCGGTCAGAGAATCCACGTAGGAATCGACAACATCCTGCTCGTAGCCGGCAAAGGGCAGCGCCAGGGCGGCGGAGTTCTTCGCGGCGTCGCCGTAGAACAGGCCGTTGGAGATGAAGCAGATGTCGCCGGCGTGCATCTTGTTCTCATTGGGCACGGCGTCGGCGCTCTTTACGCCGTAGGGGATGCCCAGCACGGGATCGATGCCTTCGTAGTTGATGCCTTCGATGCCGTTCTGCATCGCGAACATGTTATCGGGCTCGGCCATCCAGTCGAGGTACTTCATGGCGGCGATGGCGGTCTCTTCGTCGGTGGTCTTGGGGATGATGATGCTCAGGCCGTTGGCGGCATAGATGTCATGCAGGTACTTGCCGATACTCTCGTTGTAGAAGCAGTTCACGGTGACCCAGTGTCCTTCGGGAACGTTCTTCTCCAGCTCGATCTGGTAGTTCTTGTCGGTGCGCCAGGGCTGGTCGGGCTGCTGGGAGAAGAAGCCGTTGTAGCCCATGAT
>JAFZPV010000003.1 GCA_017552535.1 Clostridia bacterium
CGGTTGCCCTCGATGGAGGTCATCAGCGCGGTCTCCTCGCCGCAGACGAACGCGCCGGCGCCGAGACGGAGGTCGATGTCGAAATCAAAGCCGGTGCCCAGGATGTTCTTGCCCAGCAGGCCGTACTCGCGGGCCTGCTTGATGGCGATCTGCAGACGCTTAACAGCGATGGGGTACTCAGCACGAACGTAGATGTAGCCCTGAGAAGCGCCGATGGTGTAGCCGGCGATGGTCATGGCTTCCAGAACGACGTGGGGGTCGCCTTCCAGGACGGAACGATCCATGAAAGCGCCGGGGTCGCCCTCGTCAGCGTTGCAGCAGACGTACTTCTGATCGTTGTCGTAGGCACGGGCGAACTTCCACTTCATACCGGTGGGGAAGCCTGCGCCGCCGCGGCCGCGGAGGCCGGAGTCCAGCAGAGTCTGGATGACGTCCTCGGGCTTCATCTCGGTGAGCACCTTGCCCAGGGCCATGTAGCCGTCACGGGCGATGTACTCGTCGATGTTCTCAGGATCGATAACGCCGCAGTTGCGCAGAACCACGCGCTTCTGCTTCTGATAGAAGTTGATCTCGTCCAGGGGCTTGATATCCTTTGCGGCTTCTTCGGCATCCCTGTACAGAAGACGGGTGACGACGCGGCCTTTGATGAGATGCTCGGAAACGATCTCGTCGACGTCCTCGAGCTTCACATGGCTGTAGAACGCGCCTTCGGGATAAACGATGACCACGGGGCCGGCAGCGCACAGTCCGAAGCAGCCCGTGCGGACCAGCTTGATTTCCTTGTCCAGTCCGTTAGCGGCCAAGAGTTCCTCGAAGCGGGCATACAGCTTCATGGAACCCGAAGAGGTACAACCGGTACCACCGCAGACCAGTATCGTGGAACGGAAAAGCTCCATATTGCCTACCTCCTATTATTCTGCCTGACCGATGGTATATTCCACCACGGGCTGGCCGTTTACAACGTGATCGGCGACGATTTTGGGCACCATTTCGGGCTTGACGTTCACATAGGTGACCTTTTCCTTGCCGGGGGTGGTGATCTCCACGATGGGCTCAAAGCGGCACATGCCGATGCAGCCCGTCTGGGCAACGATCACGTCCAGCAGATTGCGCTTGCCAACTTCGTCAACGAAAGCGTTCATCACGGGACGGGCGCCGGCGGCGATGCCGCAGGTGGCCATGCCCACGACGATGCGGGTGCCTTCGCTCTCACGGCGCAGATTGACCTTGCTCAGCGTAGACTGGCGGATTTTTTCAAGATCAGCGATCGACTTCATATGGATAAGCCTCCTGTTTATTGTTCTTGGTTGCGAGTCTCCTCTATGCCCTCGGTGATATAGTCCCGTATCCAGCTGAGCACCTCCGGGGTGTTGAGCGGCACACCGTCCAGCATTGCGCGCACCTCCTGGGTGTCGAAGCGGAATTCGTTTTCGTCCACCCGGTACTCCAGCACGAATTCAAGCCCCTCCGGCGAACCGTTCACCAGCGACAGCATGGTCTCGCCCAGGCTGCCCATGGGCGGCATGTCCATGTGCGAGGCCTTGAAGCCAAGCGTGAGGACGGTGCCCTTTCCGGGCTCGCTCTTTATGGAGAAACGCCCTTCGCACATTTCGCACAGCTGCATGATCATCGGTATCCCGAGGCCGACCTTGCGGGTCTTCCGCGTGGTGGTGAAGGGACTGGTGACCTTCTGGAGCAGTTCCTTGCTCATCCCGCAGCCGTCGTCTTCGATCACGACGGTGAGCGTATCCTTATCGGTGTCAGAACTGACTGAGATCAGGATGTGCTTTGCGCCTGCCGTTACAGAGTTCTGGACCAGATCGAGGATATAGAGGGACAGCTCGTTCATTGCGCCTGTCTGTATTTGGCAAGGATGTCCGGGATCTTGTCCGGTGTGAGCCTGCCGTATACGTCGTCGTTAATCATCATAACGGGGGCCAGGCCGCATGCGCCCAGGCAGCGGGTGTCCTTGATGGTGAACAGGCCGTCCTTGCTGGTCTTGCCGACCTTGGTATCCAGCTCCTTGCAGACGCGCTCCAGCACATTCTTGGAGCCCTTTACATAGCAGGCGGTGCCCAGACATACGCCGATGATGTATTCGCCTCTGGGTTCCAAGGCGAACTGAGAATAGAACGTCGCGACGCCGTATACGTCGCTCAGCGTTGTGCCTAACCCCTCCGCGATGCGGATCTGCACATCCTTGGGTACATGGCCGAAAATATCCTGCGCGGCCTGCAGCGTACGCATTACGGCGCCGCTCTGACCTTTGTTCGCAGAAATGACTTCGTCCAGCTTGTCGTACTTGTCCTGACTGATTGCCATCGTCAAACCTCCCTGTAGATCGAATTCCCTTGGAGACGAATACACAAACCGCATAAATCGTCAAGCTTGATTATACCATATCTTTATGCATAATGCAGTATTCTTAAAATATTTAACATTTCATTCCAAAAGGAAGGCGGCGCATGTCATGCGCCGCCGTGTGCCGTGAAAGCTTCCGCCGTTAACGGTACGGGCAGAAGCGTTTCGTCTGTAAGGTAACGTATCTTTTTCTGGATAAAGGCGTTTTCGAGCTTCGCGGCCAGGTAGCGGTCGGCGCCTTCCGTGATCAGAAGCTCTCTGCCGTTGAACCTGAGCTCCACAGGCTCAAGCCTCTCCCCAGCCCGTATCCGTTCGCGCAGGGCATCAACCGCCTCTTCCTCCGGCAGGCCCAGTTCCGTGCAGGGACGGTATACGCCGCCAAACAGCTCTTCGTTTCTAAGAAGGCAGTCGACAGCGTCCGCGGTGTCCTGTACGCGCTCGTTGCTCACCATATAATCGCAGTCCACGGATGACGCCATCTCCATCGGAAAACGCTGCGCGCGGATCTGGATGTTTTCTTCGATGTCTCCCCTGCCGCGCATGCGCTCCAAAAGCTGGTTCAGGTCCTCCACGTACAGAAACAGCGACAGGATCTTCGTGATATCGCCGAGCTTTTCCTTATATGTTTTGGCGCCCAGCACGTCGATGTCCTTGATAAGCGACTTTCCGCCCTCCAGGTGCTTTCTGAGCACCTGCCTGGAGCCGCCGTAGTAATTTCCGTCGTGGATCTGCTGCCACTCGTATATCTCGCCTTCGTCGATCAGGCGGCGGAAGGTTTCCTTGCTCACGTAGTGGTAGGGATCGCCTTCCCTCTCGCCCGGGCGCATGGGCCGCGTGGTGAGCGTGGGAAAGATCTCGTATTTATCGGGATAACGGGCAATGAGCTCCTTGATGATGGTGTTCTTCCCCACGCCCGCGCAGCCTACGAATGCCGTCAGCATAGAAAACGCCTCCTTATAAATATAATAGTATTATATTTTGAATCGCCGTCCGTGTCAAACCATGCAGCGCTTAACCTGCAACAGTTTACGGTATCTGAACACGCTTTTACGACTTGACTGTTTGGGCGCGTCGTTTAACCGTTTTTTTACCTCTTTTGCTATTTACAAAAGAGCCGCCGTGTTATATAATATCTTTCGTTCGCGGGGCATTAGCGCAGTTGGTAGCGCACCACAATGGCATTGTGGGGGCCAGGAGTTCGAATCTCCTATGCTCCATTGAAAAACCGTTCCAAAAAGGAACGGTTTTTTCATCGATATAAATCCACTTCGTGGATTTGTGATATGCGCTCCGCGTGTGATATTCGCTTGCGGCGAGTGATATGCCTGCGGGCATGAGTGGATTTATATCATATCGCATTCGGCGCAAGCCGAATATACCGAAATTTGCAAAAGCAAATTATCTCGCATCTCGCGTTCGCGAGATATATCGATGGTACCCTTCGCCAGTTCGATCCTGCCTTTGAAACAAATCCATCTCTTTCGTACTTTACACCCAAAGTGACAGATAATTTGTCGCCCGCAAAGCGACCTTTTGGCCATCCTGTTTTGTTATACTGCGTTCAGATGCGAAAGCAAATAACAAACAGGAGGAAACTGAAATGAAAAAAGGACTTACGGAAATGGTGTTCATTCTGGACAAAAGCGGGTCCATGTCAGGTCTGGAGAGCGATACCATCGGCGGCTTCAACGGCATGATCGACAAGCAGAAAAAAGCCGAGGGAGAGGCGCTGGTATCCACGGTGCTGTTCAGCAACCGTTCCAGCGTGCTGCACGACCGCGTGCCGCTGAGCGAGATCGGCCCCATGACAGACAAGGATTACTTTGTGGGCGGCTGCACGGCGCTGATCGACGCCATGGGCGATGCGATCCATCACATCTCCAACGTGCACAAGTACGCCCGTGAGGAGGACGTGCCGGAGCACACGGTGTTTGTGATCATCACCGACGGCATGGAGAATTCTTCCCGCCGCTACTCTTCGGAAGAAGTGAAGAAGATGGTGGAGGAGCGCAAGGAAAAAAAGGGATGGGAGTTTCTGTTCCTGGGCGCGAACATCGACGCCGTGGAGACCGCCGCGCACTACGGCATCGAGCGTGACCGGTCGGCATCCTTTATTTCAGACACGAAGGGCCACGCAGTCAACTACGCTTCGCTCAGCCGCGCCATGCACTGCATACGCCGCAGCGAGACGCTCGACGAAAGCTGGAAAGAGAAGATCGAAGCGGACTATGAAAAGAGGAAGAATCGCTGATGCTTACAAGCATGCTGCATAGTTTCTGCTCCAAGGCCAATTCATAAATCGATCTGAGCAAATCGGATCGGAGGCGCTTTGCCTCCGATCCCCTTTTATTTTATGCACTGTTCAGCGCAAGAGAAGACATGTTCAGTGTCCATGACGTACCGATGCCTGTCTGACCGATGATCATTCGCAAATTGTGCTTTTACCTATCATTATTTGTCATTTGTCTTAACTGCGTTCATTTATGTATGCTTTTAAGCAAACAATCGGTTGACAAATTGTTGATTTCCTTTATAATATTTTTGTTAGGTTGCTACATATATCGTTTTTCATTCGGCATGCAAAAGCATCCAATGCACAGTGGGGAGATAATCTCTATGCGAAGGAACACACGCAGATTGTTGGTCATCCTGGCAGTCGCGGCAGTCGTGGTCGCGGCGGTCGCGCTCATGTCCCGCAGTGCGGAGAATTTCAGGCGCAAATACGAGGGGCAGGATCTGTCGACAGACATCAGCGGTATCAGCCGCAGCGATACGTACTCAAAGTACGTAGCCGATCATGCCGGGCCGGACTACGCCGGCGAAGCGATAACCGCCGGGGACATCACTTCGTTTACCGGCGGCGGCGAAGCCGTAAGCGAAGACGGCGTTGACTGCGTACTGATCCGCGAGGGCGACGTGACCACCTGGAAGTTCAACGTGCCCCAGACTGGTTTCTACCACATCCGTCTGCGCTACAAAGCAACCCAGAGCCGCGGCGTGGATATGGAGCGCGCCGTGTATATCAACGGCGAACTCCCTTTCACCAGCGCCGGAACGCTGCAGTTCACCCGCCTGTGGACAGACGCCGGCGAAGTCCGCCAGGACAACCAGAATAACGATATCCGTCCTTCCCAGACGGAAGTGTTCATGTGGCAGAGCGCCTACTGCAAAGACGATATGGGCTACACGGTGGAGCCGTACCGCTTCTGGCTGGAGGAGGGCGAAAACGACATTTCGATCGAAGCCATTAACGAGCCCTTCCTAATCAGCGAGCTTGAGCTCGCCCCTATCGTGGTCTACCCCACCTATGAAGAGTATCTGGCGCAGCAGCCCAATGTGTCCGGCCAGACTCCGGACAGCCAGTATATTAACGTCATCGAGGGCGAAAAGGCGTATCTGCGTTCTTCTCCCTCCCTGTATGCCCGTTACGATCGTTCTTCTCCCGCAACGGAGCCTTCTTCCCTCACCCATACGGTGCTCAATTACATCGGCGGCGATCCCTGGAAGGAAGCCGGCGACTGGATCGAATGGGATTTCACCGTTCCCGAAGACGGATACTACAACATCACCATCAAGGCCCGGCAGCAGTACCAGCGCGGTTCGGTCTCATGCCGCAGCGTGTATATCGACGGCGCGATCCCCTTCGACGCACTGGAGTCCATCTCCTTCGCGTACGATACTTCCTGGAACATGTACCGGCTGGCGGATGAGAACGGCAACGCCTACCGCTTCTATTTAGAGGAAGGCCGCCATACCATCCGGCTGGAAGCCACTCTGGGCGAAATGGGCGAGATCCTCAAGGAACTTGAGGACAGCATATACCGCCTGAACCAGATCTACCGCAGGATACTGGTGCTCACGGGCGTGAACCCCGACCGCTTCCGCGATTACAAGCTGGGCAGGGTCTATCCCGACGTGATCGAAGCGATGGACCTGGAGAGCAAGCGCCTGTATAAGCTGGTTGACGACACAGTGGCCATCACGGGCGAAAAGAGCGACCGCGTGGCCGTAGCCCAGACGCTGGCCGTGCAGCTGGAACAGTTCGTAGACAGAAACGAGCGCATCACCCAGTCTTTCGGCAACTTTAAAGACAACATCACCAGCCTCGGCACCGCGCTGCAGAACATGGCGGAATCCAAGCTGGACGTGGACCAGATCATCGTAAGTGCCGTGGACGCCAAGCTGCCCAAAGTGCACGACGGCGGCCTGTTCAAGCTTTTCCACGAGATCAAGTCCTGTGTGGCTTCCTATTTTGTGGACTACAACTCCCTGGGCGACAAGTACGACGATGACGACGACAGCGTGCTGGAAGTGTGGATCGTCACTGGCCGCGACCAGAGCACCATCCTGAAAACCATGGTGGACGATATGTTCACCCCCACATCCGGCATCAAGGTCAACGTCAAGCTGGTGGCTGCGGACGCGCTGCTTCCCGCCGTGGTGGCCGGAAACGGCCCCGACGTGGTGCTGAGCGTAGACGGCTGGTTCGCCGCCAACTACGCCATGCGCAACGCCGTGGAAGACCTTACCCAGTTTGCGGACTTTGACCAGGTGACCAGCGCATTTTTGAACAGCGCCCTGGTGCCCCTTTCCTATAACGACGGCACAAGCACCGGCGTGTACGGCCTGCCCGAAACACAGGTGTTCTCCCTTCTGTTCTACCGCGAGGATATCCTGGAAGGTATGGGCCTGAGCGTGCCCAATACCTGGGACGAGCTGATCGCGATGCTGCCCACGATCCAGGGCAACAATATGAGCGTGGGCGTCCCCTATCCGGACATCAGCAACGTGGACATGACCGTTTTCAATTCCCTGATCTATCAAAACGGCGGAACGATCTACGACGCGGAAGCCAAGCACACCCTGATCGACTCCGAGCCCGGCGTTGCCGCCTTCAAGCTCTATACGAGCCTGTACAACGATTACGGTCTGCCGGTAGTGTACGATTTTGTGAGCCGCTTCCGCACCGGCGAAATGCCCATCGGCATCTGCCCCTACACCACCTACAATACCCTGGCTGTATCCGCACCGGAGATCAGGGAGCTTTGGGATTTTGCGCTGATCCCCGGCACCATACAGCCCGACGGCACGCTGGACCGCAGCGTACATTCCGCCGGCGTGTGCTGCATGATGATCGCCACCGACAGCGAGCAGACCAGGCTCAACGCCTGGGAGTTCATGAAGTGGTGGGTCTCCGCAGAGTCTCAGGTGCGTTTCGGGCGCGAGCTGGAAAGCGTGCTGGGCTCCTCCGCCCGTTACGCCACCGCCAATACGGAAGCGCTCAATCAGCTGGCCTGGTCCAACGCGCAGCTCTCGATCCTGCACGAACAGCAAAGCTGGACGGTTGGCTTCCGGGAGATCGCCGGTGGCTACTCCACTACCCGCCACATGACCAACGCGATCCGCAAGGTGATCAATGAAAAGGCAGATCCGCGTGAAACGCTGCTGACGTACGCGCGCACGATCAACGAAGAGATCAAGATCAAGCGGCAGGAATTCAACCTGCCCATTGACTGAGCATGCGGGAAAGGAAGTAATGAGACATGCAATCAAGCTCGCTTCTGAAAAAGTACGCTTCCATTAAGCAGCAGAAGATATCGTACAACTGGAACAAGGCCAAGCGCATGAAGATATGCTACCTGTTCCTTGCCCCGTATGCGATTTTGTTCTTCACGTTCCTGATCCTGCCGATCTGCACCTCCATATATTACAGCTTCACATCCTATAATATACTGGAGAAGCCGGTCTTCCAGGGCTTTAAGAACTACATCAACCTGGTGCTGCAGGACGAGGTATTTCTGATCGCCGTAAAGAACACCTTCGTGATCGCGGTGATCACCGGCCCCATCGGCTATCTGCTCTCGTTCATGTTTGCCTGGTTCATCAACGAGCTGCCCAAGTGGGTGCGCGCGGTAGCCGTGGTGGTGTTCTACGCTCCCTCCATCGCCGCCAACGCCTACAGCATCTTCCTGATCATCTTCCGGGGCGACGCCTACGGATATTTGAACTCCCTCCTGCTGAACCTCGGCTTGATCAGCGCGCCGAATCTGTGGCTGAGCAATCCGCAGTACATCATGCCGGTGATCATCATCGTCATGCTTTGGATGAGCATGGGCACGGGCTTCCTGTCCTTTATCGCCAGCTTCCAGGGCATCGACAAGAGCATGTACGAGGCCGGATATGTGGACGGCGTACGCAACCGCTGGCAGGAGCTGTATCACATCACGCTGCCCAGCATGAAGCCCATGCTGCTCTTCGCCGCGGTCATGAGCATCACCACCGCCTTCAACGTGTCCGACGTGCCCCGCATGCTGGCCGGCTACCCCTCCACCGACTACGCCGCCCGAACTGTGGTGACCCACCTGTTCGACTACGGCTTCAGCCGCTTTGAGATGGGCTACGCTTCCGCAATCGCCACATTCCTGTTCATCGTGATGATCCTGTGCAAAAAAGCGATCAGCAACGCTCTGATGAAGGTAGGTACCTGATATGAACGAAAGTATTCTGACCAGATCCCCCGGTACCTTATCGATCCCGGGCTCTGCCAACGCAAGGGGCGAGCTTCAGCTGGGCGAGACCTCGGCCTGCTTTGTAAACAGGAAGGGCGAGGAGCTGGTGGCTTTCAGCTATCACGACATCGTGCGGCTTAAAAACGTCAGGAACGGCGGCGTATCCAGTACGATCACCGTTACGCTGAATGACGACAGCACCTTCGACATGCACTTAAAGAGCGGCCTGGCCTGCCACAGCTTTATCGACAAGCACTGGCCGAACAAGCCGCGCCAGGTAAAGAGCCGTGCGGACGAACTGAGGCGCATGGCCGAGCTCCGCGGCGAGCGCATACAGACGCCCCTCTCCATGAGCGCGAAAAAGCACCGCAACGAACGCATCGCCGCTCTGGTGATCGCGCTGCTGCTGATCTTCTTTGACAGCGGCGTAGTGCAGAAGCTGTTCCATTTTGAGCTTTCCACAGGCTTTATGGTGCTGATCAACCTGGCTGTGATCGCCGTCATCCTGATACTGCTGGGTTCCTCCTTCAAGCGCCGCCGGCCCAACCGCTCTATCGGCGGCGATATGGGCATATACTTCCTTCTGATCGTGATGGCGTGCCTTATGGCGTTCCCGCTGGTGTTCGCCATCGGTATGTCGTTAAAGCCGCTGGACGAGCTGTTCCGCTTCCCGCCCACGGTTTTCCCCCGCCACGCCACGTTTAAAAACTTCTCCGACCTGATCGTGGTCATGGGCGAAAGCTGGGTGCCCTTCAGCCGCTATCTGTTCAATACCGTATTCATTACCTTCGTAGGCACGGCGGGCCACCTGCTGCTCGCCTCCATGGCGGCGTTCGTGCTGGCGAAGTACGACTTCCCCGGCGGGCGCACCTTCTTCGGCGTTGTCACCACGGCGCTGATGTTCTCCGGTTACGTGACCGGCATACCCAACTACGTGATCATGAGCAAGCTCGGCATGATCGATACCTACTGGGCGCTTCTGCTGCCCGCCTTTGCCGCCCCCATCGGCCTGTTCCTGATGAAGCAGTTCATGGAGGGCCTGCCCACCGCCCTCATCGAGGCGGCGCACATCGACGGCGCCGGAGAGTTCCGCATCTTCTGGAGCATCGTGATGCCCAACGTGAAGCCCGCCTGGCTCACCGTGATGATCTTCTCAGTACAGAGCCTGTGGAACACCTCCGCGTCCACGGTGATCTATTCCGAAGCCAAGAAGACGCTGGTGTACGCGCTGCAGCAGATCCAGGCCGGCGGTATCGCCCGTACCGGCACGGCTGCCGCGGTCACCGTGGTGGTCATGATCGTGCCCATTATCCTGTTCATCATAAACCAGAGCCGCATCCTCGAGACCATGGCGAGCTCCGGCATCAAAGATTAGCTTTCCGGCAACATATACTGATTGATTACAGGGGTGAAGCGCAAGTGAGAGCATTCAGAAAATACCTGACAATACTGTGCTGCCTGCTGACGCTGCTTTCGATGGCGGCGTCGGCTGAGGGAAGCTTGAATATGAACCATGACGGTTTCAGCACCTCCTACACCTACGGGTACGATTACTGGCAGGACGTGATCGAGTCTCCGGACGCATACCGGGTGCTCACGGTGATCGACAGCCTGAATCTTGGGCTGGACGAAAACCTGGAGGGCATACGCATGAACCGGCCCCAGAGCCTGTACGTGCGCAACAGCAGCCTCTATATCGTAGACACCAACAACAACCGTATCCTTCAGGTGGAATGCGAGAAAGAAAGATATACCCTCACCCGGGTCATCAAGGAGATCCAGGGCTGCGAGATATCCACATTCAACCACCCCTACGACGTTTTCGTGGACGCGGATGAAAACATCTATGTGGCAGACACCGACAACTTCCGCGTGGTGATGGTGGACAAGGATCTGAATTATATCAAGGAATTCATAAAGCCCACCGATACGAACTTTGACCAGAATCTGGATTTCAAGCCCAGAAAGATCGTGGTTGATGTGGCCGGCCGCGTGTACGCGCTGGTTGCGAACATCAACAAGGGCCTGGTAAAATATGAAGCGGACGGCACCTTCTCCAGCTTTATCGGTGCGAACCAGGTGACGGTATCCACCTTTGACTACATATGGAAGATGTACTTCCAGACCCAGGCGCAGCGCGACGCGTCCGTGGCCTTCGTGCCCACCGAGTACGAAAACATCTACATCGACAAGGAAGGCTTCATCTACGCGACGACCACCACCTTCAGCGAGTACGACCTGCTGTGGGACAACGCCAAACCCATCCGCCGCATCAACAGCATCGGAAACGATATCCTCATCAAAAACGACAGGTACCCGCCCATCGGCGACCTTAACTGGCTGGAGGGCGACTCCACCTACTTCGGCCCCTCCAAGATGACCGACATCACCGTGCTGGACAACGACATCTACATCGCGCTGGACAGGGTGCGCGGCAGGATGTTCGGCTATGACGACCAGGGCGTCATGCTGTGGGCATTCGGAACGAGAGGCAATATCGAAGGCGCGTTCAACAGCCCCATCGCCATCGAGCACATGGGCTACGACCTGTTCGTTCTGGATCAGAACGACAGCCGCGTGACGGTGTTCACCCCCACCGAGTACGGCAGCAACGTTTACGCCGCCATCAACGAATATAAGGACGGCCGGTACGAAGCCAGTGCCGACATATGGCGTAAAGTGCTCAAACAGAACTCCAACTATTCTCTGGCTTTCCGCGGCATAGGCCGTTCGTACCTGAAGCAGAACCAGTACGAAGACGCCATGGAATACTTCAAGATGGCCCACGATCAGGAGAACTACGGCCGGGCTTTCAAGCTGTACCGGAAGGACTGGATCGAAAAGAATATTAAATGGGTATTCCTGGTTCTGATCGTGCTGATAGTCTTATGGCTCATCAAGCAATTGCGCAGGAAAATGCAGTGGGAGGTGATCATGCATGAACGCAACGAAGTCCGTAAAACAAACGGCTGACGTATCCGGCCGCGAAACGCGCCGGGACGGATGGCGTCATTTCCGGTCATCCATGCGTTTCTCCATGTACACGATAACGCATCCCTTTGACGGATTCTGGGATCTGGCGCACGAACACAAAGGCAGCCTGCTGGTGGCGCATACCTGGCTTGCGCTGTTCCTGCTCACGCGGGTGCTCAAGCTGATGTTCACGAGCTTCCAGTTCATGAACGTGGCGGTACAGTATCTGAACGTCTTTGAAGAGATCTTCTCGCTGCTTCTGCCCTTCCTGATCCTGTGCGTCGCCAACTGGTCGCTGACCACGCTGTTCGACGGAAAGGGCCGTTTTAGGGATATCTATACGGCGATGTGCTACGCGCTGATCCCCTACGTGCTGATCCAGCTGCCCCTGGTGTTCATCAGCAACGTGCTGACCTTCGAGGAAGCGAGCCTGTACACCGTGCTGATGAGTTTCAGCATCGTCTGGTGCGTTTTCCTTGCTTTCGTAGGCCTCATGGAAGTGCACGATTATGGTCCCGGCAGGACGCTGTTCTTCCTCGCGTTCACCATCGTGGGCGCCTGCGTGATCATTTTCCTGATCCTGGTGTTTTTCAGCCTCCTGAGCGATGCCTACAGCTTTTTTGCCAGCTTCTACCGGGAAGCGTCGTACCGCTTGAACTAAGGAGGCAACGATCATGACGAAAAAATCATTCCTCCGGCGCATGATGCCGTGGCTGATCGTGCTGATTCTTCTGGCGGCGCTTATCCTGTTCGTGTTCGTACCCATCTACACCACCCAGGAGAAGACCTTCGGGCGCGAGACCCGCGTGATCTATTTCGAAGGCGACGGCAAACCGCTCCATATGGAGAACGACGTGCTCTCTTTCGAGATGGACGGCGCCACCACCCTGTTCGAAGTCACAGACAAGCGCAGCGGCAAGGTGTGGCGTTCCAATCCCAAGAATCGCGACAAGGATTCCCTTGCCCGCGGCGAGCGCCTCGAATACCTTTCCAGCACCCTGACCGTGTCCTACTACGACGACATCAACCTGCTGGAAATGAACAATTATACCGGGTCCATCAAGAACCAGGCTTTTGAAGTCTTTCAGCAGGAAGACGGTTCCATCCGGGTGAACTACTCCCTGGGCAAAAACGTAGGCAGACGCTACATCATGCCCAGCGCCATCACCAAGGAAAGATACACTGCCTTCCAGGAAAAGATGTCCAAAAAGCAGAAGTCGAAGATCGGCAACTATTATTCCCAGTACGATCCTGCCAAGCTGGACAGCAAGAGCAACAAGGACGAGATCATCGCGATGTATCCCAGCGTGACCGAACAGACGCTGTACATCATGAAATCCGACCTGAACACCACCCAGAAGGAAGAGATCGAATCCATCTTCAAGGAACTGGGATATACCGAAGAGGATTACGCCATCGATCAGGAACTGCTGGCAAACGAAGTCGGCCACAGCGGTCCCGTGTTCAACGTGAGCGTGATCTACCGCCTGGAAGGCAACGACCTGGTGGTTGAGGTTCCTTACGATTCCGTCTGCTGCGACGTGGACTACCCCGTCGTGTACTTAAGCACCCTGCCGTTCTTCGGCGCGGCTTACAAAACCGACGAAGGCTTCACCATGGTGCCTGAAGGCAGCGGCGCGCTGATCGATTTCAACAACGGCAAGATCGGGCAGAGCGTATATTACGCCAACCTGTACGGCTGGGATTACGCTACCCGCCGCGACAGCGCCGTGAGCGAGACCGACAACGCCTTCCCCGTGTTCGGCATGAGTCATGCGGACGGCTCCTTTATCTGCATCATCGAAGGCGCGGATTCCTATGCCGGCGTGAACGCCGATATCGCGGGACGCCTGAACGATTTTAACTACGTTTACGCCAAGTACAACGTGCTGCACTTTGACGAAGTGAAAGTGGACAAGAGCAAGTCCGCCAAAAAGTTCCTGATGTACGAGGACGTGATCCCGGACGAAGTGCTTGTTCAGCGCTACAAGTTCCTGGACAGCACCGGTTACGTGGAAATGGCCGAAGCCTACGGCGAGTATCTTCGCGCCAAGCCTGAAATGAAGGGCGAATCCGCTTCCGAAGAGATCCCCGTAAACGTGGAGCTCGTGGGCGCGATCAACAAAAAGATCGTGAAGTTCGGCCTTCCCTTAAACACCGTGATCCCGACCACCACGTTCAAACAAGCGGAAGCGATCATCGAAGAGCTTACTTCAAGCGGCATACGCGATCTCAACGTGCGCTACACCGGCTGGTGCAACGGCGGCGTTCAGCAAAAGGTACTCACCAAGGTGAATACCTTAAGCGAGCTGGGCGGCGAATCCGGAATGAAAAAGCTGATCGACAGCGCGAAATCCAAAGACGTCGATCTGTTCTTCGACGGCATCACCTGCTTCGCGTACGACAGCGACCTTTTCGACGGGTTTGTGGCCATCAGGGACGCTGCCAGGGCGACCACCAAGGCGCTGATCAAGCTGTACCCCTACGACATCGTCACCTACCGAGAATCGGACTGGATGGACCCGTACTACCTCGTAAAGCCCGCATATGCCATGAAGTGCAACACGAACCTGCTCACCGCTCTCAGCAAGCAGAACGCCGCGGGCGTGGCGTTCCGCGATCTTGGCAACCTGCTGAGCGCCGACTATCACAACACCAGCCTCACCACCCGCGAGCAGGTGAAGGATATGCACGTTCAGGAGCTCAAGGACGCTGACGAATCAAACCTCAAGATCATGATCAAGGAAGGCAACGCCTACGCCCTCCCCTACGCGGACGTAATCACCGATATGAACCTGTCCGGCAACGCCTACGCTCTGCTGGACCAGAGCATACCGTTCTACCAGATCGCCATCCACGGCCTGAAGAACTATACCGGCGAAGCCATGAACCTTGCGGGAGACTACGAGACGCTGCTTCTGGAAAGCGCGGAGTACGGCGCGGGCCTGAACTTCACCTTCATGTACGAAGATCCCAAAGTCCTGCAGGACAGCCCCTTCAGCTGCTACGGCTCTTCCGGATACAGCGACTGGAAAGACCAGGCCGTCGAGATGATCCTTCGCTATCAGAGCGAAATGAAGGGACTCAACCGCCAGCGCATCGTGGATCATGAAAAGCTCGCGGACAAGGTGAGCGTGACGACCTATTCCGACGGCACGAAGGTTTACGTCAACTACAGCTACGAAGACCACACCGAAGGCGATACCCTGGTGCCCGCGCGCGATTACCTGGTAGTAAGGGAGGCGCAGTGATGAGCAAAAAAGACAAGAAATACCGTGAGCATTGGTACAGCGGCATCACGGAAGCCGTTCAGATGTATGTTCCGGGAAACAAGCAGTATCATACCATCGCCGCCCGCCGGGCCCGCATCGGTACGCTGTTCATCCTGCCGTTCATCATCGGTTTTCTGGCCTTCATGGCGCGTCCGCTGATTATCTCCATGCAGATGAGCCTCAGCCAGTATACGATACTGACAGGCGAGATGAAATGGAACAACTACCACAACTTCAAGTATGCCTTTACCGGCGATCCCGACTTCAACCGGATGATCGTGGACGAAGTGGGCCGCATGCTGATCAACGTAATAGCAACGCTGGTGCTCTCCTTCGTGATCGCAGTCATTCTGAACCAGAAGTTCAAGGGCCGCATCCTGTGCCGCATCATCTTCTTCCTGCCGGTCATTCTTTCCTCCGGCGTTCTGCCCGGCATAGAGACTTCCAGTTCCTCCTACAACCTGATCGTCAGCATGGGCCAGAGCATGGAGGAAGCTTCCGGCGTGAACATATCCGCAGCCCTTGAGGATCTGCTGTCGGTGTCCGGCGTGGCGGGAGAAGTATTCGACGTCATTTTCCAAATGATAGACGCCATATACGATATCGTCATGGCCAGCGGCATACAGATCATCGTGTTCTTAAGCGGTTTGCAGGCCATCTCCCATTCCCTGTACGAAGCCGCTGACGTGGAAGGCTGCTCCGCCTGGGAAGCTTTCTGGAAGATCACCTTCCCCATGGTCAGTCCCCTGCTGATCGTGAACTGCACATATACGATCATCGACTTCTTTATGAAGAACGACAACCAGGTGATCGAACACATCAACGAAGTCATGTACGGCGTGCAGATGGATATCGGCGTAGCCTCCGCGGAGAGCTGGATCTACTTCGGCATTGCTCTCGTCTTCATCGGAGTCTTCACCCTCATTATTTCAAGGCTGGTGAAATTCTATGAATAAGCAGGAAGTCGGAACTGTGAAAAGCAAGACCTTCTGGGAGAAGAACCGCCGGAGCGAAGGCTATCTGCTCAGGCGCAGGTCCAAGGAGATCGCCATCTCCCTGATCCGCGGCCTATTGCTGTTCGGCCTGTGCTTTATGATCATCTCCCCAATGATCAGCCGCATCTCCATGAGCCTGATGGAAGAAAAGGACCTGTACGATTCCACGATCGTGCTTCTTCCGCGCCATGTGACGCTGGACAATTTCCGTGTGGTGGCAAAGACCACATTCCTGCCCACGTCCATGCTGAACTCGCTGTGGATCTCGCTTCTGGTGAGCTTCTGCCAGATCATCGCCACGACCCTGGTTGCGTACGGCTTTGCCCGCTACGAGTTTCCGCTCAAGAAGTTCTGGTTCGCCTGCGTGATCGCCCTGATCGTCATTCCCCCGCAGACGATCCAGAGCGCCCTGTACCGCACGTTCACCCGCTTCGACATTTTCGGCATCATCAAGCTGATCAAGGGTGCGCCTCTCAACCTGCGCTCCTCCATCTGGCCCTATGTAATGATGAGCCTCACCTGCATGGGCCTTAAGAACGGCCTGTACATCTACATGATGCGCCAGTACTTCAAGGGAGTACCCGAGAGCCTGGAGGAAGCGGCATACGTGGACGGGTGCAGCACCCTGCGCACCTTCTTCAAGATCATGCTGCCCGACGCCATGCCCGTGATCTCCAGCTGTTTCCTGTTCGGCTTCGTGTGGCAGTGGACAGACCTGTTCTACACCCGCAACTTCCTTACCGGCTATAAGGTCTACTCCCAGCAGCTGAGCACCGTCGTAGACCGCCTGGCCAACGAACTGGCCTCTACCATGGGTGCCTCCCAGACCATCGACCCCGGCCGCCAGCTGCAGCTGATCTCCGTGGGCGTGCTGATCTGCTGCGTACCGCTGATCATTCTGTATTGTTTCACGCAGCGGACGCTGGTAGAGAGCCTGGCGATGACCGGCTCCAAGGAATAATCCCCGCTGGGAGCGCAAGGCATCTTAACAGGAGATCATCCTGCGCTCCCATCCCCTACCGAAACCTTACGGACGATCAAGGCCGCCCGTATGGAAATAAAAAAGGAGGTTTTCTCGATATGAAGAAAATCGTATCCCTGCTGCTTGCGGCCATGCTTCTGGTTGCTTGCTGCGCCTCCCTGGCTGAAGTGCCGGAAGGCTACCCGGAGATCATCGAAGGTCTCGATTTCGGCGGAGCGACCGTCTACATCTATGACTGGTATTCTACCGGCGAGCGTGAGACCGATCCTACCGACGACCAGCAGCTCACCTACGACTACTGGGATTGGCTGCAGGAGACCTACAATGTGACCATCGTCGAGACAGCCCTGAGCGACTGGACCGGCAACCCCGAAGAGCTGCAGAACATGGTCATGAACCATGACGACAGCAAGCTGTGCATCCTGGGCATCGGCGGCGGCTTCGCCGGCCCCGCTCTGTCCAACGGCCTGTATATGCCCTGGACCTACGGCCTGGAGAACTTCAACGAAGCCACCGAAGACTTCATGACCATCAACGGCGTATGCTACGGCGTAAGCGGCAGCCCCTATGTTGAGCCCCGTCAGTGCGTGTTCTTCAACAAGCAAGTGCTGGAAGACGCCAACATCGACTGGGAAGAGCTGTATGATCTGCAGGCCGCCGGTGAGTGGACCTGGGACAAGATGGAAGAGTACATGGATGCCGTGCAGCAGGATCTGGACAACGACGGCGTTTACGACGTCTATGCCCTGACCGGCAACGGCGACGACGTGCTGATCGGTCTGGTCGTGAGCAACGAAGGCGACTTCTTCGGCTTCGATGAGAACGGCAAGCTGGTCTACACCGCTGACAAGGACAACAACACCCTGGAAGCCATCGCCCGCCGCGTTGAGTGGGGCGACAAGTACATGAGGCCCAACGAGAACTGGGACGACTATATGAGGTTCTGGCCGGAAGGCAATGTCGCCTTCTTCCTGGGACAGTCCTATGAAGGCTTCAACGGCAACAGCACCGTAAACGGCATCGAGCGCTGGGGCTGCGTCGCGCTGCCCATGGGCCCTGCCGCCAACCGCTACACCTCCGCTGCTGACAACAACGTATTCGGCATTCCGAACGTATACGATGAGGAGACTTCCCTCAAGCTGCAGCAGATCTACACCCTGTACCGTCTGCCGGCTCCCGGCCTGGACGAGGACAGCTGGAGCAACTCCTACTATGCTCTGACCGATGACCGCGCCATCGAAGAGACCTATGCCATGCTGCGTCAGGGCGAGAACGCCACCATCATGAAGTTCAACTACCTGGGTGATCGCAACAGCGTGCTGGGCTCTGACATCATGTGGAACCTCTGGAGCGGCACTCCCGCCGAGGTTCTCGAAGCGGCCCGTCCCGCCATGGAGAACCGCTGCGCCAGCTTCAACGGCGACACCGTTGCCGAATAAGCCGGGCAGAAAGCCTGTGTGACTCACAAACAAACCAAGGCCGCCGCGAGAAATCGCGGCGGCCTTTCGCAACGGTTGAAAAGCGTCTGAGGCGATTTGCTATTGACGCTTCGGGTCAGTTTCGCTAAAATAGTAAGAAGAAACGGTCTGATGTGTATTTCTGGCCGGATGAAAGGGTGATCACTTTATGCGCAGACTGATTACGTTGCTTCTCGTTTTGATCCTGGTATTCAACTGCGTTCCGCTTTGCGCGGAGAGCAAAGTGGTGTATGTCTCCGATTTCTCGAAGGACGAAGACGGCTGGTACGGCCGCGGCTCCGCCGCCTACGCTTCGAACAACGTTCTTCACGTCACGGGCAGGCAGAGCGACTGGAACTCCCCGGGCCGCGATTTTGAGCTTGAGCCCGGTGAAAAATACACCTTCAGCGTGGAAGTGCTGCAGAAGGAGTTGGACAAAGCCAACTTCATGGTTTCCGTGGCGCACACCTCGGACGGCATCGAGACCTACGAAAACCTGGCCAAACGCTCTGTGAAGAAGGGCCGCTGGACAAAGATCGAAGGCTCCTATACCCCCGGAGAGTTCGACCGCTTCGTGCTGTATGTGGAAACCACGGGCGCTCCGACGCTGTCATTTGATATGCGTTCCTTCACGCTGACCGCACCGGAAAACGTAAGCGAGATCAAGCGGGAAGGCCCCGCGCAGATCGAGGCGCGGGAATACGTTCAGTCGCTTAAGGAACTGTATAGGGACTATTTCGATTTCGGCTGCGCAGTAGGCAGACAGGAATCCGTGAACACGGCGCGCATGAACAAATATGCGTACTACTTCAGCATCTTCACCCCCGGCAACGAGCTGAAGCCCGATTCCGTATTGAACGTGTCCGAAAGCCGCAAGCTCGCCAAGGAAGACGATACCGCGGTAGCCGTGCACTTCAACAGCGCAAAGCCGCTTCTCGACTACTGTCAGAAGAATGACCTGAAGGTGCACGGCCACGTGCTCGTGTGGCACTCCCAGACGCCGGAAGCCTTCTTCCACGTGGGCTACGATCCCGCCGCCGCTTATGTGAGCCGAGAGGTGATGCTTGCAAGGCTAGACAATTACATCCGCCTCATCATGGAGTTCATGAAGGAGAACTATCCCGGCCTGATCGTGAGCTGGGACGTGGTGAACGAGGCAGTGGACGATTCTTCCGGCAAGCTGCGCCAGAGCAACTGGACCAAGGTCGTGGGGCAGGATTTTGTGAACCGCGCCTTTGAGATCGCCCGTAAATACGCGCCGGAAGATACGCTTCTGTTCTACAACGATTACTCCACACCCTACGAGCCCAAGCTAACGGGCATCTGTAATCTTTTGGACAGTCTGCTTGCTGAGGGCAATATCGACGGCTACGGCTTCCAGTGCCACTACCAGATCAGCTCCCCCAGTATCTCCCAGCTGAAGAAGGCATTTGAAAAGATCGCCGCAAAGGGACTCAGGCTCCGCGTGAGCGAACTGGACGTGACCATTTCCGGCCCCACCGCTTCGGCATACGAGCAGCAGGCGAAGCGATATGCTGACCTGATGCAGGTGTACCTGGAGTATTCCGATCAGATCATCGCCGTGCACACCTGGGGCGTTACGGACGACCTGAGCTGGCTGTCCAGCCAGTATCCGCTTTTGTTCGACAGGAACCTGAACCCGAAGCCCGCCTTCGACGCGCTCACAGCGCTGGTGAGCACGGAGGAGTAAAATGCGCTTTCTGCTGATTCTTTCCCTCATCCTGTGCCTGGCCGTTTCACCGCTGACGGCCCTTGCTGGCGCGGACACGTCTCTGACGGACGAGATGTACGCCCGGGCAATAAGCTTTCCCGAGCCCGAGCTTGCCAGGCTCAAAAAGGTGCTTACCAAGGCGCTGGGCGGTGAAGACGTCACTCTTGGCGTGATCGGGGGCTCCATCACCGAGGGCAGCTCGGCCACCCCCAAAAGCAACAGCTACGCTGGCAGGCTAAAGACCTGGTGGGCCGATCGCTTCGACGGAAACGTGAAGCTGATCAACGCGGGCATCAGCGGCACGGATTCCTATCTGGGCGTGCACCGCGCCTACAGCCAGCTGCTGAAGTACGAACCGGACCTGGTGATCGTAGAATTCTCCGTGAACGACTGGGGCAACGAGTTCTTCAAAACCAGCTACGATTCGCTGGTGCAGACGGTGCTCGCTCAGCCGAACCAGCCCGCCGTGATCCTTTTATTCATGACCATGGAAAGCGGAAACAGCGCCGTGAACCAGCACAGCGCCGTAGGCGCGAAATACCGCCTGCCCATGATCAGCTACAAAAACGCCGTGCTGCCGGAGATCAAAAGCGGACGCTTCGCCTGGCGGGACATCTCGCCTGACAATATCCATCCCAACAATGAAGGCCACGCGATCGTATGCGATCTGATCACCCGGTATCTCGAAGACGTGATCGCAAAGCTCGATTCCATAGACGGCGAGATCGCGCCCTTCACTCCTGCCCAGTGCAAGTATGAAGGCGCGCGCATTCTGAGCCGCGGCAGCGTGAAGACAGACGTGATGGAGAAGTATTACTATAAGGATTTCCATCCACGTTTTGCCGGCAACTGGATGGGCGGGCAGAGGGGAAGCCGCCTCGTGTTTACGGTGGAAGACTGCAGGAACATCGGTATCCTGTACGAGAAACTCGCTACCAGGCCCGGCGGCTGTGTGGATATCTACATCGACGGCAAGTGGACTGCCACGCTGAATTCCGCTGACGCCGACGGCTGGGACCACGCCTATCCCCAGGAAGTCTATACTTCCGCAGAGGTCGGTACTCACACGGTGGAGATCCTGCCGACGGAAGGAAAGGAAGGCAACTTCATCCTGCTGGGACTGATGGTATCATAAAGCAAAGGCCCATACGCATAAACGATCCGCGCCTAATGAATCCAAGGCGCGGATCGTTGTATTTGGGGCTTTTCAGTCTTTGATCTCCACTTCACGCTTCTGCTTGTGTGCAGCGTAAGCGTTTTCCATCAGAACGGTGAGCGCGCGGGCTTCCTTTGTGCCGAAGAGAACAGGTTTGCCGTACAGCGCGGAATCGATGAACTGGCGTATGGGCGTAGGCAGAGCTTTGGGGAGCGCGGGCGTGATCCAGCCGCCGTCCTCCGACGCCTGCAGGGAATCCGTTTTAACGCGCACTTTGCCGTCCTGGGCCAGGATCGCACCCTTCGTGCCGTACACCTCGCAGGTCTGAGGCGTATACGGGGCAACGAGGCTGGTCTCCGCCACAGCCACCGCGCCGCTCTTAAAGCGGATGACGGATACCGCGTCGTCTTCCACCTGGCGGCCGGTTAAGTTCCTGAAGCAGCTCTGAACGGACGCGGGTTCGCCCAGCAGCCAGGAAGACAGATACATGGGATGAGCGCCAAGGTCCATCATCGCCCCGCCGCCCGTGGTTTCGGGATCGTACCAGTAATCCGGCAGCCAGCCCGCCAGGGCGCCGTTGTGGCAGTTGCGCACGCGGAACAGCGTCACTTTTCCGATCAGGCCGCATTCGATGGCCTGCTTGATGAACAGGTTCTGGGGAAAGCAGCGGTGCGGAAAGGAAATGGTGAACACGACGCCGTTTTCGTTTATCTCGCGTATAGCCTCGTCGCAGTCCTTCACATTCAGGCACATCACCTTTTCGGTGAAGATGTGCTTTTTCGCCCTTGCGGCCTGGATCATGATCTGCCTGTGCATATTGGTGGGCGAGCAGATGCACACCGCGTCGCAGCCGCTGTCTTTCAGCATTTCGGCATAGGAGGCATAAAAAGGCACATGCAGGCGCCCTGCCCATTCCCTGCCGCGAGCTTCGTCGTCGTCCCATACGCAGACCACCTGCGAGTCCGGCTCGCGGTTAAAGTCATTCGCGTAGCCTTCTGCGTGCACGTGCCATTTGCCGGCCATTGCGATCTTCAGCATAATTTCCTCCTATAAAGAAGAGGCACCCTGACGGATGCCTCTTGATGAAACGGAAGATTATTCTTCCTCGTCGTCGTCTTTCTTGGCGCTCTCCACAATCTTCTTGGCGTTCTGGGCAGGCACTTCCTGGTAGTTGACGAACTCCATGGAGAAGGAGCCTCTGCCCTGGGTCATGGAACGCAGATCGGTGGCGTACTTGAACATTTCGCTCTGGGGCACGAGGGCCTCCAGCTGGACCTCGCCGTCCTCCAGCGTCTTCTGATCGCTGATGGTGCCGCGGCGCTTGCTCATGTCGCCCATGATGGTGCCCACGTAGTCGTTGGGCACGGTGATGAGGGCGCGGTATACGGGCTCCAGCAGGTAGGGAGAAGCCGTATCCAGCTGCTTGAACGCCAGGCGGGCAGCGGTCTTAAAGGCCATTTCAGAGGAGTCTACGGGATGGTAGCTGCCGTCGTGCAGCTTGGCGGTGAGGCCTACTACGGGGAAACCGGCCAGCACGCCCTTGCGGATGTTCTCGCGCAGGCCTTTTTCTACGGCGGGGATAAAGTTGCGGGGCACCACGCCGCCCACGACCGCGTCCTCGAATACGAAGTCGGTGTTGGTGGGATCGTCGTTGGGACGGAACTCGATGACCACGTCGCCGAACTGGCCGTGACCGCCGGACTGCTTCTTATGACGGCCGCGCACGTCGACCTTTTTCTTGATGGACTCGCGGTACGGGATCTTGGGATCCTGCAGCAGGCAGTCCACGCCGAACTTGCTTGCCAGCTTCTTGGTGATCACGTCGATGTGAGTCTCGCCCAGGCCGTTGATCAGGGTCTCGGTGGTCTCGGCGTCCTTGGTGATGGTGATGGTGGGATCTTCTTCCATCAGGCGGTTGAGGCCCGTGAAGATCTTATCTTCCTCGCCGGCCTTCTTGGCGTACACGGCCATGGAGATGCAGGGGGCCGGGAACTCGATGTCGGCGTACTTGATGGGCTTGTTCTGATCGCACAGGGTGTTGCCGGTGGAAACGCTCACCAGCTTGGCCAGGGCTACGATGTCGCCCGCCACGCCCTTGTTGATGGCGTTGGTCTTTTTGCCCAGCATGTAGTAGATGTTTCCGGGTTTTTCGGTCTTCTCGGCGTTGGCGTTGTACAGGGTCATGTCGCCGGTCAGCACGCCGGAGTTGATCTTGAGCAGGCTCAGCTTGCCCACGAAGGGGTCAGCAAGGGTCTTGAAGACCTGAGCGGAGAAGGGCTGGTCTTCGGAGACCGTGCGTTCTTCGGCTTCGCCGGTTTTGGGGTTCACGCCCTTGAGCACCCGGTCAGCGGGAGAGGGCAGCAGGTCCACGATGTTGTCCAGCAGCTTGCCAAGTCCCACGCGGGTGAGGGAATCGCAGCACACTACGGGCACGACGCTGCCGTCCACGATGCCCTTGCGCAGGCCCAGCATGGTGTCTTCGGTGGAGAGTTCCATTTCTTCGAAGTACTTCTCCATCAGCTCTTCGTCGGCGCCGGCAGCGGCTTCCATGATGGCTTCGCGGCAGCTTTCGACTTCGGCCTTGACGGAATCGGGGATCGGGATCTCCTTGAGGGTCTTGCCTTCGCCGGTGAACGCCTTGTTTTCAAGGACGCACACCACGCCGGTGAACTGGCCGTTTTCCACGATAGGCACCTCGATGGGCGCGATGTGGGTGCCGTACTTGTCGGTGATGGTCTTGAGCGCCTTTTCGAAGTTGGCGTTCTCGCGGGACATATTGTTGATGACGATCATGCGGGCGTTGTGATGCTTGTCGCACTGGGTCCACGCCTTTTCGGCGCCTACGTCCAGGCCGCCAACGGCGCCCACGGTGATCAGAGCGCCTTCACACGCGGTGAGGGGGCCCATCATTTCGCCGGCAAAATCGAAAAAGCCGGGAACGTCCACGAGGTTGATCTTGGTATCCTTATACTCCAGGGGAGCAAGAGCGGCGGAAATGGAGATTTGTCTGCGGTTCTCTTCCGGATCGTAATCGGTGGTGGCGGTGCCGTTTTCCACCTTGCCCTGGCGGTCGATCGCGCCGGCGGTGAAGAGCAGTGCCTCGACGAGGGTCGTCTTGCCCTCGCCGCCATGCCCAAGTACGGCGACGTTGCGGATATTCCTTGCGATGTAGTCTTTCATGTTCTTCTCCCCTTAATGTTTTCTGATTGATATGTCACAAACATACTGCTTTATATTATAACATAAAGCGCTCATATTGCAAGTGAATTTTTGTTGAAAGCCGGCTTTTCGCGTTTTTGTTTACATTTGATTGGTCATAGCGGAGATTAGCTGGAAGCCGGAAGGGTTTTTAATATTTCTTTGCCCCGCAATTGCATTTAAACGCATTTTGTTTTATAATGGATGCATACTATGAGCGAGGTGATCATATGGCCAATATACCCACTCCGCATAACAGCGCGAAAATGGGAGACTTCGCCCCCACCGTGCTGATGCCCGGCGACCCGCTGCGCAGCAAGTTTATCGCCGAGACCTTTCTGGATGACAAGGTCCTGGTGAACAACGTACGCGGCGTACAGGGCTATACCGGATACTACAAGGGCAAGCGCGTATCCGTGATGGCTTCCGGCATGGGCATGCCTTCCATCGGCATCTATTCCTATGAGCTGTTCAATTTCTACGGTGTGGAGAACATCATACGCATCGGTTCCGCCGGAATGCTCCATCCCAGCCTTCACGTGCGCGACATCGTAGCTGGCATGAGCGCCTACACGAATTCTGCCTATGCCAAACAGTTCGGCTTTGAGGGCATGCTGGCGCCCTGCTGCGATTACGGCCTGCTCTCAAAAGCGGTAGAGGCTGCCGAAAAGCTGGGCGTGCACATCGTTCCCGGCCCGCTGTACTCCTCAGACACCTTCTACGACGAATCTGCACCGCTTGGCAAGCTCAGGAACCTGGGCGTGCTGGCAGTGGAGATGGAAGCCGCCGCACTGTACCTGAACGCGGCCCGCGCGGGCAAAAAGGCCCTTGCGCTTTGCACCATATCCGACAATCCCTTTACCGGCGAAGGCCTGGACGCGGAGCAGCGCCAGCTGAGCTTTACGCAGATGATGGAGATCGCGCTGGAGATCGCGTGATTCCGAGAGAAGGAACGACTCCCTCACGGAAAACGAATAAGAGCAGACACGAGCGGGAAGTCAAGAGTTAGGAGTTAGCAGGTAGGAGTTAGGAGTTCAGGTTGAAATGCCTGCGGCATTTCTTTGATTGAGGGAGCACCGTTCTCCTCTATCCAAAGATATGCCGCAGGCATTGTTTTATCTCTTATTTTTTACATCAACCAATCAAAACTCCTAGCTCCTGACTCCTAACTCCACACTCCCATTCAACAGCTCCTGACTCCTAACTCAACACTCCCCATCAGTCCGCATAAAAGATCCCGTCGAACACGTCATCGGCGTCCATGTATCTTCCGTTTACCAGCACCAGGTCGGCCCAGGGCTCGTCCTCATGCTTCATGCGCAGCCATCCGCCTGTGCGGCCTTCGGCGTCGGTGACGTATAAGCGGCTCACGTCGTCGCTGGCGGCGAGTATCACATGTCCGCCCGCCTTCAGAACCGCAGCTGCGTCGCCGCCGTAAGGTGAGGCTGCCAGGGGCAAGTCCACCTTCAGCCCCACGATCATTCCCATGGGATAGACCGTACGGGGAGACTCCACGATGCGGTACAGCGGTATCCAGTCGTCTTCGTTTGCCGTAACGTCCCAGCCCCGGGCCAGGATGAAATCTGTCGTGCGGTACCAGGTACCGATCATGTTTGCACGTACGCTGGCGGTGATCACGCCGTCCCGGCTGACGGTAAAGTCCTCTGCCATCGCGGGAATGCAGCCAACATCGTACAGTCCGTCCGACGTGTACAGAATACAATAGGTAAGCGGATCGTCGCTGGGGCCAAGTTCGCTCACCATGAACATCGTGCTCCAGTAGAAGTCGTCATAGCCCATTTTCATCGCCTTCACACCGCGCTCAAGGCAAATACAGTCTTCTACCGTAATACTCCACTGCCCTACCGTGAGCGTGAAGCTGCCGTCGTCGTATTCGTCCAGGTCGCAGGTAAAGCGCATGGTCTCCAGGATATCGTCGCTGTCAAAATCAGCCGTGAGGATCTCGCCGGCATCGAAAACCGTGTTTGCATAAGAATCAAACTCCGCTTTGCCGGCAAAAGCCGCCAGAATCAAAAGTACCGTGAGGATGCATATCGTTTTCTTCATATTTTGTTTTATACCTCCTGCCGCTTTATATCGTTCGGCAGCGCCATTATAGTTCGCCTTCGTATAGATGTCAACCTGACAGGGAGCATTCCGAATGGCACTTTAATCAAATCGAGAAATTACAGTTACATGAATTTGAAATTTTACCGTTTTACCAGTTGCACTATGTCTGTCTTGATGCTATAATATCATCTGCTATGTGTGTAACTGTGCCTTCACGGCGCAGTATGATCAAGGAGGAATACAGATGTCCGTAGTTTTCAACATCATTCTCATCCTTGCCTCCCTGGCGCTTATCATCCTCGTGCTCATGCAGGAAGGAAATAAGCAGGGACTGGGAGCCATCGGCGGCGCCGCCGAGACCTTCCTGGGCAAGAACAAGGCCAAGAGCTATGAAGGCAAGCTTTTGAACCTCACCCGCATCCTCGCCGCGGTATTCGTCGTGCTGGCCGTACTGGTGACCTGGCTGAACGCCCGTACCTATACCGTAACCTATTATGACGAAAACGGAAAAGAATATTTCCCCTCTCTCGCCAGTGAAGTGGACTTGCAGAACGCTTCCATCCAGCTCGGCCTTTCGCAGGGCACGCTGACCACCTATGAAGAGGCTTATGAAGCCAACGTGACCAGCGCGGCGAACGCCTCCACCCCCATGACCGAGGCTGAGGTGCAGGATTACTTCCGCTCTCAGACCAGCTATGCCAAAGGAGCGGCGATCAGCTCTTACTCCACCCCCGCCAAAGAAGGCTATACCGGCAAGTGGGTCGTGGCAGAAAAGAATTCCGACGGTACCCTGACCCCCACCGACAAGGAGCTTCCCAAAGAGATGGGCCGCACCAACTACACCATGATGCCCGTATACACCATCAACAGCTACACGCTGCGCATCGTGGACAACGGCGTGCCCGCCGAGACCGAGGCTGCTGAAGAAGCCGCTGAAGCCGAGACCGCGGAAGAGCCTGCCGAAGGCGAGGCCACTGAAGAGCCCGCCGAGGAAACCGCCGAAGAGCCCGCCAAGGAAGACAACGTGATCTTTGAGGTGACTCTCAACTACGGCGAGACCATCGACTATGCCGGCAAGGACGTGCTGCCCGAGATCGAAGAGTATTACATCTTCTACTCCACCAGCGCCACCGCCGTTGCGGACGGAAACATCTACCAGACCAAGCTGCCCGAGACCATGCCCGGAAGCAATGCGACCTATTATGTCAGCTACGCCCACGGCAACTTCGTGAGCTACTTCCAGCCGCAGACCCAGTACGAAGATGTGGAAGTGGAGCAGAAGGACGAAGAAGGCAATACCGTGCTGGACGAAGACGGCAATCCCGTTATGACCACCGAGCGCCGCGCCGTCGTGGATGAGAACGGCAACACCGTGACCGAAGACGTTGAAGTCTTCCCCGACTTCCTCAATATGGTGTCCAGCTCTATGGTCAGCTCCTGGCAGCAGACCTACTACTCCGACATCGATTACAGCAACGCTGATGCGCTGCAGTCCTACATCGCCGCTTACGCGGAAGCCACCGGCGAAAACGGCATCATAACCCAGGCTGTGAACAACTACTACACCGAGACCGTCGCCTCCCTCACCGAGAGCGACCAGCTTGATTCCATCCGTACGTTCGTGCACTTCGGCGATAAGCTGAACCTGTACAGCGTGACCCCGAAGGAAGGCTACATCGGCGTATGGGAGCCCGAAGCCCCCGAGACCATGGGCGCTGAGCGCATCGAGCTGCACGCGAAGTATTATCTCGACGTCACCCTCACCGTGATCGACGACGGCGTAGACGGAGAGAAGATCCCTTCTGAAGAAGCCGCCCCCGCCGACGAGACTGACGAGACCGCTGAGGTCGAGGCCGAAGCTGCTCCTGCCGAAGGCGAGACTGAAGAAACCAAGACCGAGGAGACCGAAGAAGAGACCGCGGCTGAGCCCGAAGAAAAGCACAACGTGATCTTCACCTTCACCGGCGCCGGCCGCACCATCGATTACGGCACACTGGAGCTTCCCGAAGCGCCCGAAGGCTACACCGTGAAGTGGAGCGAGGACCTGCCCGAGATCATGCCCGACGAAGACCTCACGATCTATGCCGTGTATGAGAAGGCCGAGGAGTCCGAAGAGGCCCAGGCCGAATAAAACCCTGACAGAACAAACGGCATGCAGTCAAGAAGGCTGCATGCCGTTTTGCAAGGAGAAATGTTTTGATTTCAAACGATATATTGAGCGTCCTCGCCCAGGCAAGGCGTCCGCTCTCGGTAAGCGAGATCCGGGAGCGCGCAAAGGCAGACGCCGGCCAGGTGCGTGAAACGCTTCACGAACTGGCTGAACAAGGAAAGGTATTTGGCGTAAAGGGCAACCGCTACGCCGATCCCGCCGTGCTGCGCCTGGTTTTGTGCCGCGCCCGTTCCCAGGTGAACGCACCTACCTTCGCCAGGCCGCTTGACGGCGGCAGCGACTTTTACCTGGACATGCCGGACGAAACGGCCTTCGACGGCGATCTCGTATTCGTGCGTGAGACGCAGGGCGGCGAAAAAAGACGCGGCACGCTGATCTCCGTCGTAAAGCGCGCACACAGCGTGATCACCGGCACGCTCTACGCCGAAGTGACCGCTTCTCCCCGCAGACGGCAAAAGCGCTCCAAGGGGAGGCCAAGGTATGTGCCCGAACCCAGATACCTCGCATTGATAGCGGACAGGCGCTTTCCCGCCCAGGCGCATGTGACCGGCGACCTGAACGGCGCCGAAGACGGCGACCTGTGCGCCTTCGAGATCGTAAAATGGCCATTGAAGGACGGACAGATGACCGTGCGGGTGAAGGAAGCCCTGGGCCGGGACGACGACCTTTCCGCGCATCTTTCCGCCCTCATGGCCATGCACGACATCCATGAGGAATTCTCTGCCGATACCTTGGCGGAAGCCGCGGAGCTGGGCAACGATCCCAGGATCAGCGACATAAACGGCCGGCTCGACCTTCGGGGCGACGTGATCTTTACCATAGACGGCGCGGACGCCCAGGATTTCGACGACGCCATATCACTGAGCGAGGACGATAGCGGCTGGACGCTGGGCGTGCACATCGCGGACGTGAGCTACTACGTCAAGCCGGGCTCTTCACTGGATTCGGACGCGCGCGAGCGCGGAACCAGCGTGTACCTGCCGGGGCGCACCGTGCCCATGCTGCCGGAAAAGCTGTGCAACTGCCTGTGTTCGCTCATGCCCGGGCGCGACCGGCTCACCATGAGCGCGATCATAAAGCTGAACAGGAATCTTGAGCAGACGTCCCTTTCCGTTCGCCCCGCCGTGATCCGTTCCCGCGCGAGGCTCACATACGAAGACGTGAACGAGCTTTTTGCCGGGCGGAAGAACACGGTTCCGGAGGAACTGCACGAAACGCTGAATCGCATGAACAGCCTTGCCAAACGCATGCACGATTTGCGGGTGAAGCACGGCTCCCTGGAGCTGGATGTGCCGGAGCCGAACTTTACGCTGAACGAAGAAGGATACCCGGTACACATGGGCGTTCGCGCCCGCGGAGACGCCCAGCGGCTGATCGAGGAGTTTATGCTGGCGGCGAACCGCGCCGTGGCCGCCCACGCGCTGAAGACCGAACTGCCATTCCCCTACCGCGTGCACGAAAAGCCGGACAGCGAAAAGCTGGGGGATATGGAGCTTACGCTGTTGGCCCTCGGCAAGCCCATGAAGCTGGGAAGCGTTCCCACCCAGAGCCGCCTTCAGAAGGTGCTGGATGCCTTCAATGGTACGCCGCAGAGTTCCATCGTATCTGGTCTGATCCTGAGAAGCATGAGCAAAGCCCGGTACAGCGAGAAACCTTTGGGGCATTACGGTCTGGCCTTCGACGATTACTGCCACTTCACTTCCCCCATCCGCCGCTATCCGGACCTGCTGGCGCATCGAATGCTGAGGCTTCAGATGAAAACGAAGATCGGCGAGGAAGAAGCGCTTAAGCTCACGCAGAGCATGCACACCCTCACCGAGGAAGCGAGCCTGAACGAAGAACAGGCCGCTCAGTGCGAACGCGAGGCGGACAAGATGATGTGCGCGGCTTTTTTGAGCCGCAACCGCAGCAAAGAGCTGACGGCTACCGTTACGCGCTTTGTAAAGAAAGGCGCGTTTGTCGCCCTGGAAAACAGCTGCGAGGGACTGATCCCCTTTAAGAACATGGACGATGTGTACTCGGTAGACGACCAGAACGTATTCATGATCGGCAAACGAACCAGGCGCGTGATCAGACTTGGCGACATGGTGCTTGTAAAATGCACCCAGGCAGATATCGCCACCGGTCAAATCGAGTTCAGGCTGCTGGAGCCGAAATCCTGAAAATACGGACGTTCGATAAAGTGATCCCGGTTTCTTCCCGCCGTGCCGGCTTTTATGTCGGCACGCCGGCTTTATGCGCTGATGGCTTGTTGCCAGCGTCCCCATGCATGGACTTTTGTTAATTTTCCTGTTGACTTTTTATACTTTATTGTGTTAATATATTACAAAGGTTAGTTTTCAAATATCCGTATGGAGAAAGGCTGTGTCACTGTGAACGGCGTGCGAAAAACCAAGCGGTTCAAAAAAGAAGATCTGCCGCTGTACTTCATGGCGTTGCCTACCGTGGTGTGGCTGGTCGTGTTCTGCTATATCCCCATACTGGGTCTGGTGATGGCATTTCAGGATCTGAATATCACCAAAGGTATCCTGGGCAGCCCGTACGTGGGCCTCAAAAACTTCAAATTTCTGTTCACCACCACAGACGCCTGGGTCATCACGCGCAATACTGTTTGCTACAATCTGGTTTTTATCCTGGTCAACATGATGCTGGCTGTTTTGATGGCGCTTCTGCTCTCAGAACTCAGGTCCCGCATCACCGCCAAAGGACTGCAGACCATCTACATGCTGCCCTACTTCTTGAGCTGGGCAGTGGTTGCCATCATATTGAGCGCTTTCCTGGACCGGGATTACGGCCTGATCAACCGCATCATGATCGGCCTGGGAAAGCAAACAGGCAAGGTGGACTACTATACCAACCGCGCACTGTGGCCGCCTTTGCTGGTGGGCATCAACGCCTGGAAAGGCGTGGGCTACCAGACGGTTCTGTATCTGGCCGTGATCAGCGGCATATCCACCGAGTATTATGAAGCGGCGGTGCTTGACGGCGCCAACAAGCGCCAGCAGGCATGGTACATCACGATCCCCCACCTGCGCATGGTCATATCCATTTCCATCATCATGGCGATGGGCTCCATCTTCCGGGGAGATTTCGGGCTGTTCTACGTGGTCACGAAGAACACCGGCCGGCTGTATCCCGTTACGGACGTTATCGACACCTATATCTACCGCGCGCTGACTCAGCTGTCTAACGTGGGCATGGCGACGGCTTCCGGCATGTATCAGTCCATCGTAGGCCTGATCCTTGTTCTGATCGTGAACGCCATCGTCAACCGCATCGACCCGGACAGCGCGATGTTCTGAGAAAGGAGGCGATACGATGTCCGCAAAGCAGAAGAAATCCCGCTTCAATCAGATTCCCTCAGGCTGGAACGCCGCTTTCACGGTGTTGCTGCTGCTCATCTCCCTTTTTATGCTGATGCCGCTGGCGCTGGTCATCATCGTGTCCTTCTCTTCCGAAAACTCCATTGCGTTGAGAGGCTATTCGTTCGTCCCGCTGGAATGGACGCTGCAGGGCTATGAGTATCTGGCGAAGATCGGCGACCAGGTGCTGGCCAGCTACCGCATCACCATCATCCACACCGCGCTGGGCACCGCGATGAGCCTGTTCGTGATGACGATGTACGCCTACGTGATCGCCCAGAAAAACTTCGTGATGCGCAAGTTCTTTACCTGGATGCTGTTCTTCACCATGCTGTTTTCCGGCGGCCTGGTGCCGCACTACATCATGAACGTGCGCTACCTTCACATTGACGACAGCCTCTGGATCTTCCTTCTGCCGTCCCTGGCAAGCGCGTATAACGTGATCATCCTCAGAACCTTCATCTCCACCACCATACCGGACACCCTGTTTGAAGCCGCGCGCATCGACGGCGCGCACCACTTCCGCATATACTTCAGCATCGTTCTGCCCCTGTTCAAAGCCGGTATCGCTACCATCGCCCTGTTCAACGTGGTGGGCCGCTGGAACGACTGGTTTACCGGCATGCTCTACATCAAGAACCCGGCGCTTATCCCCATACAGACGATGCTCAAAAACATACAGGACAACATCGAATTTTTAAAGCAAAACGCCGAAGTTGCCGGAACACCGGACGGCCTTCAGCTTCTGAACAACCTTCCGGACCAGAACCTTCGCATGGCTTGCACCGTGATCGTCATTGTTCCCATCCTGTGCGCGTATCCCTTCTTCCAGAGGTACTTCGTTCAGGGCCTAACGGTGGGAAGCGTGAAGGGATGACACCCGTTGCCTACAGCCTGAGGCTGTGCAAATAAAACAAGGAGGAACACCTTATGAAGAAATGGCTTTCCCTGGTCATCGCACTGGTGCTGTGCCTGACCGCGCTACCCTTCGCGGTGGCCGAAGAGGTGCCGGTGATCGACTGGTACATCGGATCTGAACCCGACCCGGATGTCCCGCTCGTCAACGAATACCTCAACGAGTATCTGGTTGAGAAAATCGGCTGCAAGGTCAACATCACCTACATGAGCAGCGCTGACTGGGAGCAGAAAATGGGCACCATGCTCGCTTCCGGCCAGGACTGCGGCATCGTAGGCTTCGGCTCCCAGAGCAAGAGCGACTACGTCATCGAATCCCAGAGGGGCAGCTTCTATCCCCTGGACGAGCTGCTGGAAGAGTACGGCCAGGACACCTATGCCCTGTTCCCGGATGCTGTCTGGGACGGCATGAGAATCAACGGCAAGATCTACGGCATCCCCTCCAAGAAGGATAACGGCTACTTCATCAGCCTGATCTACAACGCGGACATGGTCGAGGATCTGGGCATCGACCTTAGTGATCTGGACTACTCCAACTTCCGCGACCTCGAGGATCTGTTCTACGAGACCAAGGAAGCCCGCGACGAGAAATACCCCGAAATGGCGGAGTACCCCATCGTATGGAGCGTGAACCTGTTCTACCCCTACTTCTTCGCGTTTGAGACCTTCCTCAACGACTCCTATCTTGCGGTCGCCAACATCGACGGCATCATGGACATCGAAGGCTTTGATTCCGACACCGTGTTCAATTTATACGACACCGACGAGTTCGAGGCGTACTGCCTGCAAAGGCAGAAGCTGGTAGCCGACGGCATCTATCTGTACGACTACACCGACAAGAGCGCTATGAGAAAGCCTGATCACGGCGTGTGCTACTTCGTCGGCTGGGGCTACACCTACATGCAGGAGCACCTCTACTCTGAAGAGTGGACCAGCAAGATGATCATGAGCGACACCATCTGGACGGAGACCAACAACTACTTCTCCGCCGGCACCGCGATCAGCGCCAACTGCGCGCATCCGGACCTGGCCTTCCAGGTACTGAACCTCGTGAACACCGATCCCTACGTAGCCACCATGATGCGCTTCGGCATCGAGGGCATCCACTGGGTACGCGGGGAGGACGGCAAGATGACCTTCGACTTTGAAGGCGGACGCAACAGGGTCGTCGGTGAGCGCGGCTACTACTATTGGTACAACGCTCCCGTCGGCAACCTGACCATCGTGGAAGCGCCCGAATCTCTGGTCGGCCCCAACAACGAAATGATGACCGTGATGAACGAGCTCAACGATGCTTGCATCATTCCCAGCCACCTGGGCTTCGTATTCGACGTAGAACCGGTAAACAACGAGATCGCTGCCTGCAGCAACGTCGAAAGTGAGTATACTTACGCCCTCCTCAGAGGTCAGTTCGAGTCTCCCGAAGACGTTGAAGCTGCCATCGCTGAATTCCGCGAGAAGCTGCACGCCAACGGCGTAGACAAGATCGTAGAAGAAGTGCAGCGTCAGATCGACGCATGGGAAGCCGCGAAATAAGAAATAGAAGTTTCCGATACACGGTTTACCCGAGCCGCCGCGCCTGAATGGCGCGGCGGTTTTCTGAAGCCTGCTTCCATAGCGATTTAACACCGATTCCCCTGTAAATAAACACGATACGCATCAGATCTTCTGGCCACAATCGTTTTTCCGTGGTATCATATACTTAAAAGATCATCAAGGATATCTTCAAGGGGGAATGAGAATGCAGAAGTATATCGACCCCATCACCGGTTACGCGGTGAGGCGCTACACCGAAGGACCGGCGCGAAACGCCAAGCTCTATTTTACCACCGAAAATTTCTCCACCAACGACAAGTATTTCTATTTCGGCTGCCGGGATAACGAAGACGAAAGCAAAAGCGGCACCTTCCGCTGCGAATGGAAAACCGGTGAGATCACCCGCGTTGCCGACAGCGCCTGCCGCGGCTTCGCGCTGGACCGCGAAAAGAACATCGCCTACGTCTGCCGCAACGAAACGGAAGTCTACGCGGTACGGCTGGACGACGGTCACATGGAGAAGCTGGGCGATCTGCCCAAGGGCGGCAACGTGACCGGACACCTGACCAGCGCCGATACCGGACGCGTGGCGTGCAGCTATCATTTGGCCAACAAGATCTACGCCCTTGTGGTGCTCGATCCGGGAAAGAGCGACGCCGAGATCGTATACAAAAGCGACTACCGACTGGGCCACGCCCAGATCTGCCCTACCGACGAAAACCTGATCTTCTACATTCACGAGACCGAGGGCGACGCGTTTCAGCGCACCTGGATGTGCGACGTGAAAGAAGGATACGTACGCCCCTATTATGTGGAGCATCCGAACGAGTGGATCACCCACGAGGTGTGGTCTGCCGACGGAAAAGAGATGGCGCTGATGAAGCTCGATCCTCCGGGCTTTGTGGACGGCGAAAAGGGCGAAGTACATACCGGCAGCATCATCATCGGCGATAAGGACGGCAGGCACTTCGACGTGGCGGCTTCAGACACCCAGCTTCTGCACCCCTGCATAAGCCGCGACGGCAAATGGCTGTGCGCTGACCGCATCAGTTATCTTGGCACCAGTATCCAGGAAGGCGTGGTGCTGATCGAGCGCGCCACGGGCAAGAGCAAGCTGATCGCCACCACAGGCAGTTGCAAGACCGGCGCGGACCACCAGCATCCTTCGTTCAACCGCGCGGGCGACATGATCCTGTTCTCCAACCCCGACGAAAACGGCATCGCCCAGGTGTGCACGATCGATTTAAAGCAGGTCATGAAGGACTGGTAATCCTTCGGCGCTGTAAAAGGCGGCAGGCATCATGCCCGCCGCCTTTCGTATACGCCTGTTTATTCCGCAAACATACGGAAATCCAGCTCATACGGAGGCTTTTCCGATGCCCTGTCGAAGGTCTTCCCTTCGCGGGCGGCAAGCTTTTCCCGGATGATATACCAAAGCTCGCTCAGGCTCACCTCGCCCTCCTGAATATCCGGTATCTCCAGGTATTCCCCGCCGTTTTCCAGAATGTCCAGCGCCTTTTTCTCTTCGCCCGTCATGGCGAGAGCAAAGGCGTAATACAGCTTCATCCGGGGAAGATCGCGTATACAGGGCGCGCAGGCCTCGTAATACGCAGTCTGCTTTTCATACATACCCGCCGCGTGCAGGTGCCGCGCGGTCATCTTGGCAAGGCTCGCGTCTTCGGGCGCCAGGGAAGCCGCCTCAAGCATGGTGAGCGCGCAGCCTTCCTGATCGCCCTGTACCCTCTTGAGCTCCGCATGCGCATAGAGGCCCCAGGCCGTGCGCCTGCAGGAAAGCGAGCGCTCGATATAAATCTTAGCCCTCAGAAGGTCCGGCTGGGCCAGATACAGGCAGCCCAGCTGCAAAAGCGTGTACCAGTTTTCCTGATCGGCGTTTTGTACCGCATCTTCCATGAGGAGCGTCCATTCCTTCTGCTTCATCCAGGCGGCGGGCGCTTCTTTTTCTTCGATCGTGCCCATGGAGCCGGTGTTCATCAGGTCCAGATATGGCTGCTGTTCCGCATGTGTTTTTCCGAAGTCCAGGTGCGGGCACATGGCAGGCAGATCCGCGTTTTGGCGGCGCAGGTTTTCCAGCGCGCCCCAGCCGGAGCCTGCATACAGCATTTCCTCCGCCGGGGACAGGGCCATATCGTGCGTGCCGGCAAGCTTCTTTTCCAGATCCGCGGCGCTTATATACTCGCCGATCTTCTTTTCCACTTCCGCGCGGGCGCCGTCCCAGTCGCCGTGCACTTTGGCGGGATCGGCGTTCATCGGTCCGTAGATTTCCAGCCACTCCCAGGCGGTGCGGGGCGGCATGGGGATGTGTTCGCTCTGGGTATGGGCAAGGCCGCACTGGATCTCGCAGTACTTTCCGTCGCAGCCGTCGCCGCTCAGGTATTCCTGCCACTTGCGTCCGCCGGGGCCCTGGCCCCACACGAATATCTTGCGGCCCACAAGCCTGGACGTGGAAGACTGGAACAGTCCGTATCCCTCCGGCGACAGCTGGCAGGTGTACATGCGGCGCGTCTTGTCCGTGCGGAAGAAGTAATCCACCGACACCGGATTGTTGTCCGGATAGGTGATGTCGATATCCCGCCCGGCAGCTTCCATTTTACGGCGGAAGCGGTTGCCCTCCGGCAGGCGCTGCACCACGTCGCTTAAGCGGATGGACGGCACGGGCACGGTTGTCATAATGCCGTTGAGCGGCGTATAGGCGCTTTCTGCGGGCACCACCACGCGGGCGCCTTCCACGTGCGGCACGGCGATGTTGCTCCACCAGTACATGGCCGTTGCGTGATACGCAGGGTTCACCACCCGCATCCGGGCGTACAGCAGGCGGGAGGCATCGGGGATAAAGAAGTCCATCTGGTATACCACACCGCGGATGCGCTCGAACTCGTACATCCTGAGCACTGGCGTACCGTCTTCCATTTTCAGCTTTGCGCAGAAGACAGGCGAACAGGTGAACGGCGTATGGCCGTGCACGCCGCAGTTCCATTCCACGCCGCCGGAGCACCACGCGCTGCGCGTGGCCAGATAGGCGGGCCGCACCACAGGATTGCGGAACAAGAGCTCCCGCCCCTTCTCCTTGTCAAACAGGCTCCATAGTTTGCCGCCCAGCGCGGGCACGAATTCCGCCCGCAGGTATTCGTTTTCCAGAATGACGGTCTGGGGCTTTTCGGCGTTCAGCTGGCGGGTGTAATTGTCCTGAAAGCGGTATGGGAAGATGCTTTTGAGGAACTCGTATTTCAGATACAGCCCGTCCCCTTCAGGAAGGTCGGAAGGCATATCCGCGTCCCGCGTGTTTACGGTAAACAGCGGCGGCAGCGTGCTCTCCGGACCGATGTCCACGCACCTGGCCTCGAGCCTGCCGGTATACAGTTTTGTCATCGTAAGCCCTCCTTACCAGCCGTACTTTTCGTAATTGGGTTCCACAACGCTGTGGTTGTAATCCGCGCCTCCCGGGAAATTTGCGCTTTTGAGGATGCCCGGTGTGATGCCCATTTCCAGAAGCTTTTCCACGGCAACGCTGGTCATGCTCCACATGATGAGGTCGCTGGCGATGCCGCTGGCCGCGGCATACCGGGCTTCGATGCCGGGCACCTCCAGCATGGCTTCCGCGGCGGGAGCACAGTTGTCCAGCGCCAGGTCAACCATCTCATAGAGTTTAAGGCCGGAGGGATGCACGGCTTCCACCGCCTTCGTGTATTCCATGGAGGTGAAGGCGATCACTTTGATGCCCATCTTTTTGGCCTCATACGCCAGGTCCACCACGTTTACCGTGCGCCCGGAAACGGACGAAACGAACAGCAGATCGCCGGGCCGCATGTCGCTCATTTTGAGCGCATAGGCAGCCATGCCCCAGGTGGAAGTGTCCAGGTCGCTGCGGTCGCGCTTGCGGCCCAGCTTTTCCACGTTCATGTTCCAGGAAAAGTGCTTGTAGAAGATCGGGCCGCCGCCCCGGTAGATGGAATCGTATTCCACGTGATGGCAGATGGCGCTCAAATATACGTTACCGCCGTGCGCCACGGTATCGGCGATCATCTCGCCGCCCTTGATGATGTTTTCGCGCTGGGTAGAGCGCACCTTCGCGATCAGTTGGTCCACGGCTTCGTTGTAGCGATCCAGCAGCATGTTCTTCCCTCCTCAGTGTCCCATATAGAATATGCGGTCTTTGTATTTGGCGAGCATTTGGGCGTTGTGCCTGTCTCCGCCCTCCACGTTGGCGCTCATGAATACGGGCGGGGTAAAGCCCTTTTGAACGAGCATCTCCACGGTGCGCACCACGATAGCGTTGAGCATGGCCGCACCGACAGCGGTGGACGTGGGGCCGACCTTTTCGGAAAGGCCTTCAAGCTTCACGCTTCCGTCCCCTGCACAGCCGCAGTTGTCCAGCACGATGTCGGCAGTATCCTTGAGCAGCTTGCCGGAAGGATGGCGGGACGGATTTTTTCTGCCGGCCTCCAGGCTCGTGAGCGCGATCACCTTTGCGCCTTTTTCGCGGCAGCGCAGGGCAAAATCGACCGTTACCGTGTTCCGACCGGATACCGAATGTACGATCACCGCGTCTCCGGCCTTGATGGGATTAAAGTCGCAGATCAGCTTTCCGTACTCCGGAAGGCGCTCGATCTGGCTGGTAAAGGTAGCGGGGTCAACATCCAGACAGAGGCCGGGCGCCTTGATGGGGTTGATGAGCGCCATGCCGCCGGTTCGGTAGTACAGTTCCAGCGCCAGCAGCCCCGCGTGGGAGCAGCCGAAGGCGAAGATGTTTCCGCCCCCCGCTACCGTATCGCAAAGAAGACAGGCCGCCTCTTCCATCGCGGAGGATTGGGTGTCGCGGACGGTCTTAAGTACCTCTGTAAGGTTATCGAAGTAGCTGTCTATGCCGCTCATGAGAAGATCTCCCCCTCGTCTATGATGAAGTCCGGAAACTTATGCGCCAGCGTGATGCGGGTCTCTTTCTCGGTCATGCCGGATTCCAGAAGCCGCAGCGCAGGCCCCGCCAGGACATGTTCGAAGCAGGGACGCTTGATGACGTATTCCGGGGCAGCGCGGTGCAGGTATTCGCGGCAGGCGTCAAGCATGCGCCCGTGCGCCTTCCACGCCCCGCCGCACAGCACGATCTCGCGCTCGGTGTGTTCGGGCGCTCTTTGTATAAGGGCTTCCAGCTGCCTTGCGATGGCCTCGCCTGCCCTTTCGAATATTTCCAGCGCCACTTCGTCGCCTTCCCGTGCGGCCTGGGCCACGAAAGGCACCACGTCCGCTGCAACCCGGTACGGCGCCGGAGACGCCAGCACGGCGCGCAGGGCGCACAGGCCCGTGGTTTGCATAAAATGTGCTTCCAGTATATCGGTGACGTTCGTCTTTTTTCCCCATCCGTTTGCTGCGCGGCCCAGGGCCCTCAGCGCCTGCAGGCCGATCCACGCGCCGCAGCCCCGGTCCCCCATCACAGGCCCCCAGCCGCCCACGGTGCAGACCACCTTGCCGTTTTGGATCAGGAACACGTCCGAGCCGGTGCCGGAGATAGCCACCAGTCCGTTCAGACGGCAGGCGCCTGCGAAGAGGCCCGCCTGAGGCTCTCCGATAGGACGGAAGCGCTTCACTTCCGTTTTCGCCGCCAGTTCTTCCTCAAACAGCTCCCGCCTGCCCGCGATCACTTCGTCGGCGCATTCGATGATGCCAAGATGCGGCGCAAGCTGGGAAACGCAGTCCGCAATATGCTCCTTCACGCTGGAAAGCGGATTCTGCGTCGGATTCACGCCGCCGGAGCGGGCGCGGCATATCTCTGTAAGCCCGTCGTCGTACAAAACGGCGATGAGCTTGCTGCCGCCTCCATCCACCGCAAGGTACAAACGCCTCACCTCCGACATACACTTTTCTGCCTGGGCATCAGTTTATATGAGTTGCCAAACGGGCGCGGTCCAATGCCGCGCCCGTGTATATACGGTTATTTCAGTATCTCTCTCATCTGGGCCGTAAGCTGCTTGTATTCATCGCTGTCGTAGCGGTAATACGGATAGGAGTGATTCCGGGTGTTCAGCCACACCTTGCCGATCATGAGCATCACAGCCCGGTCTTCGGGCAGGTCGCTTAAGCGGATGCGGGCGGGCAGGGTGTAGAAGCTGTAAGCGGTGTCTTCAAATCCGTCGATCTCCGCCGTGGAGGACAGGAACACGAGGCCCAGGCTGTACACCGTTTCGATCTGCTCATTCAGGGTTATTTCGGCACTGAGCCAGCCATCCTGTACGGTCAGGGTCAGTTCGCCCACCCGGTACGTAGCCGAGCCGATCACCGGGAAGGTGTATGTGCCTTCCATGCTCAGATCAACGGGCGTGACCATTTTCCACTCGTCGGTGCTTCTGACCTTCGCCCTGATCTCCGGAAGCTTGAGGCCAGCCGTACAGACGGTATTGGGGCCGTGCTCGATCTTCGGCAAAACGCTCTCCCCCAGGGCCTCGCCGCAGCGGGTGCAGCTTTGCTCCATCAGGCCTTCTTCGCCTTTGGCCTGCCGGGTGATCTTCCATACGCCGTTGTGGCCGAGAGTCGGTACCGGCGTTATCTCCATCTCGCCGCAGCGCTGGCAGAAACGGTGTTTTTCCCCTTCCTGCGTGCAGTCGCTTTCTTTGTCTGTGATCCACTCGCCCCAAAGGTGGCCGGCGGCGGGCATCTCCATCTGCGGCTTTAGCACTTCACCGCAGCGTGAGCAGTGCGCGCCCTGGGTAAGGCCTTTTTCTGTGCAGGTGGGCAGGACGAGCTCCTCGGTGACCGGAAGATGCCCAAGCGGCTCGACCGCCATTTGCGCTGAAAGCACTTCGCCGCAGCGCGCGCAGTGGGTCCCTTCTGTAAGGCCTTCTTCGGTGCAGGTGGCTTCTTTTCCCGCGTCTGTTACGGGTTCGTGGCCGAGGGCAGGCAGGACGCTCTGAGGTTTGAGCACCTGTCCGCAGCGCAGGCATATGCTGCCCGCAGTGCAGCCGTCTTCCGTGCAGCTTGGCTGCTTTTCTTCCAGTATTTGAATGTCGTGGCCCTGCGCGGGCAGCACATCGCTCTTAAGCAGGACCTCGCCGCAGCGGCGGCAGATCTCGCTCTTCGTATAACCGTCTTCGGTGCAGGTGGGCTCGAGCGCCGCCTTCACTTCAACGTCATGCCCCAGAGCGGGAACTGTCTGCTGCCCGGCGAGCGCATGGCCGCACACCCTGCAGACTATGCCTTCCGTAAGGCCGTCTTCGGTGCAGGCGGCTTCCACAGCGGGCAGGATCTCATATTTGTGCGCGGTGATCTGGGCCTTGGCGGTTTGCCTGGCGGAAAGGGCCTCCACTGTGTGGATGCCGTGGCTCAGTTCAGTTTCGACAGAGTATGTACCGTCGGAGGTGACCGTCTGGCGCGCGCTCTGCCGGTCGATGCTGATCTCCAGGGGCGCCGTTACGTTTTGGAGCGTATAAGTAAGCACGCCGTTTTCATATTCCGCCGTGAGGACCAGTTCGCCGGGTGTCTGGGCAGGTTCAGGCGTGTCTGTCGCTTTGGGAGTGGGCGAAGGTGTAGGTGAAAACGTGGGAACGTTTGTTGGCTCAGGAGTGGCAAAGATGTCCCCCTGCGTCTCGGGTGAATTGGCCACGCTGAATTCCGCGCTCACGCTGAGAGAATCGTTTTGGGCGGTAAGGACGTAGTCGCCTTCGTCAAGCACGATATAGATCGCGCCGGATTTGGTGCCGGACACGCTCTTTCCCAGGTCGCCCTGGCCCGAAAGGGTCAGGCTCGCGCTGCCCTGGATATTGGCGGCGCTGTAAAACAGCACGCCGTTTGAATAGGAAGCAGACAGCGACGGAGTTTTGCCGCTCCTGCCGATAAAATACCCGGTGGCGAGCGCCGCGATGATCACAAGGACGATGGCGACTTTCTTCATCTTCTGATCCTTTCAGGAGAAGATTTTTGAGGGTGAAATACAAACTGTCTGATTATTCTTATTATATGTCAGAAGCGGCAAAATAGCAATACCGAATCACAGGTGCGAACGGATCTGGCCGATATAATCGCCGTCGATGATATCGTAGCTGTCCTCCGGCGGATACAGGGCGCCGCCGTAGAAGATATCGCGGTTGTTGGCCGTGGAAGTATCCACCGCCCGGCGGAAGCGGGCCACGTGCACCTGGGTGCAGCCCGTGTATTCGATGATGCGGTCCACGTTCTGCAGGTTCACGCCCGCGCCCGGCAGGATCTGGATGCGGCCCGCGGCAAATTCGCGCATTTCGCGCACGGTCTCGATGCCGTAAAACACGTCCGGCGCAAGGCCGCTGGTGAGCACCCGGTCGATGCCGATATCGATCAATTGGGACAGCATCCTTTTCCAGTCCGCCGCCACGTCGATGGCACGGTGGAACACCTTGGTCTTCGTACCGGCAAGGCGGGCAAGCTCCTTTGTTCTGGCTTCGTCAAGCGTGCCGTCGGCGTTCAGAAAGCCGAACACCAGGCCATCCGCCCCGTTCTGCAAAAGCGCCTCTGCGTCCGCGAGGGCCGTTTTGTATTCTGCATCCGTGTAGCAGAAGCCGCCCTGCCTGGGTCGGACCATGGTCATCACGGGCAGGCGGGACAGCCGCTTTGCGGTGATCAGCTCTCCGATAGACGGCGTGAGCCCGCCGTGGAACAGGCAGGAATTGAGCTCCACGCGGTCCGCGCCGCCTTTTTCAGCCGCCAGCACGTCCGCAACGCTGCCGCAGCACACCTCAAGCAGATACTTCTTTTCCATGTCAGATAACCTCGATAAAGTGCCTGCGCACCGCGTTTGCGCCGGGCACAAGGCGGATCATGCCGGGTTTGTGCTCTATGTTCATATCACAGGATTCAAAGTCCGGTGCGTTGGTCCAGGGTTCGATGCATACATAGTCCGCGCCGGGCTTGGTCCAAAGCATCAGCACGTCCATGCCGTCGTATCTTACGCGTATGCGCTTGTCGCACACATTGCTGGCCAGGGTCGCTTCACGGCTCTTGAGATACGGGAACACCAGCGCATCCACCGCAAAGTATTCCGTCTTCAGGGGCAGGCAGGAGACGTTCTCCCCCATGATCTCATAATCATCCGCCAGGAGGTTGCCGTGCAGAATGAAGCGTTTGAGGGTCTCGGGACGCTCGAAAAAGATGCTGCATTGTTCAAGGCCGCCGAATGTACGGTAAGCTTCATGGGAACCAAGACCGCAGTAAAAGACCTCGCTGCCCCGGTTCTCCACTTCGTAGCGCACGGTGATGGTGCTGCCGGACACGCTGTATTCCGCAAACATCGCATATTCGAAGGGGAAGCCTTCTTCCTGATGGGTCAGTTCATAGCGGGCGATCGTTTCATCGGAATAGACCAGCTTCCAGGGCAGCTTTCTGGCAAAACCGTGCTTCTGCATGGGATATCTTTTGCCGTTCAGCAGATAAGCGTCTTCTTTCAGGCCGCCGCAGACCGGGAACATGATGGGCGCGCGGTTTGCCCAGAATTTGGGATCGCCCTGCCAGAGTCTTTCTTCTCCGTCCCTGTCCAGGATGGAATGCATCTCTGCGCCGAAGTCCGAAATGCGCACGCGGATCAGTCCGCTGTTCAAGGTTACAAATTCCATATCGCACGTCCTTTCTGCTTTCAGCTGTCCGAATTACAATTCTGAAGACAAAAGCATTGTGCGCTTATTTTATTACAATTTTATTTCAATTATTTACAAATTTGTTTTGATATGTTATAATTATTCAGAATATTTTTCGGAGGCAGTTATGAAAAAGAACGCGGACGGAAAGCATGCCATTTCCACTAATACGAAAGCAGAGCGTAAGAAAGCGGCAAGGCGCGCACGCAGGCTCACATTCCTGTTGATTTGCGTGATCATCGCATCGCTGGCGGCCTGCTACGCGCTGGTGCTGAAGCCCCGCAGCAGCTACGATAAGGCCGAAGCGCATTTCGCCCAGCACGAATGGCTGATGGCGGAGATGGCGTACAGGTCTCTTGGCAAGTATGAAGACAGCCAGGAGAAGGCCTCGTTTGCGGAGTGCATGCGGCTGTTTGACGAATCTGATCTGGACAAAGCCGCCGTGGTATACGAGCAGCTTTCCGAAGACAATAAAGCCCGCGCGAGAGAAGAGCTTGGCTCCTTCAGCGCGCTTGCGGAGCAGGCCATCGAGCAGGACCGTTACGAAGACGCTTACAAGTATTATTCGCTGGACAAGGAAAATCCCGACAGCACAGACGTTATGGACGCGCTGGACGTGTATATCCAGGCATCCGCGCTGATGGAAGAAGGCGAGTACGCCCAGGCCCGCGAGCTGATAACGGCGCTGCCCTCCGGCATCAACGCCATGAGTCCGCGCCTGCAGAGCCTTGCGGACGACAGCTTTGAAAAGGAATACGAGCGCTACGACGCCCTGAGCTATACCGATCTCGACCAGGCCATGCAGGGCATGGAGAGCATACAGGACGAGTACGAGCCGGCGGCGGAATTCGTAAAAGCCACGCTGGAAGCGTATAACGCCGGCATCTCCCTCATGCACGCCGAGAAATACGCCGACGCGCGCACTCTGTTTGGACGCATCGTGAGCTATTCCGACTGTGAGTATCAGATCGGAGCATGCTATGTGCTGGAGGCTTCCGCCCTGGCGGAAAAGGGTGACGAAGCAAGCGCGCTGGAAATGATAAGCAGCGTGGACTCCATAGACGAATACCTTGATCTGATCCCGGAAGACGGCGCACTGGCGGCGCTGCTCAGACAGGAGAATTAAATGGGCGCTATCGTTTCCGTCGTCGCCTGCCCCAGCTATGACGAACAGGACGTAAAAGCCGCTTTCAGGCGGCTTTTGGCGCCGTTTGGCGAGCTTGATTTCGTGAAGCCCGGCGCGAAGATCGTGATCAAGGCAAATCTGGTGAGCATGCTGAAGCCCGAATCCGCAGCCACCACACACCCCGCGCTGCTGACGGAGCTGTGCAGGCTTCTCATCTCCAAAGGCGCCGAAGTGGTGGTGGGCGACAGCCCGGGCGGCCTGTACACCAGCGCGTACGTCAATACCGTTTACAGCGTGACCGGCGTAAAAGCGGTTACGAAGACCGGGGCTGCCCTCAATCAGGATTTTTCCCACGTTCACGCGGAAAATCCGCAGGGGCATACCCTGACTTCGCTGGAATACACCTCGTATCTGGATAAGGCGGACGCCATCATCGACTTCTGCAAGCTCAAAACCCACGGCATGATGGGGCTTTCCGCCTGCGTGAAAAACATGTTCGGCTGCATCCCCGGCACCTACAAGCCGGAATACCATTACCGTTTTCCCAGCCACGCCGAATTCGCTGACATGCTGGTGGACCTGAACGAGCGTTTCCGGCCCGCCCTGTGCATCGTGGACGCGGTAACGGGTATGGAAGGCAACGGCCCCACCATGGGCACGCCGCGCCACATCGGCGCTCTGCTGGCATCTGATTCCCCCTACGCCTGCGACAGAGTCTGTGCTGAACTGATCGGCCTCGATCCGGAGGGCCTTGAAACGGTAGTGGCGGCAAAAAAGCGCGGGCTCGAGCCGGAATACGAAGTGATCGGCGACCCGCAGCGGTTCAAGATCAGCGATTACGAGCTGGTCCGCACCCGGAAGGACCTGAGCTTCAACCGGGAGTTCAAAGGCATTCTGGGAAAACTGGTGGGCGGCTTTATCCGAAAGGCTCTGTGCTCCGTGCCGAAGGTAAAAAAGAGCAAATGCGTGGGCTGCGAAAAATGCGCAAACATTTGCCCCGCGAAAGCCATTCATATGAAGCGCAGAAAGCCCTGCATCGACCGATCCAAATGCATACGCTGCTTCTGCTGCCAGGAATTCTGCCCCAAAGGCGCCATGAAGGTGAAGCGGCCTATTATCGCGAAGCTGATGAACCGGTAATTAAATCTGTATAACAGTAAAACCCGAAGCGGGAACGTTCCTGCTTCGGGCTTTTATGCGCGGAGTCTGCCGGCTACGCCTTGCTGCGTCTTTTGAATGATTTTGGCGCGTCGCGCACGACTCGGAAAAGGATCGTGGCGGCGAATATGCCAAGGGCCATCGAGCCGCACACGATCACGGCGTACAGGCCCCTTTCCACAAAGGTGCTTACATCCTTTTGCATCAAGCCCAGCAGGGAATAAAACAGCGCGCCTCCGGGGATCATGGGGATGTTGACCGGGATCACGAAAACCGTGACCGGTGTTTTGAGCACCCGCGCCATGATCTCGGAGTATAAAGTGCCCAGCGCAGCCGCGCCGGCGCAGGCGGCCGCCAGGTGTACGCCGTGCCTTTCAGCCACAAGATACGCAAGCCATGTGAGCGCGCCGCCCAGGCCCGTAAACAGCAGTTTTTTCGTACGCATGCCGTAGATCAGTCCAAAGCCCAGCGAGCTCGTGCACGCCCACAGAACCGGCAAGATCCATTCCTTCATCATACGCGCCTCACAAACCCATATAGCCGGACAGCGTGAACATGCCCGCGGCGCCGATGGCGATGATCACGGCCAGGAAAAGCGATTCCGACAGGTGCATGATGCCCGCCTGGATGTCGCCGGAGATGAAGTCCCGAAAGCCGTTGAGCATCTCTATACCCGGTATCAGCACCATCACTGCGCCGATGATGATCTTGTCCGCGTCGCGGCCCAGCCCTGCATGCACCAGAAGCATGGCTGAAAAGGACGCCCAGGCAGAACCGGCCAGGGCCATAAAGACCTTGTTGAAGCCCGTTTTTTCAAACAGGCAGCGCGCGGCATACAGCATGGCGCCCACCACGGCGCTCGCTGCCGCGTCCAGGGCGCTTCCTCCAAAGAACAGGGTGAACATGGAACAGGTGAACGCGTAGATCAACAGGTTCTGCCAGCGCGTGTACCTGGGACGCGACGTCAGATCCCGAAGCATGCGGCTGATCTCTTCAGGTTCGGGCCTGTCACGGCAGATCTCCCGGCTCAGGTTGTTGAGCCTGTCCAGCAGCTCCATATCGGTCTGCTGGGTATCCACGCGCCGGGTGAGCGTATATTCCTCATCGCCGAATCTTGCGGAGGCGATGATATGCGACGGCACGGCGGTCACCTGGGGTTCCAGGCCGCCGTAAGCGGCGAGCAGGCGCGTGACCGTATCCTCGATGCGGTAGATCTCCGCTCCGGAGACCTGCATGAGTTTGGCAATATCGAGGATCTGGGTCAGCAGCCTCGGAATGGAAGCGTTTTTCATGGTATCAGCGGATCGAAAGCGCCTGTTTGAGCACAGGCAGGATCGTTTGGGCCATGCGGTAGAATCCCAGGTCGTTGGGATGAGAACCGTCCACGGTGCAGGCGTCGCGGTCTTCGCTGCCGAACAGGTCGAAGCCGTCGATGAACCACACCTTTTTATCGCCCTCTTCCACCGCGCAGTCGTATGTTGCCTTTATGATCTCTCGGCGCAGGGGCGTTTCGGCCGGGTTGGCTTCACAGTCCGGACGCGAAATGAAGATCACGGGAAGCTCCGGCTGGGCCCTGCGGATGATGGAAAAGAAGCGGCTGTGGGTGTTTAAAAGATGCTCAGGGGTAGGCGCGTTATGGTCGTAATCGTACACGAAGGCGCTCATCCTGAGCGCTGCGATGTACTGCGCCATGCTGTCTTCGCCCTTGGCGTTGCCGGAAAAGCCCAGATTGATGTGGTCGCAGTCCAGCCACCTGGTGATGTGGCCCTGATAGCTGTTGCCGGGTCTTGACGCGCAGCCGCCCTGGGTGATGGAAGAACCGTAGTACACCACGGGCGTATCGATGGCATAAGGCCTGGGAGCGCATACCTGGGCGCCCTCCTCCACGCCGATGTAAAGCTGGGTGATGCCGTTGTACAGAGGCAGATTGAGCTCGATCTGGGCGCTTTCCGTGCGGGTGCGGAATTCGCCTTCAAAGAAGCCGCCGTTGCCGTTTCCGGGACGAATGGCAGCGCGGAATACGCCGTTTACATACGCGTCGATGCCCGCGCTGCCGGTGATGGGCATATGGGACATGAACCCGCCAAAGCGGCTTTCGCAGCGCAGCGCGATGCGGGGAGAATCGGTCATAAAGCGGACGCGTCCGCCGGCGGTGTGCCAGGAAAGGGATCTTACGCCGTCTGAGCATGCAGGCAGCAGTTCCAGGGGCAGGCGGTTAAAATCGTTTCCCTGATGCACGGCAAGCCCGCGCAGCTGGATCGGCTCGTCGTGGACCGAATACCATTTGAGGCCCGCAGCTTCAAAGCTGCTGCCCAGCAGAAAGTTTTTGTCGATGAGCGTTATATCCTGCTTCATATACAGCCGCCTCCAAAGACCGGCAGGCACTTCACTGGGAAGTGCCCGCCTGAATGATCGGTATATACGTTATTCTTCTTCGTTTTTCAGGAAAGAGGGTTTGTCCGGCGTCATTCCCCTGCGCTGACGGCGCTCCACGAAAGGTGCGCTGCTGTCGTAAGTGGCAGTTTCAGGGCGCTTTTTCGGAGGAATGTGCGTGTCGGGCGCGGGGCGCTTTACCGGCGGCTTGCCGGGAACGGGTCTGGCGGGGCGCACATGGGGCTTGCCTTCTTCTCCGGCAGGCCTGGGCGGCCTGTGCAGGGGCTTGTGCTCTTCTCCGTCAAAGATCGGGGGCACGCTCACCTTTTCGCCGTCTTCCGGATTCACGGGACGGGGACGCCTGGGCAGCTCGCTGTGGCCGGGGTTGCCCTTGTAGAGCTGTTTTTCAAAGCCTGTGGCGATCACGGTGATTCGCACCTCGTCGGTGAGGTTATCGTCGATGCCGGCGCCGAAGATGATGTTGGCTTCGGGATCGGCGGCCTGCTGGATGATCTGCGCGGCTTCGTTGACCTCCATGAGGGTCATATCCTGGGAGCCGGTGACGTTGAGCAGCACCGCGCGCGCGCCGTCGATGGAGGTCTCCAGCATCGGGCTGGAGATGGCAGCCTTGGCAGCTTCCACCAGGCGGTTCTCGCCGCTGGCGGTGCCGATGCCCATATGAGCAAGGCCTCTGGACTCCATGACCGTGCGAACGTCCGCAAAGTCAAGGTTGATCAGGGCGGGCAGCGCGATCAGGTCGGAAATGCCCTGAATGCCCTGGCGCAGCGTATCGTCAGCGTAACGGAAGGCCTCGGTCATGGTGGTAGCTTTGTTGACCACCTGGAGCAGCCTGTCGTTGGGTACGACCACCAGCGTGTCCACATTGGTCTTCAGCTCCGCGATGCCCTTTTCGGCGTTCTTCATGCGGGTGCGTCCTTCAAACAGGAAAGGCTTGGACACGACGCCGATGGTAAGAATGCCCTGATCGCGGGCGATCTCGGCGATGATGGGGGCAGCGCCCGTGCCGGTTCCGCCGCCCATGCCGCAGGTGACGAACACCAGGTCGGCGCCCTGCATCAGCTGGGCCAGCTCCTCACGGCTCTCTTCCGCGGCGCGCTTGCCGATCTCGGGATTCGCTCCGGCGCCAAGACCCTTCGTGAGCTTTTCGCCGATCTGCACCTTGGTGGGCGCTTTGGACATGGTGAGCGCCTGCTTGTCCGTATTCACCGCGATAAACTCAACGCCCCTAAGGCCGCTGTCCACCATGCGGTTTACGGCATTCGTTCCGGCGCCGCCGACGCCGATGACCTTTATGGTCGCAAAATTGCTTGTGTCAAATTCGTACTGCAGCACAAGGCATCCCCCTCGTCAATTATTCCTCATCTTCGTTTTTAGATCTGCCGAGCAGACCTTTGAAGGTATCTACAACCCGCATAGGCAGAGTTTCTTCTTCGCCGAAGCGCTGCTCTATGGAGTCAAAGATCAGATCAACCAGTCCCAGAACGGACGCGTATTCCGGGCTTTGCAGCTTGTTGGTGTTTACGCTGACCTCCGCTACCTCGCGTCCAAGGTATTTGGAGAGATATGCCGAGCCGCCCCTGAGGAGCGTGATTCCGCCGCCGGCCAGGTAGATCCTGGAGCGGGCGGTCAGTTCGGCCCCCTTGGCGTCGAACAGGGTGCGCTTCAGGTATTCGCACAGCTCTTCCAGCGAAACCGTGATCATGTTGCAGATGATCTCCGGTTTGTAGCGGATGCGCCTGCCTTCCTTATCGCGGCTCTCGGGAGGCCTGATCATTTCGTTGATGCCCTCGCCCACCGTCGCGCTGCGCTTGAGCAATTCCGCCTCGTCATAGCGGATCTCCAGCCTGTCAGCCAGGTCCGCCGTGATGTTGTTCCCGCCGAAGGGCAGCACCGCATGGTATACCATCGCGTCTCCCTTCAGCACAGAGAACTCCGTATTGTACATGCCGCAGTCGATAAATATGCAGCCGTCGTCCCTGTCTTTCACTGCGGTGCAAAGCAGCTGTTCTCCCAGCGACGGCGAAAGAAAGCCGTTGATGGTGATGCCCACGTTGCCCATGATGGCACGCATGTCGTCGATAAAGTCCGCCGAGGCGGTAATAAACGATATGCGCGCGGAAAGGTTCTCGCCGCGCAGTCCTTCCGGCTGCATGGTCTTGGGACCGCGGTCCACCGAATACCACGCCGGGGAGCGGTGGATCACGCAGTCGTCGCTCTCCGTAAACTTATATACGTCGGCGGCCATGTCTTCCACGGCCTGTATATCTTCGATATGCACGCGGCCGTCCGCGGACCGCACAGGCACTTCCGCGTCGGCAGTCCGCACGTGGATAAATTCGCAGGGGACGCCGACATATATCTCGTTTATTTTTTCGCCCGCGTCGCTCTGCGCCGCGATGATGGAATTGTATACTGCTTTGCTTAGGTTATCCCAGTCCGTCCAATCTCCCGAGCTGTATCCCGCATAATCGACTTTTCCGCAGCTCACGATCTCACAATGGTTATTTCTTGCGCTGCTCTTCGCTATAACGGTAACTATTTTCGAGGTGCCGAACTCGATAGCCGCTACCTTTGTTTTCATCTATATATCTCCCGCCTTATCGTGCGTACAACCCCGACACTTTTATGACGGTATTATACATTATCGAAATCAACTTGTAAATATCTTTTTGGTGAATATTTCGAAAGTATTACAAACAATCTTTACATACCCTTGGAGCTGTAGGTTTCTTCGGCGTCGGGCCGGTAGAAGCCGTTGGTGCCCGCCACTTCGATCAGGCCGTCCGACACGCCGGAATCCAGCATGCCCTTGGCGATGTCCAGCGAGGTCAGAACGTCGAATCGAAGATTGATGATGACCGGTACGCCTTTTGACGTGGTCAGGCGCACCTCCCTGGATTCCTTCACGCTGATGCTGGTGAAAATTCCCTGGTAACCGTTAGCGTAGATGACGCTTGCCACTTCGCGGGCGTCTTCAAGCTTCTGACCGTCTTCCGCCACGGTGATCAGGCCCGCCGTAGGATAGCGCAGCGCCACGCCGTTTACGAGGATCGGATCGTTTGCGCTCAAGCGGTCGCTGACCTTCAGCACGTAGTTGTCCTTATCGATGGTAACGTATTTTCCGGAAGTGCTCAGGGTCATCTGTGGCTCTCGGGCGGCGATCACAAGCGTAACGGACTGCTTTCCGCTTACACGGATCTCCTTTAAGACGAAATACCCTGTAGCATTCACCGATTCGCGGGCCTTTTCCTCCCAGATGTGCCGGTCGGACATTTTCTGGTTGGTGATGCCGCTCAAGCGTATAAAATCGTAATCCGTAAGGCTTCTCGCGTAGGCCTCCGCCTGCGCGCCCGAAGCGTACTCCACGCCCACGCGTTTTACCCTGGCCGGTCCGCGGAACAAAAGAAACGCAACGACCGCTATCGCCAGGGCCGCCAGGACCAGGATGGCGATGATGGACGAGTTATCCCCTTTTTTCGCTTTCATTTGCATCTGCCTCCGTGTATATTTTGAGACGCAAAATCGACAACCTTAGCGGTCGTCGATAATATGAGGACGTTTTCGTCAGAATCCAAGCGTGATTCGCTTGAATTCCTCTCCCCTGTGTTCGAAATCCCGGAACATATCGAAGCTTGCGCAGGCCGGGGACAGAAGCACGTTCCAGCCCTCAGACGCCATATCGCGCGCACGCCTTACGGCGGCTTCGAAATCGTAGCCTTCATTTGCGATGTCGGTAAATCCTGCTTCGCGGAGCGCTTTTTCGATCGCCTGGGCGGTATCGCCGATCAGCACCGCGCGTTTCACCTTGGAGTTCACGATGACCTTCGCCATGGGCGCGTAATCGGAATTTTTCACGGAACCGCCCAGGATGATTACGGTGGGCGCTGTCATCGTCTCCACGGCTTTGATGGTGGAATCCGGGTTGGTGCCCTTGGAATCGTTGATGTAAGTGATGCCGTCTTTGGTGCACACGGTCTCGATGCGGTGTTCCACGCCGGAAAACGTCCTGAGCGTTCTGACAACCGTTTCCGCGGGTATGCCCGCTATCATCGCGGCTGCCGCGGCAGCAAGCGCGTTTTCCAGGTTGTGTTTGCCGGGAATGCGGATATCTTTTGCGGGTAGTATGGGCGAAACGGTATTTCCGTCATTCCACATCACCATACCGTCACGGACGAAGGCCCCTTTTTCAACTTCCTCGCTGCGGGAAAACCAGTATACGTCGCATTTGGCGCGGTGCGCCATATCGCGGGTGATGGGATCGTCGTAGTTGAGCACCAGCGCGTCGCCCGCCTGCTGGTTCATGAAGACGCGCTCCTTGATGTGGGCGTAGTTTTCGATCGTCTTATGGCGGTTCAGGTGATCCTCGGTTAGGTTCAGGATCAGGGAGATATCGGGCCTGAAGGAAGATATCGTTTCCAGCTGAAAGGAGCTCAGCTCGCATACCGTGACGCTTTCGTCCGTGGTTTCGCCCGCATGTGCGCTGTAGGGCTCCCCGATGTTTCCGACCACCTTTGTGTCCCTGCCCGCCGCGCGGAAGATCTCGCCGATCAGCGTGGTGGTGGTGGTCTTTCCGTTGGTGCCGGTCACGCCCACCAGGAAGCCTTTGGAAAATCGCCAGGCCAGCTCGATCTCGCTGATGACCTCGATGCCCTTTTGCCTTGCCAGGTTGGCGGCCTTGTGGTCCGCGGGGATACCGGGGCTGATGACCAGGGTATCCACGTCGTCCAAGAGAGTAAGGACATCCTCACCCAGGCGGTCGTCAAGCTTAAGGCTGTCCAGGGCATCGATATCGGGCTTCAGGCTTTCTCTCGTCTTCAGATCGTTGATGCGGACATACAAGCCTTTCTGGCACAGCAGCTTTGCAGCCGCGATGCCGCTTTTGGCCATGCCCCACACAAGAACACGCTGCATGGTTTTCCTCCCATCACATAAACAGGATAAACGCCGCGGCGCAGCCGATCAGCGTTATGGTGCTGTACAAAGACACCACATGGGTTTCCGGCATACCGCCCAGTTCCAGATGATGGTGCAGCGGGGACATGCGCATGAGTTTTCTGCCATGATGGCGCCGCATATATATGACCTGCGCAAAATCGGAAAGGGAGCTGATCATCATCGTCACCAGCATGAAGGGCAGCATCAGCATGCTGCCGGACACGATGGAAACAGCCGCCAGCGCACCGCCGATGCCCAGCGAACCCACGTCGCCCATGAACATTTTGGCCGGATGCGTATTGTAGCGCAGAAATCCGAAAACCGCTGCGCACATGCACAGGCAGAAGACGCCTGTGTTCATCAGGCTGCCGTTCTGCGTGACGATGCCGGTATATGTGGCGTAAGCGGACATGGCCGCAAACGCGATGGAACTGTTGGAAGAAAGCAGCCCGTCCAGGCCGTCCAGGATGTTGGCGGAATTATCCACCGCCACGATCACGAACGCCGCCACCGGGATATAGAAAACACCAAGCTCCAGCCGTTTCGAGGTGAAAGGCAGCATGATCCCGGAGCCTATGGAATCGCTCGCGTAGGCGATCACGGCAAAAACGATCGCCAGAACGATCTGAGGCAAGAGTTTCTGCTTTACCGTAAGGCCTTCGGAACGGTGGCGCACCACCTTGAGGTAGTCGTCCACAAATCCGACGAGGCCGAAAGAGAGAGTGCAAAGCACGCAGTACAGAAGCAGCTGTCCGTGGTCGTTTTTATAGCGGAAGCCGAAAGCCAGGGAGCATAGCAGGCCTGCCGCCAGGAACGAAACGCCGCCCATGGTGAGGGCGCCCTGCTTGGCCATATGGTTCTGCGGGCCAAGTTCGTTGATGGTCTGCCCCACTCGCAGCTTTTTGAGCACCGGCAGCAGGGTATAGCCGCCCAGCATCGACAGAAGCAGGGCGCACAGCCCGGCGATGATATGATAAACCATGTATCTCTCCTTACATTTCGTTGAGCAGCTCCGTCACGATCTCCTTTTCGTCAAAGGGATGCTTGACGCCCTTGATCTCCTGATAGGTCTCGTGGCCCTTGCCGGCGAGCACCACCGTGTCGCCTTCCAGCGCGTTTTCAAGGGCGTACCTGATAGCTTCGCGGCGGTTTTCGATCACGATGTACTGATCGGTAACGGGCTTGATGCCTGCTTCGATCGCATCGATGATGTCCATGGGTTCTTCGCCCCGGGGATTGTCGCTGGTGATGATGCAGAAGTCTGCGTATTTTCCGCCGATGGCGCCCATGATGGGCCGCTTGAGAGCGTCGCGTCCGCCGCCGCAGCCGAACAGTGCGATCAGCTTGCCGCGGGTGGATTCCCGCAGGGATTTTAGTACGTTCTCCAGTGCGTCCGGCGAGTGGGCGTAATCCAGGATCACACGGTACGGCGTATTTGTGTCCAGCAGCTCCACGCGGCCCGGTACGTTCTTGAGGGCCTCCAGGCCCTTTTTGATCGAACCCATGCTCATGCCTGCCTTGTCGGCGAGGGCTGCCGCCATCAGGGCATTGTAGACGTTGAATATCCCGCTTAAGCGCAGGTGAACGGTCTCGGTGGCCCGCTTGTGGAAACTCAGAAGGAAGTCAACGCCGGCTTTGGTCATCTCCACCTGGTTCGCGTACACGTCCGCGGGCTCGCGTATGCCCGCGCGGGTGAACAAAGCGCCCATATCCTTCAGGCCCTTCACCACGGTGAGATCGTCCACGTTCACCACCAGGCTGTCCGTCATGGCGGCGATCTTCAGTTTGGCGGCGAGATACTTTTCCATGGTCCCGAAATAATCCAGATGATCCTGGGAAAGATTGGTAAAGCCCGCCGTAAGGAAGCGCACGCCGTCTATGCGGTACATGTCCAGTGCATGGGCCGACACTTCCATTATAACATATTCCATCCCCGCGCGCACCATTTCCAGAAGAATTCTCTGAAACTCAATGGGATCGGGCGTAGTCTTGCCGGCTTCGTACTCCTTATCGCCGATCATCGTGCACACGGTGCCGATCAGACCCGTGGGATGGCCTGCTTCCTGCAGGATCGAGCGGAGCATGAAGCTGGTGGTGGTTTTGCCCTTTGTTCCGGTAATGCCGATCATCTTAAGCTTTCTGGCCGGGAAGCCGTAGAACGCCGCCGCGATGTGGCTCATGGCCCTGCGGACGGAATCTACTTTGATCTGCGCTGCTTCTGTGTCGAGCCTGCGCTCCACCACCAGCGCCACCGCCCCGTTGCTTACCGCTGCCGGCGCGAAATCGTGCGCGTCGGTATGAAGGCCGGGAACGCAGAAAAACAAACCGCCTGCGCTTTTCGTGCGCGAATCGGCGGTAAGTTCGTTTATCTCGGTTTCAGGGTTTCCGTATATCTCGCATGCAAACGGAAGATCGCGGACAAGATCGATGATACGCATATTTCCTCCTGTCAGTTGGACGCCAGCTGCGTTCCGCTGTGCTGGGGCAGGTAGAGGCTGACCAGCTTTTCGTCGTTGTCCACCATGTAGAGCCTTTCGCGGGCCAGCTGCCTGATCACTTTATCCTTGGTCTCGGCTGTGAGGGTGAGCTGGCGGCTGTCGATCTGCTCCATCAGGCTGTTCTGGGCGCGTTTCAGTTCGTTAAGCTTCGCCTTGGTGCGCGCAAGATCGTTTGCTGTCTGGAAGCCCAGAATCAGAGCGAGCAAAAGCACCGCGCCGGCAAGGTATGACAGCCACTTGGCCTGGCCCTTCACGGGACGCACGGGCTGGTAGGACTTTACCGTGCGCGGCATGGAGCGGTCGCTGCGGCTCGGAGCGTCGTTCCAGTTATATACCTTTTTGCCGGAGCCGTTTATTCTCTTCATGTCGGCCATGCTTCATCGCTCCCTTCGGTGTTTTCGGAAAAGTACTTTTCGTTTACGTAATCCAGGGCTTCGTCTTTTTCGCCGCGGCTGACCAGGGACGATTGGGCCCTGCAGGCATCCTGGTTCCAGATCTCCAGCGTGCTGCCCACGCCCATCAGAACGACCTCGCTGCCCTCCGTGAGCCCGTAATCCTGCCGTACAGCCTGCGGGATGAGCACGCGGCCCTGGGCGTCGGCGTTGTACGGGAAAAACGTACTGGAGAAGATGAGGCGCTTCAGCTTGTGGGCGCGCCGGTCGGTATCCGGGATGCGGCGCAGCTTCAGGCTCTTCTTTTCCCAGTCCTCTTTGCAGTACAGGGCGAGGGTCTCCAGGTCGCTGGAAAGGGAGATCACAAAATCCTGCCCCAGCAGGTCCCGGTAGCCCTGGGGAAGGAACAGGCGGCCCTTCGCGTCTATCGTGAGCAGGCTTCTGCCGTTAAATTCCGCCATTCGGGTCGCCTCCTTTCGTTATGTGACAAAATTATACCACATATTTCCCTTTAAATCCACTATTAAATCCATTTTTCCCACTTTAAAACGGCCTGCCTTCGGTAAATTTCTTGTTAATTTCTGAAAAGACAGCAAAAAAGACGGCATCCGTTTTTCGGATGCCGTTTAAAAGCACTCTTTTTATGCCTGCGTGATCAGGGAGAGTTTGAAGCCGGTGCCGTCGCAGGACACCTGATGATAATTCACACCGTTGTGTTCGCCGCGGAAAGCGCCTTTGAGCGCGCTGCCGTGCAGGTGGCCGTACACTGCGTGCTCGACATGGTATTTTTCGAGCAGGGCCGTGACCTCGGTATCAGGATTCGCTTCGGTGAGCGGCGGATAGTGCAGCATGCACACGATGATGCCGCCCTTGCTGAGAGCTTTGGCCCTTTCCAGCGACATTTCCAGCCGCATGAGCTCGCGCCGGCAGATGCGCTCGTCTTCCGCGTCGCTCGTATCGCAGGGCAGTATCCAGCCGCGGGTGCCGCACAGAGTGATCCCGGATACGCGTACGGCGTCGTTCTGCAGCGCGTACATGCCTTCGGGCAGCGCGTCCCGCACGCGGCTGATGGAGGCCCACCAGTAGTCGTGATTGCCGCGGATGATCACCTTGCGCCCGGGCAGGGACGCTACGCTTTGGATGTCCTCCCGCGCGTCTTCCAGCTTCATCGCCCAGGACAGGTCCCCGGGCAGAAGCACCAGGTCGTCGTCCGTCACGCGGCTCGTCCAGTCGGCGCGGATGCGCTCAAAGTGGTCGTCCCACTGGGAGCCGAACACGTTCATGGGCTTGCTGTTTCCGCCGGGAAGATGCAGGTCGCTTATCGCATATACAAGCACGCTCAGACCTCTTCGTCTTCCTCGTCCTCTTCTTCCTTGTCTTCCTCGTCGAACATGTCGTCGTCCTCGGCAAAGTTTTCTCCGTCCTCGCCGCCCACGTCCACTTCGATCTCCTCCATGGAGCTCACGCTGCCGATATCGATATCGCGGCTGCTGGGATCGCTCACGCCGTCGTCCACGCCCTCATCGCTGCGGCGCTGCAGTTCCTTGAGACAGAAAGCGCATACCTCCTGGCCGGGGATCACGGGGTTTTCACCGCACTCGGAGCACAGTTCGATCATATCGTCAGGTTCGGGCTCGCCGCGCACGTCCTTGCGGCACACGGAGCACATGCCTTCGTTTTCGTACATATAATTCAGTTCGCACCTGGGACACTTGATCAGTTTCATTCTCATTCCTCCGATAGTTGCTTTGGATAGCGCATATATAATACACAATAATCGCCGTATGGAAAGCCCCTGCGCAGGGGTTTTACGTTAATTCTTTGTAATATCGGACATATCTGCGGGTCTCCCGGGCGCCTGTTCCCTGTGTGAGGCGAACGGACGGACGGTTGTTTACGTCGATCACTGAGGCCTCCGCACGCATTATACCGCTTTGGATCAGGCTCTCGCACAGTGCGTCCAGAAGCAGAAGCGTTACCGCCGGACGGAAGGGAACATCCTTTGTGATGAGCGTGGTCACGCGCAGAAGCGGCCTGCCCCTAAGCGTCATGACGTAGCCGAGTGCCCTGCCATTGCCATCCAGGGCGACAAAGCTAAAGCGCGGGGATATGTATCTGCGTATCCTCCCGGCCTGAAGCGCGGTCTCGCTTTGCCACGCGCCCGCAAGCTCATACGCCGCGCGGGACAGTCCGTCCCCGAACAGGCCGAAACGGGCTTTCTGAACGCATACGCCGAAACGGGCAGAGAGCCTGCCTGCATAGGCGCGGTACGGATTCACGGCGGGCACGGCGATCTCAAAGCACGCTTCTGTCATGCAGGGCGCAAAGCCGGCCTCTAAAAGCGCCTGCGTCTGTCCCGCGTCTCCGGGACCTGTGAAGGCTCCCCTGTCTGTTCCGCAGGGCCTGTCGCACTGGCCGGTGAACAGTCCGCTGCCGTCCGGGGGCACAGGTCCGGTCAGGGCCTCCGCGTCCGGGTAAGCATTTTGTGCCGCTTCAAGCAAAAGCGCGAACGCGTTTTCGTCACCGTCCAAAAACGCAAAAAAGGCAGTGCGCCGGCCAATGTTCTTTTCATATGCGGCGTCCTTCCACACGAGGATGCGCGCTTTGGGCCGTCCGTCCTTCAGCGCCATGAAATAAGACGCGTTCGCCGGGCAGCAGAAGAGGCGCAGATACTCCGCTTCGTCCCGGCTGTACCCGCAGGCGCGCGAGAGTGAAAAAAAAGCCCTTTTCTGCCTCGGGCTTTCGGCTTTTATGACGGTATACATCCTGTTACTGTTGGGGCCCGGCCTCGTCCGCCTGCTCAAGCTCGGCAAGCTTTCGTCTTACGGCCTTAAAGTCTTCCCAGGCCTCCCGCTTTTTGGAAGGATCGCGCAGAAGCGCACTGGGATGGTAGGTGGGCATGAAAAACACGCCCTTGCGTTCCACCCATATGCCGCGGGCGGCGGATATGGGCCTGTCCTCCCCCAGCACGTATCTCAGGGCGATCTTGCCCAGAAGCACGATCACGCGGGGACGGATCAGAACGAACTGCTGCCTCAGATACGGCATGCATGCGGCGGCCTCGTCAGGTTCGGGGTTGCGGTTCATGGGCGGACGGCACTTGACTACGTTGGCGATGTACACTTCGCACCTTTCCATGCCGATGGCGTGGATCATCGTGTCAAGCAGCTTTCCGCTGGCGCCCACAAAAGGCCTGCCCTGCTCGTCTTCGTCACGGCCCGGTCCCTCGCCGATGAACATCAGGCGGGCGTTCGGGTCGCCCTCGCCCGGCACAGGATGGGTGCGGTTTTCGCAAAGCCGGCACATGCGGCAGCCGTTCACGCTTTCAAGCAGCGTTTCCCAGGAAGCTTTCACTTCAGCCTCCGTTCATGTGCAGCACGCGCTCGCCGATGGTGAAGAACTCGCCGAACGACACCGGCACGTCGCTTTTGAGCCAGGCCACGAGCTCGATGAGCAGCGTGACGCACATCAAGACCAGCGCAGCGCAGGCTACGGTGACGAGAAAGTCAACCAGGCCAGCGGCGATCTGATAGCGCAGGCGGCGTTTGCGGTATTCCTTTTTGGTGATCAGTTTTGCCATTATATGTAGTCCTTCCAGTCCTTCTCCTCCGGTGTGGGCAGGCGGTGCAGCTGCCCCTTGCCGGAAAGCTCCGGCCAGTGAAGCTGCCTGAGCGCTTCGTACAGCACGATGGCCACGGAATTGCTCAGGTTCAGCGACCGGGCTTCCGGGCGCATGGGTATGCGCAGACACCGGGCGTAGTTTGCCGCGAGCAGCTCTTCGTCAAGGCCCCTGGTCTCTTTTCCGAAAACAAGATAATCGTCAGGCCGGTACTGTATAGCCGCGTGGTCCCGCGGCGCCTTGGTGGAGAGAAAATACATGTTCGCGTCCGGGTTCCTGGCGCAGAAGTCCTGCCAGTTTTCGTATACAGTATACTCCATCAGGTTCCAGTAATCAAGACCCGCGCGCTTCAGGTGCTTGTCGTCCAGCACGAAGCCCAGGGGCTTGATCAGGTGCAGTTTCGCCCCGGTCGCCGCGCAGGTGCGGGCGATGTTGCCCGTGTTCTGCGGTATCTCCGGTTCCACCAGAACGATGTTCATGCGTTTTCCCCCAGTGCGATCTGTTCGATCATAAACGCGGCGCCGTCCTTGTCCACGTGCGGCGCGATGTGCGTTGAAACGGCCTTCAGGCTGTCCACCGCGTTTTCCATGGCCACCCGGACGCCCGCGGATAAAAGCAGGCCCACGTCGTTCGACCCGTCGCCAAGCGCCATGATCTCTTCTTTTTGTACGCCGAAGCGGGCGGCAAGCTCCTTTACGGCCTTGCCTTTTCCGCCGCCCGGCGGCAGGATCTCCAGGTTGTAGGGAAAGGCGCTGGATACGGACATGCCCCAGGAAATGAATTCGCTTCGCAGTTCGTCGATCAGCGCTTTGTCGTCGCTGTAGGCCTCGAACTTGTAAGGGCCTTTCACCCCCTCGGTCTTCATGATCAGCCTGTCGGATTCCACGGCGAAGGCTTCGCCTTTTTTCGCCTCGCTCACCCGGCAGCAGAGGGAGCCGTAGCCGTTGGTCTCCGGCAGGGTGTATACCTTCGTGCCCACGTAAGAAGTCATGAAGCAGCCCGCCCTGAGCAGCCGGTCGCACACGCGGCGCGCCGTTTCTTTTTCCATGCGGTCCTCGTAGATCGGACTTTCCCAGGGATGCGCGTCGGCGCGGCCCCCGTTTGCGCTGATCACCGGGCAGTCAAGCCCCGCGTCCAAAGCCACGCGGGCGGTATTCAGAAACGTGCGGCCGCTGGCCAGCACGAAAAGGATGCCCGCTTCGGCGCAGCGCCGGATCGTATCAAGGGTGCGCGGGGACATCCTGCCGCCGATGGGCATGAGCGTGCCGTCTATATCGGAAACGATCATGCGGATCATGGGTTCTCCTCCGGCAGGATGCATGCGTTTTTGACCCTCAGCAGCTTTCCGATCTTCGCGCCGGCCAGGTCGTTTTCGTCCGTGCAGGTGACGAAGGTCTGCACGCCCTCCAGCCGCGAGATGAGCAGGCGCCGCCTTTCGGGGTCCAGTTCGCTCATCACGTCGTCCAGCATGAGCACAGGGGCTTCGCCGGTCTGAAGCTCCATCAGCTCGATCTCGCTGAGCTTGAGCGAAAGCGCGCAGGTGCGCACCTGCCCCTGGGAGCCGTAAGCGCGGGCGTCCATGCCGTCGATGAACACGCCCAGGTCGTCCCGGTGGGGCCCGGAGGTGGTGGTCAAGCGCTTTATATCCGCCGCCCGGCGCTGGGAAAAAGCTTCCATAAGGTTATTTTGCGTCTCGGCTTCGTCTTCGCCGCAGGCGACGTCCGGCTCGTACTCCACCTTCAGGCGTTCTTTGCCGCCCGACACAGATTCATGCACATGTGACGCGGTTTCGGCCAGGCGCTTAACGAATGCATGCCGGGCCGTCTGGATGGCGGCGCCGCTTACGGCAAGTTCATTGTCCCACAGGTCCAGCGTGTCGGGGCTTGCGCCGCTTGCCGAGCAGTCCCTGAGGAGTGTATTCCTCTGCTTGAGGGCGCGGTTATAGCGCTGCAGATTATAATAGTAGTCCGGGCGCAGCTGGCTCAATTCCATATCGATAAAGCGCCTGCGCATGCCGGGGCCGTCCTTGATCATGCGCAGATCCTCCGGTGCGAACAGAACGCCCGTGATGTGGCCGAGCATCTCGCCCGAGCGTTTCACCTGGGAGCCGTTGACCTTCACGCGCCGTCCGCCCGCCTGGGTGAGGGCAAATTCCACGTCGTGCAGGCCGTCTTTGCGGCGGCCTGTGACCTTTACGTAGAAGGCGTCCTCCCCCATGCGGATCATTTCCCGGTCGTGGGAGGTGCGGTGGGAGCGGCCCGTGCAGCACAGATACACGGCCTCCAGCACGTTGGTCTTGCCCTGCGCGTTGTCGCCCGCCAGCACCGTAACGCCCTCGCAGGGGGCGATCAGTGCCTCTTCGTAATTTCTGAAGTTTTTGAGATGTATCGAGTTGATCCTCATGCGTTCTCCCGCACTTCCCCGGTTTCTGCATCCCGAAGGGAAACGGAGCTCCCGGACAGAATGCCCGGGAGCGCTTGCTTACAGATTTACGACTTCCGGCTCTTTGCCGAAGGCACAGAAGACGGCGGTGGCGTTTTTGAAGTAAAATACCTCAGTGTTGCCGTCATCGGGGGAATACATGGCCTTCAGGCTGGGGTACGCCTCCAGCATGGAGACGCGGGCTTCCCTGCGGTCGTCCTCGATGAGCTCTCCGGACAGGCGCAGCCACTGGCCGTCCTTGAACGCGCAGATCTCGGCTTTGGGATTTGCATGCAGCTGTTTGGACACGTCCTTCACCTTGCCCGTCTGGATGTACAGCCTGCCCTCAAAGATGTGCGCGGTGCCGAAGGGCCTCACGCGGGGCTGGTCTGCGTCCACGGTTGCCAGGTAGTATACGCCGGCTTCCTTCAGAAAATTCACGACCCGTTCCATACTGTGCCTCCTGTTAATATGATGATGTGATCGCTTTTGCAGCCGGGCGGCCTTTGCCCGACGCGCTCAGCGGAAAAAGCCTTATCCCTTTTTTCTCGCTTCCAGCTTTTTGCGGGCTTCGGTGCCCAGGATCTTTTTGCGCATGCGGATGGACTTTGGCGTGATCTCCACAAGCTCATCGTCGTCGATATAGTCCATGGCCTCTTCCAAAGTGAGGATGCGGATGCCCGTTACCTTGAGGGCTTCTTCGGCGGAGGCGCTGTTGCGAATGGAGGTCAGGTGCTTTTTCTTGCACACGTTCACGTCGATGTCGCCGGGGCGGGAATTGCGCCCGATGATCATGCCGGTGTACACGCGGGTGCCCGGCTCCACGAACAGCTCGCCGCGGTCCTGGATGTAGAACATGGCATAGTTGGTGGTCTCGCCCGTTTCCCAGGCCACCAGGGAACCGCTGGGACGGGACGGGATCTCTCCCTTGTAAGGCTCGTAGCCGGAGAACACGGCGCTCATTACGCCCTCGCCGCGGGTATCGGTAAGAAACTCGCTGCGGTAGCCGAACAGGCCCCGGGAGGGCACGCTGAACTCCAGGCGCACCCGGTCCTGACCCTCCATGCTCACCAGCACGCCCTTGCGGCGGCCCATTTTTTCGATGACGGCGCCGGAGTACTCCGTGGGCACGTCGCACACCAGCTGCTCCATGGGCTCGCACTTCACGCCGTCGATCTCCTTGAACAGAACCGTTGGCTTGGTGACGGCGAACTCGTAGCCCTGGCGGCGCATGGTCTCGATGAGGATGGAAAGGTGCAGTTCTCCCCTGCCGGACACCTTGAAGCAGTCGGTGGTGCCGGTATCCTCCACCCGCAGGGATACGTCCGTCTGCATTTCCTTGAACAGGCGGGCGCGCAGGTGGCGGCTGGTGACGTAGGTGCCTTCGGTGCCCGCGAAGGGAGAATCGTTCACCACAAAATCCATCGCCACGGTGGGCTCGGTGATCTTCACGAAGGGCAGCGGGTCGGCCAGCGCCACATCGCAGATGGTGTCTCCGATGGCCAGCTCGCCAAAACCCGTTACGGCCACGATGTCGCCTACCCGGGCGCTTTCGCAGGGCACGCGCTTTAAGCCGTCGAACTCGAACAAGCCGCCCAGGCGCGCCGCGGGAGACACGAAGCTCTGGCCGTAGATGCAGCGCACGGCCATCTGGCCCGCCTTGATGGAGCCGCGCTCGATGCGGCCGATGCCGATGCGCCCCACATAATCGTTGTAGTCTATGGTGGAGATGAGCAGCTGCAGGCTGGCCTCGTCGTCGCCTTCCGGCGCCGGGATGTGGCTCAGGATCGTATCGAACAGGGGGATCAGGTTCACGGCGGGCTTGTCCAGATCCAGGGTGGCCACGCCGGTGCGCCCGGAGCAGAACACCACGGGAGAATCCAGCTGCTCGTCGGTGGCGTCCAGCTCCAGCAGCAATTCCAGCGTTTCGTCCACCACCTCGCGGCAGCGCTGGTCGGGCCTGTCCATCTTGTTGACCACGATGATCACGGGCAGGTTGAGGTCCAGCGCCTTTTTGAGCACGAAGCGCGTTTGCGGCATGGGTCCCTCAAAGGAATCCACCAGCAGAAGCACGCCGCCCACCATTTTGAGCACGCGCTCCACCTCGCCGCCGAAGTCTGCGTGGCCAGGGGTGTCCACTACGTTGATCTTTACGCCCTTGTAGTGGATGGCCGTGTTTTTGGACAGGATGGTGATGCCTCTTTCGCGCTCCAGGTCATTGGAGTCCATCACGCGGTCGGAGACCTGCTGGTTTTCGCGGAATACGCCGGACTGCTTGAGCATTTCGTCCACCAGCGTGGTCTTGCCGTGGTCCACGTGGGCGATGATGGCGATGTTGCGGATGTCTTCCCTTACGATTTTCAAAGCGTATACCTTCTTTTTTGAATTGCTGTCGGTTGCTTCAGGGGGATCAGTAGGTCCCCACCCGTTTGTAGGTCTGTATGATCTGTTCAAAGTCCTTCAGGCTCACCGCCGCGGGGATCGAGTGATCCGAGGCGAAGATGTAGCCGCCGGACTGCATCATCATGGGAACGAGCTTTTCGATCTGGGGCAGGATGATCTCCGGCCTGTGCCACAGGGCGGCGTTGGTGCCGCCGTGAAACAGGAGACGGCTTCCGAATTCCTTTTTGAGCTTTTCCGGCTCCATGCCCGCCTTGACCTCCAGCGGGTTCAGGCCATCCAGGCCCATATCCGCCAGTTCCGGCACGAGGGGCATGATGTTGCCGCAGGAGTGCAGGCGCACGTAGCATCCGTGACTGTGGCCCCAGTCTATGGCTTTCTGGTGGAAGGGCTTGAGCAGCTCGCGGTAGTCCCGCAGGGAGAAAAACTGCGTGCCTTTATAGCCCATGTCGTCCGGCCAGGACACCTCGTCAAAGGTGTAGCCCGCGTCCCACACCATGTCCATAAGGGCAAGGTTCAGGGTGAGCTCCGTGTCGAACATGTCCATCACCCACTCAGGTTCGTCCTTCATGGCGATGAGCATATTCTCGGTGCCCACCATGCCGGAATGGGTGATGTCAAAGCCGAACCACAGCCCGCATATGATCCACCGGCCTTCTGCCCGCCAGGAGCTGTAATTGCGCTTCAGCCTGTCCCAGGGGATGCGGTCGGAGGAGGGCGTCATGCGCGGCTTGACCTTTAGCCACTCGTCCGGCGTGGTCACCTGATAACCCAGGGATTCCGGCGTGGTGGTGCGGTGCCTGAAGTTTCGCCTGGTGGCGCCCCAGGGCGTCGTGGAGACGATGAACTCGTCGTTTTCCTCAATGACGCGCACCGGCAGGCGCGGAGAGCTGTCCACGGAGACGGATGCGGTCTTATCCAGATCGAAATATCCCAGGTAGTCGTCCGTGGGCAGGCCCTCTTCGCGCCAGCGCGCCAGGGTCTCCGTCCAGGCGTAGTCCATAAAGGGCACCCGGTCCGCTTCGCGGTGCTCGTACATGCGACGGAACCGTTCGTTCGTGGTCATGAGGCTTTCCCCCGTCAGCGCTTGTTACAGTTCAGTCTTGTCGGCTTCCATGCGGTCTGCCGTTTCAGCCAGCACAAGGCCTTTGTTGTTTTCCGTGCACAGCCGTATAGACCATTCGTTTTCGAAAAACAGCATGTCTCGGTTCGCTTTATCCACAGCCGGAACGGTGGTGGAGGGCAGACGGAGCTTGTCCACGGGTTTTGGAGTTTCCTTGATCCACCGTACGTATCGGTACGGCAGGGTCTCGCGGGTGATCTCCACGCCGTATTCGCTCTTCAGGCGGTATTCCAGCACATCCATCTGCAGCGCTCCCACCACGCCGGCGATCATCTCTTCCCTGCCGATGTTGGGGCGTTTGAAGGTCTGCACCGCGCCTTCCTGGCTGAGCTGGTTCACGCCTTTCAAAAACTGCTTGCGCTTCATGGAATCCTCGGGGCTGACGCGGCAGAAGAATTCCGGCGCGAACAGCGGGATGCCGCTGTAGCGCACGGGCGCGCCCGTGCACAGTGTGTCGCCCAGGCGAAAGATGCCCGGGTCGAACAGGCCGATGATGTCGCCGGGATACGCCGTTTCCACGGTCTCATGCTCCTGAGCCATGAACTGCTGGGGCTGGGCGAGCTTGATACGTTCGTTTGTGGAGGAATGCCACACGCTCATGCCCTTTTCGAACACGCCGGAGCACACCCGCATGAAGGCCAGGCGATCCCGGTGGGCGGGATTCATATTGGCCTGGATCTTGAAGATGAAGCCCGTGAACTTTTCGTCCATCGGATCGATGGGGCCTTCGTCGGACACGCGGGGCGTGGGCGATTTGGTATACGTGAGGAAGCGCTTCAAAAACGGCTCCACACCGAAGTTGTTGAAGGCGCTGCCGAAGAACATGGGCGTGAGCTGGCCGGAGAGGATCTTGTCCAGGTCGAACTCGTCTCCCGCCACGTCCAGAAGCTCGGTGTCCTCCATGAGCTTATCATAGTAGCTTTGGCCGATCAGCTGCGGGCAGGCGGGATCGTCGACGGATACGGTCTTCACTTCCACAAAGTTCTGGCCGTGGTTGCCGCCGGCGTACAGCTCGATGGTGCGGCTGTCGCGGTGGTATACGCCCCGGAAGTCGTCTCCGTGCAGGCCGATGGGCCAGTTGACGGGGCAGGAGCGTATGCCCAGCACCGTTTCGAGCTCTTCCATCAGCTCAAAAGGATCCTTGCCGGCGCGGTCCAGCTTGTTTACAAAGGTAAAGATGGGAATGGAGCGCATGCGGCAGACCTTGAACAGTTTGATGGTCTGCTCCTCCACGCCCTTGGCGCAGTCGATGAGCATGACGGCGCTGTCCGCCGCCACCAGGGTGCGGTAGGTATCTTCCGAGAAATCCTGGTGACCGGGGGTATCCAGGATGTTGATGCGGTAGCCGTCAAAATCGAACTGCATGGCGGAAGACGTGACCGAGATGCCGCGCTGCTTTTCGATCTCCATCCAGTCGCTGGTGGCGTGGCGCGCGGTCTTGCGGGCCTTTACGCTGCCCGCCTGGCGGATGGCGCCGCCGTATAAAAGCAGTTTTTCGGTGAGCGTGGTCTTGCCCGCGTCGGGGTGGGATATGATGGCAAAGGTCCGCCGCCTTTGCGTTTCGGTTTTCAGTTCGGGATGCAGCATAGCTGGTTGCCTCCAATGATATGATGCGGGAAAAAAGCGACTTTCGTCACGGTATCAACGCGGCAAGCCCGGACCCTCCCATTCTCAATGATTTGACAGTATATTGTATACCTTTTCATGTTGATTTGTCAGCCCATACAGTGGCAGTTTGCGTTAATTTCTGAATCAGACATCAAGCAGGCTGTTCCTTCCTGAAATATGGGGCTTGACGAAGCCGCCCAAACATGCAATAATGAGAATGGATTTATGTGACTGCTTTGAGGACGCGTATGGAATATTCGTATCATGAACGCTGCTGGATATGGCTGAGCTTCGTGCGCGGCATGACGCCGAAGCGCTTTTACCGCGCCCTGGCCGAGGCCGGGGACGCGGCGGACATCTACGAGCAGCCGGCGGAATTCAAAAGCGCCTTCGAACCGAAAGTCTACGAAAGCCTGATGCGCGCAAGAAGCGAAGAGCCCCCGGACGAAGTGGCGGACCAGCTCGAAAAGCGCGGCGTAATAGCGATCACGCGCATGGGAAATGCCTATCCCCCGCGCCTTGAGCATATATCCGACCCGCCGCCTACGCTGTTCGTTCTGGGTTCTGCGAACCTTGAGCTTGACAGGCCGCTGGCTGTGGTGGGCACGCGGCGCGCCAGCTACGAAGGCAGGAAGACCGCTTTGGAATTCTGCCGGGAGCTGGCCCTGCAGGGCGCAAGCATCGTAAGCGGGCTTGCACGGGGCATCGATACGTTTTCCCATACTGCCTGCCTGGACGCGGGCGGACGCACGGTGGCGGTGCTGGGCAACGGCCTGGGGAGCATATATCCCCCTGAAAACGCCGAGCTCGCCCGGCGCATCACAGAATCAGGCGGCAGCCTGGTAAGCGAACTGCGCCTGGACGAAGCGCCCGCCCGCTGGACGTTTCCGGCCCGAAACCGGCTGATCGCGGGCCTTTCGGACGCCGTACTGGTGGTGGAGGGCGACCGGAAGAGCGGCTCCCTTATCACCGCGGGGTACGCCCTGGAGGAAGGACGCGACGTGTTCGCCGTGCCGGGAAGCATATATTCCCCGCTGTCCGAAGGCCCGAACAGCCTGATCCAGTCCGGCGCGTACATGGCCCTGTCGCCCTGGGACATCCTGGAGACCATGCGCTGGGGATCGCGTCCCCAGTCGGCCAAGGCGGAAAAAACGCCGCCGGCGCTTGACGAAAAGGAAAAAAAGATATATGATTTGCTGAAAAACGAAGCCATGAGCTTCAGCGAGCTGGAAGAAAGGGGCGGCTTTCAGGCCCCCGAACTGAATTCCTGCTTGACAATGATGTCACTAAGGTCAATAATAATAAAACTGCCGGGCAATGTTTATCGTTTGGCCTGAACTCGGAGGAAACATATGAGCGCATACACACTGGTGATCGTGGAGTCACCCGCCAAGGCAAATACCATCGGCAAGTATCTGGGCAGCCGCTATCACGTGATCGCCTCTCAGGGGCACGTAAGGGATCTGCCCAAGAGCCAGCTTGGCGTAGAGATCGAAAACGGTTTTGAGCCCAAGTACATCACCATCCGCGGGCGGGGCGACATCATTGCGGATATCCGGAAGGAGGCCAAGGGCGCGCAGAACATCCTTCTGGCAACCGACCCTGACCGCGAGGGAGAAGCCATCAGCTGGCACCTGGCCTATATGCTGGGGATCGACCCAAGCCAGAAGTGCCGCATCGAGTTCAACGAAGTTACGAAGAACGCGGTCAAGGCAGCCGTAAAAAGCCCGCGGGCCATCAACGAAAAGCTGGTGGACGCCCAGCAGGCGCGGCGCGTACTGGACAGGCTGGTGGGCTACAAGATCAGTCCCCTGCTGTGGGTTAAGGTGCGCAAGGGCCTTTCCGCCGGACGCGTGCAGAGCGTGGCCACCGCCATGGTGTGCGAGCGCGAGCAGGAGATAGACGCCTTCGTGCCCGAGGAATACTGGCTGATCGACGCGGACTTTTCTGGCGCGTCAAGCAGTTTCCACGCCCGTTACTGGGGCACGCCCGACGAAAAGAAGGACGTGACCGGCCAGGCGCAGGCGGACACGATCGTTTCAGCCTGCCAGGACAAGAGCTTTGAAGTAAAGAACGTGAAGCGCGGAGAACGCAGAAAAGCGCCCGCCGCGCCTTTCACCACCTCGTCTTTGCAGCAGGAAGCCAGCCGTAAACTGAACTTTACGGCCTCCAAGACCATGCAGATCGCCCAGCAGCTCTACGAAGGCGTGGACGTTTCCGGCGTGGGCGCGGTAGGTCTGGTTTCCTATATCCGCACGGACTCCACCCGCATTTCCGACGTGGCGCTCGAAGCCGTGCGCCGTTTGATCGGGGAAAAGTTCGATCCCGAGTACCTGCCCGAAACGCCCAACGTATACCGTACGCGCTCCGGCGCTCAGGACGCCCACGAGGCCATCCGCCCCACGGACGTGGAACTGACGCCGGAACGGGTGCGCGATTCCCTGACCAATGACCAGTACAAACTGTACAAGCTCATTTACGCCCGCTTTGTGGCCAGCCAGATGACGCCTCAGGTGTACGACACCCTGCAGGCTGATCTGGTCGCCGGGGACATATGTTTCCGCCACACGAGCCAAAAGCAGCGTTTCGCGGGCTTTACCGCCGTATACGAAGAGGGCACGGACGACGCTGAGGAAGAAGCCGACAGCCGTATTCCGCGCTTAAGCGAGGGTGAAAGCGTAAAAATATCCGACATCACCCCGTCACAGCACTTTACCCAGCCGCCTGCCCGGTATACGGAAGCTTCGCTGGTGCGCGCGCTGGAGGAAAAGGGCATCGGCCGTCCCTCCACCTACGCGCCCACCATCAGCACGATTCTGGGCCGCGGCTACGTGGTGCGCGAAAAGAAGCGCCTGTACCCCACGGAGCTCGGCACCGTGGTGACGGACGTGATGTCCCGCTCCTTCCCCGATATCGTGGATAAGGAATTCACGGCGGACATGGAGACCCGCCTGGACGACATCGAAGCCGGAAAGCTCGACTGGCACAAGGTGATCGGCGACTTTTACGATCCCTTCGAGCTGGAACTGGAGGAAGCGCAGAAAACGCTTGAAAAGGTGAAGATCGAAGACGAGGTGTCCGACGTGCCCTGCTCCCAGTGCGGCGCGCTGATGGTATACAAGCGCGGACGCTTCGGGCGCTTCCTGGCCTGCCCCCGCTTCCCGGAGTGCCGCTACACTCAGGCGGTGCTTACGTTTATCGAAGCGCCCTGCCCCAAGTGCGGCTCCAGGCTGGTGGAGCGCATCAACCGGAAGGGCCGCAAGTTCTACGGCTGTGAAAAGTATCCCGAGTGCGACTTCGTGTCCTGGGATATGCCGGTAAAGGAAGCCTGCCCCAGGTGCGGCGGGATGATGGTGCTGAAGAAAAACCGTTCCTCCGGCAGCGTGCACGTGTGCACCAACGAAAGCTGCCGCTACCGCGAAGAAGCTGCCAACGCAGGCGAGGACGAAGCGGATGAATGACGCCGTCACGGTAGTGGGCGCGGGGCTGGCGGGCTGCGAGGCGGCCTGGCAGCTGGCAAAGCGCGGCATACCGGTCATCCTGTACGAGATGAAGCCCGTCTGCTTCTCCCCCGCCCACACGAAGCCCGGCTTTGCAGAGCTGGTGTGCTCCAACTCCCTGAAGGCGGAATACCTGTCCAACGCCTCCGGCCTTTTGAAGGCGGAGATGCGCCTGCTGGACAGTTTGATCCTGAAAGCGGCGGATGAAGCGCGGCTGCCGGCCGGCGGCGCGCTGGCCGTGGACCGGGACATATTCTCCGGCTGCATCACAAAAGCCCTGGAAGAGCACCCCCTGGTCACGGTCAGGCGCGAAAGGATAGATGAAGTTCCCTCCTCCCCCGCCATCGTCGCCACGGGACCCCTCACCCACGAAAAGCTCAGCGAAAGCATACAGCGCATGCCGGGTTTTTCGGCGCTGCACTTTTTTGACGCCGAGGCGCCCATCGTGACCCGTGACTCGCTGGATATGTCCAGGATCTTTGCCGCCTCCCGCTACGACCGGGGCGCGGACGACTATCTGAACTGCCCCATGACCCAGGAAGAATACGACGCCTTTTACGACGCGCTGGTATCTGCGGAGACCGCGCCGGTGCACGAATTTGACAAAAAGCAGGTGTTCGAAGGCTGCATCGCCGTGGAGATCCTGGCCCAGCGCGGCCGCCAGACCCTGTGCTATGGGCCTATGAAGCCCGTGGGTCTCGCCGATCCGAAAACAGGCCGTATGCCCTACGCGGTGGTGCAGCTCAGGCGCGACAACATGAGCGGCACCCTGTACAACCTGGTAGGCTTTCAGACGCGGCTGAAATTCGGCGAGCAGAAGCGGGTGTTCTCCATGATCCCGGGGCTTGAAAACGCGGAATTTGCCCGGTACGGCGTGATGCACCGCAATACCTACCTGAACAGCCCGGACGTGCTGGGCAAAAATTACCAGACGAAGGCCGATCCGCTTCTGCGCTTTGCCGGACAGATGACGGGCGTGGAGGGATATATGGAATCCGCCGCCAGCGGGCTGACCGCCGCCGTGTCGCTGGCAAACTGCCTTGAGGGAAAGCCCGAGCCGGATTTCGGAAGTCAGACGCTTCTGGGGGCGCTTGCCGGCCATGTGTGCACCCAGACAGGCGACTTTCAGCCGATGAACGCGAACTTCGGGCTTCTGGAGCCCCTGGGCAAAAAAATACGAAACAAAAAAGAACGGTACGAACTTATGTCCGCACGTTCGCTGGAGCGCATGGCGGACATCATACAGACTTACAAACTGTAACGGAGGCAGCATGATCGAATTTCGGGGAACCACCATCTGCGCCGTAAAGCGCGGCGGCGTGACCGCCGTAGCTGGCGACGGCCAGGTGACCATGGGCGAAAACGCCATCATGAAGAACAACGCGCGCAAGGTGCGGCGCATCTATAACGACAGCGTGGTGATCGGCTTTGCCGGCACGGTGTCTGACGCCTTTGCCCTGAGCGAGAAATTCGAGGCGAACCTTACCCAGTATTCCGGCAACCTGCTCAAGGCCGCCGTGGAGCTGGCTCAGGGCTGGCGCCTGAACCGGGAAGCCAGGAATCTCGAAGCCCTGATGATCGCCGCGGATAAAAACGATCTGGTGCTCATATCCGGCACCGGCGAAGTGATCCTGCCGGACGAGGGCGTTCTGGCCATCGGCAGCGGCGGGAACTTCGCGCTGGCGGCGGCCCGGGCGCTCACGGAAAACACGGACCTTCCCGCCGACGAGATCGCCCGCAAGGCGCTTCTGATCGCCGCTTCCATCTGCGTGTACACCAACGACCATATCATCGTGGAGGTGGTATGATGAATACGCTCACCCCCAGACAGATCGTTACGGAGCTGGACAAATACATCGTGGGTCAGGACGACGCCAAGCGCGCCGTGGCGGTGGCGCTTCGCAACCGCTACCGCCGCATGCTTCTGCCCGACGGCATCCGCGACGAAGTGACCCCCAAGAACATCCTGATGGTGGGTTCCACGGGCGTCGGCAAGACCGAGATCGCCCGCAGGCTCGCCAAGCTGGTGGACGCGCCGTTTATAAAGGTCGAAGCCACCAAGTTCACCGAAGTGGGCTATGTAGGGCGCGACGTGGATTCCATCATACGCGACCTGACCGAAGAAGGCATCCGCATGGTAAAGGACATGCAGACCGCCCAGGTGCACGATATGGCGGTGCAGGCAGCCAACAACCGCATCGCGGAGCTCATCGTGCATCCCGCCAGAAAGAAGGCCAATCCCATAGACATCATCCTGGGCAACAAGCCCAAAGAGCCGGAGATCAGCGGGGACGAAAAGGAAAAGATGCTGGCCCGGCAGGGCGATGTGCGCCGCGCGCTGGAAGCCGGCGAAATGGAAGACACCATCGTCGAAGTCGAGGTGGAAGAGATCACCCCGAAGGCCGAGATCCCCGGCACCGACATGAGCATAAACGACGTGATGGGCGGCATGCTGCCCAAAAAGACGAAGATGCGCAAGGTGCCCGTGCGGGAAGCCCGCCGCATCCTGACCGCCGAGGAAGAAAACTCCATGATCGACATGGACAAGGTGTACACCGACGCCATTTCCCGCGTGGAGCAGCACGGCATCGTATTCATCGACGAGATCGACAAAGTGGCCGGGCGAGGCGGCTCCGGCCGCGGTCCGGACGTTTCCCGCGAGGGCGTGCAGCGGGACATCCTGCCCATCGTGGAGGGCTGCACGGTGAACACCAAGTATGGCCCCGTGCACACGGACCACATCCTGTTCATTGCCGCAGGCGCCTTCCATGTGGCGAAGGTGACCGACCTGATCCCGGAGCTTCAGGGCCGCTTCCCGGTGCGGGTGGATCTAAAGCCTCTGACTGCCGAGGATTACCAGCGCATCCTGACCCAGCCGAAAAACGCCCTCATCACCCAGTACCAGGCGCTCCTGGCTGTGGACGGCGTGCATCTGGAATTTGACGAAAGCGCCCTGGAGCTGATCGCCCGGCACACCTTCGACGCCAACGAAAACGGCGAGAACATCGGCGCCAGAAGGCTGCACACAGTGATGGAAAAGATCCTGTCCGACATCGCCTTCAACGCCGGCGGCGGAGACGCACCCGAGATCGAGGTAAAGGTGAACGCAGAATACGTGTCCCACCAGTTGGAAAAGACCGCCCGCGACTCGGACCTGAACCGGTTTATCATCTGAGAATAGTTTTAGCAGAGTCTTCGGTTTTCCAAGGGAACCGGAGGCTCTGTAAATTTGTCAAAATAACCGGATAAAATTTCGGATTGATGTTTCTTTTCTAACAGTTTCGTTATATAATAGAACCAGTGCGAGTGAAGGCGGTGAATGCGGTGGAAAGGCTGGGTAATCTTGGCGCGGCGTTGCAGATGCTGTTTTCCAACGTGTTCCAGATGCTGGACTGGCGCAACATCCTGGACATCGCGATCATCGCGGTGGTCATTTACGAGCTGATCAAGCTTATGATCCGCACCCGCTCCAGCGCGGTGCTCAAAGGCGTACTGATCCTTGTGGCCTTTGCCTGGCTCACGGACATCCTGCAATTGAGCGTCGTATCCTGGGCGCTTCAGCAGTTTCTGAATATCGGCGTGGTGGTTCTGGTGATCCTGTTCCAGCCGGAGCTGAGGCAGGCGCTGGAAAAGCTGGGCCGTTCATCCCTGATCACGTCCTCCCCATCCCCCGCCAGTGAAGTGAGCACCGACAAGGTGGTAAGCGAACTGGTGACCGCCATCACCGACATGGCGCGCAAACGCATCGGCGCTCTGATCGTGGTGGAAAGAAAGACGGGCCTTCGGGAGTTTGCCGATACCGGCACCATGATCAACGCCGACATAACGGCTCCCCTGGTGGAAAATATCTTCGAGCCCAACACGCCCCTGCACGACGGCGCCATGATCATCCGCGAAGGACGCATCCTGGCGGCGGCATGCATTTTGCAGCTTTCCAACGATCCCGACATCTCCCGCGAGCTTGGCACCCGCCACCGCGCGGCCATCGGCATCACCGAGACAACGGACGCCGTTGCCCTGGTGGTGAGCGAGGAGACCGGTGTGATCTCCATCGCCCGGGAGGGCCGCATCAGCCGCTATGTGGACGCCAAGACGCTTTCCCAGATTTTGAACGAGCTTTTCGAAGCGGGCGGAAAGAGCCCGTTCAAAAAGCTTAGTCTGATGATCGGCGGACGCGGCAAGGATAAGGAAACGGAAGGAGGCGCAGGCAAATGAAAAAGCTCTGGAGCTATGTTCGCCTGTACGCGCCCCGGTTCCTGAAAGCCGCGGGCGGCGTGCTCACCCGCAGGCTGTGGCTGAAGCTGCTGAGCCTGGGCCTGGCGCTTCTGATCTGGGTGTACATCATCAGCAACACCCCCTCCCTCACCAGGGAGCGTACGATCACCGACCTGAGCGTTACCGCCACCTATTCCAGCTCCCTTTCCGGCTATACCCTGGCCGTAGCCACGGACATCGCCTCGGAATACCAGAACTTTGTGGACGTCACCGTGGAGCTGCCCCAGAGCCAGTACGCCCGGCTGACGTCGCGCAATATTCGCGTGACGCCCGATTATACCGGCATACGCACCCCCGGTGTGTATGAAGTGCCCCTGGTCGCCACCACCACCTACGGAAACGTAACGCGCATCAATCCCTCCACCGTTTCGGTGACCATCGAAAACCTCGATTCCCGCCTGATCAGCGTGGAGCCCGTGTTTTTGAACGAAGACACGGACACTTACTGGTACGCGGAGAACTCCATAAGCATCAACCCCCAGCAGATCACCGTATCCGGCCCGGCCTCCATGGTGCAAAACGTATCCAAGGTACAGGTGGAGCTGGACGTTTCGGGGCGTTCTTCCTCCGTGCGGCGCTCCTGCACAACGAGCCTCGTAAACGCCGAAGACGAGCCTCTGACTACCCGCCTGCTCACGCGCTCTTCCAACTCCTGCTACGTGACGCTGGACATCTATCCCAAAAAGTCACTCGAGGTATACGCCGATCCCTCCCAGCTCACCGCGGCGGAGGGATATACCATAGACAGCATCAGCTTCCAGCCGGCCAGCGTGACCGTGGCGGGTGAAAGCGCTCTGCTCAACGAACTTGAATACCTTCCCCTCGACATCCCGGATCTGGGCGAGGTGAGCGCCACGTTTTCCCGCACGCTCAGCTTGTCCCAGCTGGACGATCTGAAATATGTTTCCACCCGCAGCGTCTACATGACCGTGAACGTGAGCGAGAGCAAGGTTCGGCGCACGTTCAACGGGGTAAAGCTTGAGATCGACGCCTCTGCCCTGCCCGCCGGTTGCACCTGGCAGTGCGACACGCAGGAGCTGACGCTCAGCGTGACCGGCCCCGCGACGCTGGTAAACGCGCTCACGGAGTCCATGCTCACGGCACACGCAGAGCTTACCGATACGGCGCCGGGCGAGCATACCGCGGACGTTTCGCTTCGGGTGAACGGAATGGAGGACGAGCGCTTGAGCCTCTCGCCGATCAGCGTAAGCGTACTCGTCATGGAAGCGGAGGGTGCAGGCAATGAATGAGACCTCCGTGATCCAGTTTCTGACCCGCATGGTAGAGTGGGCGCTGCAGGGCTTCCAGAACATCGTGAGCGCCGTGGTGAACGCGATCAGCGGAAACGCGAGCAGGCTGTTTTCCACCCTTCTCAACTTCAGCTGGAAAGGCATTCTTGCCGTGATCCTGGTGGCCGGCTGCGCGCTGAACATCATCATATACATGCAGCGCTGGAAGCCCCACTGGTGGTGGTTTGCCAGAAAGCGCATGATCGTAAACGACAGCCTTGTTGAAAGCAAAAAGAAAAAGGCAAACAGCACAGCTGCGCCCAGGCGGAAGCCCTCCACCTACATTCCGGAAAGAGTAGGTCAAAGCGATACTAAGCGCACGGACGCCCTCGCACCGGACGATGACCTGTTCGGTACCGACAGCGACCTGATGCGGACCGGACAGAAAAAAAAGTCCGCCCGGAAAGCACACTGAATCACATGTTGCAAAATGCGCTGCGCCGGCTCCTGTGAGCCGGCGCAGCACGGTATTTTGGCGTTTTCAGGATTAACTGATCAGGAAATCTTTCCCTGCAGGAAGCTGTCAGAAAGATCGTCCATTTTCACGCCCACCAGCGCGGCGGAGCGTTTTTTTTGCGCAAGCACCCTGCACTGCTCGTTCACATCGTCCAGCTTTACGGAGTTCACCTTTTCGATCAGCTCGTCCGTGGTGACGGTATCGCCCCGCGTGAGCATCCGGTAGCCCGCGGCGCGCATCCGATTGGAAGGAGACTCCAGGCCCATGATCAGGCCGGAAAGCATCTGCTCCCGCGCCTGCACAAACTCTTTTTCGGTCACGCCTTCTTTGCCCAGCCTGTCGATGGTCTCGTGGATGAGAGAAACGACCTGGGCTGCGTTTTCGGGATTCGCCGCCGCGTATACCGTAAAGACGCCGTTGATGAGCGTGGAGTTGATGGATGAATACACGCTGTACGCCAGTCCCCTCTCTTCCCGGATGGTCTGGAACAACCGGGAGGACATGGAACCGCCCAGCACCGTGTTTATCACGCGGTACGCGCGGGCTTCGGGCGTGTCCTGAGGCGGGCAGTCGACACCCATGCAGATGTGGATCTGCTCGATATCCTTCTCGCAGCGGATCACCTTCGGCGCAAACGGTTTCACCTTCACTTCGGGCCTTCCCGTGCCGGAAGGCTGCCAGGCGCCGAAAAGGCGCTGCGCGTCCTTCAGGAAGGCGTCCCAGTCGTAGGCGCCGGCCAGCGCCAGCACAGCCCCGTCGGGATGGTAGTGCCCGGACATATACTTTACGATGTCTTCCCTGGTAAAGCGGTTCACGTTATCTGCCGAACCCAGTACCGGCTGAGATACCGGCTGGGGCCCGTAGTGGGCCTGCAAAAGCTGCTCGAACACCAGGTCGTCCGGCGTGTCTTCCGCCATGCTGATCTCTTCCAGCACCACGCCCTTTTCCCGGCGGATATCGTCAGGATCGAGGCGCGAATTCAGCACGAGATCAGCGATCATGTCCATAGCCAGCGGCAGATGCTGCGTGATGACCCGCGTGTGGAAGCAGGTGGTCTCCACGTCCGTAAAGGCGTTGAGCATGCCCCCTACCGCATCCATTTCCTCGGCGATCTGCCGCGCGCTCCTGCGATAGGTGCCCTTGAAGAGCATGTGCTCTATGAAATGGCTGATGCCGTTTTCTTCCGGAGTTTCATAAAGGCTCCCGCTGTCTATCCACAAGCCCACGGAGGCGCTGCGGAAAGACGGCATGGGCACGCCCACCACGCGCAGGCCGTTTTCGAGAGTGGCTAACTGATATTCTTCCATTCGGTCCTCACAGTCAGCAAACCAGCCGCTTTCGGGCGGCTGGCTTGTGGTTTTTGTTTGAAGGCTGCGTCTTACCTGCGGCCGCGGTTTTCGCCGTTGTTCCTGCGGAAGCCGCCGGATGCGGGACGCCTCACAGGCATGGACTCGTCATCGTATTCGATGTCGTTGCGCACCAGGTTGATGCGGCCCTGGGAATCGATCTCAGCCACGCGGCACTCCAGGGTGTCGCCGATGTTGACCACGTCTTCCACCTTGTCCACGCGCTTGTTGGCGAGCTTGGAGATGTGGATCATGCCGTCCTTGCCGGGAGCGTATTCAACGAAGGCGCCGAAGGTCATGATGCGGGCAACCTTGCCGGTAAACACGTCGCCCACCTTGAGCTCGCGCACGATGCCTTCGATCATGCTCTTGGCCCTCTGGGCGGCCTCGGCGTTCTCGGTGGCGATGTATACGCTGCCGTCGTCCTCGATGTCGATCTTCACGCCGGTCTCCGCGATGATGGAGTTGATCATCTTGCCCTTGGGGCCTACGACCTCGCCGATCTTCTCGGGGTTGATGCGGAACTGGATGATCTTGGGGGCGTACTTGCTGAGCTCGGGTCTGGGGGCGGGCAGCGTCTCCAGCATCTTGCCCAGGATGTGCATACGGCCGTCGAAGGCCTGGGCCAGCGCCTGACGCAGGATCGCTTCGTCGATGCCCTTGATCTTGATGTCCATCTGGATGGCGGTGATGCCCTGCGCGGTGCCGGCGACCTTAAAGTCCATATCGCCCAGGAAGTCTTCCAGGCCCTGGATATCGGTAAGCACAGCCACCTTGCCGGTGTTTTCCACGTCCTTGATGAGGCCCATGGCCACGCCGGCCACGGGGCGCTTGATCGGCACGCCGGCGTCCATGAGGGCCAGCGTGGAGCCGCACACGGAGGCCTGGGAGGTGGAGCCGTTGGAGCTCATGACCTCGCTGACCAGGCGCAGGCAGTACGGGAACTCGTCCACAGAGGGGATCATGGGGCGCAGGGCGCGCTCGGCGAGGGCGCCGTGACCGATCTCGCGGCGGCCGGGAGAACGCAGCTGCTTGGCTTCACCGGTGGAATAGCCGGGGAAGTTGTAGTGATGCATGTAGCGCTTGGTGGTCTCGGGGGTGATGCCGTCCAGAAGCTGCACTTCGCTCATGGGCGCCAGGGTGCACACCGTCATTACCTGGGTCTGGCCGCGGGTGAACACGGCGGAACCGTGGGGACGGGGCAGCACGCCGGTCTCGCACCAGATGGGGCGCACTTCGGTGAGCTTTCTGCCGTCGGGGCGCACGCTCTCGTCGATGATGCGACGGCGCATGATTTCTTTCTGGATGGCGTACAGGGCGTCGCCGACCTCAGTCATGCGCTCGGCGTATTCCTCGGCGAAATGTTCGTTGACCTCGGCCTTCACCTGCTCTTCGCGGGCTTGGCGCTCCTGGCGGTCAAAGGTGTCGAACATCCACTTGACTTTGTCGTAAGCAAACTCGCGCACGGCGGCCTTTACGTCGTCGCCGGGGAGCTGCAGGGGGAATTCACGTTTTTCCTTGCCGATCTCGGCAACGATCTGCTCCTGGAATTCCACGATGCGCTTCACCTGCTCGTGGGCGAACAGGATGGCCTTGAGCATGATCTCTTCGCTCACTTCGTTGGCACCGGCTTCCACCATCAGCACGGCTTCCTTGGTGCCGGCCACAGTGAGGTCCATCTCGGACACTTCGCGCTGGGCGAGAGTGGGATTGACGATGTATTCGCCGTCCACATAGCCGATGTTGACCGCGCCGATGGGGCCGCCGAAGGGGATCTCGCTTACGCACAGGGCGGCGGAAGCGCCGATCATGGCGGGCGTCTCGGGGCTGCAGTCAAAGTCCACGCTCATAACCTGCGCGGCCACGCACACGTCGTTGCGCATTCCCTTGGGGAACAGGGGGCGCAGAGGACGGTCGATCAGACGGCTGGTAAGGATGGCTTTTTCACCGGGGCGGCCTTCGCGGCGGTTCCAGGAACCGGGGATGTGGCCCACGGAGTAGAGCTTTTCTTCAAAGTCCACGTTGAGGGGGAAGAAGTCGATGCCGGGACGGATGGTCTCGGACACGGTGGCGTTGACCAGAACGGCGGTCTCGCCGTAGCGAACGAAGGTGGAACCCGCTGCCTGCTCGGCGTATTTGCCGAATTCCAACGTCAGCGTGCGTCCGCCCAGTTCCAGGGAATAGCTTTTGAACATAGTAGTCCTCCTGAATATTATCTGTGTGGTTCAGGAGATAAGCAGCGCCGAAGACTTGTCCCCGCAGGGATGAAAAACAGCCGCTCCGGCTTGCCGCTGTTTTTCATCCCTACGGCGAATCTGCCATCTCCTCTGTGTACGCGCCGCCCTTCCACAGGAAAGGCGGCGCGGCGTGGCACGGTTTACTTGCGCAGACCGAGCTTCACGATCAGAGCACGGTAGCTCTCGATGTCGGTCTTCTTGAGGTAGTCAAGCAGACCTCTGCGCTGACCGACCATCAGCAGCAGACCGCGGCGGGAATGGTGGTCCTTTTTGTTGAGCTTGAGATGCTCGTTGAGGTGGTTGATGCGCGCGGTGAGCAGCGCGATCTGGACCTCGGGGGAGCCGGTGTCGCCCTCATGGCGGCCATACTCGGCGATGATGGAACTCTTGTCGATAACCATGGTTTGTCCTCCCATTTTGATGATTCCCGCAAACGAGGCAGGCCGTCGGGAACTCGGCGAGCCGCGTAAACGGATCTTCGGCCATAAAGCCGCAGGATGTATTTTACCACGGTCCGCTCCTAAAGTAAATAGCGTTTTGTAAAGCCTTCGCCGGATACGTGTTAAATTCATTATCAGCACAGATGAACGGCGCTGGCCGGCTACGTGCAGGATCGCTTTGCCCTTTCCCCTCTGGCCCACGTTTCACATCACACAATCTTAAAAGTGCGCTCTGACCTTTCGTATTGACAAAGCGCCTCCGGCAATGTATAATACCATCTGTTCGCGCGGCTGTGGCGGAATAGGCATACGCGCACGTTTGAGGGGCGTGTTCCGCGAGGAGTACGAGTTCAAGTCTCGTCAGCCGCACGCGTATTGCGGGAGGATTCTAACGAATCTTCCCGCTCTTTTTTGCGCTAATCGCACAAAAAAGTTCCTATTCCGCCACAGTTTTAGGAGTACAAAGTCGAAAATCGCGCATTTTTCCACCCCAGTTCCACCCCAATTCCACCCCAATTATGATTATTCTACATGGGTTTTCTCTTACATTCTGTTTCATTTACAGTTGCTATTCAGTTGGTCAATCACAAGTTGCATCTTTTCACTGGCGGCAGTGTGCATTTTCTCTGACACATGGCCGTATCTATCAAGAGTGAAAGCCACGGATGCATGTCCAAGATTTGCAGACAATGTTTTGATATCACAGCCGGATTGCAGAGAGAGCATTGCATACGTATGTCTGAGGTCATGGAATCTCAACTCGTCAAGACCTTGTTTGCTTACTATCTGTTTGAACGATTTATAGAGCATATTGATTGTCAGATGTCCGCCTCCGCTGCTTCTGAAGACAAAGCCTTCCCTATCGATCACATTCTCCGAAAACTGCTTTTGCCTTATGGATTGCAGGCGGATCATTACTCCCGAAGCCGGCTTGATAGTCCTCGATTTGTTGTTCTTAGGGCGCGTGAACTCGTACATGCCGCCTACACCTGTTCGTTGAAGTTGACGGTAAACACGTATAGTGCCTCTTTCAAAGTCAATGCAGTCCCATGTAAGCCCCATTATTTCCGCTTCACGCATCCCGGTGAATACTGCAGTATAAAAGACATCTTCGTATCTATGACCTTTAATCTCGTCCAGGAAACGCGTCAGCTCCTCAGCCATAAATGGCCGCATTTCATAGGCTTCCAGCCTTGGGACAGTGCATTTCTCTGTTACGTTGAACGGTATTAGCCCAAGCTCAACCGCCTTCGACAGTGCAAGATGCAGCACTCCATGCGCACATTTAACACTTTTCGCAGATAAGCCTCTCTGATGTAGATCGTTATAAAGCCTCTGCACCTGCATGATATTTAGGGTGTCCATTCTACAATCACCGATAAACGGCTTTAAATGCAAGCGTATTTCCATTTCGTAGCGTTTTTTCGTGTTATGCGTTACTGACAATAGGTACTCGTCATACCACATATCCAGCCATTGGCCAACCGTATACTCGACGGATAACGCTTTAGGACTCTGTTTTAGGGCCTGTTTCTCCTTCTTAATCAAATCCATTTTCTCTTGGACAATCTGTTTGGTGCGCCCATAAGCAGAAAACCTTTCGCCGTCTATCATGATACGCCCCTCGTATGTATTGTCCGGTCGTTTCCTGATTGTCCCTTTTCCATTCGTTTGACGTCTAAACATAAACCACCTCAAAAGCACGCTCAAGGCTTTTTACACATCCAATGATAGACAGAAAGATCACCCGTTTCAAGCATTTTCGTGTCTATTCGGACTTATTGCCGCATTTTGTAAAGGGTAGACGCGCGTTGCTTTTACGAATCATCTCCATAGCCCTTAATTATCTCAAGGATCGTGGGAGTCATCCTTGTTCAGGTTGTGGTCACAATTTCATCGTTCCCCTTTTCAATCCGGATTATCTGTGATAAAATCAAGGTCAGTTAATGATCCTGTGTCAATCAACTAAGGAAATGTTCGCCGTCAAAAGGAGAAAGCCATGAATCGCTTGAAAGCCGAAAAACGCTGGTGTGCCTGGAACAAAGAAGAGCGTGGCGGAAGGACAACAAAGATTCCGTATATCGCAGTCAGTGTTGGTGGAAAGAGTGATGACCCCAGCACTTGGCTTACATATCAGGAAGCGGAACGGTTATGTCACGATGCCAATTATTCAGGTTTGGGGTTCTTTTTGTCCAACCTCCAAAGCGATGATAGCCTTCAGGTATGTGTAATCGACATCGATGCACATCAAAGCGAAGGGCCCAACCCTCTTGCTGAAGCGATTCAAAATCAGTTTTCCGGCACTTATGCGGAGCACTCCCCTAGTGGGAGCGGCATCCATATCATCAGTCTGGTCAAAGCCGATCGCATTCCAAGAGACAGTAACGAAAAGCTCCCGTATAAGATGAAAAACGCAGAAAACGAGCTTGAAATCTATATCGGCGGCTTTACACATCGGTATATGACATATACCGGAAATCAGATTTCCGATGGTGATGAGGTCACAGACCAAACCGATAATGTGCTTGCCTTTCTTGAGCAATACATGCTGAAGCCGGAGAAGGCGAGAGCACGCCAAAGACGCATCGAAAGAAATGGCGAAGCCGAACTCGCCCCGGTACCAACAGAAGATATAAATATCCTGCAACGGCTCAATCTCGCAAGACACAGCAAATACGGAGACTCGTTTATCAAGCTTTATGATCAAGGCGACATCTCCGCATATGGAAACGATCATAGCAAGGCTGATTGGGCTCTTGTACGTAAGCTCTGCTATTGGCTTGGCCCCAATCCCGATAAAATCGATGAAGCCTTTCGAGCGTCCAGACTCATTCGCTCAAAATGGGACGAGGCCAGGAATTCTTCCACGTATGGACGAGAGACAATCGAAAAGGCAATTGACTATACAGACACGTATTATATTCCTCCTACAGCTTCAGGCAGCCATGAACAAAAATGGTATGCAGAAATCGAAACCGATGTACAAACTCCTCCCGAAGCAAATTCCGACACAGGCGTTGAGTTTGTGCCGATAACCCCGGCAGATGTTCTACGCATGATCAACGAAGTTGAAGACGATGAAGACACCCGCGATCAGATAAGCGTTCTCCCCCTCATGTGCGGAACCGGGAAAAGTACCGCGATTCGCCTTAAGATGCGTCAGGTAATCGAGGCAAACAACGGCGAAGGTATGATCATTGTTACAGACAACATCGATCGCATGCGCGATTATCTGTTGCCACAGGACGAAGAGATGCAGCAGTTCTTCCTCGATTACGGCGATCGAATAACGGTTATGAGACATGATACAATAGCCGAGAATGTCCGTACCGAGCCATCATGTCCGATTCTGATCATGACTACGCAGCGATATACAAGCCTTAGTCTTAGTCGGCTCAAGAGGTATCTGAAGTGGAACGGCGGAGACAGGCCCCTTATCATTGTCGATGAACAGCCCTATTTCTTGAAACAGGTCGAAATCAACCTCCATGATTTTGGTCGTGTCGACTCCGCTATCGATTCTGGCATACCAGACACAGACAACAATCGAGAGGATAAGAGATGGGTTAAAGAATATTGGGGTGTTCTTAGAAGATATATTGAGTCTTCCGTCAATAACAACGTTAATCGTTTTACCGGGAATGGAGATTATTACATATTTTTCCGACCCAATTGGCGCAATGACGAATTGTTCGGCAGATTGTTCAGGCTACTTTCCGAGCATAAAAGGACCCTCAACGACTATTTAATGAGGAGAAGGAGTCAGCAAGACATCTATACGATAATACAAGCCATCCAGAAGATCATTCTGCAGGGAGCATTGTTACACATCAGCCGAAAGAACAACAGAGGAATTGGAACATTCCACGTGATGCTTGATCGGTTTGCAAACTATGCGAATATTGGCGCAAAAGTAATCATCCTCGACGGAACTGCGGACATTTCAACCGAGTACAAACTATACGATGACCTCGACATACGAAACTGTGATCGTTTCAAGCGCCGCCTTGACAAGCTCCACATAAGGATTATCGACTGCTCCACAGGAAAAACATGGCTTGAAAGCAAACCAGCAGAACTGGAAAAAGTGTTGGAAGAAGTCGACCAGTATCTCGAAGAGCACCGGCCAGACGAGACGAACCCTGTTGTCTTCTCATACAAAGACTTTCTCAAACGGTTGCAAAAAACGTATGGTCAGGCGAAAGTCGACTATTTCGGCAATATCCGAGGCAAGAATGATTATCGTGCAGCAACAGAAATCGTTCAAATAGGGGTGAACAGATTCCCTCCAGCAAGCTATTTCCTATTCGAGCTTAAACGAGATAGTAAACTCGAAGAACAGCTGAATCAGTTGGAGTACGATGAGCATGATAGAATAATCAAGAGCCGGATGGAAGACGATCACGGCTTCACAAAAGAGGTTGCCAACAACGAGTTGCTCGCGGAACTCGAACAGAACATCTTCAGAGGCACGATACGTAATTCAGATTCAGACGCAGACTATTATTTCTTCTTGTTCACGCCCCATTGGCATCGGTCTTTCATGCAATGCATCCAGGTACGCTATAGGGCCTTGGATGCAGATGTTGAACTGGTCAGTCGCCCAATAGAAAACCCCCTTACAAAACTTATGGCCAGGAAGAACTCCGAGAGCATAAGAAAGGTTATAAGATACCACGACACAGAAATTGTTGATGGACAAACGTATAAGATAGACGAAATCGCAAAAGAGATTGGAATATCAAGAGCAGTAATAACCAATTGTCGAAAACGCAATGACTTATTCAACAGTCTGTTCCTAGAAGAACGTGATGAGGATCATAAGCAGTCCTACAGGAAGAAAGCAAATTGGTATTACTTAGACGAAGAGTAGGGTGCTGGAAACATAAAAAACTAAAAAGTATCGCTTTTTTATAATTATATAGAAATCCGATGCTTTTTATATCGGCTCTCCGTGTTACTGTTTTCCTATCAGGTACGAAACACAAAATGAGTGACTATGTGCCACAATTACAAAGGACACTTTCTTTAGCTTTATTCTATTACAGATTTTCCAACGGAAGAAGGAACAGTAAGCCATCGTAGCTGTGGAAGTCAACTTACATCGAAGCTAAAGAGCTAACTATAGGCTTGAACGTTGTACAACTATCATACCGGTTTTGTACGGGTACCGTACCGAACGTTGTATCAGTAAACCGTAGCCCCGTGATGATTCAGGAACTCATTATGTTTTGCCTGTCCCCGCCTCTGAAGCGGGGACAAGGCGGCAAAGAGGATTAAATAGCGGTACGATAAGGGATATGCCGATCCCCTGTTTGTTAGAAATCGAAGTCTGTGTCAGAAGCGAACAGATCGAGATCATCCCGGTCATCCTGTCTCGTGAACGTACTGCCGCCGAAGATGTCCGGAGTACTGTAGCCTACTTGAGAACCGGAAGCATCGTAATGATCCTTTCCACCGAAAATGCTGTCTGCACTGTAGCCGATGAAAGAGCCGTTAGAGCTGAAGTGATCATCGCCTCCAACATATCCTTCGAGGCTGTAGCCGACCTTTGAACCATGTGCATCGAAATGATCCGTGCTGCCGAGGATGCCAGGTAAACTGTATCCGATAAAGTTGCCGTTCTCATCGTAATGGTTTACTCCACCGAGTATGCTTGGTACGCTGCGTATCTTCTTTGGGGGCATGATGTTCACCTCTCTTCCCATGTAGATTATATCACAAAATCCGAAGCTGATAAAGAGCGATTTTAAGCCGCTTTTCTACATGTTCATTTTCTATGCGGCATAGGCGCTTGCGCCCTGCGGACAATAGGCTCGTTATATTGAGTATACAGTTTGCCATTAGTGTAATGGACGTGTGGGTGGAATAAGCGAATGCGGGGAAAAATGTCCCCCCGCTAATGTTGTAATGCGTTTGAACGCTTGCTATTCCTGGGATTATGACTGCTCAATTCTGTTTGATTGCTGATACTTCACGAGCAATGCAGGATGTCCCTATCTTATCTATAGACGGTTAACCTTCCAAGGATTATACGTTTGCAAGATACATGCTTGGACTGCCAAAGTAGGAAATCCAAACATACTTCTTCGCTCTCGTTATGGCCACGGCAAGACAGTTTGCTTCTTGCTTGAGGACATCTTCAGTATTGTCATCTTCAGCAGCCTTTTCCATTGCGCTTTTATCCGGCAGCACATCGTCATTAACAGAAACAACGTACATGCACGTAAACTCCATACCTTTTACCCTGTGCATCGTTGCTAAGCGTATACCTGGAAGCTCCGGACTGTTGGGCTGCTCGTTCGTTAACTTCAGGCAGACAACACCGATTTTGTTGAACTCCTTTTCGAAACGGTATAGCAGTTTATGCGTTCTCGCCACAATGCAAATCTCTTTCTCCGAGAAACCGACTTCAATGGCTTTACTGATATCCGCCGCTACCGCTCGGAATTCATCGACGAAGTTCACGAAGCCATGGATTTGCGGTTTGGGACCATGGAACAGGCATACACATTTATCCGAGTTGTCATCTCCCCCATCCAGATCATCATACTTAAAGCGTTGCTGGATACGTTTTGCCATCTCGGATATCTCTACTGTTGAACGGTAATTCAGTTGCAGTTCGCGCGAACGGTTGCTTATGCTGATTCCGCAGTTCTTCAACGAGGTATGGCTGCGGTATATGCGCTGTTTAGAGTCTCCGGAAAGGTAAATGTCATTCCTATGTTCGTTTCCGGCCATGGCTCGAAGCATCCTGAAAGTGGAGGCTTTGAAATCCTGGCATTCATCTACCAGTATATGCTGATAGATGCACAATTCGGGTTTCTCCTGAAAAACCTGCACGAGCATGTGCTGCGCCGTGCAAATGTCCACTACATTACGGGCTTGACATATTCTTAGGAACTCTTTGAATACGTTCCAAATCTCTTCTCTGGATTTCCTGTCAAACTGCTTGCCTCGGCCCGTTCTGGCCGCAGCTTGATACTCTTCCAACGTATGGATATTCTGATCCTGAATGACCAGTTCCCACTCTTCCTCACAAAAATCAGGGGAAAAACGCGATTCTTTATCTGTATTCTTCAGGGCCTTTTCCCAGATCTTCTTCAAGCCAGCATATTCGAGTCTCAGGTTTTTGTGCTCCTTGAGCAAATCGAACGTGAGCTTGTCGAAGTTCTTGACCAGTATTCTCGACATTTCATCCTTGGTGCATAGCAAGCCAAGTCTCTTCTCGATATCATCCGCGAGTGTTTTGTTGAACGTCGTAACCAGCACACACTTGCCAGCGGGACATTGCGCGGCTAACCGTTTTGCTCTGTGTATGATCACTATCGTCTTTCCGGTTCCCGCACAACCCGTAACACGTACAGGGCCGTTAAAATCCGTTTGTACCAGTGTTTGCTGAACAGGATGAAGGAAAGTACGCCAAAGCTCATCCGGGTAATCCATTATTGCACGCAGAGCTTCCGTATTGGATATAGTCGCACATTCAGCCAACGTTATGGGATTGGCCATGGCTTTCTCGTAATCGTCCTCGTCCACGGGCTTACTGGATTTAAAGCTCTGGTTGAATATATGATCTACAGATTGACCGTTTCTGAGGGCATACAGCGATTGCATTGCAATGTCCGGCAAACTGCCGTCAAGGCTTGTAAGCTCTTCGTCGCTCTTGATGAGCCGGACTCTTTCCAAGTATTCATATGGAATACCCAGCATCAGCAGATCGTTGTCCGAAACAGACTCAAACAGCGGTGTTTGAGTCAATGTGGACGTTATCGTAATGCCAGACAGGTCAAGCGGACTGGAGAAGACATTCCTGTAGAGTTGCATCGCGTCTTCAACATCAGTTCCGCTGAGAATATATTCCAGTGTCGCATATGCAGGTTCAGGCACTTTATCCTTGAATACCGCCAGCTGCTGTTTGGTGAAAACGCGCGTCCTCAGCACTGGCCAGAATTCTTCCGGTATACCCATCTCCTGCAGGTGCTTATCCCATAGCTTGTGCAAACGCGAATATGACAGCGCAGTATTCGGGTCTTGTGTGATCTTTTCCGGGACAACCCGCTTAACTTCCCTACCACCGGTAACGGGGTTTATGCCAGAAACGTGTTTATCCGCCCAAGTATATGCGTTATCATGCGTGTCAACAAACTGCAGAAAAATCAGATTGCTTTGGTTCGGCCATTGGAAGATGAGACGGTAATTGTCGTCCACACGCAGAGAATAAACATCATTCGCATTTAATTTCTCAATATGCAAACCTTTAGCCTTCGGGTTCAAGACCAGCTTTTGCGCAGAGTCAAGCACCTTGTTTTTGATGTTCTTCGGAAGGTTTTTACAGGCTTTGGAGTACGTTTTATCCTGGACGAGCTGGTATTCTGCGGTACTCAAACTCGAAGCCCCCTTTTTGCTGCGTTGAATTGACAAGATTATAAATCCCCAGTTATGTTCCTGTCAATATTATGTGTAAAAGAATAAGGCACCTAAGCATTGGTATTACTTGATTATCGTTTCCGCTCATGGTATTATTGTAATGGGGGCAATTGGGGCCTACTTATTGACGATCCGGTTTGAATACCATGTTTTCTCATTCAGGAAAGAAACAGTGCTTTACTTATTGTTTCATGCCGATTATCGAACAATGCAAAGGAGAAACGTATATGTCCCTTGATCTCAGCTTACTTTCCAGTGATCAGCTTAAACCGGTCACAAGCAATTCCCGATTTATCTGTGTTACAGCGGGAGCAGGAAGCGGCAAAACACGTGTGCTTACGTACCGATTTGCGTACCTTTTCGATCAAAGGCATGTTCCTAAATCCAGAATTCTCTGTGTGACCTTTACCAAGAAAGCAACGCAGGAGATGCGCGACAGGATTAAAGGGCTTATATCAACCAGCGTAGACACAGTTATGACGCTAAATTCTCTTGGCTATCATATACTGGTGGATGAGATATACCGCATAGGCTGGGAAAACTGTTGGGAGACTCTTGTCAGCACAAGAGATAGCCTCAAAAAGCTAAAGCAGATTATCGATATGGATGACCATCTTCTAGCCGGTACATCTTTAGAGGACTTCTTCAGTATCGTCTCCAAACGAAAGGTTGCCACCGATTACCTGAAGTATCTTGTACCCGATGAAGAAACAGACATTGATCAGATAATCTCGCATGCGAAAGAAACAGCTATAAGCCTTTCTAATGCTTCATGCCTAACCAAGGAGCAAAGAAAGCAACTGAAGGAAGCAAAAGAGGCACTACTGTTCTACAGGTATCTCCAACTACAGACCCAAGAAGATAGATTTATCGACTTTACAGACCAAATCTGCATACCGCTGATGATGTTCGACAAGTTTCCAGACATGCTGGAAAAATGGAGCAGCCGGTATGACCATATTCTCGTGGACGAATTTCAGGATGTATCACTGCAGGATTATAAGTTATGTGAAAAGCTTACAGGGGAACATACAAGCCTGTTCGTCGTAGGTGACCCAGATCAGATGATCTACGGCTGGCGTGATGCAGACTGCATGTACTTGCGAGAATTTGCCAATACACATCGCGGAACAGCCTGCTTCGAGCTCAGCACGAATTATCGCAGTACAAAGCAGATTGTTGAAGCGGCAAATCATCTTATCCGCTGCAACACAGACACACACAACAGCAAACGATACATGACTGCGTATAACGAAGCGGACGGGCCAAAAGTCAAGTATGCTGCTTACTATAAAGCAGTCTAGAGTTTGGTCAGATTTAGCAGACTATTATCTGGCTTTACAATATGATTGGAATCTAGTAAACAACGGCAAAGGGTGGGGATTTAATCAAAGAATTGGGACTGAGATGATGAACGCATTCCTTACTGTGCACAACCCATATGTGGCTCAGTATGTAAGATGCCTTAACGCTCCTCTACTCGGTTCAAGTTCACAATCTGTGGACGACAAATAGCCTCCTGTGTTTTATTATCTTACCACAGAAGGCCATCTCGTTTCATGTATTTACAGAGATTTCTTCACAGGCTCATGCTTGGACTGCCAAAGTAGGAAATCCAAACATACTTCTTCGCTCTCGTTATGGCCACGGCAAGGCAGTTTGCTTCTTGCTTGAGGACATCTTCAGTATTGTCATCTTCAGCAGCCTTTTCCATTGCGCTTTTATCCGGCAGCACATCGTCATTGACAGAAACAACGTACATGCACGTAAACTCCATTCTAACGAATCTTCCCGCTCTTTTTTGCGCTAATCGCACAAAAAAGTTCCTATTCCGCCACAGACGAGGAGTACTTTGTCGTGATTTATACCCCCAATGCACCCCTTATCTTATTCCTCGACATGGGTTTTCTCTGACATTTTTATCGTTTACAGTCAGCGTAAATGCCGTCAATGACATGTTGCATCCTTATGCTGCTCTGTTGCATCATTTCCTCAGAGACCGTTTGAATGTTTTTTTCCATGTGTCATTCTGCAAAGCCGACTTCGTGATTGAAATACCGGATCTTTCGTGGTATTATGACGATATCAATCTGGGAAGGATTTAGCTTGCCGCGTTTGACGGCATATGCATGTCCGGAAGCAAACCTGTCCAAGGGAGGGATCGATATGCAAAGAGCGGTTTTGTTGGGGGATTCCATTCGTCAGGGATATGAAAGATATGTGAGGGAGCTTTTGGAAGACAGGGCGGAGATATGCGCGCCCGGGGAAAACTGCCGGTTTGCAGGATATATGTTTATCAGCATGCCCGCGTGGGCCAGGGAGTTTGGAAAGCCCGAGGAGGTGTCACTCGTTCACTGGAACAGCGGACACTGGGACTGTGCCCATTTCGACGATTCACCCGAACCTTACAGCACGGTGGAAGAGTACGCGGCGTGGCTTGAGCGCGTGCACCGGGCGATCGTCAAGCATTTTCCGAATGCGCAGATCGTTTTCGCCACCACGACGCTGGTGGATATGACGAAGTATCCCGCGATGGTGAACCGGCGGAGCAATGACGAGATCAAAGCATACAACGACGCGGCCCTCAGAGTGATGAACGGCCTGGGCGTTACGGTAAACGATCTGGCGGGGCTGTCTTCGCGGTTCTCCTCTTCATATTATGCAGATGCCGTGCACATGAACGAAGATGGTTACCGCGCCCTCGCGGCGCAGGTGGCGGACGTGATCGCGCGGCATCTGGACAAAAGGTGAAGCGGGCGGCTCGATTAACACTTGGTGGTTTTTAGGCAGGCGCTCAGATATGCGCCTTTTCGCATCGGCTCAAAACCGGCGCGCTGCAGGCCGGATTCAGCGCCGGAACACAGTATTCAGGAGGGAACGGTATGGAAAAGAAACTGAGGGTCGCGGTGATCGGAACGGGCGGAATGGGTTCTTCCCATGTGAGATGGTGGTCACAGAATCCGCGCGCGGAGATCATAGCGCTGTGCGATCTGAAGCCCGAGAAGTGCAGAAAAGCTCTGGAAAAGGCTGGCCTGGAACAGGACGTCCCGGTGTATGCGGATTATAAGGAACTGATCGGGCGCGAAGCGCTGGACGCCGTAGACATCTGCACCTCCAACGACTTTCACTCCATCATCGCCGTGTATGCCCTGGAAAAAGGGCTGCACGTGTTCTGCGAAAAGCCGGACGCCGTCAACGCGCAGGAAGCCATGCGCATGAAGGAAGCTTCCGAAAAGGCAGGCAGGGTGCTGATGGTGATGCGCAACAACCGGTATTACTCCAACTCCAGGTATCTCAAGCAGTTCATCGAGGACGGCAAGGCCGGCGAGATCTACTGCGGGCGCTGCGGCTGGATACGCCGGCGCGGCATCCCCGGCAGGGGCGGCTGGTTCACCACCAAGGCAAGATCCGGCGGCGGACCGCTCATCGACCTGGGGGTGCACATGATCGACCTGGCCATATGGCTGATGGGCAATCCCGCGCCTGTATCGGTTTCGGGCTGCACGTTTGCCAAGTTTGCCGAGAATCAGGCCAAGGCGGATTCCGAGCATGCCGCTTTCGGCGAAAAGGTGGCAGACGGGATATTTGACGTGGAAGACCTGGCTATGGGCTTTATCCGCTTCGACAACGGCGCATGCCTGCAGATCGAATTCAGCTGGGCTTCCAATATCGAAAAGGAAAAGCGCTTCGTGGAGCTGCGGGGCACGAAGGCCGGCTTCAGCTGGAACGAAGACGGCAGCTGCGGCATCTGGACCGAAGACGAGCACGGCACACTGGCGGACATAAAGCCTTACACTGGCGAAATGGGCTCCGGTCACGCGAGGGCTCTCGATCATTTTACCTCGATCGTATTGGACGGTGCCAAACCCGATTACGTGCCCCAGCAGGGCGTAAACATGATACGCATTCTGGACGCCCTGTACGAATCGGCCCGCACCGGCAGGGAGGTCAGGATCTGACCGGCGCTTCGCGGGCAGAATCCTATAAAAGAAGGTGTTGCAGCTGACTTCCATACCCATATACAAAGGCAGAAAGATCAACCGGATGCTGTGCATCCTTTTTCTGGTGCTTTTTGCCGTTTCACTGGTGTCAGCCGTTCTGGTATCGGATATCGCCGTCATCTTCGCACAGATCACAGGCGCATTCGCCCTGCTGTACGGTATCCTGTGGGCCTTCTGGGCCCGAAAGGAAAGCAAGGCGGAACAGGCGCTGCAGGAACGCGCAAAGCTTATGGATGCGCCTAAGGAGCCGGACGGGTTCAGCCAGGCCGAATACCTGCTGCCGAAGGAAAGACTCACAGGCGCGGCCCTGCAAAGGTTCCGCAGCATCCTCAAAGGAGCGGCCATCGCGGCGCTCGTCGTTTTCGCGCTCATCACAGGCTCCATGCTGTGGAAAGGGACGTTTGGCGGCTTTACGCACGCGCTCGGCATCCTTTTCTTCAGCACCGTGATCACGCTTCCCGGAATCATCGTGCAAGGGGTCATCTATTTCAGGTATCAAAAGACCGTTCCGCGGAAGATCTGCCTGTATCCCGGCGAAATGGTGATCGACGAAAGATCGTATTATGCCCGGGATATCCGGGATGTGCGCATCACTCCGAACCGGATATACAACGCAAATTCGCCGTCTGTTTTCCGGGAGATGACGCTGCGCACAGCTCAAGGCGAAAAGCGCTGCCTCATCGACTTCAGAGCAGCGTCCCCGGGCCAGGGGATCTGCTGGGAGCAATACCCCCAATTTGCGGAAGATCTCTCCAAATGGGGACTGGCGAACGGCGTTGAAGTAACGGTAGCCTACATGGATTAATAGTCATCAGGCTTGGAAAGGCTCCCCGCCTTCGGGACGGTGTCCCGGCGCAGGGAGCCTTTTCGTGACGTTTTGGCTGTGCCGTTATTATTTTACAGTACCCAGTAAAAGAACTTGAGGATGTCCATGTAGTCGCGGCTTTCGTACCTCACGGTGCGCGCGCCGGTCTTTACACAGCCGGGATACCATCTGGCGCCTTCGGCTTTGAAGTGCTCCTTGAAGCTGATCTCCGCCTTGAAGCTGGACGGCATCGGGAACAGGCACTCCTCCCTGCCCTTCTCCAGGCACTCCCGCGCGGCATTATGGATGCGCTCCACGGCCACGCTCGGGTGGATCGAAATGCAGCCCGCTCCCCTGCCCTCGTTTACGGGCACCGTCACGGTGCCGGGACAGTGGGCGTTCATCCAGTCGCACAGCCCCTTGTCGCCGGTGAGCAGATAAACGGGAACGCGGTAATACGACGCGATCAGGCTGTTGATCATCAGCTCCGGACAGAGCTCGTCGTTCAGCTTGACGAAGTTGTTCTGGGTGTTCATGGTGTGGGAAAGGGGATTGGTGTCCATCTCCGCGGCGGAGTGATAGCCGGTGAAGAACACGCCGCCGAAGCTTTCGTCGATGCCCGCCATCATGGAAAGGGGCGTTCTCCCCCATCCGCGGAAGATGCGCGCCTGTTCGGGCAGAACGTTTGGATCGATGTTGCGGGCGCTGTCGTGGGCGTCTTTTACCAGCACGTCTTCAGCGCCGGCTTCGATCGCGCCCCGGCACGCGGCTGCGCACTCCGCGCTCATCTGGGCGCGGAAATGATCGTAGAGGTCCTTTCCTTTATCGGTCTCGCACCAGGCGGTGATGCCGCAGGTGCCCTCCATATCGGATGAAACAAATATCTTCATTTGCTGCCTGCTTCCTCGTCAGACTGCGCTTCGAAGGGAACGCGGTTGGTGCCGTCGTCCCAGAGGCGCTCGAGATTGTAGTGCTCCCTCTCCTCCTGATGGAAGATATGCACGATCACGGAACTGTAATCCAGCACGATCCAGCGGGATTCCCGCACGCCGTCGTTGCGGCGGAACGCGATGCCCTCCTCCAGGAGCTTGTCCGAGACCTCTTCGTACAGGGCGTGCACCGCCTGGACGCTGCGACCGCTGGCGATGACGAAATAATCCGTGATGGACGTAAGGTGATCCACCTTCAGGATCGTGATGTTGGACGCTTTTTTGGAATCGAGGATCTCCGCTACGCGCAGGGCGAGCTGATCAGGTGTTCTCATTGGCTGCCTCCGTTCTTTATTTGCCTGAGTCTATTATACATGAAACCTGCCGGCTTTGCAAGCGTTATCGGATTCAAACGCGAAAGCCGAAACACATAGACGGACTATGCACTATAAACGCCTGACCTTAGTCCCAGGCGGTTGACGCGCAGGGCCTTCACGGATATAATATGGGTTAAAACGATGAGCAGGAGGAACCGCCATGAAAGAGCTGGAGGACCGCATCCGCGCGGAAGGAAAAGCCCTGAACGAAGACGTGCTTCGGGTGGATATGTTTTTGAATCATCAGGTGGACTGCCGGCTGATGGACAGGATCGGGGACGAGTTCGCCCGCCTGTTTCAAGAAGACGGCATCACCCGCGTGGTGACCATCGAGGCAAGCGGCATCGCGCCCGCCGCCATGACAGCTCTCAAAATGAACGTGCCGCTGGTGATCCTCAAAAAATCCGCGTCCGTGACGCTGAATTCGTCCGTGCTGCAGACGGAGGTATATTCCTTCACCAAGCAGAACACCTACCAGCTCACGCTGAAGGGCGAATACATCAGGCCCGGGGACCGCGTGCTGCTGATCGACGATTTCCTGGCCAACGGCGAAGCGGCTTTCGGCGCGTCACGCCTGATCGAAAAGGCCGGCGCGACGGTAGCCGGTATCGGGGCCGTGATCTGCAAGGCCTTCCAGCCAGGGCTTGAAAAGCTGAGAAACGCCGGATACAAGGTGGAGGCGCTGGCGGAGATCACCGCCATGGGCGAAGGGTTCGTGCGCTTTGCGGGAGAAAACTGAAATGGAGAGGCTTCATAACATACAGTGCTTTCTGCTGGACATGGACGGCACGTTTTACCTGGGCGAGAACCTGATCCCCGGGTCGCTGGAGTTTATCGACAGGGTAAAACAAACGGGCCGCGACTTTCTGTTCCTGACGAACAATTCCTCCCACAACGCGCTGTTCTACGTGGAGAGGCTTAAGCGCATGGGTCTTGAGGTGGGACGGGAAAAGATACTCACCTCCGGCGAAGCCACCGCCGCCATGCTCACAAAGCGCTTTCCCGGCAAACGCGCTTTCGTGCTGGGCAACCGCTTTCTGATGGAGGAAATGGAGGAAGCGGGCGTGCAGATCGACCAGGCCTCGCCCGACATCGCAGTGATCGGATACGATACCACGCTCACTTACGCCAAGATGACCGCCGTGTGCGACTTTGTGCGGGCCGGCCTGCCCTACATCGCCACGCATCCAGACTATAACTGTCCCACGGAAACCGGCTTTGCGCCCGACATCGGGGCGATCATCGCCTTCATCAAGGCTTCTACCGGACGCGAGCCGGACGAGATCGTGGGAAAGCCTTACTTTGGCATCGTGGAAGCGGCCCTCAGGCGTACGGGCCGCCGCCTGGAGGAGTGTGCCATGGTGGGCGACAGGCTGTATACGGACATTGAGACCGGCAACCGCAACGGCATGCTGAGCATACTGGTGATGAGCGGCGAGACCACCTCTGAAATGCTGGCCGACTCCCCCATCCGGCCCGGCCTGACCTTTGACCGGCTGTGCGGCATGAACGAGTATCTGTAGAAGGTGAATGATATGCAGGATCTGATATACCTATGGAATGACCGGGCGCCCTATTCCGACGAATCGCCCGATCAGGCTCAGCCCTCCCTCACGCCTTATCCCATGGACGGCTCGAAAGGCGCGGTGGTGGTGTGCGCGGGCGGCGCGTATGCCTTCAAGTCTCCCCACGAGGCCTATCCCGTGGCTGAGATGATCAACGAAGCCGGCGTGAGCGCCTTCGTGCTGGATTACCGCGTGAAGCCCTGCCATTACATGGCGCCGCTCGCGGACGCCAACCAGGCGATACGCAAAGTGCGCAGCCTGGGATACGAAAAAGTGGGCATACTGGGCTTTTCGGCAGGCGGAAACCTGTGCTGCGCGGCGGCGACCCATTACGACAACGGAGATCCCGCCAGCCCGGACGAGGTCGAACGCCTGTCCTCCCGGCCGGACGCCTTCTTCCCCTGCTACGCGGTCTCAAGCTTTGTGAGCTACACCAATCCCGGCACGGTAAGAAACCTGCTGGCCGACAGACAGAACGACCCGGAGCTTCTGCGCTATTTTTCCGCGGAGCTGAACGTGACGAAAGACACGCCGCCGGCCTACATCTGGCATACCGTGAACGACGGCTCGGTGCCGGTGGAATCCAGCCTGGCCCTGGCCAGGGCGCTTTCCGACAATGGCGTTTCCTACGAGATGCACCTGTTCCCTGCCGGGTCCCACGGTCTCGGGCTTGCCCCGGGCGACGAGAGCGTGAGCCGCTGGGCAGGCGAGCTCAAGGCCTGGCTCAGACGCGAAGGTTTCGGCAGATGAAGAAAGACCGGTTGTCCTTCAGGGCAAAGCTCCTGGCGCTGGAGCTGGTGCTCATCGCACTGATCGCGCTGTTTGCGCTGTGCGGCTACATCGTGATCGAGGTGTGATCAGAGCACCGGCGTAAAGCTGTCCAGCAGCGCTTCCAGAAGTTTAAGCGCGTCTGCATCGGAGACGATCCTGTCCTCCCGGGCGCAGTCGAACCATATGGCGTAGCCGTGTGCCACGGTCTCGGCGTAATAGCCGTCCGGCTCCCCGGCCTTGCTCAGCCGGATCATAACGAAAGGCACATATGCCCTGCGCTCGCCGTCCGTCACGGGCACGTACTTCGCGCCCAGGTATTCGCCCGTATACCCGATGCCGTCGTACATGTTCCTGAGCGAAAGCCCGTATTCGTCCACCTCGTCCGGCTGCATGCCGAAAAGGCTTTTATCGCCGGATGTAACGTCGATGCCGCAGTCCACGGAGATAAAGTCGTTATACAGGATGAATTGCCAGAAATAGTCCTCGGTGCTCTCGTGTCGGTAATACTCGCTGTCCAAAATCAGCAGCTTTTCGTCGTAGGAAACGCGGAACACTTCCCTGCCGTTCAGGTATCCTGCCGCCGTACCCTCCGCCCGTACAGGCAGAAGCGCGAAAAGCAGGACCAAAGCAAGGGCAAACAACCGTCTGGTCATGGGCATACACCTTCCTTTGCGCCGATTATATGCGATTCATTTGCCCAAATCAAGAGCGGCAGGCCGGTTTTCCGGCGGTTTACATGCTTTCTTTCCGCTTTTGGAAAAATTTCTTAACATTTTCATAGTAATATTCTGTGACGGAGGTGGTCGTTTTGGTCGTGATGCAGAAGCATACGCTCATGGAGCTGACGCTTCACAATGAATTTCCGGAGCACAAGCCCGGCAGCTTTCAGATAAAACCCCAGATCAATTTTACGGTCTTCCCCAAAAAAGACAATCTGCCCATCGTGGGCGAGCTCACCATTGAGGTGGGCAGCATGGACGACAACTCGCCCCTGTATATCAAGGTGCGCGTGCGCGGCAGTTTTATCAACCTGGCCAAGAGCGAATCCGACGCGCTGATCGACGCGAAAGAGTTTCACAAGCAATGCTTTCCGCTGATCTTCAATGTAACCAGCAGCATCGTTTCCGGGGCCATGCTGATGGGCGGCATGACGCCCATCAATCTGCCCCCCATCGATCCCAACCGCCTGAATTTTGAAAAGAAAGAGTAGGAGGTCGCTTATGGCAGGCAAAGGCAAGCGCTTCACCAAAAAGGAATGGAGCTGGATCATGTATGACTGGGCCAACTCCATTTACGCCACCAACATCATGGCGGCCATCTACCCCACGATCTTCGCTTCCCAGGTGGAGGGCGGAGACATCCGCTGGGGCTACGCCACCTCCGCGGCCACGCTGATCGTGGCGCTTCTGGCGCCGGTGCTGGGCGCGGTGGCCGACTACAAGGGCATGAAGAAAAAGCTCTTCGCGCTGTTCATGCTGGTGGGCGTGTTCTTTACGCCCCTGATGGTGTTCACCGGTCACTGGCAGGTGGCCCTGATCGGCTACGTGATCAGCCGCATCGGCTTTTCCGGCTCGTGCCTGTTCTACGACTCGTTCCTTACGGACGTCACCACGGACGAACGGATGGACAAAGTCTCCTCCTGGGGCTACGCCATGGGCTACATCGGCGGAAGCACGATCCCCTTCGTGATCTCCATCGCCGTATTGCTTTTGTGCGATTACAGCCCCTTCGCCATGACCTTCTCAGTGCTGATCGTAAGCGTGTGGTGGCTGGTGTTCTCGATCCCGATGCTCAAAAACGTGACCCACGAGCACTACGTGGAAAAGCCTGAGAACCTGACGCTCAAGGGCATCTTCGCGGGCGTGATGGCCACCTTCCGGCGCATCTGCACCAACCGCGGCCTGCTCTTCTTCATTCTGGCGTATTTCTTCTACATCGACGGCGTGGACACGGTGATCTCCATCTCCACCGCTTACGGCGCCACGCTGGGCCTTGGCGCCACGGGCATGATCCTGGCGCTGCTGGTCACGCAGATCGTGGCGGTGCCCTGCTCCATCCTGTTTGCCCGGCTGGCGGACAGGTTCTCCGCCCGCAAAGCGCTGATCGGCGCGGTGTGTGTGTACCTGGTGGTGTGCATGGTGGGCTTCTACATGGGCTACAGCATGGAGCCGGCGCAGAAGGCGTACGACGATGTATTTGCCGGCCTTTATGAATCCGAGCAGGTGCCGGAGGAATACATGGATGCCGCGAAAAAGATCGTTGCCGACATCAAGGACATCCGGCTGAAGAATACCGACGAACTGTACAAATATCTGACTCCGCTTTCGGAAGACGAGGCAGGCAGCCTCAGCGCGGAGGAGGCATTCAAATATTCCTTCGCCTCCGCGGTGAACGCTGCCGCCGACGCGGGCACGGACAAAAAGGAGGCCTTCCAGGGCGCGATCCATGTTTCCACCATCCTGTTCTGGATCATGGCGGCGATGGTAGGCACCGTGCAGGGCGGCATACAGGCCGTATCCCGCTCCTACTTCGGCAAACTCATCCCCAAGGAGCGTTCCAACGAGTACTACGGCTTCTTCGATATCTTCGGCAAGTTCGCGTCCTTCCTGGGGCCGGTCATCTACTCCACGATGGCAGCCCTCACCGGCCGCAGCAGCTATGGCGTACTGGGCCTGGCGCTTCTGTTCCTGGCCGGCCTCGCGCTGCTTCTGTTCGGAAAGGAACATTTCAGCCGCCTGGAAAGGCACGGCGTGGAATAAACGCCTTCTGTCGCAAAGCCGCCTCCCCGGATATCGGGGAGGCGGCTGTATATGTGCGGAACCTTACTTATCCAGCTGGCGCATGAGCTCCTGCATTTCTGTGGGGGTTAGATTGCGCCACTGGCCGAGTTTGAGGTTGCCCAGGCGCAGGTGCATGATGCGGATGCGGCGAAGGCTCCTTACGCGGTAGTCCAGCGCCTCGCACATGCGGCGGATCTGGCGGTTCAGGCCCTGGGTGAGGATGATGTTGAAGGAGCGCTCCCCCGTCTTCCTGAGTTTGCAGGGCAGCGTGGTGGTGCCTAAGATCCTTACACCGGCCTCCATCCTGCGGATGAAGTCGAGGGTGACGGGCTTGTCCACCGTGACCTCGTATTCCTTTTCGTGATGCTCGCTGGCCCTCAGGATGCGGTTGACGATGTCGCCGTCGTTGGTCATAAGCAGAAGGCCTTCGCTGTCTTTGTCCAGCCTGCCGATGGGATAGATGCGGTCGTCGTGGTCGACGAACTTCACCACGTTGTCCTTCTCGTTGGGGTCTGCCGTGCAGATGATGCCAACGGGCTTGTTGAGCATGATGTATTTGTGCTTTCCGCTGGGCTTGACCCTTTCGCCCTCAACTGTGACCTTCATGCCGGGGAAAACTCGGTCGCCCAGCGTGGCGGGCCGTCCGTCGATCAGCACGCGGCCCTCGTTTATCCACCTGTCCGCTTCCCGGCGGGAGCATTTGCCGGCATCCGAAAGGTATTTGTTTACGCGTACGCCTTTTTCTTCTTCAAAGCTCATACAGCACCGTCCCATGAGATCGTTTTGTTCATTATACCGCAAAACCTCCGTCCGGTAAGCACGGATTTGTAAATCATTGCGATAGTTTAACGTGAACGGTTGAATTTCGCGTTTTTGATATGCTATAATGCACTCTGTATAAACGGAGGTGCGCGATGACACGCCTTGAAATGGTAGAAAAACTGCAGGAGAAGACCGGCGTCGCCTATGAGGTGGCTCGGGACACGCTGGAAGAAAACGACTGGGACGTGCTGGACGCCGTGCGGGAACTGGACAGAAATGCCCAAGGAACTTCCCGCGAAAGCGCCAAGGCTGCAAACGCCCCCGCCGAAACGGCTTCCCGGCAAAAAGGCCGCTCCGGCGAACTGGGCCGCAAGGTGCGCTATGTTCTGAGGTGGGTGCTCAGCTGGATCGCCAAAGGCGAAGGCGTGCGTCTGGAGATATACTGTAGAGACGAAAATGTGGGCAGCATCTCGCTGACCGCGCTGATCCTTTTGTTCCTGCTCAAGTGGTTCATCCCCGCGGCGCTTCTGGCGGCCGGCCTGTTCTGCGGCTACCGCTACCGCATCACCGGCTCTTCCGCCGCTGGCAAGCTGCTCAACAGCCTGAGCAGCAAGGCAGGAGACAAAGCCAGGGAATTCAAAGACAAAATGAACGAGGAATAAGGTGCGATTATGAAAATATACAATACCATGACCCGTCAGAAGGAAGAATTCGTCCCCCTCGTGCCCGGCAAGGTGGGCATCTACGCCTGCGGCCCCACGGTGTACAATTTCTTCCACATCGGCAACGCCCGCCCCTTTATCGTGTTTGACGTGCTGCGCCGGTACTTCAGGCACCTGGGCTACCAGGTGACGTTCGTGCAGAACTTTACCGATATCGACGATAAGCTCATCCGCCGCGCCAACGAAGAAGGCACCACTGTGCCCGAGATCGCCGAAAAGTACATCAAGGAGTACTACACCGACGCGGAAGGGCTGGGCATCGAAAAGGCGGACGTGCATCCCCGCGCCACCCGCCACATCGGCGAGATCATTTCCATGATCCGCAAGCTTGAGGAAAAAGGCTACGCCTACCGCGTGGACAGCGGTGACGTGTACTTCGACACCCAGGCCTTTTCCGGCTACGGCAAGCTCTCCGGCCAGAACCTGGAGGACCGGGAAGCCGGCGCCCGCATCGAAGTGGACGACGTAAAGAAGAACCCCATGGACTTCGCCCTGTGGAAGGCGCAGAAGCCCGGCGAGCCTGCCTGGAACAGCCCCTGGGGCATGGGACGTCCCGGCTGGCACATCGAGTGCTCCGCCATGAGCACGAAGTACCTGGGCGATACCTTCGACATCCACTGCGGCGGCGTGGACCTGATCTTCCCCCACCATGAAAACGAGATCGCCCAGAGCGAGTGTGCCACCGGCAAGCCCTTTGCCCGTTACTGGATGCATAACGGCCACATCAACGTGGACAACCGCAAGATGAGCAAGAGCCTGGGCAACTTCCTTCTGGTGCGCGACATCTCGAAAGAATTCGACCTGGAAGTGGTGCGTATGTTCATGCTGTCGGCGCACTACCGCAGCCCCATCAATTATTCCCACGACCTGCTGGTGCAGGCGCAGAACGCGCTGGACAGGATGTACACCGCCCGCAACAACGCGGTCTTCGCCCGGGAGCACGCCAAGGACAAACCCATGAGCGAAGAAGAGCAGGCCTTCGCCGAGCGTTCCAAAGCGGCGATCAAGGCCTTTGACGACGCCATGGGCGACGATCTGAACACCGCGGACGCCATCGGCGTGATCTTTGAATATATCCGCGACATGAACACGGTGCTCGCCGACGCCAACGACCCGAGCCTTGCCGCCTTCGACACGGCGCTTGGGACCCTTACGTGCATGACGGACGTGCTGGGCCTTCTGCGCAGGGAAGCCGACACCGTGCCCGCGGAAATCAAGGAGCTGGTGGACGAAAGGACCCGCGCCAAGAAGGAAAAGGACTACGCCCGCGCGGACGAGCTTAGGCAGAAAGTCCTGGAAATGGGATACGTGATCGAAGATACGCCGAAAGGCGCAAAAGTGAAAAAAGCCTGATCCTTCAGGCTTTTTTCTTATAAACAGGAGGCAGCGCATGGTCCAAACGCCGAAATGGGAGATCTTTGAAGAGACCTTTTATGTTTTGCGCACGTTTGAAAATCCTTTTGCCGAAGTGGAAATCCAGGCCGTTTTTGAAGGGAGCGGCGCGCATTATACCGTGGACGGTTTTTACGACGGGGACGATGTGTGGCGCGTGCGCTTTTCACCCATGCACGAGGGCATGTGGCGCTATACCACCCATTCGAACATAGCTGAGCTCGACAATCTTACCGGCAGCTTTGAATGCGTGAAGGCCGTGTCCCGCGGGCCGCTGTGCCTGAGTCCCCAGTTTCCCAACTGGTTTTTCCGGGGCGACGGCGAAGCCCAGCTGATCCTGAATGACGGCTGGTTCCCCCATACGGCCAACGGGCACGAGCTGCTCTTCGAGGATCTGGAGTTTCAGCAGCCCTCCGAAAAGGACTTTGACGATTACTTTGACATCCTGGCCGGCTACGGCGTGAACATGGTGGTGGGCATGAGCGAACTGTACGCCCGCCAGAAGAGCATCACTGACCAAAGCTTCGTATGGCCCTGGCGCGTCGTGGACGCGGAAAAGAACCTGATCGACCGGGAGCGCTTCAACCTGGAGTTTTACCGGCGCTGGGAGCACAGCCTGGCCCATGCTGCTTCCCTCGACATGTTCTACGCCTTCGAGCTTCTCTACGACGACTCGCTGATCCGTCCCAGGGAGTGGAACAACCACCCCTACAATGTGAAAAACGGCGGATGGCTCGCGTCAGATCCCGGCACGGAGGTGTGCTGGCGGAACCTGTTCGACATACATAATGAGGACAGCAAAAAGTATCTTGGCCGCTGCCTTCGCTACACCCTCGCCCGCCTTGCGTGCTTTCGCAGCGTGGTATGGGAGATCGGCGCGGAAAACGCGAACCTCGCCGTGCTGCCCGCGCGCATGCTGCCAAACGCCCTGATGCCTGTGGAGCGCGTGGCCGAGTGGTACATTTACTGGAGCCGCTTTGTCGCCCGGCACGACCCGTACGGCCGGCTGCGCACCATGGGAGATACCACATTCCACCCGCTGATGGTGCGCGCCCACGGCAACGATTTCGTGCTTACCCAGGACCCAAGGAACTATCCCCGGGGCATACCCGAAAAGTACTATCGCGCCATGCGGGACTACGGCACCCACTACTGGCAGTACGCCCGTCCGATGGTGATCGGCGAGATGACCTCCTCCAACAACGGCAACTACGAGCGTGAACGCCGCATGTACTGGATCGGCATGACCTCCGGCTACGCCATGGGCCGCAGCGACCGCCATTTTGCGCCGGTCAGGGACGGGAAGCTCACGGAAACAGAAAAGTTCGGCCTTTCGGGCGATCCCGTAATATACGAATACATGCGCTCCATGCGCCGGTATGTGGAAAGCAGCGTGGCCTTCTGGCGCATGCGCCCAGCCAACGAGCTGGTGCAAAGCGACCTGCTCACCTGCACGCTTGCCGCCGAAAACGAGGAATACCTGATCTACTTCCTCTTCGGCGGAAGCGCGAAACTGACGATACCATACAGTAAATGGGAGTTGTTCGACCCCCGCACAGGCAGGGTGGAAAACAGCGGCACCGCGCCGGCCGGAGAGTTCCGCTTTACCGTGCCTAAAGCGGAAGATCCCGCGCTTGCCGACTGGGTGCTGCACATAAAGGCCCTGCCGCCAGAGCCTGGAAAATAAGCCTCATATACAGCGACGGACGGCGCATTGCCGTCCGTCGACGTTATACTGTCTTTTATTCTTCCTCCGCCCAGCGGCGTGCTTTCTCCACCGCCTTCTTCCAGCGGCGGCGGCAGTCTGCCACGGTCACGGCGTCGCGCTTGGGAGAAAACACCTTTTCGCTCCGCCATATGCTGCGAAGCTCTCCGTCGTTCCAAAGGCCTACAGCCCGGCCTGCCAGCATCGCCGCGCCCAGGGCCGTGGTCTCGGTAACGCGGGGACGCACCACGTCCACGCCCAGCATGTCCGCCTGGAACTGCATCAGAAAATCGTTGGCTGACGCGCCGCCGTCCGCTCGAAGTACGCGCACCCGCTCCCCCATGTCCTCGCTCATGGCATCCAGCACGTCCATGGACTGGTAGGCAATGGATTCCAGCGCGGCGCGGGCGATCTGCGCGCGCCCGGTGCCGCGGGTTAGGCCCACCAGGATGCCCCTGGCGTACATGTCCCAGTAAGGGGCGCCCAAGCCAGTAAAGGCGGGTACGAGATAAACGCCGCCGTTGTCGCGGATGGACTCGGCCAATGCCTGCGTTTCCGCCGCAGAACCGATCAGGCCCAGTTCGTCCCGCAGCCACTGCACCGCAGCCCCCGCCACGAACACGCTGCCCTCCAGGGCGTATACAGGCTTGCCGTCCACGCGCCAGGCCATGGTGCTCACCAGGCCGTTTTGGGATCTTACGATGCGGCTGCCAGTATTCAAAAGCAGGAAACAGCCCGTGCCGTAGGTGTTTTTGGCCATGCCCGCGTCAAAACAGGCCTGGCCGTACAGCGCCGCATGCTGGTCGCCCGCCAGGGCGGCGATGGGGATCTCCCGCCCCAGGATGCTTTTGTCCAGCACGCCCACCACGCAGGAGGAATCCGTGACATCGGGAAGAACGCTTTTGGGAACGTTCAGCATGGAGAGCATCTCATCGTCCCAGCACTGCTTTTCCAGATTGAACAGCATGGTGCGGGAGGCGTTGGTGGCGTCCGTCACGTGGACTTTGCCGCCGGTGAGCCGGTAAGTGAGAAAGCTGTCTACGGTGCCGAAGCACAGTTCGCCGTTCTCCGCGCGCTTCCGCAGGGCGCGGTCTTCGTCCAAAAGCCACTTGAGCTTGCTGCCGGAAAAGTACGCGTCCGGCACGAGGCCTGTGCGCGCCGCGATCTCCTCCCCGCAGCCTTCCGCCACCAGCCGCTCGATGATGGCCGCGGTGCGGCGGCACTGCCACACGATGGCGTTATGGCCGCTTTCACCGGTCTTTCTGTCCCACAAAAGCGTGGTCTCGCGCTGGTTGGTGATGCCCACAGCCTGGATATCGCTGGCCTGTACGCCGGATTTTTCCACCGCCGCCCGCAGGGCCTGGAGCTGGCTGCGCCAGATGTCCTCCGGGTCGTGCTCCACCCAGCCGGGGCGGGGATAGATCTGCCTGTACTCTATGGCGTGGGTCGAAACGGGACGGCCCGTTTCGTCAAACAGGATGCAGCGGGAACTGGTGGTCCCCTGGTCCAGCGCGGCGATATACTTCATGATATGCACCTATCCTTCACTCAGCGGTCTTTTTTCGGCAACGCCCGGGCGGCGCGGAAAGCGCGGCGGTGTGGAAGTGAGTTTTTCGATCTTCACGATCTTGTGCGCCCAGTCCCGGCCGGGCACCGGGGCATCGTACACGCCGGCGGGTTTTCCGCCCAGGCAAGTGATTGCGTAGGCGGCCAGGTCCGTTTCGTTTTCCGCCTCCGGCCCTTTCATGGCCAGCACGCAGCCGCCGGGCCTTACGAAGGGCAGGAGCCATTCGGACAGCACCCGCATATCTGCTACTGCGCGGGCCGTCGCGGCGTCGAAAGCGTCGCGGTATTCCCTGAAGGCTGCGGCCTGCTCCGAGCGCATGTGCACGGCCCGGGCGTTTAAGCCAAGCTCCTCAATGACACGGTTCAAAAACTCCACGCGCTTTCCCAGCGCGTCCAGGAGCGTGACGTCCATATCCGGGCGTATGATGGCAATGGGCACGCCCGGAAAGCCCGCGCCGCTGCCCACGTCGATCAGGCTGCGGGCGCCGGACAGGTACGCAAGGAGCGTGAGGCTGTCCAGATAGTTCCGGTCGCAGGATTCCCTTACGTCCTGGCTGACCCGCGTCAGGTTCATGCTTTTGTTGGCCTCGGTGAGCAGCGCGTGGTACGCTTCAAAGCGCTGTGCCTGTTCGGGCGTCATGCCGATGCCCATGCTTAAGGCCTGTTCGGTCAGATATGCTTTCATGCTTCTTCTTTCTCGCGCCTGCGTTTTTCCATCAGGATCATCAGCACGCTGATGTCGCCGGGCGACACGCCCGGGATGCGCGAAGCCTGCCCGAGGGAGCGGGGCTTTACGCGGTTCAATTTCTGTCTGGCTTCGATGCGCAGGTTGTCTATCGCCATATAATCGATGTCCTCCGGCAGGAGCATCTCCTCCTCCCGCTGAAAGCGCCTGATGTCCGCCTGCTGCCTGGCGAGGTAGCCTTCGTATTTGAGCTCGGTCTCCGTCAGTTCCCTGGCCGGAGCGGAAATAGCGGGCAGGCCTTCCACCGCTTTGGCCAGGTCCGCGTATCCGATGCCGGGGCGGCGGATGAGGTCGCTTAAGCGCGCAGAGCCGTTCATGGGCGGCTGGCCGCGCTCCTGAAGCAGGGCGCTTAGCTTTTCAGCGGGACCTGCCCAGTGGTTTTGCAGGTATTTAAGGGCCTCTTCCTTTTCAGCGAGCTTCTTTTCGAGCCGGCGCATACGGTCTTCTCCGGCAAGGCCCGCCCGGTAGCCCATCTCCGTCAGGCGCACGTCGGCGTTGTCCTGCCTGAGCAACAGCCGGTACTCCGCCCGGGACGTCATCATACGGTAGGGTTCGTCTGTGCCCTTGGTGGTCAGGTCGTCCACCATCACGCCGATGTAGCTGTTGGTGCGGTCAAGGATCAGCGGCTCCTTTTCCTTCAGGGCGAGGGCGGCGTTCAGGCCCGCGTACAGGCCCTGGGCCGCGGCTTCCTCATAGCCGGAGGTGCCGTTGATCTGCCCCGCGCAGAAGAGGTTTTTGACGTGCCGCGCCTCGAAGCGGCTGCTGAGCTGCGTGGAGTCGATGCAGTCGTACTCGATGGCGTAGGCCAGGCGCATGAGCTCGGCGTTCTCCAGGCCCGGCACGGAGCGGTACATCTCCCGCTGCACGCTCTCGGGCATGGAGGAAGACATGCCCTGCACGTACCATTCTACTGTGTTCAGGCCCTCCGGCTCCAGAAAGATCGGATGGCGCTCCTTGTCCGCGAACTTGACTACCTTGTCCTCTATGGACGGGCAGTAGCGGGCGCCGGTGCCCTTGATGGAGCCGGAAAACATGGGCGACAAATGCAGATTGGCCCGGATGATCTCGTGGGTCTCAGGCGTCGTGTACGTAAGATAGCACAGCGTGCGGTTTTTGAGGCCCTCCGGGTCCGTGAGGAAGGAAAAGGGCACGATGGGATCGTCCCCCGGCTGGGGCGTCATTTTGGAAAAGTCCACCGTGCGCACGTCCACCCGGGCGGGCGTGCCGGTCTTGAAGCGGCGGATGGAGAAGCCGAGATCCATCAGCGACTGCGTGAGGAACGAGGCGGCCACGAGGCCTTGCGGTCCGCCCTCCCAGGAGTGCTGGCCGATGATGATGCGGCTTTTGAGGTACACGCCCGTGCACAGCACCGCCGCGCGGCAGTTGATCACGGAGCCCGTGACGGTCTCTATGCCCGTAACCGCGCCGTTTTCGGTGAGGATGCGCTTAGCCTCGCCCTGGCGGAGGGTGAGGTTCGGCTGGTTTTCCACCGCCCGGCGCATACGGGCCTTGTAATTCATTTTGTCTGCCTGGGCGCGCAGGGAATACACCGCCGGTCCTTTGCCGGTGTTGAGCATGCGGCTCTGGATGAAGGTGTCGTCGATGGCAAGGCCCATCTCCCCGCCCAGGGCGTCCAGCTCCCGCACGAGGTGTCCCTTTCCCGTGCCGCCGATGGCCGGATTGCAGGGCATCATGGCCACAGAGTCCAGATTGAGGGTGAGCAGCAGGGTCTTAAGCCCCATCCTGGCGCCCGCAAGCGCCGCTTCACAGCCGGCGTGCCCCGCGCCGACCACCACGATATCGAAATAATCTGTCATATACATCTCCCGGCAGTATTATACCCGATTTATCAGGAAAAGGAAATAGCCGGCGCAAATATTCGCTGTTGGCAATCATTTATCCGATATGCCCTCATGAGAGAGTGTGCTCAATCCCTGTCAACCGTGGACGCAGGGCAGATCGCAGAGCCTTTTGGCCGTTTACCGACCATTCCCTGTTTTATGGTTGCATTTTTTCGTATTACGCTGTATAATACAATGAGAGAAGAATCAATACGCTTTGAACTGGAGGAAGCATGGCATATACCAAGACGCGCGCGTCTTCCGGCGTGCGGCGCAGCACCGCAAAAAAGAACACGTCCAGGATATCTTCAGGCCGGACTGCGCGGCCCGCGGCGAAGAAGTCCGCCCCGCGCCAGACCGCGGCGAAAAAGAACGTCAATCCCAATGAGACCCGCGGCACCGTGCTGGCGCTGGCAGCCGTACTTACGGGCATACTGCACTTTCTGGGCGATTCCAATCCGTTCCTGGCTTACCTGCACACACTGGCCCAGGGGCTGATGGGAACGCTCTCCATTTTGCTGCCCATCCTTCTGGCGATTCTGAGCCTCGCCGCTTTCAGGGCGGCGTCCCATCAGGACGAATCCGCGCGCTGGGCCTTTCTGCCCTGCCTGCTGTTTTTGAGCATCTTAAGCGCCGTGCAGGGCTTTTTCGTTTCCCACGTGCTGGCCTCCATGGGCATACCGGGGTACTTTAACTTCGTGGCCCAGGCCTACCGCATGTGCGAAGGCGGCGGCGCCGTAGGTTCCCTGGCGGGCTATCCCCTCACCCAGCTGCTGACGCCCTGGGGCGCGCTGGCCTGCATCGTGCTTTTGTGGGTGGCGATCCTGCAGAAGACGGGCCTGATCTCCATTACCGCTGTCGGCGACTTCTTAAAGCGCAAGACCCAGGATGCGGGCAAAAAGATCGGAGGCATGGCCGAAAAGATCAAGCCCGCCGGCTCGAACCGCACAGAGCTCTTTATCGACGATATCTATAATGGCAAGGTGGGCAAGCCGCGCCCGAACGACTTAAGCAAAGCCAAAGCCGCCAATACGAGAGTTGTCCCTCTCAAGGGCGTGGGCGACGCCTTTGCCGTGCCGCAGGTGGGCAAAAAAACGGGCACGCAGAAGGCCGATGCCAAAGGCGCGCGGCGTCTGTTCGGCGGCGGCAGGAAGAACGAAGCCAAAGACTACAGCATCCTGGACGATCTGGCCCGGGAGGATCAGCAGACCAAGAACGACCGCTTCATGCGGCAGGCAGACCGGGAGCAGCAGCGCATAGAACGCCGCAAAGCCGAAAAGGCGGCTTCCGCAAAGGATCTGAAGCTGAAGGAAGAACCCAAAGGCCGCACCCCGGCGCAGCCCGGTCCCGCCAAGGTGCCCCAGCAGCCCAAGCCCTCCTTCTTTGACGAGCCCGCCAAAGCCGGCGACGGCAAGACCGTGCGCCAGAACACCGAGCAGGGCAAGCCCTCCGACAGGACCTACGTAAAGCCCGAAGCAGACAAAAAGCCCGAAAAAAAACACTCCGAGCCGGATAAGCCGCTTCGCTACAAGTATCCCCCGCTGGATCTGATGGAGGCAGGCAGCACGAACTTTGCCACCGGCCGCTACGACGACGGGGACCTGGGCAAGGCCAAGGTGCTCATCGAAACGCTGAACAACTTCTCGATCCCCGTGGAGCTCACGGGCGTCAGCCACGGCCCCGCAGTCACGCGCTTTGAGATCCGCCCGGCCTCCGGCATAAAGGTGAGCCGCGTGGCGTCCTACGCGGACGACATCGCCATGGCCCTCGCCGCCGAGAGCGTGCGCATCGAAGCCCCCATCCCCGGCAAAAACGCCGTCGGCGTGGAGGTGCCAAACGACAGGAAAGAGCTCGTACACCTACGGGACATCCTGCAGTCCGACGAAGTACGCAAGAGCAGCAAGCGGCTGATCGTGGGCCTGGGCAAGGACAACTCCGGCCGCTTCATCGTGGCGGATCTTGCCAAAATGCCCCACGTGCTGATCGCCGGCCAGACCGGCTCCGGCAAGAGCGTGTGCATAAACGCCATCATCGTTTCTATCCTTTACCGCTCCACGCCGGACGAGGTCAAGATGATCATGATCGACCCCAAGATGGTGGAATTGAATGTGTACAACACCATCCCCCATCTGCTGGTGCCCGTGGTGACCGACCCCAGGAAGGCCGCCGGCGCTTTGGACTGGGCTGTGGGCGAAATGGACCGGCGCTACAAGGTGTTCTCCTCGGTAGGCGCCAAGAATATCGAAAGCTACAACGCACACCTCGTCCAGGAAGGCAGCGGCGAACCCCAGATGCCGCAGATCGTGATCATCATCGACGAGCTGGCGGACCTGATGATGACTTCCCCCAAGGAAGTGGAAGACTCCATCAACCGCCTGGCGCAGCTGGCCCGCGCCGCGGGCATGCACCTGGTGATCGCCACCCAGCGCCCCTCCGTAAACGTGATCACGGGTCTCATCAAGGCCAACATCCCCACCCGCATCGCCTTCACCGTGGCCAGCGGCGTGGACAGCCGTACCATACTGGACTCTATCGGCGCGGAAAAGCTGCTGGGCAACGGCGATATGCTGTATCTGCCTCCCAACAAAAACAAGCCCGTGCGCCTGCAGGGCGCCTGGGTGAGTGAGGATGAAGTGCAGAGCATCGTGAACTATATCGCCGAGGGCGGCAGGGCCGACTTCGACGAAGACATGCTGGAGCATCTTGAGAACAGCACCCTCTCCGACGCCGCCAAGAAGGACAAGAAAGACGAACAGGCGGCTGAGGATATCGACGATCTTTTCGAGGAAGCCGTACGGTGCGTGGTGGAAGCCGGCCAGGCGTCCATCAGCATGCTGCAGCGCAAACTGCGCATCGGCTACGCCCGGGCGGGCCGCCTGATCGACCAGATGGCACAGCGCGGATTCGTGAGCAATACCGAGGGTTCCAAGAGCCGCGAGGTGCTGATCACCCGCGAAGACGTGGAGCGCATCTTCCGAAAGAACGGAGAATAATATGGCATTACGCATCGGCATGGTGCAGCTGGGCTGCAGCAAAAACCGCGTGGACGGAGAGATCATGCTGGGTACTCTCCGTGACCGGGGCTGTGAGATCGTATCCGATCCCGCCCAGGCAGACGTGGTGATCGTGAACACCTGCGGCTTTATCGAAAGCGCAAAGCAGGAATCCATCGACGCCATCCTGGAAGCGGCCCAGTACAAAAAGACAGGCCGCCTCAAAAAGCTGCTGGTGAGCGGCTGCCTTTCCCAGCGCTATCCCAAGGAACTCAGCGAAGGCCTGCCGGAAGTGGACGCCTTTATCGGCGTGAACGGCTTTGATCAGTTAAACGGCGTGCTGGACGATATGCTGGCCGGCGCGCGCCCGGTATGCATGGAGCAGGGTCAGCGCTTTCCCTCCACGAGCCGCATCCTCACCCAATCGCCCTTCAGCGCGTACGTAAAGATCTCGGACGGCTGCGACAACCGTTGCACCTACTGTGCGATCCCGCTGATCCGCGGCGGGTATTCCTCCCGCCCCTATGACGATATCCTCCGGGAATGCCGGGAGCTTGCCGCGCGGGGCGTGACGGAGCTTAGCTTCATCGCCCAGGACACTTCCCGTTACGGCAGCGATTTTGAGGGCCGTCCCCTGCTGCTTAGAAAGCTGCTTTCGGACGCCTCCAGGATCGAGGGCATACGCTGGCTGCGGGTGCTGTACTGCTATCCGGACACCGTGGACGAAGCCCTGATAAAGGAGATCAGCGAAAACCCGAAGATCTGTTCCTACCTGGACCTGCCGCTGCAGCATATAAACGACGGGCTTCTGCGCCGCATGAACCGTCGCGGTTCGTCCGAACACATCAAAGCGCTTCTTGATCTGTGCCGGAAGTACGGTATCACCGTACGCACCACGATGATCGTGGGCTTTCCCGGCGAAACGGACGCGCAGTTTGAAGAGCTGCTGTCCTTTGTGAAAGAGCAGCGTTTCGATAGGCTGGGGGCCTTTGCCTACTCCCCGGAAGACGGAACACCCGCCGCCGAAATGCCGGACCAGCTCGACGAAGAGACCAAGCAGGCACGGCTCGACGCGCTGATGATGGCGCAGCAGGCCATATCTCTTGAAAAAAACACCGCCCGTGTGGGGCAGGTATATCTGACGCTGGTGGAAGGCGGGCAGAACGGCGAATACACAGGCCGCAGCATGCTCGAAGCCCCCGAATCCGACGGGATCATTACGTTCCGTTCCGGCCGCGAACTTAAGGCCGGCGACTATGTGCGCGTGCGCATCACAGACTGCGACGCCTATGACCTGATGGGAGTGATCGAATGAATCTGCCGAACAAACTGACCATGCTCAGGATCATCCTGGTGCCCGTTTTTGTGGTTTTCGTCTCCATGACCGGATCTCCTGCCTGCCAGTGGGCGGCGCTGGGCATTTTCGTGGCCGCGTCCTTTACCGACATGCTGGACGGGCGCATCGCCCGGGCTCAGCACCTGATAACGGATTTCGGGAAGTTCATGGACCCAATCGCCGACAAACTGCTGGTGATGAGCGCGCTGATCATGCTGGTGGACCGCCACGGCGACGCGGACAGCCTGGGCAGCGGCATGCCCGCCTGGGTATGCATCGTGATGCTGTCCCGCGAGTTTATCGTGAGCGGCTTCCGTCTGGTGGCCAGCACCAAGGGCAAAGTGATCGCCGCCGGCATCTGGGGCAAGCTCAAGACCGTGACGCAGATGGTTTACATCCCCATGGCGCTGCTCATCATTCCCATGTACAACATCGATCTGGACGTACACGCCTACTGGAAGCTCATCACCACGGTGATGATGTACGTTTCCATGGCGCTTACCGTGTGGAGCGGCTTTTGGTACATCTGGCAGAACCGCGAATACCTGAAGGATATGTAGATGGACGCGGTGCGAGAGGTATACAGCCTGCTTCTTTCGCGGTCCATGCGCGTGAGCTTTGCGGAAAGCTGCACGGGCGGACTGCTTTCGTCGCGCCTGGTGGATATACCGGGCGCGTCGAACGTATTTGACGAAAGCTACGTCACCTACTCAAACGAAAGCAAGCGGCGCCTGCTGGGCGTAAAAAGCGAAACGCTCCAAAAGCACGGTGCGGTGAGCGAAGAGTGCGCCATGGAGATGGCGCTGGGCGCGCTGAAGGCCAGCGGGGCCGATTACGCCCTGTCCGTTACGGGCATCGCGGGTCCAGGCGGCGGCACGCCCCAAAAGCCCGTGGGCCTGGTGTATATCGGCGTGGCTGACAAACGCGGAGCCGAAGCCATGCGCTGCCTGTTTGACGGCGACCGCGGGCAGATCCGCCGCGCCGCCGCGGACGAAGCCTACGCACTGCTGCTTCAGCGCATGCGCGGCGAAGAACTGAACTGAAAAGAAAGATCGGCAGGAGGCTTTTATGGACAGCAGAGGAAGGGACATCCTGTGGTACCGCCAGGAGGCGATGAACTGGAACGAGGCGCTGCCGCTTGGAAACGGCAGGCTGGGGGCCATGGTATACGGCGGGGCGAAGTACGGGCGTCTCTGCCTCAACGAGGACACGCTGTGGAGCGGCGGGCCCTCGTTTTATGAAAATGAGAATGCCGTCAGGGCCTGGAACGAAGCGGCAGGGCTCGCGGGCGAAGGCCGCTACGCCGAGGCCCAGGAGACGCTTGAAAAGGGAGCCACGGGGCTGTGGTCGCAGATGTACCTGGCGCTTGGCGAAATGGACCTGCGCTTTGAACACGCTTCTGAGATCAGCGATTACCGCCGGGAGCTGGACATGCGCACGGGCGTGCACAGGGTAAGCTACCGGGCGGACGGCAAGCGCTTTACGCGCGAGACCTTTATCAGCCATCCCGACGAGGTGATGGTGCTGCGCGTTTTTTGCGACGCGCCGGCCTCCGTCAGCTGCGAGCTTTCGCTTTGTCCGGCGCCCAGAGCAAACGTCAGCATCGAAAGCGACCGCATCTGCTTTGAAGGACACTGCCCGAAGGTCGTGTGGAATTACGGCCAGCCGCAGTCCGTAAAGGAAAACCTGGTATACGGCGAAACGCCGGAAGAAACGGGCATGGGCTTTTACGCCGAGGCGCGCGTGCTGCCCGAGGGCGGCAAAACGGAGCGCCGCTGCGGCGTGCTGAGCGTAAGCGGCGCAGATGCGCTCACGGTGCTGTTTTCCTGCCGCACTTCCTACAACGGATACCTTAAGCATCCGGTGCTGGAAGGAAAACCCTACATCGAACCCTGCGTAAAGGAGATCGATTCCGCCGCCATGAAGAGCTATACCCAGCTCAAAGCGCGGCACGAAGCAGATGTAAGCGCGCTGTACGGGCGAGTGGACCTGGAACTGGACGGCGGCGAGGAAGCACTCCTGCCCACGGACGAGCGCCTGATGCGCCGTGAAGCCGGATCAGACGATAAAGATCTGTACGCGCTGTACTTCAACTTCGCCCGCTATCTCACCATCGCCGGGTCCCGCGAAGGCACCCAGGCCATGAACCTTCAGGGCATATGGAATGCCAGCATGACGCCGCCCTGGAACTGCAACTACACCATCAACATCAACACCGAAATGAACTACTGGCCCGCGCTGCCCACGGATCTTGCCGAGTGCTTTGAGCCTTTGCAGATGCTCATCACGGAGCTGTGCGAAAGCGGCAGGCGCACCGCCAAAGCCTACTACGGCGCGCCGGGCAGCTGTTCCCACCACAACACGGACGCGTGGCGCCTGTCCACTCCCGTGGGCGCAAGGTGCACCGGCAGCGCTTCGTTTGCCAGCTGGCCCATGTCAGGCGGATGGCTGGCCAGGCACCTGTGGGAAAAGTACGAATACACCATGGACAGGGCCTATCTGCTGAAAACGGCCTACCCCGTGATCCGGGAGAACGCGCGCTTTTATCTTTCTGTCTTACGGCCTGACAAGGACGGAAAACTCATCCTCTCCCCCGCCACCTCGCCGGAAAATACCTTCGTGTCCGGCGGCAGGCACATAGCCGTATCCGCCTGGACGTCCATGAGCCAGGAGATCGTGTGGGATCTGCTCACGATGTTCGTTAAGGCCGCGTCCGTACTGGGCATTTCGGACGACGATACGAAGGCCGCCAGGAACGCGCTCGAAAGCCTGCGCCTGCCCTGCATCACCGAAGAGGGCGTGCTTACGGAGTGGAACGAGGCCTTCACAGAGACGGACATCCACCACAGGCACATATCCCATATGTACGGCCTGCACCCAGGCCGCCGCATCAGTCCTGAGCGCACGCCCGACCTGGCAGACGCCTGCAAAGCCTCCCTCACCAAGCGCGGCGACGAAAGCACGGGCTGGGCCATGGGCTGGCGCATCAACCATTGGGCGCGCCTGCGGGACGGCGACCACGCCCTGAAGCTTCTTGACAACCAGCTCAAAACGGTCTCCTCCCGCACCAGCGGCGTAAACTACGGCTCCCACGGCGGCGGTACGTATCTGAATCTTTTCGACGCGCATCCCCCGTTCCAGATTGACGGCAACTTCGGCGCCTGCGCAGGCATATGCGAAATGCTCTTGGACAGCGATGCAGACGGCACCCTGTACCCCCTGCCCGCCCTGCCTTCCGCCTGGAAGGCGGGACGCGTGCGCGGTCTTCGTGCCCGCGGCGGCGCAAAGGTGGATATCGCCTGGGACGAGAGCGGCCTCGTCCGCGTCAAAGTACACCTTAACGGAAAGACGTCGGAGCACACGATCCGCAGAGGTGAAAAAATCGCCCCGGCTGAATGATCCGTTCGCTCATAAACAGGGGCTGTTGCACAGCCCCTCGTTGGAAATGAAATAAGATTTCATTTCCAACGGTTTAGTTTTGGACACATTTGAACCGTTTTATCCGAAACGTCAATCATTCACCAGCTTGTGCAACAGGTTTTCAGTTTTTTCTGAAA
>JAFZPV010000033.1 GCA_017552535.1 Clostridia bacterium
TCTCCCGTCACGTTCCTTTTCTGTAATCCGGTTTATCCCTTTATGCCGCCGCGGGCAACGCCGCGCACGATCTGCTTTCTCGCGAAGAGGAACAGAAGCAGCATGGGCAAAACCACCATCGTGGCGCCCGCCATGATCAGCTCGTAGTGGATGCCGACCTCGGTGGTAAAGGTGATCAGGGCCCAGGGCAGCGTGCGCACCTCGTCGCGGGAGATGACGAGCTTTGGCCACATGAATGAGTTCCAGGAGGCCATGGCGTTTAGCAGAAGGATCGTTACCAGCGAAGGCGAGGCGATGGGCACCATGACCTTCCACAGGTACTGCCAGTTGCTGGACCCGTCCACCTGGGAGGAATAATACAGGCTGTCCGGCACGGACATGAAGAAGTTGCGCAGGATGTAGGTGTAGAAGATCGAGCTGGTGAAGGGCAGGATCAGGCTGGCCAGCGTATCCCTCAGGCCCAGGCGCGTCACCGTCTGGAAGTTGGTGATCACCAGCAGTTCGAAGGGCACCATCATCATGCTCAGAAGCAGCGTGAACAGCAGGTCGCGTCCCGGGAACTTGAGGCGTGAAAACGCGAAAGCCGCCAGGATGGTGGTGAACATCACCACGCCCACGGAGCACACGCACACGAAGATGGAGTTGAAGAAGTAGGTGGCGAAGGGCGCGGTGTTCCAGGCGGTGGTGTAGTTGTCAAAGTTCGTCCAGCTCCTGGGGGCCATGCTGGGCGGGAACAGGTTCATTTCCGGCGCGGTCTTGAAGGAAGAGGCGATCATCCAGTAGAAGGGGAACACCATCAGCAGCGCGCCGATCACCAGCAGAAGGTACTTGGTCTTTTTGAGCAGAATGATGCTGGCAAGGAACGCGAGCAGCGCCAGTATAAAGCCCACGAGTCTTGCCACGAAGGCGCCGTACTGGGTAGCGTCGGCGGTGTCTGCCACCTGCCGGATGCTCTGATAGTCGCTGGTGGTCTCTATCAGCTTCCATTCAGCCAGCTTGTCGTCCACGGTATCCAGCTTTCTCATGGCCTCGAACAGGCTCATTTCCTCGCCGCGCACCTTGGCGATCTTCTGGAAGGTAGCGGCGTCGGAAACGATCTTCATGGAAAACGGCCACAGCAGGATCATGGCGACAAAGCTCACGATGAGGATCGCCAGCAGGATCGTTTGTTTCATAGTCAGTCTTTTCATGCGCTCGCCCCCTTCCTTACTGGTATACCCATTTGCGCTGTATCAGCTTTTGCAGCATGGTAAACGCAAATATGATCACGAACAGCACCATGGCGGCGGCCGCCGCGATGCCCAGGGAGTGCATGCCGTCGAAGTTGGAGGTGATGTTGTTGTAGATGTACCAGGCCACCGTCTCCATCTGGTAGCTCTCGGGCGTGCCGTTCCACAGCACGTACACATCGGTATACACCTTGAAGGCGGAGATGGAGTTGATGATCAGCACCAGGCCGATGGTGGGAGACAAAAGCGGCACGGTGATTTTGAAGAAGATGCGCATGGGCTTGCTGCCGTCCACCTTTGCCACGGTGTAGAGGTGCTCGTCGATGTTCTGAAGGCCGCTCAGAAGCAGGATGATCGTAAAGGGCAGGCTGCTCCAGATGCCGAAGATGATCAGCACCGTCATGGGGATGGCATGGTTGGTGGCGCCGGTCTGCAGCCAGTTGATGTTTTCAGGCGTGCCGAACATGCGGGTGAAGAAGGTGATTAGGGCGTTGATCAGGCCGCTGTTCTGGTTGAACAGCCATCTCCACACCAGGCCCACTGCCGTGGCCGTGGTGACCATGGGCATGAAGTAGGCCGTCTGGAACAGGGCGTTCAGCTTCGATTTTTGATTGAGAAGATACGCCACCACGATGGCGATCGCCGCGGTGATCGGCACCGTGAACAGCACGTACAGCGAGGTATTGCGCAGGGACCGCATGAACTGGTCGCTGCCTCTTCCGAACAGGATGAACTTGTAATTGCTCAGGCCCCAGCCCGTAGCCGCGCCCAGGTTGTTGCCCGTCAGGTGATAGTTCTCCTGGAAGCTCATCACCAGCACGCGGATCATGGGATAGAGCGTAAACACGCCCACGCCGATCAGGAAGGGCATCAGGTAGTCGAAGGGCTCGATGGCCAGGCCGATGCGGGCGCGGCCGTCTTCGTCGTTTTTGTACCACAAAAGGATCAGGATCGCCGCCAGCGCGAGGCATATGGCGCCCAGAATCAGAAGCGCGTTTCCGTAGTAGATGATGATATAGTTCTTTGTGGAGGTGGGGCTCAGCGTTCCCTTTACGTCCTTGGCGGTGATGGCTTTTTCCGCCTCGTCCGCCAGGCCGATCAGGTCAGAGGTGATGCCGGGCAGCGCCTCGTCCACGGCGGCTTTGACCTTTTCCGCGCCGTCCGTGTTCTGGTCTGAAGTGAGGATCTCCACGGCGCGGTCGCGGTAGGTGTTCACAGCGTGCAGGATGATCTCTTCCTCGCTCACTTCCGCGCGGGCTTCCTCGTCGATCAGCTTGTTGACGGCGTTGCGCTTGTTGGCGATGATGCGGTTGTTCACCGTGGAGGCGTTGGTGATGTGCGAAAGCAGTATATCCTTGACCCTGGCCTCCACGCCGCCGGCCTTGTCTTTGAACACGTCGGTGCGGGCGACGATATCGTATTCTTTCGTGATCTGATTCAGCTTGCCCGCGCCGATGCCGCCCAGCACCGCAAGGGCAATGCCGAGCACCAGAAACAGCGCGATGTGCGCAAGTACCCGGCCGTTGCCGCGGCGCAGGCGCTTTTTAGCGGGAAGTGCCATTTACTTCACCTCCGGGGCGGCGGCGTCCTGCACGGGATTCAGTCGCTCGCCGGTACTCAGATCGAACAGGAACACGCCCCTCTTTTTGAGGCTCAGGCCGACGGTCTCGCCTTCGTTCAGACCCACTTCGGCGGGGATGTAGGCGCGGAAGGAGGTGTCTCCCAGCGTGAACATCGCCATTTCGTCCTTGCCCAGCTTGTATACGCTCTTCACGCGGCAGGGCAGCGTTTCGCTTTCGGTTTTTTCCGCGGAGAAGCTTTCGCTTCTCACAGCCAGGTTCACGCGGCCTTTGAAAGCGATGTCTTTAAAGCGCTCCAGCATGACCGGCTCCTTTCCACCGTCGGGCAGGAAGCGGCCATTGTCGAATTCGCCGGGGATGTTGTTGATGGGCGGATTGCCCAGGAAGTCTGCAACGAACTGGTTGGCCGGCTCGTCGTAAAGCTCCTGCGGCTGCGCGTACTGCTGCTTTACGCCGGCCTTCATCAGCACGATGTGGTCGCTGATGGACATGGCCTCTTCCTGGTCGTGGGTAACGAAGATGGTGGTCACCTTCGTTTCCTGCTGGATGCGGCGGATCTCTTCGCGCATCTCCAGGCGCAGGCGCGCGTCCAGGTTGCTCAAAGGCTCGTCCAGAAGCAGGAGCCTGGGATTCTTTACCAGCGCGCGGGCGATGGCCACCCTCTGCTGCTGGCCGCCGGAAAGCTGCTTGGGCTTGCGGTTGAGCATGGTGTCCACGTGCACCAGCTTTGCCATGGCCATGGCGCGCTCCACGCGCTCGGCTTTGGGCACCTTCTGGATCTCCAGGGGGAAGCAGATGTTTTTCAGCACGCTCATGTGGGGATACAGGGCGTAATTCTGAAATACCAGCCCGATGCCTCTTTCCTCCGGAGGCAGGTTCGTCACGTCGTCACTGTCGAACCAGATCTTGCCGCCCGTTACCGGCAGTATGCCGGCCAGCATGTTCAGGATCGTGGATTTTCCGCAGCCCGACGGGCCCAGCAGCGAGATCAGCTCGCCGTCCTCGAACTCGACGTTGAAATGGTCCACCGCGTTGAGTGTGCCAAAGGTTTTGGTCAGGTCCTCAAATCTGACTTTCATGGTCGATCTCCTCCGGTTGTTTTATTCTGTGTCGGCTGCACAGAGGCGATCCCTGTCGCCTTTGTGCGGCAGACGCAAAAATGTCAAAAGGCTTACGCGCCGTAAGACGCGTAAGCCTCGTTCGCTTTGGTTTTATTTGGCACCCTGGAGGGCGGCGTTGCAGTTGGCAACGCAGGCGGCCCAGGCTTCATCCACGGTCATGCCGTTGAAAGCTACGTTCTCAACAGCGGCCTTGATCTCGTTGCGCACGGTGGAAGCGCCGGTCACAGCGGGCAGGGAACCTGCGATGTCCAGATGCGCGCCGACAGCGTTGAGTGCCTGGATGGCGGCGGTATCCTGGGAGACGTACTCCTGATACTCGGGCAGTTCCTTGGTCCAGCTGTAGGGAGCCAGAGCGTTCACGGCCTTCACCCAGCCCAGGTTCACTTCGGCGGAGATGAAGTACTTGATGAACTCATAAGCGCCTTCGGCACGGGCATCGTCCTTGTAATAGAACACGATGGGGCCGCGGTTCCAGCTGGGGAACCAGGTCTGGGCGGGCATGGGCGCCATGGCGAACTCGAATCCGTCGGGAGTGATGTAGGGGTAGCCGGCACAGGAGCCGATGTAGGAGGCCACGGAGCCGGAGTTGAAGTCCTCGGAGAAGTAGTTGCCGCTGGCCTTGAACTTGAAGTAGCCCTTGTTGGCGCAGTCCACCAGCCACTGTACGGTGGCCTTCATGGAGTCGGTATCGAAGCCGACGGTCTTCTCTTCCACGTTGATGTAGGTGCTGTTCTCATCTTCCATGATGAAAGCCTGGAGGCAGTCGGTGAGGGAGTCGAAGCCCAGACCGGCGATGCCCTTCTGCTCGTAGATCACGGCGCAGTTGGCTTCCATCTCTTCCCAGGTGGTGGGAACGGTGAGGCCCAGCTCATCGTACAGGGTCTTGTTGTAGTACAGGATGGGGCCGGTGGTGTAGGCGGGCAGATAGTGGATCAGACCATCCGCGAAGCCCTGCACTTCGCCGTTCATGACGCCTTCGGGCAGGCAGTCGTCAAAGGCGGCCGCGAACTCGTCGTCGGCGTAGATGTACTGGCTCAGGTCCGCTACCAGACCGTCGTCCACGTACTCAGCCGCTTCGGAGGCGTAGTTGAAGATGATGTCGGGGCCGTTGCCGCTGCGTACGGCGGTCTTCACGGTGTCGGTGAATCCGGAATACGCCTGGGACAGAACGTCCACATAGTACTTGTCCTGGAGAGCGTTAAAATCGGCGGCAGCCTTTACGAGATAGGCTTCCTGATCTTTGGTGAAGGTGTGCCAGATGGTAACAGTGGTCTTATCGGCTTCCGCGAACGCGGCCATAGACAGCACGAAGACCAGAGCCAGCACGAGAGCAAGAGCTTTCTTCATGAGAAAATCCTCCCCGTCAAATTCGGATGTTTCCATCCGTATGCATGTATTGTAGAACATTTTGCTCTAAAGTACAAGCTTTGTTCAGCCTTTTTTTGTTAATTGTATTCTTTGCCGAAGCTTGACAGGCACAGCCCCGGATTATACAATGTGCGCAGATACTCCCGCGGGAGGTTTTGTATGCTGCCCAGTGAATTTCTTGTGTCCGTCCGCGCCCAGATGAAAGAAGAAAGCGAGTACGAAGCTTTCCTGTCCGCCATGGAAGAAGCGCCAGTGCCGGCGTTTCGGGTAAACTCCCTGAAGCCAGAAGCGCTTAAAGCCGCTTCGCGCTTTGCGGACAGGCCCGTGCCCTGGGAAAATGACGGGTTCTACACCCTGCCCGGCCTTCGGCCCGGAAACACGCTGTACCACGCTGCGGGGGCGTTCTACATACAGGACGCCTCGGCGATGGCCCCCGTGGCGGCGCTTGATCCAAAGCCCGGCGACCGGGTGATGGATATGTGCGCCGCGCCCGGCGGAAAAAGCGGTCAGATCGCCGCCCGCTTACAAGGGCGCGGAACGCTTCTGGCCAACGAGTACATCAAAAAGCGGGCGGATATCCTTTTGGGCAACCTGGAGCGTCTGGGGGTAAAAAACGTCTGCGTCACCTCCGCGCCGCCGGAAAGATTCGAGCCTCTCGGCCCGTATTTTGACAAGATCCTGGTGGACGCGCCCTGTTCGGGAGAAGGCATGTTCCGAAAAGATCCGGACGCAGCCAGGCAGTGGAACGCGTCCCTGCCCGCCATGTGCGCCGCCCGGCAGGCGCACATACTGGATTCAGCCGCTTCGGTGCTGCGCCCCGGCGGGCGGCTGGTGTACTCCACCTGCACCTTCAACCGAACAGAAAACGAGGATACGGTCGAAGCGTTCCTGGCCCGGCACCCGGACTTCGAGCCGGAGGATTTCAGCCTTCCCGGAGCCGGCAGTTCCTTTGGCGGCTGCCTGCGCCTGTGGCCCCACCGCGTACGGGGCGAAGGACATTTCGTGTGCCGCTTAAGGCGCAGAGGAAAAGAAAGCGATTCCCCTTTGCCGGACGCGAAGCGCGACCGCCGGGCGGACGAAGCCGCCCGCGCCCTGGCGGAGGAATGCGGGATCGAACTGCCCGGGGGCGTATACCGCATATCGGGCGACCGCATCGAAGCATACAGCGGCTTTCCGGGCGGACTCAGGGGCATATACACCCTTTCCTCCGGCCTTCTGCTGGGGCGCATGGGAAAGGGGTATTTTGAACCCAGTCACGCCCTGGCCATGGCACTTTGCCCCGAACAAGTACGCCTGAGCGCCGACCTTGCGGAAAAGGAAGCCGCCGCCTTCATGGAAGGAGAAGCCATCCCCCGGGACGGCGAAAGCGGATGGACGCTGGTAACGTATAAGGGCCTGAGCCTCGGCTGGGGAAAGGTTTCGGGCGGCCTGATGAAAAACCACCTGCCCAAGGGACTGCGGCTCCGGGGCGGGCACGCCCTGAGCGAAAAAGGGCTTCTCAGCGAATGCTGAGAAGCCCCGTTTTTCTCCACCGCGCCGCTTCCGTGTTGGACAGGGGCTCTATTTCTCCCGATACCGAATACAGGACGCCCCGGGTATAACGGATCTCCAGAATGATCACCCGGCCCTTCAGTTCTTCCAAATCTCTGCCGCCGAAGCGCGGGCGCCAGCAAACGCTGTCCCCCGAGAACGGCTCGCAAAAATCGTGGTCGAAGCCCGGCGCCGCCGCGTCCATGCCCCATACGTGGGAAGCGGGATCGTCACCGGAGGTATCGATCACCGCCATGGTGGCGTTTTCGGCCTGGAGGTTCACCGATATATCGCCGCCGCGGCAAAGGAATTCCCTCGTGATCACCGTCGCTTCGCTCTCCGTTTCCAGGCCGATGAATCCGTCCCGGCGCAGACGGTATATCCGGATGCGCCCGTTTTGATGAGTTCGGAAGGCGACGCCGTGAGGTTCCGGGCTGTGCGCGCAGTACAGATACAGTCCCCCGTCCGGCGCGTTCAGCGCGCAGGAAAGCCAGTTCAGGGACGGCTGCCCCCGGTACTCGGGCAGAAAGGACCGCCTGAGCGAACGCTGAAAATGGTGCCCATCCGGTGAAAAAGCCAGCTGCGGATAGATGTTGCCCAGATCGAATTTCGTCCTGCGGGAGGGAGCGTTGTCAGTATACACCAGGGGAAAACCGACGAACAAGCCTGCGTATTCGAATGCGCTCATGCCGTATATTTCGTCCAGCGCTTCATCCAGCGCGTCCTGGTGCATGCAGGTCTCATAGGGCGTGTAATGGATGAAATCCCTTGTGTCCTGATAGCCCACGCCCCTGTCGCCCCAGGTGCGGCGGTGCAGGATGGTGTAGCAGTCCCTCTTCGGATTGTAAAAGGCCCCGCCCACCGGTTCGCAGCTCCAGTCCGGGATCTCTGGCAAAAACAGGCGCCAGCTGAGCAGATCAGGGGAGGCATACACTTCCGCGTGGATACAGAACCGTTCACTGTCCAGCACGGTGAGAATCAGCTTGTAGCGTTCCCCGGCCGGAGCAAAGCGGTCCTTAAGCACGCTGATGGGTTCGATCCCGTCTTTCAGGGGCATCAGCTGATGCGGCGCGGCCCTCTCTTCCCCGTTCTCTTTTTCGCGGGTTTTGAGCGGCTGAAAATGTACGCCGTCAGCCGACTTCGCGGCGAGAAGGGCCATCTCTCCCGTATCCCGCCTTTTTCCAATGTACAGCATCATGTATCCGCCGTCTTTTTCGAATACCCACGGCGAAAAATAGTCTGTACTGAATAACGGGTCTTCGTATTCGGCCATGAGCTCCGGCCTGCCGTATACACGGCGCGTGCCCGCGCGGCCAAGCAGCCGCTGATCGTCCGGAAACAGCTGTGTGTACATCTTCATCGCCTCCGCTGTTACTGTATATGATTTTGCGCCGCATGTCAACTTTTTCGTACGGCATAAGACGCGCGAATTAACCTGTTCAGGCCGGAAAATTGTTGCTAAAGTATTTCATTTGTAGTATAATACATTTTGCGAATTTATGAACAGGAGGCCGGGCCGTGTACAGAAACTACGTCAAGCGCGCGTTGGACATCGTGCTGTCGCTTGTTTTGTGCGTTCTGCTCATGCCCGTGTTTTTGCTCATCGCCCTGTGGATCAAGCTGGATTCCCGCGGGCCCGTGCTGTTCATCCAGACGCGCCTGGGCAAGGACGAAAAGCCCTTCCGCATACTGAAGTTCCGCACCATGCGCACGGACGCCCCCAGCGAGGTGGCCACGAACGATCTGCATTCCTCCGAAATGTACATCACCCGGGCAGGCCGGGTACTGAGGATGAACTCGCTGGACGAACTGCCCCAGCTGTTCAATATCCTGAAGGGCGACATGTCTTTCGTGGGCTTCAGGCCCTGCCTGTGGAACGAGTTCGAGTTGGATGAAGAACGCAAAAAGACCGGCGCCTATGCGGTGCGGCCCGGCATCACCGGCATCGCGCAGATCCGCGGCCGGGACCGGCTGCCGCCCGCAAAAAAGGCCGAACTGGACGGCGTATACGCCAGGCATGTAGGTTTCGACTATGATTTCCGCATCGTCAGCAAAACCATCCTTGCGGTATTTTATAAAGAAGGCTATCAGGAAGGAGAAAGCATAGATGACGCAGACGGCATATAAAGCATCCGAAGCCGTTTTCCAGGCGGAGGAAAGGGAACTGTCTTCCCCTGCGGTCAGCGCCTACTCCGTGCTGATGAGCGTGTACGCCGGGGAACAGCCGGAGTATCTGTCCCGCAGCCTGGACAGCATGCTCTCCCAGACGCTTCCGCCCTTCGAGATCGTTCTGGTGAAGGACGGCCCTTTAACGCCCGAACTGGAAGAAGTGATCGCCGGAAAGGAAAACCTTTTTCCCGGCATGATCCGCCCCGTGCAGCTTTCCGCCAATCAGGGCCTCGGAAGCGCCCTGCGCGAAGGCCTGCTGCACTGCCAAAGCGAATACGTGGCGCGCATGGATTCTGACGATATCTCCTATCCCGACCGCATGGAAAAGCAGATGAAATACCTTGCGGACCATCCGGACGTGGACATCCTGTCCGGCGTGATCGACGAATTCGACACGGACGAAAGCCACGTGACCGGCTCCCGTGTGCTGCCGCTGGAAAACGATGATATCTGGGCCTTTGCCCGCACACGCAGCCCCTTCAACCACGCGGCGGTCACTTATAAAAAGAGCAAGGTGCTCGCGGCAGGCTCCTACCGGGGCGACCTTCCCCGGGTGGAGGATCACGACCTGTGGATGCGCATGTACCGCGCAAACGCGAAGGCCGCCAATCTGAAGGACCACCTTCTGTACGTGCGCTGCGGCGGCGGCATGCACACCCGCCGGCACGGGCTTAAAAACGCGCTGGCCCTGCGCCGCTTTTACCGCGAGATGTACATGATGGGTGAGATCGGCTATACCCACTATCTGTTCGATATCGCCTGCGCCTGCGGGCTTCAGCTGATGCCGGCCTGGCTGCACAAGGCGTGCTATAAGCTGATACGCAAAAACACAACGCCCTATCAGGCCGGACCCAAAGCCCGAGAACGTAAGCCGGCCCTGCCCAGGGGCGAAAGGCTCACGCGGGAAAGCAGCCCGGAGGAGATCCGGCTGGCCCAGCAGGAGATATTCGGCATATACCAGGACGTAAAGCGCGTATGCGACGAGGAGGGCTTACGGCTGATCCTTTCAGGCGGCAGCTGCCTGGGCGCGGTGCGGCACGGGGGCTTTATTCCCTGGGACGACGATATGGACACCGTGATGCCCCGGGAGGACTACGAGCGCCTGAAGGAACTGTTCGATTCCCGCCTCGGGGACAGATACATCATGCAGGTGCCCGGAAAGAAAGGCAGCGTGCCCAGCAACCTGTTCATGAAGATCGTCAAAAAGGACGGCATCCGGCGCCCACAGGTGCTGCAGGCCTCTTCTTTGGACGCAAAAGGCCTTTGGCTGGACATCGTTCCCATGGAATACGCGCCTAAGGAAAGCTGGAAGCGCCTGCTGAAGGGAATCGCCTGCGACGCGCTGGCCTATGCCGCCGTATCCAATTACCTGTATACCTTTAAGAATCCCGTGTACCGGGCGTACATGTCCGGCAGCTTCAGAAGGAGCGCCGAATACTGGCTTCGATATGCCCTGGGCTTCGTTCTCAGCTTCCGGAAATACACCGACTGGTACGATCTGTTCGACCGCTTTTCCCAGGGAGCGGAAATAACCGATACCGTCACCTTCCCCGCGGGGATCAGGCATTATCTGGGCGAGACGGTCAGCCTCGGCACCATCCTGCCTCCATTTGAAGGAGAGTTTGAAAAACAGAAGGCCAGCCTGCCTGCGCAGGCCCATGCGTATCTCAAAAACCTCTACGGCAGCGATTATCTCACGCTTCCGCCAGAAGACAAACGCCGCGGCCACGCTTTCCTGAAGCCCGAATACGAGGACAGGGCAAAATGACTTCCTTCCGTCTGTTCGTCTCATATGCGGGCTCCCTGGCGCTGCGCTTTCTGCTAAGCCCTCTGAAGCTTCTGCCGGTCCAAAAAGACCGGGTGCTGTTTTTGTCCTTCCGGGGCAAGCAGTATTCCTGCAATCCCCGCGCGGTCAGCGAAGCACTGGAAAAGAACGCAAGCGGCAGGGTCCGGATCGAATGGGCCTTCCACGAGCCTGAAAAATTCAAATACCTTGCCGGGCGCGGCATCACCGTGCTGGACGACCGGAGCCTGAAGTTCATCCTGCACGCCATGACCGCCCGGGTGGTCTGCACCAATACCTACTATAAGCCCTTCCTGCCCCGACGGAAAGACCAGTTCTATCTGCGCACCTGGCACGGCGGCGGCGCGTACAAAAAGGTGACATATCCCTCCGGCCTCAGGGGAAAGTACATTTCCATGCAGCAGCAGGGCGCGAGCCTGTACCTGTCCTCCTCGCGGGCGTTTACGGACCAGACACTCCGCGGGGCGTTTGGATATACGGGAGAGGTCCTGGAGGCAGGCATGCCCCGCAACGACATCCTGACGGACGGCAGGTGGAAGGAGACTGCCCTTCTCACCAAGCGCGAGCTGGGCTTTTCAGACCGGAAGATCGCGCTGTACGCCCCCACATACCGGGAAGGCGGTGCGGGCAAAAACCTGTATCCCGACACGGACAGAATAAAAAAAGCGCTTTTCCAAAAATTCGGCGGCAGCTGGACCGTGCTGTACCGCGGGCATCACGTGGACAAAAGCGCGAACATAGGCGATATGGACGTGAGCGCCTATCCCGACATGCAGCCCCTTCTGTGCGCCGCCGACATTCTTATCACCGATTATTCGTCTTCCATATGGGATATGTCCCTCATGTACAAGCCCGCGTTTCTGTACTGTGCCGATCTTGACGCGTACCGGGCAGAACGGGATTTTTTCACGGACATACGCTCCTGGCCCTTCCCGCTGGCCGAGAACGACGAGGAACTTGAAAACAACATCCTGTGTTTCGACGAAGAAAAATACAGATGCGCCGTGAAGGCGCATCACGAAAGCCTGGGAAACTGCGAGACCGGCCGCGCGGCCGTCCTGGCCGCGGAGCGCATCTTGCGGGAATGCGGCGCTTTATCCAGTCCGGGTACGTCTGATTGCCTGTGATCTCACAGGTTCATTTCAGCCGTTCAATATCCGCCTGCTGTCCAAGTACCATCAGGTGATCCTGTTCCGTGAACTGATAGCTCGACGGTGGCATCATGGAGATCACGCCGTCCCTTACGGTGGCCAGGATGTTCAGGTTATAGGTCTGGTAGATGTTGGCTTCGCGTATGGTTTTGTTCAGCCACGTCTTCGGCGTGGCGATCTCGTACACGCTGTAATCGTCTGTCATCGGGATGCAGTTGAAGATGGAATCGTTGGCTTCGCTTACGGCGAGGCTCTGGGCTGTCTCGCGTTCGGGATAGATCACGTGGTCCGCGCCGATGATGCTCAGAAACTTCGCCTGCGAGTCGTCGGAAGCCTTGCAGAAGATCTTGGCCGCATGCAGTTTTTTCAGCAGATATACGATCTCGAGGCTCGTTTGAAAGTGCCCTCCCACACACACGAAGCAGGCGTCGAACGACGCCACGTCGAATGATTCCATCACTTCCTCGCGCCTGCAGTCGCCGATCTTGGCGCTGATGCCCAGTTCCAGCAGATCCTCCAGGGCTTCCTCGTTGACATCAGCGATCATGAGCTCGCACTGCTGCCTGCTGAGTTCCCTTGCCAGAAGATGTCCGAAGTTGCCGGCGCCGATCAAAAGAAATGTTTTCATGTTTTTCTCCTTATCCTATCAGAATCTCAGCCGCCGGAGAAGAAACCGGCGGGCGTTTGTGCTTTTCTGCCAGCGCAACAGCGAAAGATACGCTGCCTACCCGGCCGATGAACATGAGCAAAGCGATTATACAGGCTGAAACGGGATGAAGGCTGCCAGTGATGCCTGCCGTTATGCCCACGGTGCTCACCGCCGATATCGTTTCAAAAAAGGCGTCCGTCGGGTCCAGCGGCTGCAGCGCGCACAGGATCACGGCCGCAGCAGCAGCCAGGCTCAGGTTCAGGAAGAAAACGTGTGTCGCCTTTCTCACTGTGCCGTCCGATATGCTCCGTCCGAACGCGGCGGGTCTCCGGCTGCCGCGAACGCTGGATATCGAGGATAGAAGCAGTACCGCGGCCGTGGTGGTTTTGATGCCGCCTGCCGTGGAACCTGGCGAGCCGCCCACAAACATCAGCAGTATCGTCAGCAGCCTGGAAGCACCGCTCATGCCTGCGACGGACACGGAATTGAAGCCTGCCGTCCTCGCGGTGGCGGAGGCGAACAGCGCTTCGACCGCCCGGGATGGCAGAGTCTCGCCCTGGCCGGTACAGCTGCTTTCAAATACGAAATACATTATCGCCCCGCCAAACAGAAGCACCGTATTTACCGTCAGCACCATGCGGGTATGAGCGCTGTATTTGCCCGTTTTCAGCCTATGCCGCTTCAGGTCGTCCCATACGAGATATCCCAGACCTCCCACGGTGATCAGCAGTACGGCGGTCAGGTTCACCAGCCAGTCCTCAGCAAAATACGTAAGGGAACCATCTCCCGGCAGATCCCCCATCAGGTCGAATCCGGCGTTGCAGAACGCCGATACCGAGTGGAACAGGCTGTACCAAAGGCCCCGGCCCCAGCCCAGCAGCGGCACGAAACGGATCGAAAACAGAAAAGCACCCGCCAACTCGATCACGGCGGTGCCCGCGATGATCCCCCGGGTGAATTCCATGATACCTTTCACTTTGGAAAGATTTAGGCTTTCCACCATCGTCTCCCTCTGCCACAGACCCATGCGCCTGTTGATCAGACGGAAAAACATCGAAGCGATCGTCATAAAACCCAAGCCGCCTGTCTGTATCAGGATCAGCAGCACCAGCTGACCGAAAAACGACCACTCGGAAGTGCTGCGCCGTATCAGACCGGTGACGCAGGCGGCGGAAGTGGCCGTAAACAAAGACGTGAGCAGTCCGGCGGACCGTCCGTCTCCGGACGCACAGGGCAGCATCAGCAGCGCCGTACCCGATATCACCATGATCAGAAAACCCATCACTATGATCTGCACGTGGGTCATGCGGTGCCTGCGGGTTTTCCGCGTTTCGGTCAGTTTCATATTCAATCTGTTCCTTTTCCGTTCTGTTTCGCCGTATCCAGTTCGAACGCCAGCCGCTCGTTGTCTCCCGGGCGGTCAAGATATATCACGCCGCAGTACCGGAAACCCGCCTTTTCGACCGCCCCGATCATCGGGCGGTTGTTTTTGTGGGTATCGATCCTGAGGACTTTAAACAGCCCAAGGCAGTACCGGACCGTTTCGGCGAACACGCCCCGGTGAACGCCGTCCGATGCCAAGCGGTGGATCACGCCGTAATCCCCGTCGGTCAGCCACTGCCCGCCATAGATCACCCGGTACGTCGGGTCCGGTCCCGGCAGAAGGGAAAACGCGCCGTATACGCCGTTTTCGTCCTCCAGTACGCGGCAGAAGCCCGCGTTTATATCCTTTTGAATGATGTCTTTACCCGGATATCCCTCCGTCCATTGGGTGGTATTTCCGTTTGCGTGCATGCGACTACGCGCCAAATCAAAGATCTTTTCGATTTGGCCAAGGTCGCCGTTTACCGCTTTTCTGATCATGCTACAGCTCCCTTTTGCCCCATTTTTCCGAGCGTATCCTGAGATAATCCACCGCGAAGCGCGCCGTGAGGGACGTGATGTTGGCGGCGTATATGCCTGCCACGCCGAAAGAATTGCGTATGCAGAACAGGTACGTCAGCGGCAGGCGGATCAGAAGCACGCACACCGTGATGTTGATCATGGCGTACTTCACATCGCCGCCCACCCGCACGGCGGGCTCGCACACGTTTACGCCCACCGCGGAAAAGCAGTACGGGATCTGTATCCACATAAAGGATGAGGCCGCCAGGATCACGTCTGCGTCTTTGGAAAAAAGCCCCGCGCTCCAGCCGGAAAACAGTATGGCCGGAACGCACAGAACGAAGCTTGACAGCTCGCAGGACAAAAGGATGCGGTTCAGCGTCCGGCGTGCGCCGGGTATGTCTCCCGCGCCGATCTTATGCCCCACGAGGGTGGTGGATACGGCGGCGCCGATACCCTGGGTGATGCCGGTAAACACCAGTACGGAATTGAGCACGCTCACCACCGAAGCGTAGGTGCGGCCCATGTTCACCAGCAGAGAATTGATCACCACGTAGCCCAGCTGCACGGCGATGGAATCCACGCTGGCCGGCAGGCCTACGGAAAAGATGCGCCGGATCACCTGTTTGTCCGGATGGAATACGTGCGCTTTGGATACACGGAATCCCCTGTGGTTTATAAGGAGCATGCAAGTAAGATACGCGCAGCCCGCCGCCCGGCATATCACCGTGGCCAGCGCCACGCCCTTGAGCCCCATCCCGCCAACGGACGCCAGCAGGTATACCGCAGCCAGCTGCACGGCGTTGGATATCACCGTGCCCACCAGCACCACCCTGGACTGGCCCGCCGCCCTCAGCACGCCCGCGGACGCGTTCATCATGATCGTAAAGGGCACCGACAGCAGGATCACGCGAAAATACAGCGAACCTTCCTGCAAAAACTCGCCTTCCGCCCCGGGCATCAGCAGGCGGATGATAAATGATGACGATGCCAGCAGGACACCCGCGGCCAGGATCGAAAGGACCGGCGTCAAAAGCAGCGTCTGCTCCACCGTGCGGGAAGCGGCGTCCTCGTCCTGTTTACCGGTAAGGCGCGCGGTGAGGATGGCGGAGCCTGTAGAGAGCGCGGCAAACAGCGCCGAGATCATGTTCATCGCCTGGTTTCCCACCGTGGCGGCGGCCAGAGAACCTGCGCTGATGGCTCCGGTGACGGCGGAATAGATCAGCGAAACGGAGACGGTAAATGCGTTTTCCGCGATCACCGGCATCACAAAGCGCGCGCTTTCGCTCATGCTGAGCTTTTGTCCCATATACCCGCTCCCGGAAAGAACGTTATTTGTCCGGCTGTTATCCTTTCGGACGGTTTACGCCTTTGCGGCCTGCTTTCTTTCGGGAGACAGCATCTCACAGGCGATGATGCAGGCCCCGCCGATCAGAAACGCGATCACGCCGCCCAGGCTCAGCGCCCACTCCCAGCCCGGGAACACCGGAAGGATGGAACCCAGCACGAAGCCCAGGATCGCGGAATACGTGATCTGCTCGTGGTGCTTTAGAAGCCACCTGATCAGCTTTGCGCAGAACACCAGGCCCAGCAGGCAGCCGATTCCGAAGGGGATCAGCACAGCAAAGTCCCAGTTGGCGATGGCGTCCATGATGTTTTTATACTGGCCCAGCATCACCATCACCAGCGAGCCAGATATGCCGGGAATGATCATGGTGGAAGCCGCCACGGCGCCGTATATCACCAGCAGCAAAAGCCTTCCTGCGGAATGGTCCGGCGTGTATGCGGCCTTTTCGGCCTGGGCCTTTTCGCCGTTTTCGTCCAGCACCTCTTCGATGGTCTCCAGCGTTTCCTTTTCCGCCTTCAGGCGGGCCTTTTCGTCATTGGCGGGGCTGTAAGCCATGAACACCATGAGCGCCAGCATCAGCACAAAGGCGATCAAGCCCACGGGCTTGACGTTCAGCTTTTTCTTTTTGTCGAAGGCGGCCTTGCGGAAGATCTGGGGCACCGAGAACACGATGACGCCGATAAAGAACATCTGCGTGATCTGGGCGTGCTTTTCAAGCAGTCCGCTCATCAGCTTTCCGAAAATCACCACGGCGATGCCCATACCCACCAGGATGGGCAGGAAGAACTTCCATTCCTTCTTTATCTTTTTGGCAAAGGCGGTAATGATGCCGATGATCCTCTCATATACGCCCAGCACCACCATCACAGTGCCGCCGGATACGCCCGGTATCACGTTGGCAAAGCCGAAGAGTATGCCCATGAACACGCGGTACAAAACCGCGCCTATGCTGTTTTCATTTTTCTGATTCATACCGTTTCCCCGTTTCGTTACAGTTTTTCAAACATAAAGGTCTTGTCTGTTTTGTCAAATTCAAAGGAGTCCAGGCCCCTTGCGTCCGTTTCCGCCTCTCCGTCCTGGCTGTCGCAGGGATCGAAGCGGATAAAGCGTTTGGGCGGATCGAACTCACTGAAATACCTGCGGTTCGCCACCATGCGGAAGCAGTCGAGATTGCCGAAGTAATAGGCGTGCTTTTCCGCTTTGCCCTGGCGGAAGGCGCTTCCTCCGAAAGACGGGTCGGCGAACAGCCAGCCGAATTCCTCCGTAAAGAACTGGGCCCAGTCGTGATCGCCCGTGGAGAACTTATCCACCGTCAGCCCGCTCTGCCACCTGGCCGGAATGCCCAGCACTCGACACAAGGTGATGAACAGTACGGCCTGGATGCCGCAGTCTCCCTTCAGGTTGAGCGCGGCGTATTCCGCCTGCCGGTCGATCAGCAGGTAGGAACGCATGAAGGAATAGCGCACGTTCATGGTGACGTAGTCGTATACGCGCTTGGCCAGATACAGCGGCCGCTTTTCGTCCCCGGCGATGTACTTTGCCAGGCGCCTGATATAGGGCGTAAAGCAGATGTGGGGCAGCTGCTCGCATAAATCGTCTTCGCAGGGCGGCAGGGCGCCAGGATAGACGATATGCTTTTCGTCCCGGAAGGGATCGACGAATTTCAGTCTGGAGGTATAGCTAAATTCCGCTTCAAACGGCCTGTTTAACGCGCTCTGGCGTTTAAAGCACACCGTGCGCTGAAAAGCATGCGGGTCAGAAACGACGGCTTCCCCTTCCGGCAGGATGCGTATCTCCCCTTCGGGCTGCTGGGCGCAGGCCGCGGGCACGGGTATGTGCACGGTGTACGTGCTGCCCGGCTCGAAGGCTTCTTTTTCGATTGTAAGCGAAGAGCGGATGCCGAAGCGGTACGCCGCGGAACCCGTCTTTTTGATGTCCCGGATAAAGGCGTCCAGATCCACGCCGTCGTCCTCCTGCGGCGCTTTTACCTCCCGGCGGGCAAGGTCGTCGCTCATTTTGATGAGGGTGCCGGAAAAGGAGGAAACGTATCTTTTGCCGCCCAGGCAGTAGATATAGTCCACGCAGCCGTCCTCTTCCATTTTATCGAGCTCTTCTTCGGTAAAATCCGGCACTCTGGCGCGCATGCGCTCCATCGCCCCCGCGCGGTCATAGGGATAGCGCTTCAAAAGCCTGGAAAGGCGGAACTTTTCAAACTCCAGCCTTTCCTTCATCATGGGGCTTACGCGGGGCGAAGAAAGCCGGGCGTTCAGAAGCGTTTCCATCCGCGCAAAATCGCCGGCGAGTTTGGCGCGCAGTATATCCTCCGGCAGATCGTAAAACAGTACTTCGGGATCGGAATACATATCTTTTCCTCCGCTCATTTGCTTTCGTATTTTTCCCGGTGGATCGAACGTTCCGCGTCGAAGCCCTCGGGATAGCGCTTTTTGAGCTTTTCGATGTTTTCTCGCATCACGCTTTCCAGGTCGGTATCCAGGGCGTAGGCAGTGACCGCCAGGTACCAGGCCACGTCGCCCAGCTCCTCCTTCAGCTTGTCCCGGTCCAGAGAGTGGGAATGGAACAGGTGCTTTTTCACGATGTCTATGGTCTCTCCGGCTTCCCCGCACAGTCCCATAACGCCGTTCAAAAGCACTTTGTCCTTTTCAAGCCCCGGGCTCAGGGTGGTGAGCGCCAGTTTCTGATACTCATTGATCGTCATATTTCTTTTTCTCCAGTCCTGTTTCGTATCCGATGCGCCTGGCGGCGAAGAAAGAAGCTTTTCCGCTTTCGCACGAGCCCAGCTCCCTGAAATGCTTCCTCACGGCGTCAGCATACCTGTCTTCATGAAAGGAACGGATGTTTTCTTCCAGCTGTTCCATGTTTTCCGCCAGCGGAAAGGGCCAGGTATGTATATCGGTGTAAAAGTCCCTTTCCGAGCGGTATGAGTTTAAGTCCGGCGCATACAGGAACACGGGTTTTCCGGTCAGTCCCATATCCCATATGCTGGAGGAATAATCCGTGATCAGCGCGTCCGCGGCGTACAGAATTTCCTGCATGTCCGGATACTGCGTAAGGTCCAGCGCGCCCCGGTTCACGTCCGTGTGGTCCTTGTACTGGGTCACGTGGTGGCCCCGGTAGCCCATCACCCAGGTGCCGGAAAAGCGCTGTTCAAGGGCGGAAAGCGTTTTTTCGTAATCCGGATTCAGCTTGTGCACGCGCGTATCCTTCCGGTAGGTGGGCGCGTACAGGCACAGCCTTTCCCCGTCCTTCAGGCCGATCCTCCGGCGGATCAGCGCCGTTTTTTCCGCGTCCGGCTCAGACAAAAGCAGGTCGTTCCTGGGCATGCCCTTTTCCATCACTTCGCCCCGGTAGCCGAAGGACTGCCTGAGCGTAAGGCGCGTAAAAGCCCTGGATGAGGAAAGGTACAGATCTGCCCGTCCCTCACGCATGCGCAGGGACAGGCGTTCCGCCAAAGACATGTCCTGGGCGTCCCCCACCCGCTTGTACGCCCCGCCGCCGTGCCAGGTGTACAGGAAAAACTGTTTTTTCCGCCGCGGCAGGGAGGGTTTGTAATAGGTATTCGTGCAGATCACCCGGGCGGTCATGGCAAAGACGATGAACTTCAGGGTCTTTGTGCCCAGCACCCGTATGCCCTTTTCCGAAAGATACGAAAACTCTTCCGGATGCCGAAACGCCCATCCCACTTCGATCCTGCCCGGATACATCTTCATCAGTTTTTCGCTGATGTACTTCGGGTTGCAGGAATACTGCTTGTCCAGATAGGAGGTGAACAGCACCCTGTTCTTCTTTACCGGCAGCAGCCTGAAGGGCTGCAAGAGCAATCGCAGGCAGGCAGAGGTCAAAAGCCTTTGAACGATGTGGAATTCCCGCTTCATTTACACCACTTTTATCCCGCCGGCGGGCACGGATACGTTCTTTTCGCCGCCGGGCATGCTCACGCGAACGCTCTTGTCCTCTTCGGAGCTGTTGATCACTATGAGCTTTCCGGCGGACGGGAAGAAAGCGCACTCGCAGGCCGGATCGTTTGTCATGTAACAGTCTTCCAGTTCTTCCTTTCCGGCGGCCCACAGAATGGCCCGGTACAGAAGGCGGGTATTTTCAAACGAGTAGGTGTAGCCGTTCAGATATACGCCCCGGCCCTTGAAAAACGCGCGGGCGGAAGCAATGATGTCCTCGCCGTCACTGAAAAGCACCTTCGTGTTTTCGTCAAGCGCGTACACGCCTTTGGCGGCGTTGTGGAACGCGGGCGCTTTTTGTGTATCCCGTGAGATGAAATGCCCCTTTTCCGTCTCGAACGAATACTTTCCGGCGCAGATCGTGCTGCCGTCCTCCATATCCACGCCGAGGATGTCCGCAAGGGCCAGAGCGCGCATGCCGCCCCTTACCTTTCCGGGCTCCTGCACGCCGATCAGTCCGCCGCCCCGGGCGACGAATTCGTACATATGCGCTTTCAGCTCCGCGTCCTTCCAGATGTCGCCGCCGCTCCAGGCATCTCCCTCACGGCCCGCGTTGATCACGACGTCCACGTCTTTAGGAACGCCGTTTTCCTTTACTTCCTTCAGGCCCAGGCTCCTTACCTCCACAGGCAGGCCCGCCAGGGATTCATGGATATGGTTGAGCGCGAGCTCCGGATGCTCATGCATATGCCCCGCGCAGTTCCAGGTCCTGAGGCTGCCCCAGGATTGCAGTATCCCCACGCGGATGCCGGTGGAATACGGCTCCCCGCCCTCGTGCAGGGTCTTGAGCAGCCTGAATTCATCCGTGATGGAGGCGATCTCGTCCACGAAGGCGTCAAAGCCCTGGGTAAGGTGCAGATATCCGCCCAGGCCGATCCGGTCGATCTTCACCCGCATCAGCGCCCGGCGTATCCTGCTCCAGAAGCGCCTTGCGTCCTTTTCAGGATGTCCGCCCGGCAAAAACGTGGGTTCTCCGCCCAGGCCCGTTGGAAACAGGTAGGGATGCAGCCTGAGTTCGTGCACGTTTACGTCCTTTACGCCGGCGCAGAGCCTGGCCTCGAAGGCGTTGAACACGCATTTGATCAGCCCGTCAAAGCCGAAGTCACCGAAATGCCCGCTCCAGGGCTCGATGCCGATCCAGCTGTCGTCATAGAACACATATGCCTTTTTGCCGTACGCGTGCACAAGGTCCACGCACTGCTTGCCGAAATCGCGCACGAAGCGGCCCGTGAATTCCATCCAGTCCCTCATGCGGACGGTGGGCGGCGTGTGGGTGGGATTGTGCTTGCCCGCGCGGATGAAGTCCTCCGAGCACATAGAATAGCCGTATTCCTTCTCGAATTCTGCAAGGCTCACGGGGTTCACCGTGAAATCGTAGCTCCCCCAGTCGGAAAACACGTCCCTGCGGCGGGCAGACGAACCCCATATCCAGGTGAAGTTGTAAAACATGGAGGTAAAGCGCACTACGGACGTGTGTTTATGCTCTTTGAGCCACTCGTTCAGAAAGTCCAGCAGCGCCTTTCTCGTCTCGGGATACCTCGGCTCCACCGCCATCAGGTGTTCCCTGTCGCCCCAGTCGTTGGTGATGTGGTTGTACATCGATATCTCTTCCCAGATGCGCGCAGCCAGGAAGTTGACGGTATAAAAATGGTAGGGGACGCAGTTCTTCACCGTCACCGTTTTTCCGTCCCATTTCCAGTCATGGTGTTCTGTTCCGTCGGTGCGGTCAAACACTTGCCAGAGGCTCACCGGGTCGCCGGGAAGGATGGTGAACTGCCCGGTAAAGTAGCCCTCCATCGGATCGATCAAAAGCGTATCTCCCTGGGCCATTTTCATTTCAGACATCAGAAAGTTCCTCTGCAGGCACTCGGGATGCTGTTTTGCCCAGCCATTTATGCTCCTCACCAGGCATATGGTGGAATAGATGGGTATCCCGGTCTCCAGGATCTCATCGGAAAGGCTGGTGCCATCGCTGTCGCGTATGCAGTCCGCCCCCCACTTTTCCGCAAGCTCAAGCGTAAGCTTCTCGTATCCGGATTCTCCAGGCAGGGTAAATCCTCCCGTCATGAAAACAGCCTCCTTTTATATCGTTGCCGTGTCCAGAAGACAGGCGTCCACAGCCGCAAGCGCTCTTTGTATCTCTTCCGTTTTTTTGTCCGGCGGCCTCATGTCCTTCGAACAGACGATAAAGGCATACGACGCATCGTACGCCAGTATCTTTTCGCAAATATATCCCGCGCCGGCATCCCCGGGCAGGGGAGAAACGCATATCACTTCCCGTCCCGAAGACAAAAGCGCCAGCATGTGCCTGTCCGCCTGAAAGACCGAAGCAGAAAACGCGTCCATGTCGCCGCGGGTATGAAGGAACCTTCCCTCGTTGGAAGCGTATTTCTCGTACACCCGTACCGCCTGCCGGTAGGCGTCCAGCGCGTCTTTCGTGTGCCTGGTAAGTTCAGGTATCCGGTCTAAAGCTGAATCGTCCGCGTCCGTCAGCCCGCATACCCCGCCCAGCGCATCGCTGATCCTGTGCGCCAGCTCGTTCACGTCCCGCCTCGGCAGAACGGGATACAGCATCAGCTCGATCACCTCATGCGGTGAAAAGGACAATAGCCCGTTTTCCCTTTCGGCCCTTTTCAGCCTCTGCCGGTGTCCTGAATGATCCACGCTCATTTGCCCACGCAAAACCTTTCGAATATGCCGTCGATCACGCTTTCGCTCACGTTTTCGCCGCTGATCTCCCCCAGGCATAAAAGCGCCTGGGTCGCATCGTCGCGCAGAAGATCCAGGTACGTACCTTCCGGCGCCGACATCAGGCGCTCAAGCGCCTTCATCGCCCGTTCCGCGCATTCCACGTGGCGCAGGGTCAGCAGTTTTTCGTCGTCCTCGCCGGCGCTCACCATATCGTAAATTCGCCGGGACAACTCCCCTATGCCTTCGCCAGTGCGCGCGCTTACGCACAGGCACATGCCGAAGTCTTCCCGCTTAACGTCCGCCTTGTTGGCAACAAGGATGTATCTTTCGTCCCTCTGGGCCAAGAGCTTTCGGTCTTCGTCCGTAAGGTCTTCGGAAGCGTCCAGCACCAGGATCACGCAGTCCGCGCTTTCAACGCTCTCTTCCGCCCGTTTTACGCCGATATGCTCCACAGGGTCGGAAGTATCCCGTATGCCCGCCGTGTCGGTCAAAGTGATCTCGAGCCCGCTGATGGAAACGCTTTCGCTCACCGTGTCCCGGGTCGTACCCGGGATGTCAGTCACGATCGAGCGTTCAAAGGCCAGAAGCGCGTTCATCAGGGAGCTCTTTCCCACGTTTGGCCGGCCCGCGATCACCGCCCGCGCGCCCTTGTTCATGATCCTGGCATAGCGTTTGTCCGCCAGTTTTTGAAGCTCCTGTAAGACTTCCCCGGCTAAAGAACGCACCCGTTCGAAGGTCACGTCTTCGTCTATCTCTTCGGGAAAGTCCGCCGCCGCGTCGATCAGGGTCACGATGTCCTTCAGTTTTTCGCGGCACTTTTCTATGCGAACGCTCGCGCCGTTTTTGAGCTGCCTCACGGAAGCCCGCGCGCTCTTTTCGCCGGACGCGCTTACCAGCTCCATCACCGCCTCGGCGCGGCTTAAGTCTATGCGTCCGTTTATAAAGGCGCGGTAGGTGAATTCTCCCCTCTCCGCCGGGCGCGCGCCTTCCTTCACGGCCCTTTCCAGCACCAGCGCGGAGGACACCCCTCCGTGAGTGTGTATCTCGCACACGTCCTGGCGGGTATAGCTCCGGGGCGCCTGAAAGTAAACAGCCATCACCTCGTCCAGTTCGCTACCGTCTGCGTCCACGGCATAGCCGTACAGCATGCGTCCGTGCTCGAATGCGGCGCTTTTTTGGGAAGGCCTGAATATCCTTTCGGCGATCGGCAGCGCTTCGGGGCCGCTGATGCGCACGATCGCGATGCCTCCCTCTCCGTTAGGCGTGGCGATGGCCGCGATGGTGTCACGGTTATTGCGCATTCGTCCTCACCGGCAGCACCAGGTAAATGAACTCTTCGCCCTCGTCCGGGGAGATCACGCAGGGGCTCACGGGCGTGCCCAGGCGAATGGTGAGGCTGTCGCCGCTGATCACGCGGATCAGCTCGGTAAAGTAGCGCACGTTGAAGGAGATCGTGAGGCCGCCGCCCTGGGTGGTGCACTCCAGCTCCTCCCTGGCGTCGCCCGCTTCGGAGCTGGCGCTGATCACCAGCGTGCCCTCAGAAATGTCGAAGCGGATCAGGTTGCTGCGGGACATGCGCGCGATCAGGGCCGCCCGGTCCACGCTGTCGCAGAAGCTCTGCCTGTCCACCTTCACGGTCACGTTGAACTGGGAAGGGATCACGCGGCGGTAGTCGATATATTCGCCTTCGATCAGGGAAGCGTAAAACTTCGTCTGTCCGTTTTCCACCAGCACGCGGTTTTTGCCAAGCCTGATCAGGGCCTTCTTTTCTTCGTCGTCGCTCATAAGCTTGGCGATCTCGTCCAGCGCCTTGCTGGGAATGATCGCCTTGGCGCGCTTGCCTACGTCGCTCACCCGCGCGCTGCGCACGGCCATGCGGAAGCCGTCCAGGCCCACCATGTCGATCTTGCCGTCCGCCATGTTCAAAAATCCGCCCGTGAGCACCACGCGCTGGTCTTCCGCGGGCACCGCGAAAGCCACCTGCTGGATCATTTCCTTTATAAAGGGCTGCGGCAGCTCGATCTCGTCGTCGAATCCGCCTTCTTCGGGCAGAGGATATTCGTCCGCGCTGCGGCCCGCGATGTTGGTCCTGGAATAGCCGCACCTGATCGTAAGCACGCAGCTGTCGGAAAGGCTCGCGTCCACCTCTCCGTCAGGCAGCTTGCGCACCACTTCTCCCAGCAGCCTGCCGGGGATGATGGCGCTGCCTTCCTGAGCGATCTCGGCGCCTATGCGGGTGACGGAGGTCATGTTGCCGTCGGAGGCGGTAACGGTAAGCCCCGTTTCGTCCGCTTTGAGCAGTACGCCCTCCAGAATCTCCATGGGCGAACGTACAGCCATAACCCGTATGGCGGTAGAGATCGCGCTGACCAGCTCCTTTGAATTGCATCTGAACTTCATACCATCGTTCCTTTCCGCGACAGCGGCACGACCCGCCCGCACTGTATTAGTAGTATATAAAATATTCTGTAGTAGTAGCCGTAGAAGGCGTGGAAATGTGGATAACCTCTTTTTTCTCTGCCATGCAGGCAAAATTCCGTCCACAGCCCTGTGGATAAACTGTTGATCGGCTGTTTATTTTCCCATCTGCGCGATGATGCGGTTCGCTGCGTCGCGGAAGTCCCCTTCCTGCTCCATCAGCTCTTCCGCCTTTTTGCAGGCGTGCAGCACGGTGGAATGGTCCCGCCCGAAGGCATCTCCCACGCGGGTGGTGGAATATGCGCACAGTTCGCGCGTAAGATATATGGCCAATTGCCTGGGTACGGTAAATTCCCGGCTGCGCCGCGCGGAAAGGATATCGTCCGCCGACACGCCGTATATGGCCGCCACAGACGCGATGATCGCTTCCGGAGACAGCGGCTTTTCGCTGGCCACGGGCTTGCTTTCCTTTACGGAGCGCCCGGCAATGTCCAGCGTGATCACGTCGGAACCCTCCACCTTGGCAAGCAGCCGCGCGTTCGTGAGTCCGCCCTCCAGCTCCCTGATGTTGGTGTCGATGCGCTCGGCGATATAGCTTATGGCGTCTTCGTCGATCTGTATGCCCTCGTTGGCGGCTTTGGAGCGCAGTATGGCCATGCGCGTTTCTAGGTCGGGCTTGCCGATATCCACCACTACGCCGCTTTTAAAGCGGGAACGCATCCTTTCCTGCAGCGTGCTGATTTCGTCCGGCGGACGGTCGGAGGTGATCACGATCTGCTTCGAGGCAAGATACAATTCGTTGAAGGTGTTGAAAAACTCCTCCTGGGTGGCGGTTCGGTTGCTCAAAAACTGGATGTCGTCGATAAACAGCAGATCTACGGAACGCATCCGGTCCCTCAGCTCCCGCGTGCGCTTCTGGCGGATGGCGTCCACCACTTCGTTGGTGAATTTCTCCGAATTGGAAAATACGATGCGGCTGGAAGGATCGCTCGCCAGCACGTAATTGGCGATGGCGGTCATCAGGTGCGTTTTGCCAAGCCCGGCGCCGCCGTATATAAACAGAGGATTGTATTCCGTTCCCGGAGATTCCGCTACGGCCAGAGAAGCCGCGTGGGCCAGGGAATTGCTTTGACCTACGATAAACGTGTCAAAGGTATATTTCGGGTTGAGCTTCGTGGTATCCGGCGGAGTTACAAGCTTATTCACCTCCGCCGTGGGCAGGATGAGGATATTGTCGAATTCTTCGCCGAAATATGTGGTGGCCAGAAGCAGCAGTGTGCTTTTGTACTTATTATTGATATAATCGGTGATGAATTTTTCCCTGGCGTGCAGCACCAGCGTTTTGTTGTCTGCGGAATGGACCTGAAGAGATTTGAACCAGGTGCCGAAGCGCACCTCGCCCAGCTGCTCCCTCAGAGCGGCCTGCATATTGATCCAGCACTTATTCGCGGCGTCTAAATCCATGATGTGCGCTCCTAACCTGTGCAAAACATACTTGTGGATAACTTGGATATGATAACAGATTCTGTGGATAAAATCAAGGTTTTTTCCCGGAAAACCTTGTGGATAACTCTGTGGCAACATATATCCCGTTCTCCGGAAAACTGCTTTGATTTTAAAAGAGGAAATAGGAAAGAGAAAAGAGGAAATTAAATGGTTGGGAACACCCGACAAACTCATTTCCTCTTTCCTCTTTTTCCATTTCCTCTTTCAAATTGTTGTATTTGGTTAACAAACGGAAAAATCAATGTTTTTTTGAAATAGGCTATTGACAGGACACATGAGTAGTGCTATTATTAGCAGGCTTTCCACCAAATCTGGTCAGCAACGAACGGACCTTGAAAACGATACAGAGAACGAACGCAAGAAAAGACAGTTGATTCTGAGAATGAGTTAAACGCGTCTGGGGAGCGAGCCTGGGGAGAGAAGCCGGAGGGTGTTGGCGCACCGGAGGGCTGGAGGAACCGGAGAGGGCGAGCGAGACAGACGATAAGGATTGAACACAAGAGTTTGATCCTGGCTCAGGACGAACGCTGGCGGCGTGCTTAACTCATGCAAGTCGAACGAGGATATCCCTTTCGGGGGATATTCGAGTGGCGGACGGGTGAGTAACGCGTGAACAATCTGTCCTTCAAAGGGGGATACCAACTGGAAACAGTTGCTAATACCGCATAAGACCACGGGATCGCATGGTTCTGAGGTAAAAGACGCAAGTCGATGGAGGGTGAGTTCGCGTCTGATTAGGCAGTTGGCGGGGTAAAGGCCCACCAAACCGACGATCAGTAGCCGACCTGAGAGGGTGACCGGCCACA
>JAFZPV010000034.1 GCA_017552535.1 Clostridia bacterium
CAGCGTTCGTCCTGAGCCAGGATCAAACTCTTGTGTTCAATCCTTATCGTCTGTCTCGCTCGCCCTCTTCGGTTCCTCCAGCCCTCCGGTGCGCCAACACCCTCCGGCTTCTCTCCCCAGACTCGCTCCTCAGACGCGTTTAACTCATTCTCAGAATCAACTGTCTTTTCTTGCGTTCGTTCTCTGTATCGTTTTCAAGGTCCGGCTCCCCGCAAGGGCAGCTTATTTAATATACTCCCCCGCAACCGCTTTGTCAATACACTTTTGAGGAATTTACGAAGGGTTTACAAAACGAGGAAAAACAGCGCCGCACGGGGCAGATCGTTCCCGTGCGGCGTATGGTTTCCGTGTATTGCAGATACGGTCACATATGGGCCAGCGTTCCCAGCTCCTCGCCCATGGCGGCGCGATAGATGTTGTTCAGGTCGTCCATTTTGAAAACGCGGATGGCCGGCACCTTTCTGTCCATGCACAGCACGAAGGCGCTGGTGTCCATCACGCCCAGGCGCTTGTCGATGGCTTCTTTATAAGTGATGTCCTTGTACATCACCGCGTCCGGGAACTTGCGGGGATCTTTATCGAAGATGCCCTCGGCACCAGTGCCCTTGAACACGATGTCCGCTTTCAGTTCGGCTGCCCTGAGCGCCGCGCCGGTATCCGTGGTAAAGAAGGGATTGCCTGTGCCGCCGGCCACGAACACGATGTATCCCGCGTTCAGCGCCTCGTCGGCCTTGTCCGCGCGGTACAGCTCGGCAAAGCGGGTCATTTCCTGCGCGGTGAACACCTTGGCCCTGCCGCCCAGCCGGTTCACGGCTTCCGCGCAGCACAGCGCGTTCATGATGGTGGCCAGCATGCCCATCTGGTCGGCGTCCACGGGATTCATCTCGTCCGAGAAGCGTCCGCGCCAGATGTTGCCGCCGCCCAGGATCACCACCAGCTGGGAGCCGAGGCCAGCGACCTTGATGAGCATCTTCGCGGCGTCCTCCACGCGGGCGGGCGAATAGACGCCCGCTTCGCCGCTTCCGGGCAGGGGTGCCAGGGTCTCGCCGCTGAGTTTTAAAACGATACGCTTGTACATATTTTCTCCTTCCGGCGCCGTCAGACCGCTGACGGGCGCAGGCTGAAATACATGAAAACAGCGGGGAATTGCTCCCCGCTGTCCGGTGTTTTCTTACAGACCCATCTTGGCGGCCTGCTCCGCGACTTCGGCGGCCAGGTCGTTGACCTTCTTCTCGAGGCCGTCGCCCATACGGTAGCGGGTGAAGCGCACGATGTTGAGGCCCTTGTTCTCTTTGTCGATCATCTTCTGCACGGTCAGGTCTCCGTCCTTGACGTAGAGCTGCTCCAGCAGGCAGACTTCCTGGTAGAACTTGTTGATGCGGCCCATGACCATTTTCTCGATGATGTTCTCGGGCTTGCCCTCTTCGCGGGCCTGGGCGATGAGGATCTCTTTCTCATGCTCCAGGTGCTCGGCGCGGACCTCGCTGCGGCGCACGTATTCGGGAGCCACAGGGGAAGCCGCCGCGATCTGCAGGGCGATGTTGTGCAGCACTTCGGGGGTGTTCTCGGCGATGGCGCCGTCGGCCTCGACCAGAACGCCGACCTTGCCGCCCATGTGGATGTAGCTGTCGATGACGCCCTGGGAAGCGTAGCGGGCGAAGCGGCGCACGGAGATCTTCTCGCCGATCTCGGCGGTGGCAGCGGTGACCATGTCGCCGATGGTCTTGCTCTCGTCCTCAAAATACTTCTGGGCAAGCAGCGCGTCCACGTCGGCGGGATCGCACTTCACGATCTGCTTGGCGATAGCGTTCACCAGATCCTGGAACTTGGGGGTCTTGGCCACGAAGTCAGTCTCGCAGTTGACTTCGACCAGAGCGCCGGTCATGCACTCCTTGCAGATGAAAGCGCCCACGACGCCTTCGGCCGCGATGCGGCTCTGCTTCTTGGCGGCGGAAGCCAGGCCCTTTTCACGCAGGAAATCGATGGCCTTGTCCATATCGCCTTCGCAGGCGACGAGGGCCTTTTTGCAGTCCATCATGCCCGCGCCGGTGCGGCCGCGCAGCTCGTTAACTAATTTAGCGGTAATCTCAGCCATTGTAATATCCTCCGTTTATTATTCGGCTTCTTCGGCGGCGGGGGCTTCTTCAGCCTGGTCCTCCAGCTGCTCGCCCTGCTTGCCTTCCAGCACGGCGTCGGCCAGCTTGCCGGCGATGAGCTTCACGGCGCGGATGGCGTCGTCGTTGCCGGGGATGACGTAGTCGATCTCGTCGGGATCGCAGTTGGTGTCCACGATGCCCACGATCGGGATGCCCAGGATGCGGGCTTCGGCCACGGCGATGTGCTCCTTGCGGGGGTCTACCACGAACAGGGCGCCGGGGAGCTTCTTCATTTCACGGATGCCGCCCAGGTTCTTTTCGAGCTTTTCGCGCTCGGCCAGGAGCTTGATGACTTCCTTCTTGGGAAGCAGTTCGAACTTGCCTTCTTTTTCCATCCGGTCGATCTCGTTGAGCTTGTCGATACGGGTGCGGATGGTGCGGAAGTTGGTGAGCGTGCCGCCCAGCCAGCGGTTGTTGACGAAATACATGCCGCAGCGCTTCGCTTCGGTCTCGATGGACTCCTGCGCCTGCTTCTTGGTGCCTACGAACAGCACGTCCTTGCCGTCCAGGGCGAGGTCACGGATGAACATGTAGGCTTCGTCGATCTTCTTGACGGTCTTCTGCAGGTCGATGATGTAGATGCCGTTGCGCTCGGTGAAGATGTAGGGAGCCATCTTGGGGTTCCAGCGGCGGGTCTGGTGTCCGAAGTGGACGCCGGCCTCGAGCAGCTGCTTCATGGAAATAACTGCCATTGGGTTTTCCTCCTTAAATATGTTTTTTCCGCCCCGCGCGTCCTCTTTTGGGAACACCCTTTCGGGCAACCGTTCCGAAAATCTGCGCAGGTGAGAAATCGCCCTTTTCGGGCGCTGAAGGTGATTATAACATACTTTTCCCCGCACATACAAGTGGTCAGAGCCCGGAAAGATTGCAAAATTTTCGTAACGCCCGGCATTCTTTTGCAGAAGACCTGCCGTTTTTCCGGATATTTCGGACTTTCACTGGAAAAAGGATCGCATGTATGGTACAATCTGACCGTCTGAAAGGCAGATCCCGGCTGCCGCCCGCCCCGTTCTGTGCGCGGGACAGCTGTATGCCGGCATCCTGCCGCGCGGGCGGCGCTTCAGTCGGCGCCCTCCCGCATGCACCAATATCGCCAGGATCACCCTGGAAAGGAGCGAAACCATGACACCCAGAAGCGAATATCCGCGCCCGCAGTTCAAGCGCAGCGCATGGCTCAACCTGAACGGCCAGTGGCAGTTCGAGATCGACCACGGGGATTCCGGCCGCGCCCGGGGCCTGCTTGAGAAGGAAACGCTGGAAAGGGAGATCACCGTGCCCTTCTGCCCCGAGAGCCGCCTGTCCGGCATCGGCAGCACGGACTTTATGAAGGCCGTGTGGTACAAACGTTCCTTCACCCTGCCGCGCCAGGCCGAGGGCAGGCGCGTGTTCATCCACTTCGGCGCCGTGGACTACGCAACCGAGGTGTGGATCAACGGCCAAAGCGCCGGCACGCACCGGGGCGGTTACGCCAGCTTTTCTTTCGAGATCACTTCCCTTGTGCATCCGGGCGAAAACACGGTGACGCTGTGCGCCCGGGACGACCAGTCTTCCCGCCGCCAGCCCTACGGCAAGCAGAGCTGGAAATATCAGTCCTTCGGCTGTTTCTATACGCGCACCACGGGCATCTGGCAGACCGTGTGGCTGGAGTGGACGAACGACAGCCGCATCAAAAGCGTGCGCCTGACCCCCGACGGCATCAACGGCACCCTTCTGGTGGAAGCCGAAATGGATGGGCCGCTGGCCGGCTGTACTTTCAAAGCAGAAGCGAGCTTTGAAGGCGCATACGAGACCGAAGCCGAGGCGGACGCGGACAGCGGACGGACCCGCCTGATGCTCATCATCGAAGAGCCGAAACTGTGGAACGTGGGCGAAGGCAACCTGTACGACCTGAAGCTCACCCTGAGCCGGAACGGCGAAACGCTGGACGAGGTGAAAAGCTATTTCGGCCTGCGCACCATATCCTTTGACGGCGGCAAGTGCCTGATCAACGGCAAAAGCGTTTTCCAGCGGCTGGTGCTGGACCAGGGTTTCTATCCGGACGGCATCTACACCGCGCCCAGCGACGAGGAGCTCAAAAACGACATCCTCCGCTCCCAGGCCTGCGGCTTTAACGGCGCCCGCCTGCACCAGAAGGTGTTTGAGCAGCGCTTCCTGTATTGGGCGGACAAGCTGGGCTACATCGTATGGGGCGAGTTCCCCAGCTGGGGCATAGACCCCAAGGACGCCGCCACGCCGGCGATCTTCCTGGACGAGTGGCTGGAGGTGCTCGCGCGGGACTATAACGCGCCTTCCGTCGTGGGCTGGTGCCCCTGGAACGAGACCTGGGGCGAGAGAGCAGACGGCGCCAAGGAAGAAACGATGCGCCTTACCTATCTGGTGACGAAGGCTTACGATCCCACCCGCCCCTGCATCGACGCCAGCGGCGGCATCCACGCCGCGACCGACATATACGATACGCACGACTACGAGCAGGACGTTGAAGTATACAAAGAAAGATATGCCCCGGGCAAGCCGGTCTACGACCGTTTCGAGCGCGATCAGCATTACGCCGGCCAGCCCGTGATGGTCAGCGAATACGGCGGCATCGGCTGGAACCCGGACGGCGCGGGCTGGGGTTACGGCAACAATCCAAAGACGGAAGAGGAGCTGATGGCACGCTATAAGGGCCTCACGGACGCCCTGCTGGACAAGCCGGAGCTCATGGGCTTCTGCTATACCCAGCTGACCGACGTGGAACAGGAAAGGAACGGCCTGTATTATTACGACCGCAGGCCCAAGTTCGATACTGAAAAGATCCGCGCCATCACTGCCCGGAAGGCGGCCATCGAAGAGTGAAGACGTACGATATCCGGCTTTGCCCCGAGGTGCGTTTGAGCGGCCGCTTCGACCGGTCAAAGCCGGGCTTTGAGATGTTCTGGTCCGGCGCCCAGGCCAGGGCGCTGGTCACAGGCAGCGAGCTGAAAGTGGAGATCGAGGCCGGATACACCCAGCGCCGCCACTATCTCTCTTTCGAGGTAGACGGCCTGCGCGCCCAGACCTTCGCGCCCCTCGAGGGCAGGCACTGGTATACGGTGTTTCTGGGCATGGACCCCGGAAAAACACATGATGTGCGCATCATAAAGGAAACGCAGCCTTTCTTCGACGAAAGCCGCGTGTGCCTTCTGCGCCTGCGCACGGACGGAAACTTCATGCCGCTGCCCCCCGCAAAGAGGCGGATCGAGTTCATCGGGGACTCCATCACCGCCGGGGAGGGCGGCCGGGGACCCGTGGGGTTTTCGGAATGGCTGCCGATGATCTTCTGCTCCTCGGACAATTATACCCGCCTGGCGGCAGACGCCCTGAACGCCGAGTACCAGACGGTGGCATCCAGCGGCGCCGGCGTCATCGCCGCCTGGAACAACGAACCGCGCACCGTGCCGGCGATATACGAGCGCCTGTACGGGACCTGCTCCGATCAGGTGTACGATTTCGGCTTTCAGCCCACGGACGCGGTGATCGCCCTAGGCACCAACGACAACAATGCCCTGGGCCAGCCGCCCTGGACGGACCCCGCGACGGGCAGAACGTACAAGCTGACCGATACGCCCGGGGATATGGCCCGCCTCACGGAAGGCGCCGCGGAGTTTATCCGCCTCGTGCACCGGAAAAACCCCGGCGCGCGCGTCACCTGGCTGTGCTTCTTCCCGGAGGGCAGCGTGCACGACGCGCTCTCCCTGGCCGCCAGCCAGGCACGGTCCGAGGGGATCGACGTCCTTTTCGACGTGCCCGTGGACCTGAACCGCCTGCCCCGGGGCGGCATGGGCAGCCGCTGGCACCCGGGCATCGTGACGCATAGGGCGATCGCCAGAAGGCTGGTCTCCCTTCTGCGGAGAGCAGACAGGCCTTAAAAAGCCGACGCGTATGTCCTCCAATCAAAGACAGCAACCCCCTCCGTCCGCGTTCTGCGGACAGAGGGGATTTTGATATTCCTGTTCTACTTTTGCTTACCTTTTTCGGGTTTCGATGAAGCGTTCCATTTCGTCCAGGTCCTCGGTGAACAGCACGTCGTCAAAATAGGCGCTTTCGCCAAAGCCGCTTAAAACCACGTTTTCGAACACGCGCTTCAAAGGCGCGTAGTAATCCGCCGCGCCGAAAAACACCACCGGCCCCGGAACCAGGCCAAGGCTCTTGAGGGACAGCACCTCCGTCACCTCGTCCAGGGTGCCCAGGCCTCCCGGCAGGGCCACGAAGGCGTCCGCCAGTTCGATCATGCGGGTGCGCCGCCTGGCCATGTCTTCGGTATGGATGTACTTCTGAAGCCCCGGGTGCTTCCTTTCAAGGATGGAAGGGATGTCCGGGATGACGCCGGTCACGAAGGCGCCGTTTTCAAGCGCCGCGTCCGCCGTTTCGCCCATGAGGCCGCCCCGGGAGCCGCCGTACACCAGGCCGCAGCCTTTCTGGCCGATCCACGCGCCCAGGCGGCGGGCCGCCTCCAGGTACGCCTTATCCTTTCCCTCCCGGGAACCGCAGTACACCGCGATATTCATTTTTTCACCTCACCTGAAGCAGCACATTCCGAAATAGCTTACGCTCTGGCTGGATTTGTGATAGACCAACCCCGCGGACTTTGCCAGCTCGAACACCATGATCCCGTAGCCTTCCACAGAGGGAGAAAGGGTCTCGGGAAAACGGCACGGCGCGTCCGGATACGTGCACTTCGGGCAGTTCCTGCAGCCTTCGTTTGAAAGAAACAGATACTCGCCCGTGAGCTTTTTGTGCAGTTCCCGGCTGGAATCCTCGAACTTGCGGTGTCCCTCCGCCATGCCCTCGGCGTCAAAGCAGTCCTCCAGCTCGTAGCAGCCGGAAAACACCAGCGCCCGCGGAAAGGCCAGGCATTTGGCCCGGCATTCTTCATATGTGCCCACGCCGGGCGGGCAGGCCCAGGTCTTGCCGTACTGGCCGCAGCGGTTCACCTCGCACATGTGCCTTACTTCCGGGCGGAATACGATCTGGTCCGTATCCACAAAACCCCAGCCCGTAAAGCCCAGCGCCTTCATGTCGGCGTCAAAGTCGTCGCTTTCAAAGGGATACTGCCTCATCCGGTCCTCCTTTTTCCGCCGCCCATCGATTGACGCGGGCGCGGAAATGATGGTATAATAAACCTATTCTATCCTGTCATCCTGCGGTATCGTTTCAGGCGCAGGCGCCGTTCCGATCCCGATTATACGAAAACATGCGGGGCCGTGTCAACCGTTAGGGCGCGCCGCGCGGACAAAGGTGAATCAAATGGCCAAACTGAAGACCTCCTACGTATGCTCCCAATGCGGCTATACCGCCGGCAAATGGCTGGGCCGCTGTCCGGACTGCGGAAGCTGGAACACGCTGAACGAAGAAGTCGTTTCCCAGCCCGCGGCGCCCGAGAAGGTCAGGCGCGCCCCCGGCGCGGGGGCGTTGGCACTGCCCATCGGCGAGATCCCGGACGAAGCGGCCCAGCGTCTGTCCAGCGGCATCGGCGAACTGGACCGGGTGCTGGGCGGCGGCGTGGTGGAAGGCAGCATGGTGCTGGTGGGCGGCGATCCCGGCATCGGCAAAAGCACGCTGCTCACGCAGCTGTCCGCCAATCTTTCCCGGGAGGGCAGCCGGGTGCTGTACGTGTCCGGCGAGGAGTCCGCGAGGCAGATCAAGCTGCGCGCCAACCGCCTGCACGCCGAGAAGACGGGCTTTTTCGTGCTGAGCGAAAACGATATGGGCATCGTGGAGGAGCGCATGCGCGAGATCGCGCCCCGCGCCATGGTGGTCGATTCCATCCAGACCATGTACCTGACCGGCCTGGCCTCTGCGCCGGGCAGCGTGTCACAGGTGCGGGAGTGCGCGTCCCGCATCATGACCCTGGCCAAGGCCAGCGGCTGCGCGGTGTTCCTGGTGGGGCACGTGACCAAGGACGGCTCCATCGCAGGCCCCCGGGTGCTGGAGCACATGGTGGACGCGGTGCTCTACTTCGAGGGCGACCGTTCCAGCCAGTACCGCATCCTGCGGGCGGTCAAAAACCGCTTTGGCAGCGTGAACGAGCTGGGCATGTTCGAAATGACCGGCGAGGGCATGCGCGAGGTGACCAACGCATCTGAGCTGCTTCTGAGCGGGCGCGCCCCGGACGCCGCCGGCAGCTGCGTGATGTGCGCCATGGAAGGCACGCGCCCGCTGCTCACCGACGTGCAGGCGCTGGTGACGCCCACCATCTTCGGCAACCCCCGCCGCATGACCCAGGGCATAGACGTGAGCCGGCTGTTTCTGCTGCTTGCGGTGCTGGAAAAGCGTGCCGGCCTCACCCTGTACAATCAGGACGCATACATCAACATCGCCGGCGGCCTGAGCCTCACCGAGCCCGCGGCGGACCTGGCGGTATGCGCCGCCCTGGCTTCCTCCGCCCGCAGCGTGTGCCTGGGCAGCGACTGGGCCGCGATGGGCGAAGTGGGCCTGGCGGGCGAGCTCAGAGCCGTGCCCCATATGGAGCGCCGGCTGAGCGAATGCGCGCGCCTGGGCTTCGTGCACGCGCTGATCCCCAAGGCCAACATGAAAAACCTTTCCGTGCCGGCGGGACTCACCGTGCACCCGGCGGAAAACCTGTTTGAGGCGCTGAAGCTGGCGGGCATATACAATAAAAGGACCTGACGGGCCAGGCTTTCGACTTTGGGCTTTATTTTGCGAAAGGTGAAAAAATGCGTTCCATCAGAAGAAGCGAATTCAAAAATTACCTGAAAGAAGAAGTCGACAGGACCAAGGGACGCATCTATCCCGTAAAAGCGTCCTTCCTGAGGCGTCTGCTCATCCGGAAGGCCGCCTGCGCTTCGATCCACCCGAATCCGTGCGACGAATTCTGCCTGCCCGGCATCGGCCCGAATTACGAGATCATCGCGGGCTACGAGGACGATTACCGCAATTACAAAAAAAACGTTCCGCTTTTTTCGTACCACAGAAAGAGCGTCACCGAACCCATCATCGTGGAAAAGACCCTGCCCGACGGCTATATGATCCTGAACGGCCACCACCGGTGGGCGGCGGCCCTCTGCGCGGGCAAAAAACAGTTGGACGTCAAGATCGTCAACCTGACCAGCGAAAACGACGTGCGCCGCATGCTGGACAGGGCCGCGTCCGACCGCCGGGTCTCCCTGGACCTGGACGAAGTGGTGTTCCTTTCCGGGGGAGAGGCCCCCGCGGAGAAGGCCTTACACCTCCCCTTCAGCCGGATATACAAAGAGCGCCTGCGGGCGGGCATACCCGCGCTGTTCCATTTTCTGAACGCGCAGGGCTGGGACATATGGGTATATTCGTCGAAGTACTATTCCTGGGATTATATCCGCTCTTATTTCAGGCGCTACCGAGTAAACGTGACGGGCGTGGTGACGGGCATGGGCAGAAAAGCGCCTTCCGGCAGCAATACCGGCGGGAGCCTGGAAAAGATGCTGGACACCCGGTACCGCTTTTCGCTCCACATCGACCGGAACACGGTGCTCCTCACCGACAAAAAGACGAAGGAATTCAGGGAATATCCCCTGACGGGGCAGCCTGACGCCTGGGCGCGGGAGATCATGAACACCGTCGAAGGGATCGGGGCACATGAATAAGCATGCGGGCGCCGGCCGTATGCGGGTCTCGTTCGATCTGGACGAGGTGCTGTTCGTGGCGCCCGAAACGCACAAGACCGAGCCGCCCCTGCTCTTCCCGCTGAACCGCATATTCACCGAGCGGCTCCGCCTGGGTACGCCTGAGCTCATCCGGCGGCTGCAGGAAATGGATTATGAGGTTTGGGTGTATACGTCGTCGTACCGCTCGGAGCGCTACATCCGCACGCTGTTCCGCCTGTACAAAGTGCGCTTCGACGGCATCGTAAACGCCCAGAGGCATCTGAAGGAAGTACAGGCCAAAAGCCGGACGCTGTACCCCCAGAAGATGCCCAGCCGCTACCGCATCTCGCTGCATGTGGACGACGAAGAGGTGATATGCTCCTCCGCCGGACAGTACGGCTTCAAGGCTTACCAACTTAACGCCCAGGACGACGACTGGAAGGAAAAGATCATCCGGCAGGCGGAGCTGATCCGGAAGAACAGTCCGTTCAGCCGGGGCAGCACGGGAGAAAGCCATGAACATCGTTCAGCTGACGGATAACATGATCCTCTGGGCTCAGAACATGGCAGGCAGCACCCGGTACGCAGGATGGTGTCTGTCGTTTATAGAAGACGCGCTGGAAAAGAGCAGCGATATAGAGATCTTCGGCGGAGACAGCGCGAAGGAATCCAGCGTGCTGTACGCAGACGCCCTCAGGACCGGGCTCCCTGAACGCGGGTCGTTCGTATTCTACGACTGTCTGTGCCGGAGCGAAAACGGAATTGTGAACTGGGGGCACTGCGGTATCTCCCTGGGAGGCGGCAGCGTGATCCACGCATGGGACAAAGTGCGAACGGACGGCTATCTGGAGATCGAAAAGCTCATGGCACTTTCGGGAGATCATCCGAAGTACATCGGCTGGGTGCCGCTGAGCCGCGTACTGGAGCAAAAGCCGTAAAAAACGCAGCCCCGCTGAAAATGAAATGCGATATCATTTTCAGCTTTTTTATTGAAGTGTACGGTTTTTTCTGATAAAATAAGGAATATATAAAAATCACCGGGGAGCTTTGATATGACCGACCTTACGACCGCGGCAAAAAAGAAGTGCGCTCTGGCCTTCGAGATCGCCGTCAAAAACTGCATACAGAAGCCCGCAAAAGGGCAGAAGGCCCGCAAGGTGAACATCAGCGAAAAGGATTCGCAGACGATGTACGCCTTTTACCTGAAGCACGTGAAGGACGATAGGAACGAAGCCCTTGCCCAGATCGGCCTGGCCTCCCGCCGGGCGGCGGGGAGCGGCGCGGTGCTGAGCATAAGCATTTTCGTACTCGCGGCGGCGTTCATGTTCGCGCTGGTGTTCCAGAACGCCTGGGGGCCGCTGTTCGCCGTGACGGCGGGCGCGCTCGCCGCCTACCTGTTCTGGAACCGCCGCCGGGCGGCGCAGAAGCTGTGGGCGGCGCGGAAGACCTTCAAGCGGGGCACCGAGGAAGCGCTGGAAAAGATGTGCCTGGTGCTGGCTTCGAGCCCGCTCAAGTTTGCGAACCTGGCTTTCGCGGGCGGCGCGGCTGCCCTGGCGCTGGTGTTCGCCTATAAAATGATCACCGAAAGATTCTGACGACGGAGGAAAAGCCATGTTGAGCCAGACCGATATTTCGATCCTGGAGATCCTTTCCGACGACGCGCGCACGCCCGTGAGCGCCCTGGCCGTGATGACGGGCCTGAGCGAGGACGAAGTGAAAAGCGCCGTAGAGCGCCTGGAGCGCGACCGCATCCTGCTCAAGTATCCCGCCATGATCAACTGGGACCGGGTGCGGGACGACCGGGTGCAGGCACTGATCGAGGTGCGCGTGACGCCCCAGCGGGACGAAGGCTTCGACGCGATCGCCGCGAAGATCTACAATTTTGAAGAAGTGAAGAGCGTGTACCTGATGAGCGGCGCCTACGACCTGCTGGTGATCGTGGAAGGCACCAACATCAAGCAGCTGGCACTGTTCGTGGCCGAAAAGCTGTCCACCCTGGAGCACGTGTTGTCCACCGCCACCCACTTCGTGCTCAAAAAGTACAAGCAGGACGGCGTGATCATGGAAAAGGTGCCCGGGGACGACCGGCTGGCCGTCAGCTGACGGCACCGGCTTGACGCAAGGCAATCAGAAATATGGATTACGGCAAACTGTTGTGCGGGCGCGTTGCACAGGTGCCCCCCTCCGGCATACGCCGGTTTTTCGACATCGTGAGCGAGATGCGCGACGTCATCTCCCTGGGCGTGGGCGAGCCGGACTTCACCACGCCCTGGCGCTATTCCGACGCAGCCATCTATTCCCTTCGGCAGGGGCACACCCATTACACCTCCAACCGGGGCCTGAAGGAATTGTGCCGCCTGGCCTGCAAGTATGAGGCGCGTTTCGGCGCCGGATACGATCCCGCGCAGGAGGTGCTCATCACCGTAGGCGCCAGCGAGGGCATAGACCTGGCGCTGAGGACCCTGCTGGAGCCGGGGGACGAGGTGCTGGTGCCCGATCCCAGCTATGTGAGCTACATGCCCTGCGTGACCTTCGCCGGCGGCGTGTGCGTGCCGGTGCCCACCCGGGCGGAAAACGGCTTTGTGATCACGCCCGAAATGATAAGGCCCCTCATCACCCCCCGCACGAAGGCGCTCATCCTGCCCTATCCCAATAATCCTACCGGCGGCGTGATGCGCCGCGCCGATATGGAGCCCCTGGCAGACATGCTGGAAGAAACCGGCATCGCGGTGATCGCGGACGAGATCTACGCGGAACTCAACTATACGGGCGAAAAGCACCTGTCCTTCGCCGCTATAGGAAATATGAAGGAGCGCACTGTGACGCTCAACGGCTTTTCCAAGGCCTTCGCCATGACGGGCTGGCGCATGGGCTACGCCTGCGCTCCCAAGCCCATACTGGACGTGATGCTGCGGGTGCACCAGTACACCATCATGTGCGCGCCTACGCTGGGGCAGTACGCGGCGCTGGAAGCCCTGAAAAGCGGCTTCGAGACGGACTTTGCGGACGTGAAGCGCATGGTCACGCAGTACGACCGGCGCCGGCGGGTGATCGTGGACGGCCTGCGCCGCGCGGGCCTGCCCACCCACGAGCCGCTGGGCGCGTTTTACGCCTTTCCCTGCGTAAAGGGCACGGGCCTGAGCTCCAACGAGTTCTGCCTGCGCCTGCTGGAAGAGCAGCGCGTGGCCTGCGTGCCCGGGGACGCTTTCGGCCAGGGCGGCGAGGGCTACGTGCGCTGCTCCTACGCTTCCTCCATGGAAAACATCCGGGAAGCCGTCAGGCGCATCGGGATATTCATGCAAAAATACCGCTGAAAAGCGAGATAGACGAACGAAAGGCAAAAAAGATGTTTCAAGGCAGCGTAAAGATCATGCCGTCCGGCGACGGCGGCGTAAGGGCATCCGCGGCTGCATGCCGCATCAGCACCTCCGAGGGCACCGCGCTGGACGCCTTCGCCAAAGGCGGCGACCGCGCGAAGGACCTGAAGCTCATCGGCAAGGTGCTTTCTTCCGGCCACCACACGGTGGCGGAGCACGCGTATTTCACCGTGGCCTTCAACAACGTGAGCGTGCTCACCGAGCAGCTCATGATCGAGCACCGGCTCGCGGCCTACACGGTAAAGAGCCGCCGCTACGTGGATTTTTCCGGTGCGGGATACGTGGTGCCGGAAGGACTGGGCGAAGAGGAGCAGGCCTACCGCGCCCATATGGACTATCTGTTTGGCGTGTACACGCGCCTCGTGCAGATGGGCGTGCCCATCGAGGACGCGCGCTTCGTGCTGCCTTACTGCTTCCGCTCCAACTTCATCATGAGCTGCGACGCCAGGGAGCTGAGCTGCATGGCCCATGAAATGGCCGAGGGCCGGCTGAGCGTATATCCGGAAATGAAGTACCTGGGCGGCATGCTGAGCGGGCAGCTGGAGGAGGTCTTCCCCGGCGCCACGAAAGCTTTCGTAAAGCGCAGGGAAGAGGGCACAGCCCCGCTTTCCCCGATCCGGGTCGGCGAGCCGGCGGCGGCAGCGCAGGGCGTGGAGCTCGTCTTCGCCCCCTCCGATCCGGACGCGCTTCTCGGCACTGCCAAAGCCGCCTCCGGGCGCGGGAACGTCCCGCTCAGGTCCCTCGTGCGGGGAGACAGGCCCCGGGAGCTGGAGATGCTCAACTATATCTTCCGCGTGAAGGGCGTATCCCTGGCCTGCGTCACGCATTTTACGCGCCACCGCATCCAGTCGCTGATCGTGCCCGCCCCCTATACCGCGCTTGCCGAAAACACCTGCGTGCTGCCGGCGAGCGTAAAGGCGAATCCCGAAGCGCTTTCACTCTACACCGAAGCCTTCGCCGTTAACGCCGCGGCCGCGCGGGCGTACGCCGCAAGACCGGAGCTGCTGGGCTACTTCGCCCTGGCCGGCTGCACAGTGGACATCCTGTTCGGCATGAACGCGCGGGAGCTATTGCACTTCCTGCGCCTGCGCACCTGCACCCGCGCCCAGTGGGAGATCCGGGACGCGGCAAACGAGATGCTCTCCCTGCTGATGGAGGAGTATCCGGCGCTGTTCAGGTACTACGGCCCGAGCTGCGCGGTGCTGGGCTACTGCCCCGAGGGGCGGCTCAGCTGCGGAAAGCCCCGGAAAACGGAGGAATGAGCGTATGTCTGACAGACCGGTGATCGGCGTCGTGACCGGACGCAGGCACGAAAACGGGGAACTGTACGTAAACCCGGATATCCAGGGCTTTATCGAGCGCCTGGGCGGCGAAGTGCGCCCCTTCAACTACGAAAAGCTCCGCCTGTACGAGCTGATCGGCGAAGTGGTGCAGATCGACGGCTTCGTCTTTCCCGGCGGCGGAGACCTGGCGCCCTCTTTCTTCGGGCAGGAAAAGCTTCCCGAATGCCACGAGCCCGTGCGCAAATGGGACGAAATGGAAATGAACCTGTTCCCGCTCCTGATGACGCGGGGGCTGCCGATGCTGGGCATCTGCCGCGGCTGCCAGGTGATCAACGTGGGTTTCGGCGGCACCCTGGTGCAGGACCTGCCCAGCCAGAGGCAGGTAAACCACAGGCAGGACGACGCGAATGGGCCTTATTCCCACACGGTGAGCATCACCCCCGGCACGCGCCTGGCGGCCTGCCTGGAACAAAGCGAGCTGATGGTGAACAGTTACCACCACCAGGCGGTCGACCAGGTGGCGCCGGGCTTCAAGGTGAGCGCCCGCGCCCAGGACGGCACCGTGGAGGCCATCGAGAGCGCCGGTCCCGGCCAGTACATCGTAGGCGTGCAGTGGCATCCGGAGATGCTGAAGGACGACCCCGCCTCCCAGCGCATTTTCGCCTCCTTCATGGGCGCGGTGGAAAAGCGCCGCACGGTGCGCTGCCCCGGCGCGGACGAATAAAGGCGTGATGGACAAAACGCGGCCAAACGCCGGGCACAGGCCCCTCATCGACCTGGACGGCCTCGGTCTGAAGGGCAAAACGGTGCTGTGCGCCGTGAGCGGCGGTGCGGACAGCGTGGCGCTGTTATGCTTGCTGGCGGAAGAGAGGGACAAAGGCGCCCTTGCGCTGTATGCCGCGCACTTCGAGCACGGCATACGCGGAGAAGCCTCCCTTCAGGACATGGAGTTCGTGACCGGGCTGTGCAGCCGCCTCGGCGTGCCCCTTTGCGTCAAACGGGCAAACGTGCCCGAAGAAGCCGCAAAAAGGCACATGGGCCTGGAAAGCTGCGCCCGGGAACTGCGGCTCGCGTTTCTGGAAGAAGAACGCAGGCGCCTGGGCGCGGACTTTATCGCCCTGGCCCACCACCGGCGGGACCGGGCGGAAACGGTGATGATGCACCTCCTTCGGGGCAGCGGCCTTGCAGGCGCGGCGGCCATGCCGGCAAAAAGCGGCCGCATCGTGCGCCCGCTTCTGGGTTTTGGCCCCGAAACGCTGCGGGAATACCTCATTTCGATCGGCCAGAGCTGGCGGGAGGACGAAAGCAACCTCGTGGCGGACAATCCCCGCAACGCCCTGCGGCTGAATGTGTTTCCGGTGCTGAAGGACATTTATCCCGGCTTCGAGGAGGCGCTGTGCCGCTTCGCGGACACGGCGGGCGAGGACGACCGCTGCCTGGAGGGCTATGCGGACTTTCTGGGAACGAAACTGCTTGCCCGGCGGGCCGGCATCGGCATGATCGACATATACTGGGACACGGCCCTCAAGCGGCGGGCGGTAAAGCGCGTATATCCCGACGCGGACTATGACGCCGTGCAGCGCGCGCTGGAAAGCAAAAACCGGTACGCGTACACGGATCTCGGAAACGGTTACCGCGCCTGGGGCGACTGCGATACCCTGTTCATCCTGCCGCCTCTCAGCGCGCCTGAGCCTGCCGGAATCCTTATGCCCGGCGTCACCGTGCTTGAAGGCGTGTGCACGCTCACGGCGGAAAGCTGTCCCTGCGAGCCCATCCGGCACGAGTTTTACACCCAGGCGCTTTCGTTATCGGCCCTGCGGGGCGCATGCCTGCGTCTGCGCCGGGACGGCGATTTTATCCGCCCCTTCGGCATGGGCGGAAAACGCAAGAGCCTGGGGGATTACCTGACCGACCGGAAATATCCTCTTCCGCTCAGGGAGCGCCTGCCCCTGATCGCCAAAGGCAGCGAGATCCTCTGGGTGCCAGGTGAAGGCATCAGCGAAAGCGCCCGCCTTTCACCAGGCGAAGAGGCGATGAAGCTCACCATCAAATACCATCGAGGGGAGTAATACATTATGCGCGAAGACATGGCCTATATCCTGCTGAGCAGGGAGCAGATCGCCCAAAGGGTGAAGAAGCTGGGAGAGTGCATCCGCCGGGACTTTGAGGGCAAAAAGCCCCTGATGGTATGTATACTCAAAGGCTCGGTGGTGTTCTTTTCAGACCTCATCCGCAGCGTGGACATGCCCCTGGAGATCGAGTTCATGACCGCTTCCTCCTACGGCTCCGCCACGGTATCCAGCGGCGAAGTGAAGGTCGTTGGCGCGCTGGACGAAAAGATCAGGGACCGCCACGTGATCCTGGTGGAGGACATCATCGATTCGGGCCGCACCATCGCCTACATCAAGGCAGACATGCTGAACAAGGGCGTAAAGAGCCTCACTGTATGCACCCTGCTGGACAAGCCCTCCCGCCGCGTTTCCGACGTGCAGCCGGATTACACGGGCTTTGAGGTGCCCGACGCCTTCGTGGTGGGCTACGGCCTGGACTATGCCCAGGCGTACCGGAATTTCCCGGACATCGGCGTGCTCAAGCCGGAAATATACGAAAACTGACCGAGGAGGTTTCGCGATGGATATCATGAAGATGGGGCCAAAGTACCGCTACGGCGAGTCCACGCCCTGGGGCGGCGACAATCTCAGGCTCCTGTTCGGCAAGGACGCGCCCGAAGACCGCGTGGGCGAGAGCCTGGAGGTGAGCGCCCTCAAGGATCTGGAGAGCGTGATCCTGAACGGACAGTTCGCGGGCCGGACGCTTACGGACGCGCTCGAGGCCGACTACGAAGGCCTGACCGGCACGGACAAAAAGCCCTTCCCCCTGCTGCTTAAGCTGCTGGACGCCAGAGAAACACTTTCGGTGCAGGTGCATCCGGGCGACGAATACGCTTCCGTGCACGACGGCAAGCTCGGCAAGACCGAAGCCTGGATGGTGCTCTCGGCGGAGCCCGGCAGCCGCATCGCCTACGGCCTGAAGCCCACGGACGAGCCGCTGGACGAGATCGTAAAGCAGGGCCGGTTCGAGGAGGCGCTGAACTGGGTGTATCCCCGTCCCGGCGAGGTGTACTATATCCCCCACGGCTGCGTGCACGCCCTGGGCGGCGGCGTGATGGTGTACGAGATCCAGCAGTCCTCCGACGCCACCTACCGCTTCTGGGACTGGGGCCGCGTGGGCAAGGACGGCAAGCCCCGCGAGCTGCATACACAGAAGGCGCTGGACGTGACCCGGCCCGGCCTGCATCTTGACAAGGTGGCGGGCGCCACGATCCTGTGCGAAGGCGGCAGCCGCACCCATTACGTGTGCGACGAGAACTTCGCCCTCATGCGGCTGAACGTGTGCGGAAGGATGCCCCTGTCCTTCCGGTATATGGCCTTCATCACGCCCGCCGGTCCCTGCAAAGTCGGTTGGGAAGGCGGAGAGATGGAGCTGGAGCCCTTCTCCACCGCCCTCATCCCCGCGTCCTGCCGGGGTGCGTACGTGGAAGGCCGCCTGCCCGTGATGTGCTCCACCCTGCCCGAGCAGGAGGAGCTCAGGAAAGAGCTGGGCTACCGCGCCGAAAACGTGGCCGGTCTCCTATAATCAGGCGGGATGGGTACCACAAAGCGCAGGCGCAGGCAGCTCAGAAGGCGCAGGCGCCTGCGGCCCGTGTTATGGCTTCTGCTCCTGGGCCTGCTCGCCCTGTGGACGCTGTGGGGCAACACCGCGCTCGTCACCACGCGGGCGGTGTTCGAAAGCCCGCTCCTTCCGGCGGCCTTTGGCGGCTTCCGCATCCTGCAGGTCTCCGACCTGCACGACGCGCGCATCGGGCAGGACAACGCCCGCCTGATCGCGCAGGCGCGCGCGGCAAAGCCGGACATCATCGTGCTGACCGGCGACATGATCGATTCCAACCGACCCGACCCGGAGCTCACGCTGAAGACCGTGGAGGGCCTTGTTTCGATTGCGCCTGTGTATTACGTCAGCGGAAACCACGAGGCTGCGCTGAGCTGGGACGATTATCACTCCCTCACCCGCCGCATGCGGGCGCTGGGCGTGCAGGTGCTTGAAGATCAGGCCGCTGCCATTTCGCGGGGCGGTACAGACATACAGCTGATCGGGCTGAAAGACCTGGGCTTTATCCCCGGTTCCATTCCCGAACGCCGGCAGGAAGTGACAAACACCCTCAGGCTCTTTGCCCGGGACGATATGTTCACCCTGGTGCTCAGCCACCGCCCGGAGCTGATGGACGAATACGCTCAGGCGTCCTGCGAGCTGGTTTTGTGCGGCCACGCCCACGGCGGCCAGGTGCGCCTGCCGCTGATCGGCGGGCTGTTCTCGCCGGGACAGGGCCTGTTTCCCAAATACGACGCGGGCTTGTATTTTGAGGGCGGCACCGCCATGTATCTGAGCCGCGGCATCGGCAACAGCAATTTTCCGCTGCGCTTCAATAACCGACCGGAGTTGGTTTTGATCGAGCTGAAGTCGGTCCCCGCCGGCAGCTGAGAGGAGGGTGCATATGCAAACCAAAACGGTCTCGGTCTTTCCGGATAAGGTCCTTGGGCCCGTCCGGCCTCTGCACGGGGTGGGCGGCGGCCCCGTGAGCAGCCACTTCACCTTTGACGCCACGGAGCTTTTCCGCGCCGCGGGCATCCCCTTTGGCCGCACCCACGACATCGAGTATCCCTTCGGCTCAGGCGAATTCGTGGACGTGCACTGCATCTTTCCCTTCTTTGACGCCGACGAAAACGATCCGGCCTCCTACAATTTCACGCTGACGGACGAGTACCTGCGCCTGATGCTTAAGGCGGGCACCCGGCCTTTTTACCGCCTGGGCTCCGCCATCGAGCACCAGCCCATCAAGCGCCACATCCATCCGCCCCGGGACTATGGCAAGTTCGCGCGCATCTGCTCCCACATCGTCGCCCATTACAACGAGGGCTGGGCGAACGGCCATCATTGGGACATCCGCTACTGGGAGATTTGGAACGAGCCGGATATCCCCCAGTGCTGGACGGGCACGCAGGAGGAGATCTTCGACCTGTACCGCACCACGGCCTGCCTGCTCAAGCGCGAGCATCCTGACATCCTGGTGGGCGGCCTGGCCCTCACCTCGCCCTGGTCCAAAATGTTCGAACCCTTCCTGGCCTATGCCCGCGATCACGCCGTACCGCTGGATTTCGTTTCCTGGCACGGCTACTGCCATACGCCTTTGCAGGCCCGGGACAACGCCCTGAAGGCCCGGGAGCTGATGGACAGGTACGGCTTTTGCAATGCGGAGAGCATATACGACGAGTGGAACTACATGGTGGACTGGAACGACGTGAAGCCCAGCATGGACCTGCACCACAATGCGTTTGCCGCCGCTTTCATGGCCGCCGTGATCAGCGCGGTGCAGCAGACGAAAACGGACAAGCTGATGTTCTACGACGCGCAGATGCTGTTTCCGGACTGGAACAACCTGTTCACGCCCAGGCCCATGAAGGTCCACGCGGCGGCCCGGAAAGTGGATGCGCTCAAGGGGTACTGGACCCTGTACGGCTGGAACGAGCTGTACCGGGCAGGCACGCAGGTCTGCTGCGAGGCCGGAAAAGACCTGTGGTGCACAGCCGCCAGGTCAGATGACGGAAAGCTTTTCATCTACATTGCGTACTATAACGACGACGCCGGCCTGAACGCCTGCCCGCCCCCGGACGCCCGCGTCGAGCTGTTTTCGGGCGGGCGCGCGCCGGGACGCATCACGCTGCGCCGCGTGGATGAAACCCACGATTTTGAGCCCGAAACGGTTCCGGGCGGCGCCTTCGTCATGAAGGGCAACAGCTTCGCCCTGGCCGAGCTGGACGAAGACGACCCGGCGTAAAGGAGGGACCTATATGAGCGTCATACTGACCGACCTCTCCCCGGAAGCCCTGGCGGCCCGGGAGGAAAATGCCTTCGCCGAATTCGCCGCCTTCGTGAAGGAATTTGACGAAAAGCTCGCGACCTACGGCGCCCAGACGCGCCTGAGCCTCATCTGGAACGACCGGCTCCCCGAGCGCCCGCCGGTAAAGCCCGGCTACCGCTGCAGCGTGCGCTGCGAGCTCGTCAGAAACGGCGAGCCCATCCTGAAGGACCCCTTCAGCCCTTCCCCCGAACCCATCCGCACGGAGTGGATGATCGTATACGTCTACCAGACCGACAGGCCGAACGCCTGCGGCTATTCCGTACAGGACGAAGACGTGGCGTCCGACATGGAAGAGATGCTCGGCGAGCTTGCCGTGCTGAACGGGGAGGCCGAAAAGCCGGAGGCGCCGGAGGTGATCGGCGGCGTGATGACGAAGGGCGAGTATCTGGGCTGGAGCTTCAAAGACCCCTCCCAGTGGAACAAGCGGGAAAAGCGCTATTTCCTGCAGCTGGCCGCGGCCATCGTCGCGCCGGTGCTGGGCCTTGTTTTCTTCTTCATCAACCGCAGATACGGCAAATACGCGCTGATTCTCGCCGGAGCGTATTTCGTATGGGTGGTGATCGTGCGCAACATTTACATCAGCCGCCGCGCCGCCCGCCTGAATAAACAGAAAAAGAGATAGATCTCCGCATAAAAACCCACGCTTCCGTCATGCGGCGGAAGCGCGGGTTTTTTGCTGTGGTTTATTCCAGTATGTCTTTGGGCATCTTTTTGAGCGCGCAGTACAGAAGCGTGCCCAGCACGAACACCGAGATCAGTTCGCCCGCGCCCACCGTGAGCATGGTGACGGGCAGGAAGTTCCAGGCGTGGCTCTCGCTGATGCCGAAGCCGGAAAAGCCGTAGGCGTACCATACCACCGTACCGGTGATGAGCATGTTGCATATCACGGGGAAGCTGACGGCCAGCCAATACCTGGGACTCTTCACCTCGGGCAGCTTATAGCCGGTCTTCATGGTGAGATACGCCGCCAGGAGCGTAGCCAGGGAACCGAAAATGATGTCCAGGATGTGGCCGCCGCCGATGATGTTGGCCACCAGGCAGCCCACGAACAGGCCGGGCACCGCCTCCGGAAAGATCAGGGGAAGCACGCACATGGCCTCCGAGATCCTCAGCTGGATCGCCCCGGACCCGAACGCCCAGATCAGGCGGGTCAGAAGCGCGTAGACCGCCGCGATGACCGCGGCGCGGGTGATGTAGCGGGCAGTGTGATTCATCTTCATGACATTGCTGACGGGCGCGGCGATGCGTTCCGGCCCGTGCTCCTCCTTAGTTTTGTTTATAGACAGGATGGTTTCGAACTGTCTGCCTCAAGGCTGGGTAAGTATAATATACGCGGGGCTTTCGGTCAAGCCCCGCGTGTGTCTTTCCTGTTGGGATTGTGTTTAGAATTCAGCAAACCGCGTGGTGCGCGGGAAGGGCAGCACGTCGCGGATGTTGGCAACGCCCGTGAGGTACATCACCATGCGCTCAAAGCCCATGCCGAAGCCCGAATGCTTCACGCTGCCGTACTTGCGCAGTTCCAGGTACCACCAGTAGTCTTCCGGCTTCATGCCCAGCTCCTCGATGCGCCTGGTGAGCACGTCCAGCCTTTCTTCCCTCTGGCTGCCGCCGCACAGTTCGCCGATGCCGGGCACCAGCAGGTCTGCCGCCGCCACGGTCTTGCCGTCCTCGTTCATGCGCATGTAGAAGGCCTTGATCTCCTTGGGCCAGTCGGTGACAAACACCGGCTTGCCGAAGTGCTTCTCGGTCAGATAGCGCTCATGCTCAGTCTGAAGGTCGCTGCCCCAGTCGATGGGATACTCGAACGCCTCGCCCGACTCCTTCAGGATACGGATGGCGTCCGTATAACTGCAGCGCACGAAATCCGCGTCCCGGACCCCCTTCAGCCTTTCGATCAGGCCCTTGTCCACGAAGCTGTTCAA
>JAFZPV010000035.1 GCA_017552535.1 Clostridia bacterium
AACCGCCAGCTCCGTCAAGGGTAAAATGAATGCCCGCTCAGCGGGCACCCTTGACAAATCTGTCTGTTTCTGGTAGAACAATTACCAAGAGCCGAACGGCAGATTCTGCCATTCGGCCCCGACCAATCTCGATCATATCACAGAAGACCGCTATTTACAGAAAGAATTTCACACCGCCCACGCAGCTGCATCTTTTGCTGCTTTAGAGGTTTTTCACAGCAACTTATAAAGTGTTGCAAAAACGATTGGCCGGATTGCACAAATGACGGCAATCCTTGGATATACGAATACTGTTTATTGCCGCCATAGCCTATCATTTCTTTTTAAGACTGGCAGTATAATGAACAGTTGCCATAATCCTCTCTAAGCATACCGTAAATGTTATAGTCACAATAGACCGAAACCATTTTGCCTTGTCGGATTGTCCCTTCTTTTATGAACCCACACCGCTGCAGTACCTTATTCGAAGCAATGTTCCTTACATCGGCACGCCCATTCAGCCGTTCAATTTCAGTGTTTTCAAAAACGAACTTTACTACTTCCTTCAGTGCTTCTGTAGTAATTCCCATATTCCAGTATTCAGGATGAATACGGTACCCTATATCACCCATCCTCGAATTCTGTATATCAAATACTGCAATCATACCGATCACTTTATTGGTTTCTTTCAATACGATTCCCCAATCAAAATCAGGAGAAGGCTTTCTTTTCACCCAAGGACGAGGGTCAATAAACATCAATTCTGGATTCTTCTCACCTTGACTGGCCTTTCGTCCCCAATAGGTATAAATTTCATCTCTGCCCAGCCATTCTTTCAAATCCGGTACATCTGCTTCGTTAAGAGTTCTGATAATCAGTCTGTCTGTTTCAAGAACAGGCTTATTCATTTCGTAATCTTTTAACATGGTACCTCCATCATATTCATGCTTTCTGTCTCTTGGAAAAATTCAAATTTCTATAACTGATCGTAAATCAAGAATACCGCATATGTTCCGCAAAGTCAATACCGTTCCGCAATAATCAAAGCCCGAAAAACCTTGAAAATTCAGGCTTTTCGGGCTTTTTCATCTCAAAAATACCGGGGATTTATTCCCACTCGATCGTCGCCACGGGCTTGGGGGACATGTCCAGAAGCACGCGGTTCACGCCGGGGACTTCGTTCACGATGCGCTGAGTGATCTTCTGCAGAAGGGCCCAGTCAAGTTCCGGGACGACGGCGGTCATGGCGTCGCGGGTGTTCACCGCGCGGACGACCACGGGGTATTCCCAGCAGCGGGCGCCGTTGCGCACGCCGGTGGATTTAAAGTCCGGCACGATGGTGAAGTACTGCCATACCTTGCCTTCGAGGCCGGCGTTTTTGAACTCCTCCCGCAGGATGGCGTCGCTTTCGCGCACTAGGTTCAGGCGATCGCGGGTAATGGCGCCGGGGCAGCGCACGCCCAGGCCCGGGCCGGGGAAGGGCTGGCGGTACACCATGTTGTCCGGCAGGCCCAGCTGCTTGCCCACCATGCGCACTTCGTCTTTGAACAGGATGCGCACGGGCTCCACCAGCTCGAACCGGTCTTTGATGTCCTCCGGCAGCCCACCGGCGTTGTGATGGGCCTTGATGCCGGCTTCGCTCTCCAGGATGTCCGGCCAGATCGTGCCCTGGGCCAGGAAGGCGATGCCGTCCAGCTTGCGGGCCTCTTCGGCAAAGACATCGATGAACTCGCCGCCGATGATGTTTCGCTTCTGCTCCGGGTCGGTGACGCCCGACAGCTTGTCCAGGAAGCGGTCGGTGGCGTCCACGTAGATGAGGTTCGCGTCCATCTGGCCGCGGAACACTTCGATCACCTGTTCGGGTTCGCCCTTGCGCAGCAGGCCGTGGTTCACGTGCACGCAAACCAGCTGCTTGCCCACGGCTTTGATGAGCAGGGCCGCCACGACGGAGGAATCCACGCCGCCGGACAGAGCCAGAAGCACTTTGTTGCTGCCGATCTGCCTGCGTGCCAGGGCGATCTGCTCGTCGATGAAGGCCTGTGCCAGTTCGGGTGTGGTGATGCGCTCCATGTTATCGGGACGTCTGATTTCCGCCATATCTGTTTCCTCCTTATGTGATCGGGCGTGTTTGCCTTTCAAAAAGATAAGAAATTATAGCACCGCTCTTTGAGCGGTGCGTTGCGGGTATGCGTTTTTTGGGCTAATTTTTATATGCGGTTTCTGTTACGATTTTGTCCGGACGCTTTTCCAGCTGGGAGGGGTCCAGCAGCAGGTTCTTGAAGTATGCGAAGGCCCGGGCGTAGGAAGCGCCGCCGCAGATGCGTTCGTCCGTGGTCACGCCGATGGGGATCACGGTCTTGGTCTTTGGGCCTTCCCGGGTGAGCATGACCTGCTTTTCAAACTTGCCCAGGGCCAGGAAGGCGCTGGTGTTGCCGAAGTTGTACAGGTGGTGGTACAGGGAAGGCATGCCGATGGAGGCCATGTTGGTGATGAACATGCTGCAGTGGAACGGGCTCACCTTGTAGATGAAGGAGGGCATCAGGCCGTAGCGGTCCAAAAACCGGGCCAGCGCCACTACCCAGATCACCAAAAGGCGGAACTTTACGAGCTTGGTGGCGAAATCCACGGTGCCGTTGTCCGCGTCCGCGTCTGTGGCTTCTTTCGTTTCGCGCTCGATCTGCTCGGTCACCTCGTCGATGGTGGCATCGGGCTTAAAGTTCATTTTGATCAGGGCTTCGTCCAGGTTCTCTTTGTTTTTGGCGTTTCTCAGCACCGTGAGGGAGACCAGAATCTGGTTGCGCGCGAACACCTGGCGGTTGGAGATGAAACGGTTCATTTCCGGATACTGGCTCACCACGCGCACGTACGCCGCGATCAGCAGGCCCATGAAGGACACCTTGCCGCCTGCCTTGGAGCGACGGCGGATGTAATCCGCGATGGGCTCGTAATCCACATATTCCGTAACCAGGTTGCAGGCGTCGTTGCGCGTGGGCATAATGTAGGGCATCACCGTTACGATGGGGTCGATATCGTCAAGACGGCGCCCGTCCGGTCTGCGTCCGAACATAGTCATTACCTCCCGGTCGATTTTCCAATATTAAAACACAGTCCATATCAGATTTCAACAGTTTTTGGATAAAATATCATAAAAGAAAAGCGGCATGCAGGAAAGCGCGCCGAAAACAAGAATCTATAATCCGAAAACAGGCGGGGTGAGGCGGATGAAGCCGGAAGAACTGCGGGAGACGGTGGTCTCAAAGGAAAAGATCTTCGAAGGCCGGATACTGGACGTTCAGAAATGGACGGTGTCTCTGCCCGGCGGAAACGAAGCCTTCCGCGAAGTGGTGCTGCACCGGGGCGCCAGCGCGGTGGTGCCGGTGGACGAGGACAAAAACGTGTATCTGGTCACGCAGTACCGCGCGCCCATCGGCGATCTGCTCACCGAGATCCCGGCGGGCAAGCTGGACTATGCGGGCGAAGACCGGCTTCAGGCCGCCAAGCGCGAACTGAGGGAAGAAACCGGCTTCACCGCGGATAAGTGGACGCACCTGACCGACCTGTACACCACGCCGGGCTTCAGCAGTGAAATGATCAGCGTGTACCTGGCGCAGGGGCTCAAAAATGGGGAAACGGAATTTGACGACGACGAGTTCATCGACGTGAAAAAGCTGCCGCTGGCCGAGGCCGTGCGTATGGCGCGCTCGGGGGAGATACGCGACGGCAAGACCGTGGCGGGGCTGCTTTTGGCCGACCATATCGTAAACGGAGACTGAAATATGTACAGAAGAGTGCTGTGCGACTGGTACCTGAGCGACGGCATACACAAGCCTTTGCGCCTGGACGCCCCGCAGAACGTGGAGGAAGCGCTTTCGGAAGCGGGCGCGATCCCCACCGGCGCGTCCTATGAAGAACATACGTTTTCGGAGTGGATATACAGGCGCACCTGGCGGTACAAATCGGAGTTCACGCTGCCTTCGCCCGAAAAGCGGGCCTTTCTGCGCCTAAGCGGCATGCGCGGCTCCTGGCGCGCGCTGGTGAACGGCGCCTGCGCCGCAGAAGGCGACGGCGACGGCGCGGAGTTTGAGGTGACCGCTCTTTTGAAGGAGCCCAACCGGATCGAGCTGTGCTTCGATCCCGACAAAAGCGGAAAGATCCGGCCTGTATGGGGTTTTGACGGCATGCTCAGCTACCGCCTGACCGGCCCGGCGGCCGTGCAGGAGGCTTCTTTCGATGAAGACGCCGGCGGCGCGAAGGTCTTTACGGCCATGAGCCTTGTAAAGGACGCCCGCTGCGAGTGGACGTTCACCCTTCGGAACAGCCTTGGCGAAAGCAAGGCGCACTATAAAGAAGATCTGTTGGCGGGCTACACGCCTGTGGCGAGGCAGCTGTTTGCGGGCAAGCTCCAAAGGGGCGAAACCAACGCCCTTACCGTGAGCGTAAAGGCGGACGGCGAGGAGAGCGACGAAATCGGACTCGACCTTTTCCTGCCGGAGGAAGGCACCGTTCCCCGGGGCTTCGTGGGCCGCACGGAGGCCATGATGGGCCTGGGGGAGACCGCGGGCGCCAACGCGGCTTTTACGGACGGGGAAGAGCCCACGGCGGCCCACCGCCGGCTCGCCGCGCGCCACGGCCTGGAAAGCCGCACGCTGGAAGGCGTCGTGCCGATAAACGCACTGGACGCCCTGCTACCCTATGACAAGCTGATGGCGCTGGCCGGCAGCGAAAGCGCCCTGGACGATAACGCCCTCTGGGCGCTCACGGACAGCAGGCGGGACTGCCTGGACGAGACCCTGAAAGAGGTGCCCTCCGGAGAGGTGCGCCAGGTCACGGCGCAGAGCCGGTACCGCCAGGCGGAGGACCTGCGCCTGCGGGCGCTGGACGCGCGTCTCAGGGGCCTGCCTTTTGTGATCGGCGGCGCGGACGAAGGGCTTGAATCGCCCGCTTCCTGCGCGCTCATGGATGACGACAGGCATCTGCGCCCCGCGCTGTACGCCCTGGTTTCCGCCTGGCAGAGCCAGCTGGCCTTCGTGCGCCTGCCCGGCAGCATTCCGGAGGACGGCATATTCTCCTGCGAGGTGTGCTTTGTATCAGACGAAGAGATCAGCCGCCCGCTCACCGTGTGCGTGGCCGGCTACGACGAGAGCGGAAATGAGACCAGCCGCACGCTGTTTGCCGCCGCCTGCCCGGGTACGGTGGGCAGGTGCACGATGGAGATCCCTTCTTCCGGCGGCCTGATGATCCGCACCACGCTTCTGAAGGACGGAGAAAGCCTCACCGTATGGGATACCGCCGTGCTGCGTCCGGGCACGCATTTTGAAGACCTGCCCCGCACGCAGCTTCTGGCGGCGCAGGGCCGCATCGCCAACGTGGGCCGGGCGGCGGCGCTGGGGGTGTGCGTGCCCTCCGCCGGATATTTCGGCTGCCTGCTGCCCGGAGAATACGTGAACGCCACCCGCGAAGACCCCGACGACGCCGAGGGCTTGAATGTTTATATGTAAGCAATACGCCGGATAAGAAGGTAAGTATATCCATGTTTGAAGCGAGTCCCTTCGATACGATGCCCGAGCTGGAGACCGAAAGCCTGCTGCTGCGCAGGATGGAGATGCGCGACGCGCAGGACATGTATGAGTACTCCCGCGACCCCCTGGTGGCAAAGCACGTGCTGTGGGACGCCCACACCTCCGTGAGCGACACCAAGAGCTATCTGCGCTACATGCTGCGCAAATACCGGGCGGGCGAGCCTTCTTCCTGGTGCATCGTGGAAAAATCCACCGGCAAGGTGGTGGGCACCATAGGCTATATGTGGTATCAGAAAGACAACAGCGCATGCGAGGTGGGCTATTCTCTGGCCCGCAGGTGCTGGAACCGGGGCTACATGACCCAGGCCCTGAACGCCGTGCTGGATTATACGTTCCGGGAGCTGGGCATCAACCGGGTGGAGGCCCAGCACGAGACCGACAACGGCGCTTCCGGCGCGGTGATGCGCAAATGCGGCATGACGAAGGAAGGCACCCTGCGCAGCCGCCTGTACAACAAGGGCAGATATGTGGACGTGGACCTGTACTCCATCCTGCGCAAGGAGTATATGAGCCGCATCGGGCGCAAGGCGTGACGCATGCTGTACCTGAGCGCGTTTTATTTTCCGGGAGAGGAACGGGAATCCGACTTTCTGTTTGGGCTGAAGACCACTTACGACCAGTCCGTATATCCCTACGGCGTTTTGCCGAAGGCGGGCCTGAACGAGATCTTTTTCCGCCCGGTGACGATCCTCTACGGCGGAAACGGCAGCGGCAAGAGCACGGTGCTCAACGTGATCGCCGAAAAGCTGCGCCTGCACCGCAGCAGCGCCTGCAACCGCTCCCGCTTCTTTGAGAATTTCGTGGACAGATGCTCGTTTTCGCTGGACGAAACCGTCCCGCAGGGCAGCCGCATCATCGCCAGCGACGAGGTCTTCGACATGATGCTGGACATCCGCTCCGTAAACGAGGGGATCGACCGCAGGCGCGAAGAGCTGGCGGACGATTATTTTGAACTGAAAAAGGAAAAGTTCCAACTGAGATCCCTGGACGACCTGGATCATCTGCGCCGCATCAACAGGGCCCGCAGCAAGACCCTGAGCCGGTTCGTGGAGGGCGAATCCGGCAAGAGCCTTCGGGAGCGCTCCAACGGGGAAAGCGCTCTGATGTACTTTCAGAACAAGATCGATCCCGACACCCTGTGCCTGCTGGACGAGCCTGAAAACAGCCTGAGCCCGGAAAACCAGCTGATCCTGGCGGATTTTCTGGCTGAGTGCGCCCGCTACTGCGGTAACCAGCTGGTGATCAGCACCCACTCGCCGTTTCTGCTGGCGCTGCCCGGTGCCAGGATCGTCGACCTGGACGACGGCTCGAGGACGGCCGACAGCTGGACGCAGCTGAAAAATCCCAGGATATACTACGATTTCTTCCGGAAGCACGCCCGGGAGTTTGAGGAAGGCCAAAAAGAAGACCATCCCTGACAGCGCACGTCGGGGATGGTGTCTTATATACCGCCAAGGGGCGGGGAAAACCGGTCTTTTGTGTTTCTGTTTTTTCAGACAGTCATGAACGCCGCCTGCGCTGGGGGCAGCGCTCCTTCAGCAGTTCCCGGACGTTCTTTTCCTCTTCCGGCGTCATGATCGCCTTGAACAGGCCGGTCCTGTTTTTCTGGCCGGTGGAGAGGGTAAAAACGTATTTGGTCTCCTTGATCTTTCGCTGAACGTCGGTGTAATGCATCCGGACGGTATTCTCCCCCGACCGGGAGTCGATATGCGTAACTAACATGTCTTCATAGAAGTCGTAAACGAGAGGCGCTCCCTCCGGGTCCAGCTCGCGCATCTGTTTTCCGGCGCGGACGGGCCTGAACCAAAGCTGGTACAGGGCGTAAAACGCAATAAAACCGACGGCGATGATCCATGCTCCACGGTCTATGACCGACCTGAATATGCGCTCCAGAAACGCGTCAAACGGGATATAACCGTCCCGCAGCCAAGGGTACAGGTCTTTGAATGTCACGATCATCGGGATCAGCACCATCATAAGCAGGTAAATCACCATGTATATCCAAAAACGGCGCAGGCCGGACGCGCGTACGGCCTTTTTGTAGTCCTTTTCGCTGAGAATGCCGCTGATATGGAGAATGGGGCTTGGCTCCTTGCTCATTTGCATTCCTCCTGCCGCAAAGCCGGATATTCAGTCTGACAAGTGACATTGTATTCCACGCATCAGGCGTTGTCAATGCCTGCCGATGTCAGGGTTCTACGATCACGATGCGCTTTTTCTCGTCCAGCGCGCAGGAAAGGGTCATGCGCGTGCCGCCGGGCGTGCCGTCGTACACGGCGATCAGGGCGTCCGAGCGGGACACCAGGAAGCGGTTGCGCTCGAACAGGCAGAACGGGGTGTAGAAGGGGCTGATCACCGTGAGCACGTCTGCGCTTTCGCACAGGAACGCGTGGGTGCGCCTGTCCGGCTCCGGCCATCTGTCCGCCTGCTGCGGACAGGGAACTGCCATCTCCAGCGTGAGATCCGGGTTTTCCTCTTTCATGTCCAGGATCAGAAGCGCCGCCAGCGTGTCCACGCCCAGCGCGCCGCCGGAGAGGAAGTGGGTATAGCCATCCTGAATGAGCACCTGCACCTCTGTGCGCAGACGCGAAACGAGCGCCCGGTAAGGGGCGCTTATTTCGTCGGAAAGGTAGGGGTACTTGTTGGGGCGGTGGCCGGTAAACGCGCAGGCCTTGCCCCAGGGCGCGGGCGCGCGGCGCTCTAATCGCTGCACGGGGTGATCTCCAGCCGGCCTTCGTTGTGCGCCCGGACCAGGTCGTACACTTCGCCCAGATCACGGGCTGCGGCGCCGCTCCAGGCAAAGTCCGGTGCGGGATGGGTGACGTAATGGTCGCGCATCATGCGTATGGTGCGTACGCCCAGGCGTCCGGCGGTGCGCAGGTTTTCGTGCAGGTCCTCCACGAACACGCACTCCGGCGGAGGCAGGCCGATCTCCCGAAGCGCCTGGCGGTAAATGCCTTCGTCCGGCTTCTGGCAGCCGATCATGCAGGATACCGTGAAGGTGCTGAGCCGGTCGGTAAGGCCATGGTTCACCAGCGCGCGGATCATGGAGGGCAGGGCGTTAGACAGAAAGCCGATGCGATATTCGTCCGCGAAGCGGTCAAGCGCCCGGGCGGTGTCCGGATACGGGGCGTATTTGCTGTCGTCATAGGTGAGGTAGCGGCAGATGGCGTCGGCCTGCCCGTCCGTGAGGGACACGCCCAGGTCCTCCGCCATGCGGCGGGTGAATTCCTGCCGTATGCGGTATTCGTGCCCGAGCCCCGTGATCAGCTGGCCTTCGTCCATCAGGTACAGGTGCCTGGCAAGCGCCCTTTTCAGCTTTTCGGGGTCCGGCTCGAAGCGCTCCGTGCCCAGGATCTTTTCAAGCCCGGCGGGCATGAGCCACTCACCGGAGGCGGGATGGATCAATACGCCGCCGCAGTCGAACAGTATGCCTTTGATCATATCTTCAGCGCCTCCCTGACGGCATCGTAGGCGAGCTTTTTGTTTCCTTCCCGGTCAAACAGCAGCGGATACGCGGGGGCATCCGGCCTGGAAAGCCAGGTGAAGGCGTCTGTAACGCCCCACAGCGTAACGCTGTCCACGGCGGGGCAGGCGCGCATCAGGCGGACCAGCGCGCCGTAGCGCTCTGCCTGCTTTTGAAAGCTTGCGGCGTCCGCGGCCGCAAGGCGCATGTCCAGTTCGGTCACTTCGAGGCAAAGTCCCATATCGGCGTAAGCCTTCAGGGATGCTTCGTAGCTTTCGAAAGAGGGATGCTCCATGCCTACGTGGCTCTGAAGCCCCATGCCGTCCACCAGGCCTTTATCGATGAGCGGCCTGAGCATGCGGCTGATCAGATCGCGCTTGGGCTGCTCGTATTCGTTGTAGTCGTTGTAAAACAGCTTTTCCCCCGGCGCGGCGTAGCGGCGCGCGAAGCTGAACGCCCGGTAGGGCACTTCTTCGCCAAATATGTCGAACCACAGGTTTTTGCGGGTGCGGCAGCCGTGCTCATGGCCGTTGTCCGGCTCGATGAACTCGTTGAGCACGTCCCAGGCGTAGATGAGGCCGGGGTGCTGACGGTGCATATAGTCCATCACGTCCCGGATATAATTCTCCATGCGCTTCAGCATGGTGTCGCGGTCAGCAAGGGGCGCGTCCGGGGCGTCCTGCCAGCCTTCGGCAAAAAACCAGCGGGGCGTCTGATTGTGCCACACCAGCGTGTGCCCGCGCATGCGCTGGCCGTTTGCCGCGGCAAAGGAGATGATTTCTTCCGCCCGGGCGAAGCTCAGGCGCGCCCGATTCTCTTCACCGGCTTTCAGGGTGGCGTCCCGGTCCAGCAGGCGCTCGGGCTTCATGTCGTTTTCGCAGGTGAGGGAAGAGAACTCCTCCTTCAGGATGGCTTTGCAGCGCTCATCCTTCAGCACGTACGGGGATACCGCCGCTCCGAAATACAGTTTTCCGCAAATGTCCCTGATGCCCATGCATGTCTCCTGTCACTCGTCCGAAAGCGTTTTCATTTCATAGGTCACGCGGCCGTTGTCCAGCGTCACCACGGCAAAGCAGCCGTTTTTGAGGGCGCCGGGGTTCAGGCACAGCATCTGCCCGTCATCGTCTGCCCGCTGCTGGTGGCTGTGGCCGTACAGCGCCAGGCGCGCGCCGGCCTCCCTCGCCTTGAGGGCAAGGCGGGTAAGGCCGTACTTTACGCCGTAGGCGTCGCCGTGGGTCATGATCAGGCGCACCCCGTCCCACTCGCAAATCCGGAGCCCCGGCGAAAACGAAAGCGGGTCGCAGTTGCCCGGCACGGTGTACAGCCGGCTCTCGCTTACGCCCATGCCGTCCATGTCGGTATCGTGGTCGCCCAGGTGGATGATATAGTCGCAGTCGCCCATCAGCGAAAGCGCCCTGCGGATGTTGGTCCGGCTGCGGTGGCTGTCCGCCATCACGCCCAGGCGCGTCACCTGCCGGCCTCCAGAAGCTCCTTCAGCGCGGCAATGGCCCTGGCGCGGTGGGAGATGCGCTGCTTGTCGGCGTCCGGCGCTTCGCCGAAGGTGGCGCCGTCCAGATCATAGGAGGCAAACAGCGGATCGTAGCCAAAGCCGCCCTCGCCGCGCAGCTCGAAGGTGATCTCGCCCTCGCAGGCGCCTTCGCAGATCAAAGGTTCGCGGCCGGGCCGCAGCAGGCACACGGCGCTCACGAAGCGGGCCGTGCGCGGAGCGGGCACGTTTTTGAGCTCTTCAAGCAGTTTCTGGTTGTTGGCCGCGTCGTCCCCGTGCACACCGGCCCAGCGCGCGGAGCGTACGCCCGGCTGGCCGCCCAGCGCGTCCACCATCAGGCCGGAATCGTCCGCCAGCGTGGCGCAGTGGGTCTTTTCCATCAGCGCGCGGGCTTTGATGAGGGCGTTTTCGGCAAAGGTCTCGCCGGTCTCCTCCGCGTCCTCCGTCTGGCCGAGCTGCGAGGCGGAAACGATGTCGTAGCGGTCGCCCAGCAGCGCCCGGATCTCGCGGAGCTTGCCGAAATTGTGGGTGGCCACCGCAAGCCGCGGCTTTTTGCCGATCACTTCCGCCCGCTCGCCCAGTGCCGAAAGCTGCTTTTTCATCAGCTGCTTTATGCCGCTCTGGGCCAGGTTCAGCAGTTTGTTCAGTTCTTCCCGGGAAAAGGAGCGGCCTTCGCCCGTGCCCTGCACCTCCACGTATTCCATGCGGCCGACTGCGTCGCGGGTCATCACCACGTTCATGTCCACCTGGGCGCGGGAGTCCTGGGCATACTCCAGGTCGAGGGTGGGCGTGTCGTCCACGATGCCCACGCTCACCGCCGCCACCTGCCTGACCACGGGGCTGTCCGTGATGAGGCCCTGGGCAAGCAGCTTCTGGCAGGCCAGCGTCAGCGCCGCGAAGCCGCCCGTGATGGAGGCCGTGCGGGTCCCGCCGTCCGCCTGCAGCACGTCGCAGTCGATATAGATCGTTCTCTCTCCAAGCCTCGTCAGGTCCACCGCCGCCCGCAGCGAGCGGCCGATCAGGCGCTGGATCTCCACGCTGCGGCCGTCCTTTTTGAGGCCGTCGCGCTCCTTCCGCCGGGAGGTGGAGCCGGGCAGCATGGCGTATTCCGCCGTGAGCCAGCCCGAGCCCGTGCCCTTTTTGAAGGGCGGCACGCCCTCCGTGACGGACGCGGTGCACAGCACCCGCGTCTGCCCGCATTCGATCAGCACGCTGCCCGCCGCCATCACGGTGTAATCCGGGGTGATGACGACCTTTCTCAGCGCGTTCGGCTTTCTTTCTGCCATAGTTTTCTCCTTTGTGGTATGTTCGGACATACGAAAGCGGAAAGCGCTGCGGCTGTCCGCTTTCAGATAAACAGACTTTGGTCTGTTCAGGCTTGGGGCGATACGGTGTTGGCTTCCAGGCCGCGCACGAACTCGGCGAAGTCGTGGGCCAGATGGATCTCGGTGCCTTCCACGGCGTCTGCCCAGGTGACGCATGGCTCGCCCGTGCGCCCGCAGGCCCGGTAATCCAGGAATACCAGGGCCCGGCCCGGCAGGGTGGTGTTGCAGATGGCTACGCCGATGTCTTTTTTGTGCTTGCGGCTGTCGATCAGGAAACTGCTGCCGAAGCGCCCGCACAGGGAATAGGGCACCTCGGTGCTGATGCCCAGAATCTCGGTGATGTAAATGGTGTCCGGGCAGCCTTCCGCGGGTGCAGGCACACGGTAGCGGCAGCGGTTCACCAGCCCGCCGTTGTGCAGCCGCATCAGCTCTATGTAGCTGGAGGGCAGCTTGTAGCCCAGCTCGTCCTCCACCGCCAGCACCGTTTCCGGCGTGGGCGGGGGGCAGCGGTGACGGCGTTCGGACTCGGCGGTATCGTGCCAGAAGCCCGTAAAGTCAAAGTCCCGCTCGTAGCGCGAGTGCGCCGTAAAGGTCACCTCGTCCGGCTCGAACGTCTCATCGGCGGCAAGCGGCATTTCCGGCGTTTCCGGCGCGGATGCTTCGGGCCTTTCAGCTTTTCTGTTTCTCAACCGGGAAAACAGGGACATCTTATCCTCCTATCCGATCACTTTTACGCCCAGCACGGCGGCTTCGCCGTTGATGTTCAGCTGCTGGGAATAGGCGCCTTCCTCGGGCACAGCGTTTTCGCATTCCAGCGCCAGCACGGCCTTCATCAGGCTGTCCTTGCCCGCTTCCAGGATCGCGGCAAGCCTGTCGCCGGTGTGGTAGGTCAGGCGGATGCGGTCCGTTACCTCGAAGCCGGCGTCCTTGCGCATGGTCTGCACCTTGCTGATCACCTCGCGGATAAAGCCCTCGGCGATCAGTTCGTCAGTGAGGTTCGTGTCCAGCACCACGGTGTAACTGGCGTCACTCTGGGCCACGAAGCCGGGCTTCTGGATGAGGGCGGTCAAGACGTCGTCCTTCTCCAGCTCCACGGGCGTGCCGGCTACCTCAAAGCGCAGGTTTTCGCCGCGTTCGAAGCCGGCCACCACTTCGTTGCCGTCCATGGTCTTGAGGGCCTCGCCGATGGCGCCCAGCAGGCGTCCGTACTTTTTGCCCAGCGTGCGCATCTGGGGCTTCAGCTGGTAGGTGATGAAGGCCGTGGCGTCATCCACGAACTCCACGCTCTTCACGTTCAGTTCGCTCATGATGAGGCGCTCCGGCTCGCCCGATACCTGCGCGCCCTTTACCAGGCAGCGGGAAAGGGGCTGGCGCACCTTGAGGGAGGAGGCGTTGCGGGCCGCGCGGCCCAGGGTCACGATGTCTTCCACCTCGCTCATGGCCTTTTCAAGCTCTTTGTCCACCAGGCTCAGGTCGGCTTTGGGATAGTCGCAGAGGTGCACGGATTCCGGCGCGCCGGGGATGTTGCCGGCCACCAGATTCTGGTACATGTTTTCGGTGATGAAGGGGATAAAGGGCGCCAGGAGCTTGGTGAGGGTCACCAGCACCGTGTACAGCGTTTCGAAAGCGGCCAGCTTGGAGCCCTCCAGGCCCTTGCCCCAGAAGCGCTCGCGGCTCAGGCGCACGTACCAGTTGGAGAGCTCGTCCACGAACTGGCTGATGGCGCGGCTGGTCTCGGTGGCCTTGTATTCGTTCAGGCCTTTATCCACATAGTCCACCAGGGTGTTCAGGCGGCTGAGCACCCACCTGTCCATCATGGTGAAGTCTTCCTTTTTCGCCTTCACTTGGTCGGGACGGTAGTCGTCGATGGAGGCGTACAGGGCGAAGAAGGCGTAGGTGTTCCACAAAGTGCCGATGAACTTGCCCTGCATCTCGCTCACCAGGCTGCCGGAAAAGCGGGTGGGCAGCCAGGGCGCGCCGTTGGCGTAGAAATACCACCGCACGGCGTCTGCGCCCTGTTTGTCCAGCACGCTCCAGGGATCGACCACGTTGCCGATGTGCTTGGACATCTTGCGGCCCTGGTCGTCCTGCACGTGGCCCAGCACCAGCACGTTTTCGTAAGGCGCCTTGCCGAACAGCAGGGTGGAGATGGCCATGAGGGAATAGAACCAGCCGCGGGTCTGGTCGATGGCTTCGGAGATGAAGTCCGCGGGCCAGTTCTGCTCGAAGATCTCCTTGTTTTCGAAGGGATAGTGCCACTGGGCGAAGGGCATGGAGCCGGAATCGTACCAGCAGTCGATGACCTCGCTTACGCGCTTCATCTCGCCGCCGCACTCAGGGCATACCAGCGTCACCTGGTCGATGTAGGGCCGGTGCAGCTCGATGTCCTCGGGGCAGTTGCGGCTCATTTTTTTCAGCTCCGCGATGGAGCCCACCACGTGCATGTGTCCGCACTGGCAGGTCCACACGGGCAGGGGCGTTCCCCAGTAGCGCTCGCGGGACAGCGCCCAGTCGATCACGCCCTCCAGGAAGTTGCCCATGCGGCCGTCCTTGATGTTGTCCGGCATCCAGTTTACGCGCTCGTTGCTCCTGAGCAGCTGGTCGCGCACCTCGGTCATGCGGATGAACCAGCCGCTGCGGGCGTAGTAGATCAGGGGCGTGTCGCATCTCCAGCAGAAGGGATAGTCGTGCTCGAACAGCTCTGCTTTTACCAGCAGTCCGCGCTCGTCCAGGTCCTTGAGCACCAGGGGATCGGCCTTCTTTACGAACATGCCCGCCCAGGGCGTTTCCGCCGTGAGCTCGCCCTTGGTGTTCACCAGCTGCAGAAACGGCAGCTTCCAGTCGCGGCCCACGCGGGCGTCGTCCTCGCCGAAGGCGGGGGCGATGTGCACGATGCCGGTGCCGTCCGTCATGGTGACGTAGTGGTCCGCCACCACGCGCCAGCCGTTCTCCGCCAGGCCCTTCTGGAAATCAAACAGCGGCTCGTATTCCATGCCCACCAGGTCGCTGCCGGTGCACAGGGTCATATTCTGGACGTCGGCGCCTTCGCCCAGCACGCTTTCGATGCGGGCCTTCGCCATGATCACGGTGCGGCCTTCAAAATCGAAGCGGGCGTATTCGTCGTCCGGATTTACGCACAGGGCCACGTTGCTGGGCAGCGTCCAGGGCGTGGTGGTCCAGGCGTACAGCCAGGTGTTCTCTTCGCCCTTCACCCTGAAGCGCACGAAGGCGCTGCGCTCCTTTACGGTCTTGTAGCCCTGGCTCACCTCGTGGGAGGACAGGGCCGTGCCGCAGCGGGGGCAGTAGGGAACGATCTTGTGGCCCTTGTACAGAAGGCCCTTGTCGGCGATCTGCTTGAGGCTCCACCATACGCTCTCGATATAGTTGTTGTCATAGGTGATGTAGGGGTCGTCCATGTCGGCCCAGTAGCCGACGCGTTCGCTCATTTTTTCCCACTCGCCCTTGTACTTCCACACGGATTCCTTGCACTTTTTGATGAAGGGCTCCATGCCGTAGGCCTCGATCTGCTCCTTGCCGTCCAGGCCCAGCATCTTTTCGACCTCCAGCTCCACCGGCAGGCCGTGGGTGTCCCAGCCGGCCTTGCGCAGCACCTGCATGCCCTTCATGGTGCGGTAGCGGGGGAACAGGTCCTTGAACACGCGGGTCTCGATGTGGCCGATGTGGGGCTTGCCGTTGGCGGTGGGCGGGCCGTCATAGAACGTGAACACGTCCGAGCCGGCGCGGCGGTCTATGGATTTCTGGAAGATCTCGTTCTTCTTCCAGAAGTCGAGAACTTCCTTTTCGCGGGTGAGAAAGTCAAACGAGGGATCGACTTTTTTGAACATTGCTGCTGCCTCCATACTGTCTGGGGTAATCAAAAAGCCGCTGTCCCGTACATGGGACGACGGCTCGCGGTACCACCCATATTGGCGCTTTTGGCGCCCTCTCTCAAGGCTGTAACGGGCCTCCCGCCGGGCATTACGGGCTTAAGCCTTTCCTCCCGGTGCTCCGGGGCGATGGAAGACCTCTTTGCCTTTGCCGGGCTTTCACTCTCCCCGGTTCGCTTTCAAGGCGCATGAGACCTTCGTCCCCTTCCCTGCATACATACCTATTATACACAAAAAGAGGGCGCGGTAAAGCATTTACGGATTATTTAACACGCTCACGGAGCGGGAGCAAAACCGCCTTCCGGATCAGTCCGCGATGCGCGCAAACCTTTGCGCCCGTCTTGCCAAAGCCGGCCTTTTGGCATATAATACCCATGCGGTTCTCTCACCGCCCGAAACAGAAAACGGAAAGGATGATCGCCATGCTGGTAAACACTCCCCCGATGGGCTGGAACACCTGGAATACCTTTGGAAACGACATCTCGGACGCGCTGGTGCGCGAAAGCGCCGATGCGTTCATTGACCTGGGGCTGAAGGACGCGGGCTATCAGTATGTGGTCATCGACGACTGCTGGAGCCTGAAGACCCGCGACAAGGCCACCGGGCGCATCGTGCCAGACCCCGAAAAGTTTCCCCATGGCATGAAGGCCCTGGCGGACTACGTGCACTCCAAAGGGCTCAAATTCGGCATGTACTCCTGCGCCGGCCAGCGCACCTGCGCGGACTATCCCGCCTCCTTCGACCATGAATATCTGGACGCGAAGACCTTTGCGGAGTGGGGCGTGGACTTTCTGAAGTACGATTTCTGCTTTTGCCCCCGTGGCTTCAAGGGCGAGCTGCTCTACCGCCGCATGGGCATGGCGCTCAGGGCCAGCGGCCGGGACATCCTGTTTTCCGCCTGCAACTGGGGCGTGGACGATGTATGGAGCTGGATACGCTCCACCGGCGCGCACATGTTCCGCTCTACCGGCGACATCTTCGATACTCCGGAATCCTTCCGCAAGATCGCCATCAGCCAGATGAACAGGCTCAACGCCCACGGCGCCCAGTGCTTCAACGACATGGACATGCTCACCGTGGGCATGTACGGCAAGGGCAACGTAGGCGCGGCGGGCTGCACGGCGGCGGATTACCGCAGCGAGTTCGCCCTGTGGTGCATGTGCGGCGTGCCGCTGATGCTGGGCTGCGACATACGCACCATCGACAGGGAGATGCTCGAACTGGTCACCAACCACGGCCTGATCGCCATCGACCAGGACCCCGAGTGCCGCCAGCCCTACTTTATGCACGATCCCGAGCGCGAAAAGAAACTGGTGGTGTTCAGGCACCTGGACGGCGGCAAGTACGCCGTGGGCTTCTTCAACTTTGACGACAAGGAAAGGGACATGACCTTTACCTTCTCCGACGCCGGCCTGACCGCGGCCAGCGGACTGGGCTTCCGCTTTACGCCCGTGCTGGGTCCGCTGGAAGGCGAGTACGGCGAGTAGGTCAGTTTCCGCCTGCCCGCCCGGGAATGCGCGGTGTCGGTGGCGGAGGTCGTGGCTCTGTGAGCCGGTGCGCCGCCTGCGGGAAGGAGCTTGAAAGCGACGAGGTCGCCATTACCCGCAAGCTCGTGAACCGCGGATGCGACTCTTTTTACTGCGTGTCCTGCCTGGCCGCGCGCTTCTCCATCAGCGAAGAAGACGTGCGCGCCCTGATCGAGCGCTTCAAGGCGGCGGGCTGCAGCCTGTTCTATTAAACGAAACGCTCCCGAAGAAAGGAAACCTCATGAATACGATATACCATTGCTTTCCCGGCGGAAAGTTCAAGGCCCTCACCTTTTCCTACAACGACGGCAAGCTCCAGGACCGCCGCCTGGTGGAGATATTCAACCGGACCGGCATGAAGGGCACGTTCAACTTGAACAGCGGCATCATCCCAAACGATGATAACCGCATCCAGGCGGACGAGGCCCGCACGCTGTACCGGGGCCACGAGGTGGCCTGCCACACCTACACCCATCCCACCATCGCCCGCTGCCCCGCGCCGGGCGTGGTGCAGCAGGTGCTGGAGGACCGGCGGCTGCTGGAGGAGATGACCGGCCTGCCCGTACGCGGCCTGGCGTACCCCAACGGCTCCTTCAGCCCGGAGATCATGGCGCTTCTGCCTCATACGGGCATACGCTACGCCCGGACCGTGGCCAGCACCCAGACCTTCGCCATGCCGACGGACTACATGGCCTGGGACCCCACCTGCCACCACAAGCGGAACCTGCTGGAGCTGGGCGACGCGTTCAACGCCCTGTTCAAAAAGCAGTACCTGTACCTGATGTACGTGTGGGGCCACTCCTATGAGTTCGACAACGACGGGAACTGGCAGCTGATCGGGGACTTCTGCCAAAAGATGAGCGGCAGGGACGACATCTGGTACGCCACCAACATCCAGATCGCGGAGGACGAGGACGCCTTCCGCCGCCTGATCTTCACCTCGGACCTCAGGCACGTGTACAATCCTTCCTTCGCATCGGTGTGGCTCAGCGTGAACGGCCAGATCGTGGAGGCCAAAGGCGGCGCGTACACGGCGCTGTAAGAAGACAGGGGGAGACGTCCATCCCGACAAAAGCGGGCAGCTGCGGCTGCCCGCTTGGCTCCCCAAATAACATTAAACGCGCGCAGGCTGGTAAACGGATTAGAGCCTGCGGCGTTTCTTTTTCTGCTTAGCCGGATTGCAAATCGCGGCGGCGGCCTGTATAATACAGAAAACAGAAAAGCATCCGCTTACAGGAGACAGGCATGTTCGACATACAGGATCATCGGTTTGGAAAGACCTGGCTGAAGGCGCTTTCGGCGCCCCTGCCCGAAACGCTTGCGAGCCCCTCTGAGGCCGCCCGGTTCGAACTGGACGCGTATTTCGGCCCGTCCGAAACGCCCAGCGTACAGGTGATTCCGGAGATGGGCGATTCGTACCGGATCGAACGGAAGGACGGTTTGCTGTGCGTAAGCGGCGGGGAGACGGGCGTGCTGTACGGCGTCTACGCGCTGCTTTTCGCGTCCGCCGTCGGAAGTAAGCTGCCGGAACAGACCCAAACGCCGTATTATCCGCTGCGCGTCCTCTCCTGCTGGGACAACATGGACGGCAGCGTGGAAAGGGGCTACTCCGGGCGCTCCATATGGTTCGAGGGCGGGCACTTATGTTATGAACCCGGGCGCATACGCCAGCTGGGGCGCATGCTGGCAAGCGCGGGGATCAACGTGCTGTGCCTGAACAACGTGAACGTGCACTATCCCGCGCAGGAGCTGATGCTGGGCATGCTGCCGGAGCTGGCGGCGTTTGCCGGCCTGCTCAGGCCCTTCGGGGTCAGGCTGATGCTGTCGGCGGACTTTTCCATGCCCCTCAGGTACAGTCTGGATACGGCTGATCCCCTGGACGAGGGCGCGCAGCGCTGGTGGCGGGACCGCGCCGAAAGCGTCTGGAAGGCCATACCGGACTTTGCGGGCTTTATGGTCAAGGCGGACAGCGAGCACCGTCCCGGCCCCAACGCCTACGGAAGGACGCACGCGGAAGGCGCCAACATGCTGGCGCGGGCGATCGCGCCTTTCGGGGGCACCCTCATATGGCGCGCCTTCGTGTACGACTGCATGCAGGACTGGCGCGATACAAAAACGGACCGGGCAAAAGCGGCGTATGAACTGTATAAGCCGCTGGACGGCTGCTTTGACGAAAACGTCGTTCTGCAGGTAAAGCACGGCCCGTTCGACTTCCAGGTGCGGGAGCCGGTGTCGCCGCTGCTGCTCGGTATGCCGCGCACGCGCCTGGCGCTGGAGGTGCAGCTTGCCCAGGAATACACGGGGCAGCAGACGGATATCTACGCCATGCCGCCCATGTGGCGCGAAGTATTTGACGCCGTGGGGAAAGACAGGGTCAAGGCGTTCACCGCTGTGAGCAATCTGGGGCGGGACGCAAACTGGACGGGGCACCCCTTCGCGGCGCTCAACCTGTTCGCCTTCGGGCGCTTCGCCTGGGACCCGGATACTGATCCCGAACAGGTCACGCGTTTGTGGGCGCGCCTTACTTATTCGCTGGAAACGGCTCAGGAAGATACCCTCGTCAAATGGCTGATGCGCAGCCGCGGGATATACGAAAAGTATACCTCCAACCTGGGCCTTGGCTGGATGGTGACACCCAATTCCCATTACGGCCCGAATCCTTGGGGTTACGAGTTTCAGGCCTGGGGCACGTACAACCGCGCTGACAGGGACGGGGTGGGCATAGACCGCACTTTTTCCGGCACGGATTACGTGGGCCAGTATCCCGAAAAGATGAAAAACGAATATGGCGACCCAAAGACGTGCCCGGACGACCTGCTGCTGTTTTTCCACAGGCTCGGCTACGGATATGGGATGCGGGACGGCCGCAGCCTGATCCAGCGGATATACGACGACCACTTTGACGGATACCGGGAAGCGGAAGAAATGGCGGAAGAATTGCTTACGCTCCCGCTGCCCCCGGAGGACATGGCCGAGGTAAGGGAACGCATGCTCAGACAGCTGGCGAACGCCCGGGAATGGCGGGACGTGACCAACACTTTCTTCCGACGCCTGAGCGGCGCGGAGGACGCGCAGGGCAGGAAGATATTTGCATAAAGAGAGAGGACCGTGTTTTACGGGAGAATACTGTTCTGCCGGCAGAACATGGTCCTCAGATCATTCCGGATCGTTATGCTTTTTCCAGAGCCTCCCACAGTCCCAGCAGGTATTCGGCGCCCAGCGCACGGTCGAACAGGCCGTAGCCGGGGCGCCCTTTTTCGTCCCAGATCATGCGGCCGTGATCGGGGCGTATCCATACGTCCGGGCAGGCTTCGTGCACCGCGCGCATGATCTCGTACATATCGAAGCTGCCGTCCTTGGAAAGGTGCGCGCTTTCGCGGAAGCGGCGCGGGCCCAGGAACTTCACGTTGCGCACGTGCACCGCGGCGATGCGGTCCATGTGCCCGAAGCGGCGGATGATGGCGGGCAGGTCGTTCTTTGGGTCGCTGCCCAGGGAGCCGGTGCACAGGCACAGCGCGTTGGCGGGGCTAAAGCGCAGGGCGACGATCCTGTCAAAGTCTTCGGATGAATGGGCGATGCGGGGCAGGCCGAAAATCGGCCAGGCGGGGTCGTCCGGATGGCAGGCCATGCGGACGCCGCACTCTTCGCATACGGGGATCACGGCGTCCAGAAAGTAGCGGTAATTTTGCCTGAGCCCGTCCGCCGTCATGCCTTCGTACTGTTTGAGTGTCTTTTCGAGCTGTGCCATGCGCTCAGGCTCCCAGCCGCTGAGTGAAAAGCCGCCGCTGCCCTCGCGGTTGCGCCGGGCCAGTTCCAGCGGCCCCAGCCCTTCCAGATCGGCTTCATCGTAATACATGCTGCAGGAACCGTCTTCGGGTATCCGGCGGGCCAGGTCGGTACGCAGCCAGTCCAGAACGGGCATAAAGTTGTATATGATCACCTTTACCCCGTGCCGTGCCAACATACGCACGGTGCTGATGTAATTGGCGATGTATTTATCGCGGGACGGCAGGCCCAGCTTGATGTCCTCGTGTACGTTCACGGACTCGACGACCTCCAGCCTGAGACCGGCTTCGTTCACCTTGCTTTGAAGCGCACTGAATTCCGTTTCGGGCCAGTCCTCGCCCGCGGGCTTGTCCAGCAGGCCCATGATCCCGCTCACGCCGGGGATCTGCCTGATGTACTTCAGCGGTATGGGATCGGCGTCCGGGCCGTACCAGCGCAGTGTCATATTCATTAATGGGCACCTGTCTTTCCGTGTGAAATTTTGGGAAGAGCGGTTTTTCCGTCAAATGCGCGCCGCGCCGCTCTCCCTCGCGGCCTGGGCAACGGCTGCGGCCACGGCGGGGCCCACGCGCCTGTCGAAAGCGCGGGGCAGGATATAGTCGGCGCTCAGCTCTTCCGGCGTGACCAGGTCTGCCAGGGCAAAGGAGGCGGCGCGCTTCATATCTTCGTTGATGTCCCGGGCGCGTACGTCCAGCGCGCCCCGGAACAGGCCGGGGAAGCACAGCACGTTGTTGATCTGGTTAGGGTGGTCGCTGCGGCCCGTGCCTACCACCGCGGCGCCGGCGGCTTTGGCTTCTTCGGGTTCGATCTCGGGCACGGGGTTGGCCATGGGGAAGACGACCGCGCCGGGCGCCATGGAGCGGATCATGTCTTTGGACACGATGTGAGGCGCGCTCACGCCGATGAACACGTCGGCGCCTCTGAGCGCGTCCGCCAGACTGCCGGAGAGCTTTTCCGGATTGGTGAGGCGGGCCATCTCCGCCTGGGCGGGGTTCATCTGCGCACCTTCGCAGAGTATGCCGCATTTGTCCGCCATGACGAGGTGCCTGAGCCCCAGGTTCATCAGGTGCCTGCCGATAGCGATGCCTGCGCTGCCGGCGCCGTTGATGACGGCTTTCACGTTCCGGATGTCTTTTTTCACCACGCGCAGTGCGTTGAGCAGTGCCGCCGCCACCACCACGGCGGTGCCGTGCTGGTCGTCGTGGAACACCGGGATGTCGCATATCTCCTTGAGCCGCCTTTCGATCTCAAAACAGCGGGGGGCGGCGATGTCTTCCAGGTTGATGCCGCCGAAGCTGCCGCTGATCAGATATACCGTGCGCACGATCTCGTCCACGTCTTTGCTGCGGATGCAGATGGGAAACGCATCCACGCCGCCGAAAGCCTTGAACAGAGCGCACTTGCCCTCCATTACGGGCATGCCGGCCTCCGGGCCGATGTCGCCCAGGCCCAGCACCGCCGTGCCGTCGGTGATCACAGCTACCAGATTATGGCGGCGGGTAAGGGTAAAGGACTTTTCATAATCCTTTTGTATGTCCAGGCAGGGCTGGGCCACGCCCGGCGTGTAGGCCAGGGAGAGCTCGTCCTTATTGGTCACGGGCACGCGGGAAACGACTTCGATCTTGCCCTGCCACTGGGCGTGCAGGCGGGCGGATTCTTCGGAATAATTCATAACGGACCTCCCTGAATGGATTTTGGGCGCTTCCGGCAGGCGGAACGCCGTTCTATGTCAGACGCGCAGGAACTTCTGCGTATATTCCCTTCCGGCGCGGCGGTACTGCGCGCGGGCCGTGCTCAGGCCCCAAAGATCGGTGGCGCGGCACTCGGCTTCAAACACGGGGTCGCCCGCGAGGGCCTTGGGGTCTGCGGTGAGCAGGCCGCCGGAACGCTCGCTGAGTTCTTTTGTGAGGCCGTGGGCGTCCTTCCGGATGCCAAGCAGCCGCACGTACGCGGGCCTTTGGGGCGGATCTGGAAGGCGGAGGCACGCGTCCGTGAGCAGCCGACGGATGCGCGCGCGGGTGTAGCGCTTGCATTTTACGGCTTCCACGAGCGCCTCGGCGCTTTCGCTGGCTTTTGACAGGCTCACCAGGCGGTTGATGAGCCCCTCCGATCCGTCCGGGCCGGAGAACGAAGCGGGATCGAGGCTCCTCACGGTGCTCAGCACGAAGGCGTCCAGCCGTTCGGGACGGCTGAGGCCGTCGGGATATTCCCTGCGGTACACGCTTGCGACGTCTTCCGGCAGGAACGAACAGGCTTCCTCCAGGCGGCCCTCCGCGAGCATCTGCCTTACGCCGCTGGCGGAGGAGGGAGCGGCGCCCCGGGCATGATAGGGAGAAGTGCGCTTCACGGCGCAGGGGACCATGCGGGAGCCTGTTTCCCGGAGGGCAGAAAGGTATTCCAGCGCCAGTATGAAGTTAGGCCCCTCCAGCAGATCAGCAAGCTGCGGGTTGTGGGCAAAAACGGCCTCGGACAGGGCGCGGGGGTAGCTTTTGCCGTCCTCCAGGCCTTTGTGCAGGGCGGAAGCGAAGGTTCCGTCCCTGCGGGAGCAGAGGTTAAGCACCTCATACAGCGCGGCTGTATCGTCCGTTTCGCAGCCGAAGCACAGTGCGTCCGCACCCAGGGCGTTCAAAACCAGAACGCCGCCCCGGGCGAAAAGCTGTGCGGGCCTTGCCGCCCACACCTCGGGCAGCTCCACCACCGCGTCCGCCCCGGCCAGAAGCGCCATCTCCGCCCGGGCGTATTTGTCGAACAGGGCGGCTTCTCCACGCTGGGTAAAGGCGCCGCCCAGCGCGCACACGATCCTGTCCGCGCCCGTCAGCCTCCGGGCTTCAAGCATATGGTAGATGTGCCCCGCGTGCAGGGGGTCGTATTCGGCAATGATTCCCGCTATCTTCACACAAATCACCTTGCTCATTATAGCAGGGCGGCGTAAAATAGTAAAGCAAAATCACGGTGCGCGCTTTTGTCCGTTCAGGGCTGCCCTCACGGGCGGCGCATATCATCATTCGGAGGGTGTATTCACATGGCCAAGCTGTATTTCCGCTACGGCGCGATGGGCTCCAGCAAGACCGCCAACGCCATCATGGTGCGCTTCAATTATCTGGAACGGGGGCAGAAGTGCATCATGCTCAAGCCCCGCCTGGATACCCGCGACGGCGAGCGCGTGGTGGCGTCCCGCTCCGGGCTGACGGCGCCGTGCTACTATATGGAGGAGATCGATGACATCGACCTGAGCGGCGTGGACTGCCTGATCGTGGACGAAGCCCAGTTTCTCACCAAACAGCAGGTGGAAAAGCTGGTGGACGTGGTGGACAGCCTGGGCATCCCCGTGATCGCCTACGGCCTGAGGGCGGATTTCCGGGGCGAGCTGTTCGAGGGCAGTCATTGGCTCCTGGCCTGGGCGGACTCCATCGAGGAGATCAAGACCGTGTGCTGGTGCGGCCGCAAGGCCACCTACAACGCCCGCCTGGTGAACGGGCGCGTGGTGAAGACCGGCGAGCAGATCGTGCTGGGCGGCAACGAGAGCTACGTGGCGCTGTGCCGCCGCCACTGGCAGAGCGGAGAAACGGGCCCGGCGGGTTCCGAGTCTAAATAAAGCAAAATCGGGCGCATGTAAAGCGTTTTGTCAAGTGTGTTCAATTTAGGTAAACTTTACAGATGCCGCTTGATTTATGTGTGGCTTTTGACTATATTATGTTCAGGATTACCCATTCTCTCGAAAAGAGGTTTGGTCAGATGAACGTCAAGGTGTATTATGTGAGCCCGAAGGGATGCGCGGAGACCATTGCGGATGCCATCGCCAAAGAGCTGAAATGCACGAAAGAAGCCCTGATGCCGGCCTACATGCCCGAGAACGTGTCCATGATGTTCATCGGCTGCGAGGGCCGCAAGGCGGACAAGGTCACGCTCGGCTTCCTGTCTTCCCTCAACGTGAACCGCGTGCGCAACGCCGCGCTGTTCAGCTGCAGCCCCAAGCGGGAAAACACCGCCATCATCCAGATGCGCGAGATCCTGGAAAGCAAGGGCATCAACGTTCTGGAGGGCTCGAAGGCCTTCCCCGGAAAAGGTTTTCTGAGCGGCAAAAAGCCGGGCCTCGAAGACCTTGAGGCCGCCCGCAAATTCGCCGCGGAGAGCATGAACAGCATCAAGTAAAACCGAACAGAAAACGCCCCGCTGCAAAGAGGGGCGTTCCTTTTTTTGGAGGCGCGCATGGCGTACTTCGATCTAAGCGGCCAGGGCTTCGTCACCCACTGGCTGGTGAGCGGGCCCGGCGTGACCGAACCCAAAACGGATATCGCGGAAGCCGATCAGCTGGTGTTCGAGCGCAGGCTTCGCGGGGAGATCGCCCGGGAAGACGGCTTCGTGCCGCCTGAAAACGCCGTTTTGGGCGGAGAGGGCATTGGCGGGATGCCCTGGGCGTACTGGTCCGCCCAGGGCGGCTGGTTCGTGGACAAAAGCACGTTCTACCCCCTGCTGTGCAGGGCGGAGATGTGGGCATGCACCGGCCTTATGTCCCCGGAAGAACAAAGTGCGGTTTTCACCGTGTGGACGTACGCGGCGGCAGACGTGTATGTAAACGGCGCCCGCGCGCTGGCGGCTACGCCGCCCGTATACAAGCCGGTCAAAAAACAGACGTTCCGCCTGACGCTGAAAAAGGGAGAAAACCGTATCTTCGTCCGCCTGCGCACCCTGGGCGCCAGAGACACGAGGACGATCCTGGGCTTTCAGCTTTCGGAAGAGACGGGCGTCAGCGTGTACCTTCCGGACAGCGAAAGCCTTTCTGAGGCGCTCCGGGCCGAAAAATGGCTCTCGGGCGTGCGCAGGCAGGGCGGACGCCTGCTGGCGCCCGCCGCGCCGCCCTGCCCGGTGCAGGTACGAAACGGCGGCGAGTCCGGCTGGACGGAGAAAACCGGCTTCGACCTGCCCGCGCCTTCCGCCCCCGCGCTTTTGGCCGTTTCCGTGCCCGGCGGGGACCTGGCGCGCTGGTTCGACATTCCGGCGCCTGTGCCGCCCTTCGACGCGGAAACAGAGGAATCCCGCCGCCGGGAAAGGCTGTTTAAGACCCTCGGCGGCCCGGAAACGGTGTTTCCCTCCCTCGTGCGCCGGCTGAATGGCATAAGGGACGAAAGTGACGAGAAGATCATCGCGGGCTTTCTGGACAGGATCATGTCCCGGGCGGACTGCTCGGATTTCAGCCTGAACGCCCTGTTCCGCCTGTTCAGGCGCTGCGACGCCGGTTTGGCTCTGAAAAGCCGTTTCCGGGAGGCGGTGCTCTCCTTCCGCTACTGGATGGACGAGGAGGGGCAGGACGCCATGTGCTTCTGGAGCGAGAACCACGCGCTGCTGTTTTTCGCCAACCAGTACCTGGCGGGGGACATGTTCCCGGACGAGATCTTCCTGCGCAGCGGCCTGACCGGGCGCCGGGTGCGGCAAAGGGGAGCGCTGCGCTGCCGGCAGTGGCTCTCAAGCGTTTTAAACAACGGCTTTGAAGAGTTCTGCTCATCCGCCTACGCGCCCGTCACGGCCTGCGCACTTCTGAGCCTGATCGATTTCGGCCCCGAAGACATGGCCCGGGACGCCCGCCGGGTGCTGGACGGCATGTTCAGGCAGCTCAGCCTGCACGTGTTCGACGGCACGGTAATCGCGCCCCAGGGCCGCGTGTACCGGGACGTGCTCACGCCCTGGTCGCAGGGCACCCAGGCACTGATGAACCTTGCCTTGCCCGGCATGCGCATGCAGTCCAGCGCCTGGCTTGGAGCCTTCGCCATGAGCAGATACAGGCTCCCGGAGGACCTGATGGATATCGCCCGGCGGGACCGGGACATGTGCTACCGCTGCGGCAAAGCGGAGATATACGTGTTCAAGCGTCCGGAGTATATGCTGACCTCCTGCCGGTCCCCCAAAAAGCTGGGCGGCGAATGGAGCTCCCGGGCCTATACCGAAGAAGATCCCCGGCGCACAGGCCGCTTTTCCTATGCCTACGTACGCGCCCTCAACGAGCGCTTTCACGGCACCACGCGCTTTGAACCCGGCACATACGGCTACCAGCAGCACATGATGTACGCGGCCCTGAAAGGCGGCGCGATATCCTTTGTGAACCATCCGGGCGCGCCTCAGGACTTTTCCCAGCTGCGCCCCGGCTACTGGAACGGCAACGGCGTGATGCCCGCCGCCTTGCAGGAGGGCGCGAGGCTCATGCTGATCTTCGCTCTGGACGGGGATCATCCCGTGCGCTTCACCCATGTCTACCTCCCGAAGGCGCGCTTTGACGAGGTCGTGAGCGAGGACGGCTTCCTCTTCGCCCGCAAGGGAGACGGCTACCTGTCCCTGTGGTGCTCCGGCCCCCTCGTGCCCTTTGACGGGGAACTCACGGACTGCGAATACCGCTGCCAGTCGCCCCGGGCCGCCTACGTGTACCGCCTGGGCAGCCGGGCGGAATACGGGGATTTTGAAGCCTTCCGGCGCTTTATCGCGTCGCGCAGGCCGGCTTTCGATCCGGAAAGCCTTATGCTGGAAGCGGACGGGGCGCGCCTTGAGTACAAAAAGGGACACGATGACACGCAGTACCTGGGCTGACACGCCCTGAGAAAGGAAAGAAAACATGATAAACGAGATGCAGGCCGCCCGGGCGTTTATCGACGCCCTCACCGTGGACGCGCCTTCCGCGGACCCCAAGGCCATCGTGGAGGACGAAGACCGCTTTTTTGCCTGGGACAACGAACACCGCAGCGCGAAGAACGGCAAGGCCTTCCTGTACGACTGGAGCTACTATATCGGCGTGGTGATGGAGGGCTTGTACTATATGTACGAGGCCGGACAGGGGGAGCGCTACCGGGAATACGTGAAGCGCTACCTGCACGCCGTGGAGACGGACGGAAAGCTGAACCGCTATGCCGGATACGTGCCCGGGCACGGCCTGGACTGCTACAAGACCGCGAGCCTCCTGCCGTTTTTCTATGAAGAGGACAAGGAGCTCCGCCGCCTGGCGGACACGCTGTGGCACGACTTAAACGACGTGAACGCCCCCTATGCGCCGGAAGAGCTGGGCTTCAATTACTGGCATTGCTGGGATGACGGCAAGCCCCCGCGCTACCGGGTGTGGCTGGACGGGCTGTACATGGGCCAGCCTTTCATGGCGAGATATGCCGCCATGAAGGGGGACGAAGACGCGCTCTCGCGCGTGGCCTCGCGCTTTGACTGGGTGAACCGCGAGCTGCTCAATTCCGCCACGGGCCTTCTGTACCACGCGGGAAACGGCAAAGACGACGTATGTGCCTTCCACTGGCTTAGGGCCTGCGGCTGGTACGCCATGGCCCAGGCGGACGTGCTGGAGTGCCTGAAGGGCGAAGACCGCAAGCGCCTGGCTGCGGCTTTCGAAGGCTTCTGCGCCGCCATGCTGCGGTCCCGGGACGCGCAGACCGGCCTGTGGCTCAACCTCATCGATCAGAAGAAGGACAGCGGGAACCTGCCCGAGGCCAGCGGCACCGCCATGATGAGCTACGCCTTCCTGAAAGGCGCGCGGCTGGGCCTACTGGACAAAGCATACGCGTCTGTGGGAAAAGAAGTGTTCGCCTGCCTGACCCGGGAAAAGCTCAAAGGCAGCGCCCTGACCGACGTGTACCTCATGGCCGCCGCCACCGGCCTGGACAACTACCGCCGGGAAGACTACTACATGCTCCAGGAAGGCAAAGGCGTTGGCCCCTACATCATGGCGTATGCGGAGGCACTGCGCGCATAGCATTCGCCGGGAATGAAATGGGATTTCATTCCCGGCGGTGTAGCTTTTTTGAGCCGTTTGATCCTTGCTTTATTTGAAACGTCAGGCTTTTTCCGGCCACAGCAGCAGGCTCACAGTTTTTGCTAAAACTCCGCGGAGTTTTCGGGCGCAAAAACTGAAATGCATGAAAAATCGCTCCCGGGCGGCAAGCTGCCCTTCGCGATTGTTCCTCCTCGGGCCGGCAAAGCCGGTCCTGCGGAATGAAATTGGAGGGGCTACGCCCCTCCAAACCACCTGGCAGATTACTGGGGCTGTGAAACAGCTCCAGCGGATCACTTGATTATTTCGTACCGGTCCGGGCGGGAGCCCAGCAGACCTGGTTCCCGGTTTTGGGGGATTTTTCCCCGGCTTTGCCGGGTTTGGCCTTTTTGCGCTGCGCTTTCCAACCGTGGCGCTTGAGCAGCATGTAGATGTAGCCGCGGCCCGTATCCTTTCCGCGGGCCTCGTCGAAGGCGGCTTTGATCTCGGCAGCGCTCACTTCTCCGCCTTCGCGGATGCGCTTTTCGAACAAAGCCAGCAGCTCGTTTTCCTTTTCTTTGGGAAGGGCGTAGCGGTGGGAGGTATACTTGTTGCGCATGAACTCTTCCAGTCCCTGCTCCCGGTAGCGGCGGCACATCTGGCTGATGCTGTTGATCTGCATGCCCATTTTGGCGGCGATCTCCGAAAGCGCGCGGCCCTCGTAGCGCAGCATCAGCACGCGCAGGCGGCGGCTGACGTTTTTATCCCTGGTGCGCCTTTCGGCCCGCCGGATCTGTTCGTATTCTTCCTGCGAAAGAGAAAACCGTTTCATGTTCCTGCTCCCCGTTTTCTGCTCGGTCGCGGTGTGCTCTGCGCGCTTTCTCGCAGACCCCGGGGCACTCCGGAGCCGCGCTATGCGCCTGACCGCATGATACCATGAAACGCCATGAACGTAAATATTTGAGCTGTTAAGTTTACATTTTTCGGACTTGGGAACTGTCCCTTATTCGACACAATCCGCCGCCCGGTCGTTTTTTGCACAGATTTTTTTGTGCCCGAAAACTCCGCGGAGTTTTAGCAAGAACTGCAAGCCTGTTGGTGAAGCCGAAAACAGCCTGACGTTTCGAACAAGCAATGATCAAAAGGCGCCAAAACAAAACCGCCGGAAATGAAACAAGGTTTCATTTCCGGCGACAGGCTGCGGAGCGGCCGCTTTTCAGGCGTTCTTCCACTCCTCCGCTTTGGCTGCGGACATCCTCTTGATGGTCTCGCAGGGGTACGGGGAGGTCTCTCCGCCCTTGCCGTAGAGGAAGAGCTTTCCGTCGGGGGACTGGAACAGGCATTCCTCGTAGCCCGCGGGATCGCCGTACTCGCCGCAGGTTTTTTTGGCGACGAGGGCCGCGTTCTCGGTGTCGTATTCCACTTTGCAGATCACTTTTTTCATGGTTTTTGTCCTTTCTGTTGCGTTCCCGGCGCTTTGTGCCGGACAGTTTGCGCCTTTTCAGGCTGGCGGGATTCTAACACCGTATTTTAAAATCGCTGTCAAGCCTGTGTTGAAAGTTTGAAAAACACGCTCCAAATTGGACTGTCGGGCGCTTCAGACGGCGGTCAGAACTCCACGCGCAGCTTTTTTCCGTCGGATGAGCCGGTCAGGCGAAGCAGGAGGGTGCCGCTCTTTTTGTCGTATTCACAGGCATCCGCGCCTGTCACGCCGGAAGGAGCGGGGCTTTTGAAGCGCAGAAGCAGGCGGCTCCGTTCCGGCCCCTTCACGGTAAAGGAGCAGGCGCTTTTATTCAGGCGAAGCTCCTCCACCCGGCCCGCGCCGGCGATCAGGCAGAAATCATCCCGGTACGCCGAAACGTCCGCGGCTAGCAGGCTTTCGCCGGGCAGAAGGCGAATGCTTTCAAGCACGCGAAGTTCGGGGTCGTACAGATCGACGTAGGTGCCCTCCGCGAGAAAAGCTTCGCCCGGGCCGTCCAGGACGTGGGCGATCAGGTACGGCCCGCGCCTTAGGACGAAACGGTTTTTCGTTTGCAATTCAAGGCCGGCAGACAGGGCCGCTTCCCGTACCGTATTCAGGTACGCTTCCGCCTTTCCGGCGTCATAAGCGATGGCCGCGGGATGTTCGCGCAGGTAAAACACCTCGCCTTTTCCCACGCCGAAGCGGCCCGGCGCGGGGCTTCGGCCAAGGTCCAGGGAAGCGAACAGGTGCTCCAGGGCGTTCTTATAGCCTTCCTTCTGCCACCATCCGCTTACGGTGTGAAAGTCGTCGCTGCCGTCCGACACCACTACGAGCCTGCCGCCCGAGCGCACCCACAGAGCCAGCGCCAGGTGCCAGGCGGGGGATTCCGGCTTCATGAACTCGTAGGACATAACCAGCAGCCGGTACGGGCGCAGATAGTCCGCAAACCGCCCCAGGTTGTCCATCTGCACGGGCAGCGCACGGATGCCCGCCTTTATGAGGGGCATGGAAAGCCCGAAAAAGCCGGAAAAAAGGTGCTCTTTTCCCCGTTCGGCAAAGGCGTTTTTCAGCTCCGGCCCAGAAGGACAGCAGCGCTGGAACAGGCAGCTGTCCGCGATGAGCACGCCCGCGGTCCCGTCCCCGTCCGGCCACTCATAGGGCTGGTCCATGTCCCTGAGCGCTTGTCCCACGCACAGAAGCGTGGTCTCGTAGCTCTTGGGCAGTGGAACGCCCGCTTCGTTTTTGGGATACTTTCCGCACCATATCCGGCGGGGCCAGGGGCACACCTCGTAGCGGTACACCTCCGGCTGCAGGAGCGCCGCGGTAAGACCATTGAGGTAGGAGGCGCGGTAGTACTCCCAGGTCTCGTCGGGCTTGTCTTCGATGGGGTCCTGCAGAAGCCACATCCGGCGGCCTGTGCCCCGCGCAAGCTCCTGCATCACGCCGTACTCCAGAAAGGCGGTCTCGAAGATGCGCTCGGCTTCCTGCCCGTGATATACGTTTTTCACGCGGCTGGTGTCCGTCCACACCTGGGCGATGTAGCCGTCCACCCAGGGCTCGTCCAGAAGCGCCGATTCCGGCGAAACGATGCCGTACTGCGCGTAGTTGATCAGGCTGTGGGTGGGCACGTAAAAGCGGAGCGCGCGGCCGTACACGCGCATGGCGTAGTCCTTCAGCGCGTGGGCGATGCGGCTGATCGTGCGGGCGTACAGAATGCTTTTGAGCCTGGCGCAGCGGTAAAAGGCGGTCACGTCTTCGTGAGGAGGCCTGAAGTCTTCCTGGTAGTACAGCCGGTATTCCCGCCGAAAGGCTTCGCTGTAGCCGCTGTATGCCCAGATCTCCGGCTCTTCCATGTGGATATCGCTTACGCCTTCGTCGATGGCGGGGATGATCTTCCGGGTCAGATAATCGGCGAAGGCGTCGGTGGGGATCATGTAGGGCACGTTCGGGAAGGGTACGTTATGGTCGTGCATCACCATCTGACCCTGCCGGTCCGTCTGCGCTTCGTCCCAGTGCTTCCGCCCGTCGAATTCCCCGTTCAGATAATCCTGATAGTTTCCCCAGCTTATGCCCGTCATCAGGTGCACGATGTAGCCGTGCCTGCGGTATTCCCGGATGCGGCCCGGCAGGTCCCTGTCCAGGCCGTACACCATCACAAAATCGCTCTGTACGGAAAACGCGCCGTCATAGGGCGCGCTCTCCTGCACGCCCGTATATTCGCTTTCGCGGCTGCGGTCGGTGATCATGCCTGCGCCTCCCCGCGGAATACGCGGTAAGTGCCCTTCTCCATGTCCGCCTCGATGGAGGTGCCGTCTGCATACGTGATCCTCTGCTTAAGGCCGGAGGCGTCCAGGAACTCGTGCCGGCGCATGGGGGTGTACATGAGCTTTTCCTGAACAGCGCAGGCTTCCTGCACGGAAGCAATGGTGTCCTCGTCCGCGTCGATGGGGCAGTAGACGGGCCCCGCGTTCATGATCGCGTACAGATAGGTGCTCATGGGGGCGGGAAGGCCGCTTGAGCCCGCTTCGCCCTTTAAGCCGATCCAGGGGATCACCACGCAGTCGTGGTACACCAGGTTGAACAGCGGGATGGGCTTTACGTCCCCGCCGGCCAGGTCGTCAGAGTTGAAGGGCGCGTGGTGGCACAGCACCTGGGAGGGCAGGATGCAGTCCAGCGTCTCTTCCGAGGAGGGAATGATGCCTCTGGACGTAAGCCAGTCCAGGCATTCCCTTCTGCGCATTACGCTTTGGGCGCGGCTCATGCGGTGCTTTGGATTAAAGCACTCGTCCAGCTCCGCCAGGGAGAACACGTCCAGGTACGAGCTGTCCGGCACGATGCCCATGCGCTCAAGCAGCGTATAGTTGCGCTTTACGTACTCCACGGCCTTCTCGGCGCACAGGTAGGCGTAGTGCCCGCCGTACCAGATGTGGTTGTGGCTGTGGGAGCCGTCCAGGTTCTGCCGCGCCTCGTCCAGCGTGAAGTGCGGGGCGTCGAAATAATAGTCACGGTACTGGTCGTGTATGCCGAACAGGTAGCCGCATTCCCGCACGGCGTCCATCAGGCGGCGCATGCCTTCTTGGCCGCCCGCGATGGGGCTTGGCGGCAGGGGCGAGGGATGCAGATTGTCGTAGCCCCGCACGCCCCAGCCGTCAAAGTGGGTGTAGGCTTTCCGGAGGCCTTTTTTCTTCAGCAGCCGTATCTGCCCGGCGCGCTCGTCAAAGGACACGAAATGGTCGTTGTGCTCCGGGTCGTCTGGCATATAATAGCGGGAATCGGGCGAGATGTGCACGGCGATGCCCGTGTGGATCACGGGACAGCCCGCCAGGCGCTCCACCAGGGGATTGAGCGCCGTTTTGGCCTTCAGGGTGATCAGATTGCCCTTTTCCTTCACGTACCTGCGGTATCTCAGGGCGATGTCGTTGTAGTCGCCCTGCATGAACGAGTACAGCATGCGCCTCTGGTAGCGCACTGTGCCCAGGGACGGGCGCCACAGGGGCGTCACCCGGCCCAGAGCAAAATCATAGGACGCGTCGCAGGGCGTATCGTATACCGCAAGGCAGGCGTGGCCTTCCGCCGTCTGGCCGAACATGGGCATGTAGGCCGTGCGCTCGTAAATTTTGCCCTTGTCCACCGTAAGGGCGCTGCCCGGCGGCACCAGCTCGCCCTGCATGCGGGGCAGCACCGTGAACAGGCCGCTTCCGTCCTGCGCCTCCCAGGGGGAGGGATAGGCCGCGAAGGCGATCTCGCCCGGCTGGTCGCCCTCTATGCGCATTTCAAAGCGCAGGTCCCCGCTGATCTTTTCCGCGCTGATGCGGGTGTACGCCCGTATATCGGAACCCTCAAAGCCCTGGTACATGGCGTAGACGTCGTCGCTGGCCTCCGCCTCGCGGGCGACGGTTTCCGCCGGAGGCGGGAACATCACCTTCCGCCCGTCAGAGAACAGCACATAGGGCGCAAGCTTCATCTTCCACTTGCCGCCGTCCGGCGAACAGTACATGATCAGCCCCTCGGCGTAATCCGCGAACAGAGAATAACCTTCCCCTTCGATCCGGTATTGCATATATCCAGCCTCCCTTGCGAGTATTTTCTCTCGTCCAGTATAGCACGGTGCGGGCAAAAAAACCAGCGTTTTGCCGAAAACGGGGCTTCCGGCGATAAAGAACAGCTTTTTTTCGGTAGCATTCTTTTCCTCGGTATGGTACAATAAAGAACAGAGCGTGCTTTATGCACGGCTGAGGGAGGGAAATACATGGCGAAAGACCTGACCCTTTCCTGTGACGGGGGCCTTGTGAACATCCGCGCGGGAGCGATCATCCTGAAAAACGGGCGCTTCCTGATGGCGGGCAACGGGCGCTCGGATTACCTGTACTCCGTGGGCGGACGCGTCCGCTTCGGGGAGACGGCGGAAGAAGCGGCGGTGCGGGAGGTGTTCGAGGAGACCGGCGTGAAGATGGAGATCGACCGCCTGGGCTTCGTGCATGAAAACTTCTTTTACGGCGATTCCCCCGCGAACCTCGGCAAGCTCATCTACGAGCTCTCGTTTTTCTTCTATATGAAGGTCCCGGAGGGCTTCGAGCCGAAAGCCCTGTCCTTTACGGAAGACGGCAGCCCGGAGCACCTGCGCTGGGTGGCTCCGGAGGAGGCGGTGAAGATATATCCGGAGTTCTTCCGCACGGAGCTGAAGCACCCGGCAGCGGCGGTAAAACACTTTTTGACGGACGAACGCAGAAAATAAACGGGGAGGCGCCGCATGGAATACCGCAGAATCTTCGATACCATCCCGGAGCAGTTCGACCGCTTCCGGCCCCGCTACAGCCCGGAGCTGTTCAAATTCCTGATCGAAAGCGCGGCGATCGGCCCGGGCGTTCAGGTGCTGGAGCTGGGGCCCGGCACCGGGCAGGCCACAGAGCCCATCCTGGACACGGGATGCGATTACTGCGCCATAGAGCTGGGCGAAAACTTCTGCGGCGCGATGAAGCGCAAGTTCGGCACTAGGCCCAACTTCAGCATCGTGCACGGCGACTTTATCACCCATGACTTCGGGGAGAAGCGCTTTGACGTGATCTGTTCCGCCGCCACCATCCAGTGGATTCCGGAAAAGATCGCCTTTTCCAAGACCTTCGAGCTGCTCAGGCCCGGCGGAACGCTGGCCATGATGCTCACGGTAGGGGACTACAAAACGCCCAACGAAGAGCTGTACCACAGCATCCAGAAGGTGTACAGCGAATACTACAGGCCGGAGAAGCTCTACAAAGACATGCACGGGCCCTTCGATTACGCACACGCGGCGGACTACGGCTTTGCCGCGCCCGAAAAGCACGAATTTCATGGCAGGCGCGTGCTCACCGCGGACGAATATGTGGCCTTCTCGGGCACGCACTGCGACCACATCGTGATCCCGGAGCCGTATAAGACCCGGTTTTTCGAAGGCCTGAGGCAGGCTGTGCTGGACGCCGGAAACAGGATCGTTTTCGACGACACCTATGTGCTGTACCTGGCGGTCAAGCCCTGAAAATGAGGGAGAGGCAAAGGGCATGGATCTTCACGGTTTTAAAGACGTGGCGGAGAATTACGACCGGTACCTCGAGGCGATGTACGACCACGACGACCACCACGCGATCTTTCAGGAGTTTTATCTGAAGCTGGCAAAACCATACGGCGGTGGATGCTAAATGCCACATTTAAAACGAACGGAGTATTATAAAACCTTCGGCAAAGCAGCGTAGAATAAGGCTTTCCTCAGGCTCAGAAGAGGAGACTCCTCATTTTAATAAACTTCTATCCGCATAAGTGAGTTCCATACTGAAGTGGTGAGTAATGCTTTCGTGGCCCCGAAAGCAGGAAACAGAGCCGCTGTTAGTCGCTCCGTTTTGCTTGATGTGGGTAACATCCTCATAACCCTTCAAGTCCTTTGGTTTGTATCTACGCGCGGCAACTTGAACACTATGGTCCTGACATACAATATCAGAGCTGCTATCAGCAAAAACGAAACCATTGACAGGATCTGCTGGGCATATACAGTGCGGCCGAGTATCATGCTGCCGCGTGCCTGCACTGAGCGGACGACCGCGCTTCCAAGCAGTGAAACAAGAAAGCCGACGGCTCCGCTGACGGCACTCTTCGCTCCCAGCGCATAAGCAAAGAGTTCTTTGTCGATATACTCGTATGTGATGTTCACAAGGCCGCCGTTGATCGAAGCATATGCAATCGCATTCAGAACGGCATATACGACGTATAGCATGCGGGTTGAGCCGGGATGGGCGAATGAACATATCAGAAAACCGGCGGCAGCCAACATAAAGCCGGAAGCAAGTGCTTTTGCGAATCCCTGCCTGTCAGCATAGCGTCCGTAGACAGGTGAAATGAGTGCCCGCGAAACGCCGGAAACGATGCCGATCAAAGAGACGGCTGTGAGTGAAAAACCCAGTTCGCCGATCAGATAGGTGCCGAAGTAGGGAGTGGAAATGTATATGGCCGATTTCCATATGATATCGACGAGCAGCAGCTTTCTGAAAACATGATTCGATGTGATCAGTGAACCTATCGTGCGTACCTGCTGCCCGAAAGAAACGGATTTTTCGCGGCTCTGCGGTGCGTCGTCAACCGATCTGATCAAAGCAGAACAGAGTACGGCAATGACGGCTATCGTTACGCCGCACAGTATAAAACCCGTACGCTCGCGGCCGATCTCGTTGAAATGATCTACAATCCGCCCCATGGCGAGGGTGAACAGCATACCTCCTATCAACGATATGATCTCTTTCCGGGCGGTGAACCGTCCCCGTTCTCCCGGATCCACGAAGCCCATAAGCCAGTCGTATTTTACCGGATGTGCCAGGTTTTCAAGGAAATACGCACCCAGTATCATAAAAACGAACAGCGCAGTTCTGACTCCCTGCGAAATGGGAATAAACGGGATCAGATACAGGGAAGAAAACATAAGCTGGTTAACGGCGATCAGCGTAACGACCGTGCGCCGCACAGAACGTCCCGGCTTTATCAGCATTCCCGAAAACAGCTGCGATACGCATGACAATGAGATGATCGAAGATACGACCCCGGTCACTGCGTCCGATACCCCAACCTGTTTGAGTATTGCCGCCAGGAACGCACCGGTGACCAAAAGACTAATCAGGTACTCAAGCAGCGAGAAAACAATAAAGGCGTTACGGCAGTATCGTCCCCGAGCAGGCATAAAGTCACTCCCTGTATCAGTGTTCATATATACGGATGTCAAGGCCGTACCATTTGGGCCATGAACAGATCCAACTATACCGGACCTGGTGTAAACAGCATCCGACGGATATCCTATTCCCCTTTGTGCTTGCCTGGGTTTTCGCCTTCCGCGCGGACGTATGCCCGCCGGAATGTCTTTACGCTGGCATAGCCCACCTCTTCTGCGGCCTGAGCTATGGTCATGCCCGGAACGGAAAGCAGCTTCTGCGCCTGTTCGATCCTCACAGAGTTTATGAACTCCAGCAGGCTGCGGCCGGTGCGGGATTTGTACAGGGTGGAGAGATATTTCGGCGTGAGTCCGAAGGCTTCGCCGATCATTCCGAGGCTGAGATTCACGTCTTTGTAATGCGCGCGAATGTATTCCTCCAGCTGAGGGGAAAGCTCATCATGCGCTTCGGACGCCGCTGTGCCGGAGGCATCCACGCCGCATCGGCGCCTTATAAAGCAGTCCATCGCCCGCATGACGTCCTCTTCCGAGTCAGCCTGAGCGACAGCCTGCATGGCCTTTTCGGCGTCTGCCGGACCGCCGCCCTCCATATCTGTGGATACGGCAAGTTTATACAGGAGATCCATCGCGGAGAGCCTGCATATCTGGAGGCTTTCTCCCCGCGTGATCAGCGCAGGCAGAAGGGAGGAGGCGTCGGCGTATCTTCCGGCCTCCAGTGCCTCCGCCATGATGTGCGCCGGATCTGCCGTATCTTTTCCCGCCTGCGCGCTGATGTGCACGATGCCGCTTTCGCTGGTAACGTACTGGTATTCCATGAAGGCGAGCATGTTGGCGTACGCCGGCCTGAGATCTTCGAATATGTCCACCGGTTCCGTCACCAGGGCGGATACGCGCATTCCGGCGGGCGTTTGGGCCTCCGAGAGGATGTAAGGCAGCTTTTCGTCCGCCACGGACGCGAAATCTTCCGACCGGGCGGCATCCAGGATCAAAAGCCAGGTCTGGATCTGCGCGCTTTGCAGGTTCAGCCCCGTGCAGTCTCCGATAAAGACTCTGGCAAACAGATCCTCGATGCGCGAAAAACACATGTCCCGTTCCATCGCGAAAGCGCGCTCGTCTTCTCCGTCGCCTTCCGCGAGCATGAACCCGATGAGCGCGTATCGCCTGCCGGTGGTGTCTATGCCCAGGAACGACTGCATGTCCGGCTCGGGGAGAAGGCTGTCGGTGCCCTGGATATAGGAGAGAAGATAGTGGCGGCGGAACAGGTCGTTCTGCGTGGTCAGGGAATGCTCGATGCGTTCCTTTTTGCTCTGCATCTCCAGCCACGCGTTCTGGATGAGTTCAAACTCGTTTTCGCCTTCCGCGCTGCCGCCGCTGATCAGGTCAAGCGTGCGCGCGATGGGACGGTAATTGCGCCTGGACAAAACCACGCTCAGCAGAAGACCCGTCATGAGGGCTGCGGCGATGGCGATCAGGGAAATGTGGGTCACATAGTCGCGCCTGGCCCAGAACTGCGTGACCGGCGAGATCAGGGCAAACTTCCAGCCGTTCACTTCGGAAGCGGTCATGGTGCCGAGGTAAGCCGTACCGTTCAGCTTTACCGAAATCTCTTCCACACCGTCTGTCACGGAAGAAAGGAGGTTCGCTGGGATCTCCTGCCCGGACGGAGAATGCAGGATCACCCGGCCGTTTTCGTCCAGGATCAGAAAAACGCTGTCTTCTTCGCCCGAAAAGCCGCAAAGTTCCATGAGCTTTTCCACGGGCATGGACACGAACGCGGTCACATCCCGGTCGCCCAGCTGCCGGAAAGAAGAGGTGAAGGTGCGGATATATGTGACCTGCAGGGTGTTGGGACGTCGGTAGCTGTAGCGCATGCCCGTATCGAAGCGCCCCGCGTAGGACACGGTGTTCATGGCGTCCAGAAAATCGTCGGCGCTATAGGGTGAAGAGCGCATGAGCCGCAGGGCTACGCCCAGTGCGCGGGCGGGATTCGATGTGGAACCGGTAAGCACGAAGCCGCGTTCGTGCAGGTACAGAAGCACCTCGTAATCGAAAATGCTGTCCTCATGCGCGCGGAGCACCCGCAGTACATCGGGCAGATCATAGTAAAACTCGGGCTCGCGGCTCTGCATCCCGATGGTCTTCAGCACGAGCTCCGTGCCGAATACGGACTGGCTGGTTGTGATCAGCTGCTGAAAGGCGCTGTCCGCCCTGGCCGCCGCTGAATTGAGGGAGAGCCGGCTGGAAGAAAAGATCTCGTCCCGTATCGCCGAATTGGTATAGGAATAGCTGACGCCCAGTCCGGCCAGCGGGACGACGAGCACCAGCAGAAAAGAAATAAGCAGCGCGCTGAGCGCTTTGCGCCTGGGCGCGATCCTTACGTTCAGCATTTCAGGTGACCTCACACGGTTTGTGACAATGTCATTATACACCCGCCGGGCTGCGTTTGCAAATCGCTTCTTCTGCTTTTTCACGTGCGCCATCCGACCCGATGGCCCCGGTCCTGCCGGGGGACAAAATGGAATATCCGTCCAATTGTCCCTTGAAACCGGGCGTATGAATATTTAGTATAAGCTCAGCAGCATTCACTGCAAAACAGAATTGGAGGTATGACCATGAAAAAGGCATTGCTTCTTCTCGTGACGATCGCCATGTTCATGACCTGCCTGCCTATGGCGGGCGCCGAAGGTACTGGCTATCCCTATGACGGGACCAACGAGCCCATCCGGATCCTCAGGGTGGCCGAGACCCGCGCGGTAGACGCCGGGTATTCGGGCTGGGGTGATACGCCCTTCTTTAAGACCTGGGTGGAGAAGAGCGGCATCAACGCCGAGGTCATCGAAGTCGCGGACGACGCGGGCATTATGCTCACGCTTTCCGCCGGCGATTATCCGGACGTCATCCTGATCTATGAGTCCGCCTACAACGGCGGCCTGAACGCACTCATCGAGGAGAACCTCGCCATCAACTTAAGCGAGTACTCCGAGTACATGCCGGATTACGAGGCCATTCTGGACTCCCATCCTTCCTACCGTCCCTACGTGACGTATCAGGGCGGTGTAAGGTTCTTTGCCAACCTCATTTCTCCCGACAACATCGTGACCCGCTGGAGGGACATGGTGGTGCGCCAGGATATGCTGGACAAGCTGGACATGGAAGTGCCCACCACCACCGACGAATTCTACGATCTGCTGTACGCGATGAAGAATGACCTGGGCGTAGAGAATCCGCTAATGGGCAACATGTGGCGTGATGTACTGTTCTATGAAGGCTTTGCCGCCACAGAATTCGGCATCCCCACCGCCGGCAGCTATCAGATCGACGGCCAGTATCATTACGGCGCCTACGAAGAGGGCTACAGAGGCCTGGTGAGCTACTACCACAAGCTGTACGAAGACGGCCTGCTCGACCCCAACTTCAAGACCACTGACGAGAGCACCTCTCAGGCCAGTCTGCTCAACGGCACCACCGGCGTGCATCCCACCACCGGCGCGCGCATCAACACCATCAGTGCCAGGAGCGAAGATCCCGATTTCAAGCTGGTGGGCATCGGCTCCCTGAACGGAAGCGACGGCACCCGCGCCATGTTCTCGCAGCTCGATCCTCTCACACCCAAGCGCATCAACGCCTATGTGACCGCCGACAGCAAGCAGCCCGAACTGGCCGTGGCCTTCTTCAACTGGCTGTACACCGAGGAAGGCACCATCATCGCCAACTTCGGTCCCGAGGGACTGTGCTTCGAGTATGACGCGGACGGCAACCCCGTACCCACGGATTACATGCTGAACAATCCGGACGGCATGAGCTTTGATAATATGCTGTATGCGCTGTCCATGGCAAACGGGCCTGTTTACGTGATCCGTGCCCTGTCCATGTTCCGCTTTGGCAAACCTGAGCAGCGGGCAGCGATGGAGGCCTGGGACCAGAACGACGCCGCGCTGTACAAGCTGCCGCCCTATTCCATCAACGACAAGGCGCTGGCCGACGAAGATGCGGCGCTGTGGACCGACCTGAACACCTACATCAGGGAAAGCATGGTGCAGTTCGTTACCGGCGAGCTCAACACCGATGAAGACTTCGACGCCTACATCGCCCAGCTCAAGTCCATGGGCATGGATCGTCTGATCGAGATCGAGCAGATCGCGCTTGACGAATACTACGCCAAGTAAACCGTATCTGTATCATCCGAAAGCCGCGCGGGTTCGCCCGCGCGGCTGATACAGCGTAAGGAGGGAACGCACATGGCACAATCGTTTTCCAAGAGGTTCAAAAAGGATATGCGGCTCAACTGGAGCGCATATCTGCTGGTTCTGCCGGTGCTTTTGTACTATGCCATTTTCTGTTACAAGCCCATGTACGGCATCATCATATCCTTTAAGGATTTCAGCCTCCGCAAGGGCATCGTCGGCAGTGAATGGGTAGGCCTTGTGTATTATAAGGACTTCTTTTCCTCCTACTACTTTCTGAGGCTGCTCAAAAACACGGTGGTGATCAGCGCGGCCTCCATCGCCGTAGGTTTCCCGATCCCGATCATCTTCGCGCTGCTTTTGAACGAAGTGCGTTCCAGGGCATACAAGCGCACGGTGCAGACAGTTTCCTACATGCCGCACTTTATCTCCATCGTGGTCATCTGCGCGCTGATCCGGCTGTTCACCGCAAACCACAGCCTGCTGACCACCTTCTTTTCGTACTTCGGCTATGACGACAGGTACGATATGCTGAACTACAAGGAATACTTCGTGCCCATATATGTGCTGAGCAACGTCTGGCAGAATACCGGCTGGAACTGCATCATCTATCTGTCCGCCCTCGCAGGAATCGACATGGAGCTGTATGAAGCCGCCCGCATCGACGGCGCGAACCGCTGGAAGCAGACGCTCCACGTCACGCTGCCCGGCATCGCCAACACCGTCATCCTTCTGTTCGTGCTTCGCCTGGGCTCCATCATGAGCGTGGGCTTTGAAAAGATCATTCTGCTGTATAACGAAGGTGTATATGAAACTGCCGACGTTATATCGTCTTATACATACAGGCGCGGCCTCGTAAAGGGAGACTACGCCTACTCCGCCGCCATCGGCCTTTTCAATTCCGTCATAAACGTCATTTTCGTTTTGACCGCCAACAGGGCATCCAATCGCCTTGCGGGCGTGGGCCTATTCTGAGAAGGGAGGCGCAGGAACCATGAAGAAAAAAAGCACGCTGAAGCAGGAAGGCCGCGGCTATGAGGTGTTCCAGGTCTTTAACAACCTCTTTTTTGCGCTCGTGCTGTTCATTACCGCATACCCGATCTATTATGTGCTGATCGCGTCCTTCTCCAGTCCCTCCGGCCTTGCCGTGAACTACGGCTTTATCTGGCTGCCCATCAAGCCGTTCACGCTGGAAGCCTACCGGCGCGTGATCACCTACCGTCCCGTGATCCTCGGTTTCAAAAACACGTTCATCATCCTGGTGGCGGGACTTGCCCTCAACATGGTGATGACTTCCATCGGCGCGTACTTTCTCTCCCTCAAAAACGTGATGTTCTCAAGGGTGATCGGCATGCTCATCCTGTTCACGATGTATTTCGGCGGAGGCCTGATACCTTCTTACCTGAACGTGCGTTCCCTCGGAATGCTCAACACCTACTGGGCCCTGATCATCCCGGGGGCGCTGAGCACATACAATATGCTTATCCTGCGTTCCGCTTTCGCGGGCGTTCCGGCAAGCCTGGTGGAAGCCGCCACGATTGACGGTGCAAAGCACTTTACGATCCTCAGGCGCGTGATGCTGCCGCTTACCGGCTCCACTCTGGCGGTGCTGGTGCTGTACTACGGCGTGGGACACTGGAACGCGTGGTTCAGCGCCTCGATCTATCTGCAGGACACCACAAAGTATCCCCTGGCTCTGGTGCTGAGGAACATCCTGATCAAGAGTCAGGACGCCGAGATGCGCCAGGGCGACGCGGGCAACGAACAGGGCTTTACCGACCTGATCAAGTACGCGCTGATCGTGGTGTCCACTTTCCCGATCCTGTGTTTGTATCCCTTCCTGCAGCGGTTCTTCGTAAAGGGCGTGATGATCGGCGCGCTGAAGGGATAGCAGGCTGTACCGCACAGTACGGGCAAAAGAATCATAAGGAGGACGGAAATGGAGACCATCTTTTTTGATATGACTTCGGACTATGGCGCCTTCAAGCCGCTCAATGCCACCAACGGCGGCGCGGTGCACAAGCGCCACGCTGCCGATCAGTACCGCTCGAACTTTGAGGAATATAAACGCGCCCGCATTCCCTATGCCCGCAACCACGACAGCCAGGGGATGACCGCCTACGGCGGCACTTATTCCCACGATATCACCAAGCTGTTCCCCAGATTTGAAGCCGATCCTTATGACCAGTCATCCTACGATTTCGCCTGCACGGACGAGGCTATCCTGGTCACCCTGGAGGCGGGCACGAAGACGTTCTTCCGGCTGGGCGAAGGCATAGAGCACGACATCAAAAAGCACGACACGCTGCCGCCGCCGGATTTCAGGAAGTGGGCGGTGATCTGCGAGCACGTGATCCGACATTATACCGAGGGCTGGGCGGACGGTTTTCATCACGACATGCCTTACTGGGAGATCTGGAACGAGCCCGATCTGGACCCGGACGACAGCCCGAACAAGCGATGCTGGGGCGGCACGCGCGCGCAGTTCTTCGATATGTACGAAACGGCCGCAAAACACCTGAAGAAATGCTTCCCGCATCTTAAAATCGGCGGGCCTGCAAGCTGCGGCAACGAAGCCTGGTGCGAGGCGTTTCTGGCAGAAATGCGCAGACGCGGTGTACCCATGGATTTCTTCTCATGGCACATATACACAGCCAGGGCTGCTGAAATACACAAAAAGGCGTACAGAATGCGCGCGCTGCTGGACAAATACGGCTACACGGAAGCGGAAAGCATTTTGAACGAATGGAATTACAACAAAAACTGGACGGACCAGTACGTGTATTCCCTCAGGGTGATCCACTCCGTGAAAGGCGCGGCGTTCCTGATGGCCGGGATCAGCGGCTCCCAGGCCGCTCCGGTCGATATGCTGATGTATTATGACACCCGCCCCTCGGCTTTTAACGGAGCCTTCGATTATTATACCCTGGAGCCGCTGAAAGGCTATTACGCGCTGTACTGGTACGGAATGTTCTATGACGGGTACCGGGAGAGACGCGCCGCGTCCCTTCCGCAGGACATCTACGCGCTGTGCGGAACAAACGATAGCGGAAAGCTCCTGTGCATCGTTACCTACTACACCGACCTTGACGGTATGCCGGACAGGGAGATCGCTCTCGATTTCGGGCGCGGGGGCAGCTTCGAGATCCGGACGGTGGACGATGTGCGCACGGACGAGGCAAACATCGTGAACGGCACGCCCGTGCTGAAAATGAAGCCCAATTCGTTCTGTCTCGTTCGGGAGATATAGTGTAACCCTTTGTGGAAACGAGAAGAGCGCATTTCAGGAGAACAGGAATGTCTTACATCGATCCCAACCAATATGCGCATATGGGCGACGACGCGCAGATGATACAGTCTGCGGTGGACGCCGCCCAGCTGAGCGGTCAGTGCGTTTGCATCCCGCGCCTGAACGCGCGTACAGGCAGGGATGTGTGGGTGCTTCCGAGCGCGGTGAAGCTGCACACGGGCAGTACCGTGATCCTCGATTCATGCCGCCTGAGGCTGGCAGACGGCGCATTTGACAGCATTTTCAAAAATGATCTCGCCGGCACGACCGAGGCAGAGCTTTTGCGCAGACGGCAGTACGATATCCGCATCATCGGACGGGGCTGTGCTTTGCTGGACGGAGGCCGGCATAACGGCCTGACCGAAAGGAACGGGAAAAGCTCTTCTGCTCCCCGGTATGAGTTTGACGCGCTCGTCAACACGCTGATCCATCTTCACAACGCCGAGCGAATCGTGATCGAAAACCTGCGCGTCGAAAACCCCCGCTACTGGGGCATGACCTTTCACTACTGCTCTTACGGCAGGATATCCAACATACAGTTCATGTCGTCCGGAGCCTGCCCGAACGCCGACGGCATCGATCTGAGGCTTGGCTGCTGCGACTTCATCATCGAGAACATCACGGGCTACACCCAGGACGATTCCGTGGCCCTTACCTGCTTAAATGACAGCGTGGCGCGGGTGCAGGGCCTTGACAGCGACATACACGGGGTGGTCATCCGCAACGTGGCCACCTGCACGCGCTGCGCCAACGTGAGGCTTCTGAACCATTACGGACACAAGCTGTACAACGTGGTCGTACAGAACGTGCAGTCCAGTGTGGAAACGGACCCTGCTTCGCCTGACGCGGACGCATTTCCGCTGCGCCTTCCGGATTCCGAACCGCTTCCGCCCGCCGTGGAGCCTGTATACTGGACGGATTTTTCAAACGGCGCCCGCCGTGCGCACGTCGCCGTAAAGATCGGCGAGAACGCGTATTTCGCCTCGGACAGGGACGGCGCAGGAGCACGGCTGGGCGATACCTTCAACATCCGGGTGCAGAACGTGCAGGCCTGTTCGCAGGTCGGCGTAAACATCGCCCGGACGCTGTGCGATTCCAGCTTCGAGGGCATACAGATGTTCGGCAAAAGCGCGATCGGCGTCTATTTCGGAGAAGGTGAATTTGACACTCTGCGCTTCAGCGATGTCGGTTTTGCACATAACGCTTTGTATTCCGCCTCCGACCGCAAGCCGAGGGAAGGAGCTTATGGTTATCAAGAGCCGGCTGCGGTGGTGTTCAACGGCAGCCGAGCCCGCGGACTGAGCTTTCGCGGCATTTCGTCACATCCCTCCGGCGGGCATGTGTTTGCTGGGCACGGAGATGTGCGCATGCGCGCTGCGGACACCGTGCTGCGGGATGAACGTTTCCGTCTGATCAGCGGCGATGGGATCATCTTGGAGACATAAAGGTGGTATCTGCCGGCCCATGACCGGCAAAACGCTGTTCGATATGGGAAGAGGTGTTTTATGAAGAAGGTACTGGTGACGATACCCCAAAATGCCGTGCTGGATACTTTTTTCCCTGCGTCCGTCCGCGAAAAGCTGGAAAAGAACTTTTCGGCGGAATACAATCTCACCGGCCAGCAGTTCACTAAAATAGAGCTGAGCGAAAAGCTGAGAGAGTTTGACGCAGTCATGACAGGCTGGGGTACGCCCATGCTGGATGAAAATGTGCTGCGCGAAAACGGCAGGCTGCGCCTGATCGCTCATACCGGCGGGACTGTGGGCAATCTGGTGGATGCCTGCGCTTACGAGAAAGGCATCCGCGTTTTCAGCGGAAACCGGCTGTACGCCGAGTCAGTGGCGGAGGGCACAATCGCCTATATGCTCATGGGCCAGAGGCGGCTGAAGCTTTATATCGACCGTGTACAAAGCGGTGCCTGGCGCACGGAGGCGGACGTCTGGGAAGGGCTGCTGGACAAATGCGTAGGCATCGTCGGTATGGGTACGATCTCGGAGTATCTGATCCGCATGCTGCAGGTCTTCCGCACCCGGATCAAGGTCTTTTCGCACTATCCTCTCCCGGAGGAATACGTGCGCGAACTTCACTGCGAGCAGGCTTCTCTGGAAGACATCTTTTCTGACTGTGATATCGTCTCCGTGCATTCGGCCCTGAACGACCAGAACCGGGGTCTGATTGGAAAAGAGCTTTTTGCTTTACTGAAGGACGGTGCGCTTTTCATCAATACGTCCAGGGGTGCGGTGATCGACGAGGAAGCACTGATCGAAGCGCTGGGCGAAAACCGTTTCCGCGCTGTACTGGACGTTTACCAAAAAGAGCCGCTGCCCGCGGACAGCCCCCTGCGGACGATGCCGAATGTGCTCGCCATGCCGCACATGGCCGGCCCCACACTGGACCGCAGGCCCGTGATCACCTCAGCATTGATCGATGAAATGATACGCTTCTTTAGCGGGGCAGCTGTGTTCGAACTGGAGATCACCCAAAGCCTGGCGTCCAGGATGACAAAGATGAAGTGATGCATCCGGTCAGGCCGCATCGCGCATTTGCTTGTCTGCCACAGACGTTGCTTTGCCGTGGTTTCGTACGGCGGGAGGCATGAAATGAAAACAGCGTTCAGCACAGTCGCATGCATGGGTTCCGGCTGGGAAAGTGTGCTTGCGTGGGCAGATGCCGCACGGCAGGATGCCGTGGAGATACGCCTGGAATCTGACGGCAGCGCATTCGGCGCGTCCGGAGACGGCGTAAAAGAGATCGCTGACGGCTTCAGACAGGCCGGCATCGCGATCTCCGACATCGGCACTTCGATCCGCTTTTCAGAGTACAGCGAAGAAGCGCTCAAACGCGCAGAGCAGGCTGCAGCTTTAGCCGAACAGCTCGGCGCTGTGGGGATCAGGGTATTTCCCGGCAGCTTCGTCAAACGGTTCAGCGAAAAGGCAGAACATGATCTTATGGGGATGGCGCGGTTTCTGCGAAGAGCTTCTGAGATCGCAAAATCGCACGGCACCCAGATATGGATCGAGACCCACAACGAGTTCTCTGCGGGAAAGGCCATGCGTCGCCTGCTGGACCTGATAGACAGGCCGAACGTGAAGGTCATATGGGATCTGATTCATCCCATCGAATACGGGGAGTCGCCTGAAGAGACCCTGGAGTATTTGAGTGGCTTTATCGCGCACGTCCATGTGAAAGACGGCAAAAGACCGGATGATCCGGACAGAATCGACTGGACATATACGAAGCTGGGGGAAGGCGGGCTTCCCATAAAGCGGATGATTGACCTTTTGGAAGGATCAGGCTACAGCGGTTATTATTCCCTGGAATGGGAAAACGCCTGGCGCCCCGAGATCCGAAACATATACCGCTCCATACCGGAACTGCTGTCGGACTGGAATGCGTTTCTCACAGCGCTCCGGAACTGACGTGACTTTTCGAGACCTCAGAGCGCCCCCCCCCAGGCAGCTGCCTGCGGGCTTTTGTCACTGTCGAAGATTCTGAGAAGAACAGAAATTGACAGAAACAGCCGGATCGGCTATGGCAAAGTCAATAGTGAAAAGAGGCGAACGAGGTTAATTCTTCTGTCGAATCACCGCCGCCCTTGAAAAACAGTATTCATATGCTGGTAATGGAATTGCGAGGGTGATGGAGGAATTCAGGGATATAGTGAAGCAATCAGACTAACATTTGGGGTGGACAGTTTTGGGGGCAGGTCAGCTGAATTGGCATTTAAACGTAACTTCGGAAGTGTTTTTGCTTGTGGATTTAAATGTATGAGTATGACAGGCAAGAAATCCATTCACACAAGAATTTAAATGTTTTTTAATGCTTTTTCTTGCGAGACATTCGTTTCTGCTTTATATAGATAAAAGAAACTGGTTTTCGTGATAGCCCGTACTCTTTCACGAACCGGTCTGTTCCGGTGAGGGTCTCCTCTGCGCTCAGCCTTCCGGACAGTTCCAGGACCCTGATCGGTGAGGATTGGATATACTCCCGGAAGGGGCTCCAGGACGCTGCCAGGCAGAGTGCTGGGGGTGATCCAGCCCGTCCGCGGCGTCGTGAATGTGCATGCCCACGATGTCTTTTGCGACCCGGGCGCTCAGCGGCAGGGTCTGAAGACCCATCTCCATCATCATGATTACGTGGCCGGTGGTCCAGCCAAATGCCGGCCGGGCTGCCGTCAAACCGGTCGGCGATGATCTCAAACTCGCTGAATATGGGCACCTGGTGGCACATGGCCCGGTTTTCCATGCCCAGCTTCACGGGCAGGGTGTTCTTCGTCACATAATCGCAAAGCTCTTCGATACTTTTCAACATTTGATTCAGGTATGGTTCCGCCTGCCGAAGCTTCAAGTCCTTTGTCATATCCAATAATCAGCTCTTGCTCAGAGCTTCTCCGCCACGCCGCGCAGTATGCGCTGCGCGTCTGCGGTTATGCGTCCAAGCGGGTCGGGGCCGACGTTGAGAAGACAGTTTATACCCATGCCGTTCAGCTTGTTCCTGATGGCGTATACCTCGTCCACGCTTTTCCAATTATGGTCGTGGTAGGAGAAACCCCAGGTGTCATTGAGCGTCATGGCGGTCTCAAACAGGATAGGCGAAGAAGGTTTCTGACCGTCTGCGGCGCTCATGTCATCTGCCCTGCCCGCCAGGTCCTCTATGCTGTCGGGGATTTCATTATCCCCCAGGGACACATAATCGTACGTGCCGTTGCCCAGCCGGGAATTGATGAGGCAGTTGGGCTGATACCTTTTTACGGCTTCGTAGATGCGCCGGCTTTGGCTGCTGCTGATCGTCAGGGGCACATCGAACCATATCAGGCACAGTTCACCGTAACCGGTCAGTATCTCTTCGATCTGCGGCATGATCTTGTTTTCGAAGCAAATGGAATAGTCCTTCTTCTCCTCGTCGGGGAAATCCCAGCTGTTGTCCCAGGTCGTGCCCGAGTTCTTCCACTGATTGGAAAGGTAGCCGCCGCCGTGCGGTTCGTGCCAGTCGAGATCCTGGGAGTAATAAAGGCCCAGCTTCAGGCTGTGTTTATAGCAGGCCTCGGCGAGCTCCGCCATGACGTCGCGGCCGAAGGGCGTCGCGTCGAAAACATTGTATCTGTCGGCGCGAGACCTGAACAGCGCGAAGCCGTCGTGGTGCTTGCTGGTGACCACAAGATATTTCATGCCGCATTCGAGCGCGAACCGAACCCACTCCTCAGCATCGAAATACACGGGATTGAAGGCTTTTGCCAAAAGACCGTACTCCGCATTGGGTATGCGGAAAAACGACTGCGCCCACTCGGCGTAGTCGCGCACTTTGCCGCCTTTGTACTCGCCGCCCAGCAGCGAATAAAGGCCCCAATGCACCATCATTCCGTACCGGGCCGATTTGAACCATTCGTGTGCAGTATTCAAAGCTTTTTTTCCTCCCGCAGAATTATTTAATGTTCAGAGTGTCGGGCCGGCGGCGAACTTACGGCTGTATGCTGTATTCCTCGAGGACAGTCAGGTCGTATTCGTCCACGATCATGACGTTTATCGCCGATGGATATCCCTTGCTTTTCAGGTAACCGATCATGAATTTCAGATTGGCCGCGCAGCAATCGTCGTTTCCGAAGCAGAGAGTATAGTCCTTTTTCATATCAAGATCGATGATCGGAGACATTTTTGCGGTGTACTCTTCCTGCGAAACGCCCCAGAACGAGGCTCTGTGCTTAATAAAGCCCGCATCAAAACAAAAGCCGCTGCAGCTTCCTTTGGAAAGATCTTCACGAAACGGAACGGTCCTGTGGTCGGGATACAACCGTTTCATGAGCTTTAGCATTTCGTCGCCTGCTACGATATAGATCATGTTTTCATCCCGCATGGCTTTTCCTGGCAGCAAGCTAAAACCCCAGTCCTTCAAAAGGCTTGAACGTCATGGCCGCATTATGAATCTCGATCCGCATCCGGTTCTTCAGCGTGATCTTCCCAACGGTATAATCCGGCGCTTCGCAGGAGTAGGAATCAGCGTAATAATGGGTATCTTCGTTCTCATAGATGTATATTACGGCTTCTTCGGCTGAAGTCAGCGTGTATGATCCTGCCGGTATGTCTTCGCCCACGATGTATTCACCTGTCAGTACATTCGCGGGTCTCCTGCTTTCCATGAGTGCCCGGTCTTTTAACCCGGTGTAAGCCGAAAATGCCACGGCGGCGGAAGAGATCCGGATCTTCATGCCTGCTTTAAGCATCAGCTTTCCGATCGCAAAGAAGGGCTCTTCGCATGAAAAGCTGCTTATGTACGAATCGTTACCGGCGCTGCTGTACAGATATAGGTCTGCCTGTTTATCGGAGGACAGCGCATACGCCCCGGCGGGGATGTCTTCCCCGATGATATATTCTCCAACGGGGACCCTCACTGTTTTAACTTCGCTGCTTTGAGGGTGCCGGACAGGCCGCTGAGCCGGTTTTGAAATTGCTTTCGGCTTTCCGGCTTTTTGGCTTTGGTGCTGCTCTTCCTCAGAAGCATCTTCCAGTTTGGAAACCAGAAACTGAAATCTGCCGCTGGACTGCCTCACCTTCTCGGTCTCTTTTTTGTTCCCGTTCTGTTCGTTGTAGAAAACGAGGAAGGTGAACTCATTATCCGTATGGACCTGCTCTGCGTTCATGGCGCCGATGAGCGCACCGATATCGCCGGCCAGCATATGACCTATAAGGGCGTTTGAAACAGCGCCCCTGTGGGTAATGTATTCGACGCCATTTACGGCAATCAGCCTGGTTTTAGTGATAAACCGGTCGACAGGCCGCGTGCCCGTCTGATAGCGCTTATCCTGTATCGCAAGGAAGACGGAAAGCACTATGAACAACGGCGTGAAGGCAAGCAGGAGGATGAGAAAAGTCTTCATCCGGCCACCTCTCCATACAGCCCTTTGCAGTTCATTCTGAATACACTCCTTTGCCCACACAGGAGACTGGGCATCGAATCCGGAATTTGCGCTCGTCCCTTCACCGCTCCATCAGCGGCATCTCCGTCATGCGGAGCTTGGCGCAGCCGTAGGGGACGAGGGTGAGGTTTTCGTCTTCGCCGAGGATGTCCTTGCCCGGCAGTTTTGCGCAGACGGAATCGTAGCCGTCCTCCCAGTCCCAGGCGATGGGGCACATCCCGGCGCGCAGGGTGAGGGGCGGCTTTTCGGACGAAAACGGGATCTCCGTTACACCGTGATATACGGGAGATTCGGAGATGCTGCGCCAGCCGTAGTTCCAGGGGCCGGCGGGGATCAGCTCATAATCGCAGTACGGGTATTTTCTCTCCACGCCGTCTTTTTCGTATTCGTGCATTTCCTTTGTGAACGGGATGGGCAGGGAGAAGACCAGCGAGCCGCACTGCACGCTTTTGAGGCCGTTCGGGCGGTCGACGAAGCGGGGCAGCGTTTCAAACGAGACCTCGATGCTCTGCCCGCGGCCCGCGGGAATGTCAAAACAGAGGTCCTGGGTTTTCTGCTCCCTGTGGTTTACCGTGAGGTGCTTTGCGAAGGAGGGGATGCGGATCATGAAGCGGAACGGCTTTTCGGTGTCGATGAGATACGTAAGCGCATTGCGAAAAGGATATTTGGTCTTAAGCCGTATGGAAAGCCCGTCCGTTTTCAGCTCCGATGGGAGCGGCACGGCGGAGATCACCGTATCACCCTTGTGCATGAACGCCGAAAGTGCCAACTTTGGCCAGCCCTGGCTGAAATTGGCCGTACAGCAGCCGTAGTTGGGCTCCAGGCCGAACAGATGCGCGTCCTTTCCGTTGGTGCGGAATACCGGCTTGCCCGGGAAGGCGCGGCAGGCGATCTGGTTGCTCATCTGGTCGTACTGATGCGTCCACATATCGTCGCTGAGCGCAGCCGGCAGGGCATTGAAGCTTACCGCTTCCAGCCTCTCGGCCCACTTGGGGTCCCCGGTGAAGGCATAGAGCAGCTCCAGCGAATACATCTGCTCCACCACCGCGCACAGCTCGGTGCCCTGTATGGGGCTGAGGCCCGACAGGCACTCGTCGCCGGTAAACAGTTCGACCGCTGTACCGTTGTACTCTTTCAGAACCTCGTAGAGCCTGTCGGCTTCGCCCGTATACTCTTTTCCGAGCAATTCGCAGGATACGGCTTCCGCCTTGAGCATCATGGCGATATTGACGATGTGCGTGTCCCAGGTCCACTGGTTGAGCGGACGCTTCCATAGGGGGACATCCTTTGTATAATCCGTTCCCTGGGAAGCGAGGATCATGGCCAGCTCTTGAATCCAGGGTTCCGGCTGCTGCTTCCACAGTTCGTTCAGCGCGATGAAGGTCTCAAACCATCTGTACTTGCCCCAGCAGAACAGAGAGATCTCCCCGCTTTTCAAAAGGGCATGGTAATTCTTAAGCGCCCTGCGCACGGCCTCAAGTGCCCTTTCCTCGCCCGTGCACTGCCAGTATACCGTGAGGGTCTTGGATATGAGCTGCACCGCCCAGGTATCGTATCTGGCGCGCTGGGCCCTTTCGCAGGGGCAGATCCAGCCGTCCGCCTCCTGGCGTTCGAGGATGGCGTTTACATATCGTTTCGCCGTTTCCTTCATGCCTTCGTCGTTAAGCAGGTATGCCAGCGGGATAAAGCCGTCCAGCCAGTAGGGGACGCGCTCCCAGGAATCCCGGTCGCCGCCGATCCAGGCGCTGTTTCGCACGTCCGGCCAGACTTCGTGCAGATGGCCGCTCAGCCCCTGTGCCTGCACAAGCAGCTGATCCCGGAGCCATCCGGCGGGCTTCAGTTCCCGGCTGGTATACAGATCCCACTTTTTCATGGCTTTGTCCTCCGATGTACCTGATGGAACTGCCGGCACAGCTCTTCGGGATGCCGGCGGGAAGCGACACTCATTTCGCGGCGGTCTTTGCCAGGGGATTTATGCGTGCTTTTCCCGGCCTTCCGGCGCGATATGGCTGAACAGATCGTACAGCAGGCCGTCGCGATTTATATGGTATACCATTTTGCAAGGCGGCCGCCTGAGATCCCAGGACAGATGATGGCTGTACTCAGGTATCGGCCTGGGTACCGTCCTGTCCCGGATCAGCTGCTTTTTCTCGTCGTTCATCAGCCAGCCGACAGCCGTCACGTCCCAGATCGTCCGGCTCCAGGGTCTTCCCTCCGCCCCTTCGCTGCCGGCTGACACAGTGCGGTCCACCAGATAATCGCACAGCTGATTTCTGCCCTTCAGCCAGTGCTCCAGTTCCGGCCCGGTGGTGGTAAAACTGCTGACGATGCCCTGGGCGGGCAGGATGACCAGCGGAACGCCGGAATCAAAGACCGCGCGCGCGGCGGCAATGTCCTGCCGGCAGTTGAATTCGTAATTGTCTTCCCAGTGAGGCGCGTGGCACCCTGTCCAGACCACTACGATCCTGTCCGCGATCTCAGGCTTTAAAAGCAGCGCGGACGCGATGTTCGTGATCGCCGCGATGGAAACCGCGTACAGCGGACGCTCCGGCGTATACGCCATGGCGCGCTCGGCCAGGTCCCGGGCGGCGTCGGAGAGGACGGGAGTCTTTTCGTCCGGCAGATACATTTGGGAACCGCGGAAAACGGGGTATCCGCCTTCTCCCGCGAGTTTCAGCACTTGTTTGATCTCATGAAAGCTTTTTTCCATGCCGTCGGCGGGGCCGGAAGAAAGCTGGTTTGTGAACGGCGCGGCGTAAAAAGCTTTCACACAGAGCTTTTCTTTGGCGCGCACGGCATAGGCGATAGCATACTGGTCGTCGATCTCGTTGTACGCGTCCGTATCCAGCACCATATCAACAGGCCCGCTGGGGCACATAAGCATTTTTGACATCTGCGCCTGCGTCAGCAAGGCGATCCCTCCCTTGGAATTGCAGCTGTGCGGTATGTCATTTCATAAACGCGATCATCGCTTCGAAATCCTGATTTATACCTGCTTTATCAAAACTTACACGCCAGCGAAACAGTATATTCGCCGCGGCAGGCAAAAATCCTGCAAAAGCACCGAATTCGCGTCTGCCTGTGAACATGACCGCAAGGCGAATGCAGCTGCCGTTTCAGAATCCGAACATTTATAATAGATGAATGATATTCGTTCGTAAAAATTCCCACTGTCTTCGGTATTAATTTACGTAATGTTCGTTGTTTCCGCTTGCATGGACAGGAAATTGAAGATACACTGTTCGGGTGCAAAACCGTTTTCGCAGGCACACGGCTGACCTGCGTCGATCATGAATATGGGAGGCAGTTATGCAGTTTCTTGAATTGGTGAACAGAAGCTACACGGGCGAAGCTGTCAGCAAGGATGACTGGGCGATGGACCACGTGGTACAGCCCATCATGGACGTGGTGGACGAGTTCGATCTGAACCGCGAGAAGGGCGCTTTCCTCCTGCACGACAGGGAACAGGCGACGGCGTATTTCGAGGCGGGCGTGGAGCTTCTGGCGCGTTCCGGCGTGTACAACCAGTCCATAGGCCGCGTGATCCGCTTTACGCGCGATGAGATCCTTGCAGCCGCCCGGGCCATGAAGCAGCAGGTCACGGTGGGCCGCGGCAGGGACGCGTATACTTTCGTTCCCCGTCATCCTGACGACAGCCGGCTTCCTGGCGTGGTGGCCGGCAATCCCGGCTGCCCCATGACAGAGGAGCTGTTCTGCCGTACCGTGACCTCCTGGGCCAAAGAGCCTGTGGTGGACATGGTCACCTGCGGCTCCATCGTGGAGGTGGACGGCTGCGAAGTGCGCCGGGCTTCGCCTTCCGAGGTGATCGCGCTCAGGCGCGAGCTGAAGTATCTGAACGAGATCTGTGAAAAAGTGGGGCGCCCCGGCATCGGGCGCCTGGCCGCGGAAAGCAGCGTGTCCGAGATCGGCGACCTGGCTGCGATGGCGCCCGGCGGCTTCCAGCCCGGCGACGCGCACCTGGTGGCCCTCAACAACGAACTGATCATTAACAATGACAACCTGATCCGCGTGGCCAACGCCATCGGCACCCCGGTGCTCAACGCCTCTCTCGCCTGCGTCATGGTGGGCGGGCTGGCCGGCGCGGCGCCCGGCGCCGCGGTGTGCATGATCGCGTCGCTGCTGGCGCTTTCGCTGATCGGCAGGGCAGACTATCATCTCTGTCACCCCATCCACATCCGCCACGTGGCCACCTCCACCGACGAATGCATCTGGCTTTCCAGCGTCGTGTGCCAGGCCTTCGACGCCTGCGCGCCGGCGGTGATCATCTGCGACATTTATCCCAAGAGCGGCGCAGGCACGGTGGAGCTTTTGCGCGAGGTGGCGGCAAACGCCCTGGCCATCACCGTATCCGGTGGGCATCTGGAGGGCGTGGGCTCCTGCGACGGGCTGAAGCCCAACTGCTCCGGCCTGGAAGCCCGTCTGATGGGCGAGGTGGGCAAGGCTGCCGCGGCGCAGGGCATGACGCGCGCTCAGGCCGAGCCGATCATCGCTCGGCTGCACGACGGCTACAGGCACATTTTCGGCCCTGGCAACGAAGGCCTGCCGTTCGACGAAGTCTACGGCGAAGACGGCGAGCCCAGAAAGTTTTGGCTGGATATGTACAAGCAGGTGAAAGAGGAACTTTCTTCCCTCGGCCTTAAGCTGTGAACCCCGCGGAAGGTTCCGCGACACTATAAAGGGGGATCTTTATATGAAAAAGAAAAGCCTTATCCCGTTCTTCACCAAGGGCGATGTGGGCGGCGTGACCTACATGATCGCCAACAACATCGTCAATTACATCATCGTGATCGCCACGCTCCGCGGCCTCGAGTGGCCCGATGAGATCATCTTCGGCCGCGTGATCCCCGGCATGTCCATCGGCCTTCTGCTGGGCGGTGTGTATTATGCCTGGATGGCGTGGAAGCTCTCCCGCAAGCTGGGCCGCGCGGAAGTGACCGCCCTGCCCTCCGGCGTATCGACGCCCGCCATGTTCGTGATCCTCTTCGGCGTGATCAGCCCCCTGCACTACGCCATCGGCGATCCCGAGACCGAGTGGGCGGCTGCCACCGCGGCCTGCTTTATCGGCGGTCTTGTTGAATTCCTGGGCGGCTTTATCGGTCCCTGGATCAAGAAGCACCTGCCCCGCGCCGCGCTGCTGGGCACCGTGGCGGGCATCGGCTTCATCTGGATGGCCACGCAGGGCGTGTTCGACGTGTTCGGCGATCCCGTGGTAGGACTTCCCATCCTGGCGGTCGCCATGCTGGGCGTTTTCGCGGGCTATGCGTTCCCCAAGAAAATCTCGCCTTTCATGATCGCCATCGTGGGCGGCATCGTGTACGCGCTGTGCCTTGGCCGTACCCACTTTGATTTCTCCCAGATCGGCTTTTATTTCCCCAATCCTGTCAACACCGTGCAGTCGCTGATCAACGGCTTTGCGCATGTGGCGCCCTACCTCACCGTGATCATCCCGGTGGAGATCTATAACTTCATCGAGACCATGGACAACGTGGAGTCCGCCAACGCCGCGGGCGATCCCTACAACGTGCGCGAGGCGCAGTTCGCCGACGGCGTGTGCACCATGATCTCCGCCGTGTTCGGCGGTGTGGTGCCCAATACCGTATGGCTGGGCCATCCCGGGCTCAAGAAGGGCAACGCCGGCGCGGGTTACAGCTGGATCAGCGGTGTGGCCCTGGGCCTGGCGGGCGTGTGCGGCCTGTTCACCCTGCTTTCCAGCATCGTGCCCCCGGCCGTCGCCGCCATCACCTACGTATGGTGCGCGGTCATCATGGTGGCGCAGGCGTTCAAGGAGTGCAAGCCCAAGCACTATGCGGCCATCGGCATCGCTATGGTGCCCTCCATCGCGGACTATCTGTTCACTCAGATCGAGGCGGCCCTGGCCACCGGCTCCATGATGGAGGGCGGCTACGGCATCTGGTCCGAGACGCTGGCGAGCGGCCTCAAAGGCTTTGCCGACGAAGTGAACGAGCTGCTGATCGCCAACGGCGCCATGTGGAACGGCGTGCCGGCTGTGAAGAGCGGCGCCATCATCATCGGCATCCTGCTGGCGTCCATGTGCGTGTTCATGATCGACAAAAAGCTCCGCATCGCGGCGCTCGTATCCCTGGCCGGCGCGGTGCTGTCGCTGTTCGGCTTCATCCACAACGCGCAGCTGGGCTTCTATCCCGCTTCTCCCTTTATGATCGGCTGGCTGATCGTGGCCGTGATCCTGTTCGTACTCAGCTACGGGAAGGGAAAGTGGTTCGACGCCCCCGACGACTTTGAGTACGTCTGATCCGTTCAGAACGACCATATAGGCTCTGACGGAACAAAGCGCCGCCGACCGGAAGCCCGGTCCCGCGGCGCTTTTTCGTATACCCGGCGAGGCGCTGCCTCGCTGCTTTACAGCCTGTAGATCCTGACGCCCTCAAATTTCTTGAGCAGCTTGATCATGCTGTTGAAGGGCTTCCAGTCTTTACCCTGCACTTCCGGGGAGAGCCTGTCGTAGTGTCGGAAGATCTCCTCGTCATCCTTCCAGCTGTCCAGGCACAGGGCGTGGCGGCGCAGTTGCTCCCGCAGGGCCTTCTGCGCGGCGGGGTCGCCCTGGACGAAGGGCGCGGTGAGGTATTCGTCGCCCTGTCTCCAGCCCATGGCCTTGTGCTCCTTGACCCATCTGGCATGCTCCATGGGCGCGAAGCGGTCGATCTGGGCGGGCGTGAACTTCTCCAGCAGCTCGTAATCCACGGGCCGGTCCGTGTAGAAGCAGCCCAGCACGTTCAGGTAGCGGGCAAAGCTCTTCACCTGATTGATGTTGCTGAGCTTGTATTCCAGCGACATGCTGTCGAACTCCTTTTCCAGGGTCTCGGCGGTTACTGTGTCCTCCCGGCCCAGGTAGCTGTAGCGGGCGTTGAGGGCCACGGCAAAATCGTACATGTGCAGGAAGTTGCTCACGGAAAGGAAGGTGTGCTTGGCGGCTCTGTCCGCTTTTCGGAGAGCGGTGTTCACCGTGAAGGGGATTAAGGACATGTCCACGATCTTTTCGATATCCGCTTTGAAGCGCTGCTCCTTTTCCGCCATGTCGCTGTAGGCTTTGAGGCGGGGAGGCCTGCCCTGCCTGCCGGCAGCTTCCCACGCGCCGTACTCCTGGCGGAAAGCTTCGATCTTGGACTTTTCTTCTTTATCGTATATATACGTTGCGCTGATCTGCCCGCCCGTAAAGTCGAATCTGGCGGCCATGGGATGCAGTTCCGTGCGGGAAGAGCGGCCGTAGGCGGTTCGGTCCCAGCACTGCAGCTCGTCGCACAGCATCAGCAGATACGCCAGCGGATGAAGCTCCGCCTTCAGCGGCGGCTTGCACCGGGCAGGGTCCTTGTAGAACGCGATGGCAAACTTGTACAGGCTGTTGTGCAGCATGATGGCGGTGAGCGCGTCCAGGTGCGCTTTTGTGAAGCGGCCTGCGCCCAGCACGCCCGTCAGCTCCTGAAACAGGCGCACCGCGCTGAAAAACGCGTGGTCCATGAAATAGCCGAACTTGTTCGGGTCGGTGGGCTTGGTGCGTATGACCTGCTCCATTTCCGCCTCGCTTATTCCATAGGCTTTTCCCAGCGTATTCTGTATGCCCCAGGCCAGCAGGGCGGGGGCGGAATCGAAGGTGCGGCCAAACAACTTTTGAAGTGTCTGCTGCGTTTCCGGCCTGATGCTTGTCAGGCACTCAAGGTCACGGTACGCAATGTACAGGCTGCCTTTTCCGCGCTGCCGGCGGTCCACCTCGAAGTAAGCCAGGATCTGCTCGAAGGGGATCTCGAAGGGGTAGCCTATATCGTGGAACAGGCTGGTGACGCCCCAGTATTCCAGAAAGAACGCCGCGGCCTCGTGATCGTCCCGTGTGCCGTCAAAGCCGTAAAAACGGTTGAACGTATCCCGGAAGGCGGGAACGGTCTCGTAGATCGCAAGGCCCAGGGCAAACACGTACACGGAATGCGAGTAGTGATCGCGGTGCTTCATCAGCAGTGAACTTGCGTTGGATTCGAACTCCGACAGGAGTTCCACCATCTTCTGGGAGCGGCCGTATTCTCCCATGAACATCTCCAGCCAGGAGTAATACACGGTATAGGCGTCTTCAGCCACGCCGGAATCGATGAACTTTTCCAGCTCCCGTTCCAGGCACAGCCGGTCGATGTCCTTCTGCATGTTGAAGGGGACCTGGTACGGGCGGATGCCGGTGCCCAGGAACTGACCGGTCTGTTTTTCCCGTTCTGCCATTTCCGGGTCGAATCTCAGGCCTTCGCACCTTTCGTGCAGAAAGCGCAGAGCCGCACTTTTCAGGTCATTGCCGGAGCGGGCGCCTCTCGCCAGCACAGGCGGCATCGGGCCTACGTCCCGGCCCAGCAGTTTTTTGTTGCGTGCGCGCATGGCTTTCAAAGCTGTGTATCCCATAATTCTTCTCCTTGCCGTTTATTCGTTTTCCGGATGCCCCTGCAGCCGGCGGGCACAGGTCAGCACTTCGTCTTCGGACGTAAAGATGTCCGCGCACAGGGCTGAGCCGTCTTCGTACAGCACCACCGCGTCCCCGGTCTTATCGTCAAAGCCCCAGTCCGCCGCTTTGGCGGTGGGATAAAGCTGGTACAGCGTCGTGCCGGTAAGCATATCCGCCACGATAAAGCTGTCCTTCTCCTTGGTGGCAGCCATCAAATATCTGCCGTCGGCGCTGAAGGTAAAGCCGCCTATGGCGTGCTGCATTTGCCAGGCTTTTGTGATATACACGATCTTGCCCGTTTCCAGCTCGAACACGGCGATCACGCCGTTGCCGATCTCCAGCGCCGCCAGGCGGCTGTCGGGCGTAAAGTTTATGAAGTATGAAGGCGTATAGTCCCGTATCGTGTACTGCCGGTTGCTGCCGTCCATCCAGAGGACCGTGAAGCCCTGCTGCGAGTAACCTATGCCGTTGGCCGGGATCCAGTTGACGGAAAAGCGGTCATCCGGCGACAGTACCCGGTGCATGTCGTTCCTGTCATAGTACAGGCGGTCGGCATATTCGTCCACGGTGTACTGGGTGCCGGCGCCCATGCCGGTCAGTATGTAGCCGGCGGAAAGCAGGCGCCTGCCTGTGGAGTCGGAATCGTACAGGTAGGATATGGACTTTGCCGCCAGAACGCCGGTCTCCACTTCATAGGCGCCGCCGGAGCACAGGAAATACTTGCCGTCCGGGGTCACGCCCCGGCAGATCTCGTCGTCCAGGGTATAGAGTATCTCGCCTGTCCGGGCGTTGTACACCACTCCCGTATACGTCAGGTAGTCGCCGGTGGTCCGCTCGTTGTCGTATATGTATTCTCCCGCCCACACCGGAGGCGCGCCTGTGCTGTCGGGTATGTCATCGACTTGGCGGTCCGGCTTCTCCCGCGTGACGGTCCAGAGCTTTTCGTCCGTGTACAGGTCGCATACGTACACTTCGTCATACTGATGCACGAACATCTTTCCGCCTTCGGGAGACACGGCATAGCCGGTGATCACCTTCATGCTTTCCGGCTCATACGTAAATATGGGACCGGTCACGTCGATCATGCCGAAATGGCCGTAGGTATACTTGGATATGATGCGGCCGTTTGGAGTCACCTGACCGCTGGCGCCCTGGCCGGTGAGCACGTCCTGCATGTACCACGGCACATGCTGAAATTCGGGGTCTTCTTCGGGGTCCCAGATGAGGATGCCTTCCTCAAAGGCGATGAATATTTTGTCGCCGCAATAGCACGCCGCGCTTATCCAGTCCACGTTGGTGAGCTCGCTTACGGTCTCGCCGGAGGAGGCGTCAATCACCCGCAGCGTATGGGCCATGTGGGACGTGGCCACCACGCGGCTGGAGTCCTCCTTCCAGCGGGCGGAGGTGATCAGCTGATTGAAGCTCGAGCGCCACAGCAGCTGGCCCGTCACGGCGTCGCAGCAGTCCAGCGTGTATCCGGAGGACGGTATGAGCACCTTCGTATCATCGGGGGAGAAGTATTCCGTGCCGCGTACGGCGCTGACGGCCAAAAAGTCTACGGCGGAGTCTAGCTTCGTCTCTTTGGACATATCCGACGCGTAGCAGGCGCTCTCCAGAAGCTGCAAAAGCGGCTCTTCCCGGTATCCGCCTATGGAGTCGGATATTTCCCGCGCACGCAGCAGCAGGCTGCGCGCCTGATAGTCCTGGCTTTCGTTCACGGCGGCCGCTGCCTGCTCCAAAAGCAGATCGTATTCGTTTTTGGCCGAAGCGATGCGCTGGTTTTCCAGCGCGCTTTGCTGATAGGAATGGTAGCCCCAGAAGGCGCCGGCGGCTGCGGCCAGAGCGCACGCCGCCAGGGCGAGCCTGTGCCGGGTGCGCCGTTTCTGGCGCATATACAGGCCGTCGAAGCTGGTGCCCAGCATGGGGGCCAGGATGCGCAGCTTTTCCTTTCTGAGCTTTTTCAGGCTCCCCTGCAGGCTGCCGCTCCTGACGTCCGCGGCCAGGGGCTCCACATCCGTTTCGTTTCCCTCGGCGTCGACGGCTTTGCACAAAAGCGGGGGAAAGGCGTCTTCCGGCTCGCCCTCCGCCAGCACCGCCAGCACCCGGTCACGTCCGCGGTGCTCGATGAAATACTCCAGCTCCCGCATGCACCACCGGCTCTCGAGATATCGGGGCGAGCACACGCAGATGAGCCACTCGCTGCTGTCCAGCGCGTTTTCGATATCCTTGCCCAGGTCCGAGGACAGGGGCAGCTCCTCCTGATCCCGGAATACCCGCCCGGGATGCTTCCGGCCGACCGCCGGGCGCATGGCTGACGGGATAACGTAGTTTTCGATCAGCCTGTGCAGACGTCCGGCGATCTCCTTGTCCGGGGTGTAATGCCGGTAGCTGATAAAGGCACAGTATGTACGCTGTTCCACGTGCTTTCCTCCCTGCGTGCGCTTTTGCCGCGGCTGCCCTTATTGTAGCATACCCGCGGCCAACGCACAATACGGACCGGCGATTTTGTTGGCCGGCAGGGGAAACACTTCATCAGAAGGAGACACTTGAAAAAAGACGGCCCGCACAAAACGTGCGGACCGTCTCGTTCTATCCCGTTTGGAGCGGGACAGGATACTTCAGAAAATGGTTTTATTTCCCGTAGGCTCTGGCGTAGATCTCCTGATACTCAGCTCCCAGCTTCTGGATCTCGGCCAGGAAGGCGTCGTAATCGGCTTCGACGGATTTTTCGCCGGTGATGAACTGGGCGGTCCAGGTCTCCACGGTGTAATCGAGCTGTACCTTGAGGTCGGCGGCGCGCTCGGTGTCAGCCTTGCTCATGTACACGTCGGGATAGATGATCCTCCAGTAGGGAACGTACTGGCGCTCCACTTCGGCGTTGATCCAGTCATTCAGGGGGTAGATGACCTGGGGCATGGTGCCGCCGCCGATGCCGGGGGTGGTGGAGCCGGAGTTGGCGGTGAGGGCCTTGGCGCGCTTCACTTCGAAGGAATCGTAGCCGGTGTACTCCAGCACCAGGAACTTGCGGTCGATGGCTGCCTGCTCGGTCTGCTCGCCGTTTTCGTCCACATAGTAGAAGTCCACGCCGGCTTCGCCGCGCATGTTGTAGATGCCGCCGCCGTACTCTTTCCACTCATATACCCAGTCGGCCATGCGGCACACGACTTCGGGATACTCGCAGGTCTCGGTGATGGCCAGGGCGCCGCGGCTCAGACCGGTCTTCTTGGCCCATACGGGGGTGTCGCCTTCTTTTTCCACCAGGCAGGCTACGATGCTGTACTCTTCGTTCTGCTCGCTGGGCACTACCAGGAACGCGCCGGCGTGCTGGAACATGCCGATGGTCTGATCGCCGGCAGCCTGTCCCTTGGCCTTCAGGGCTGCGCCGTCCATTTCGAACAGCTGGCTGTCTACCAGGCCGTCCGCCCAGGCGTTGGCCCAGAAGGTGACCATCTTCTTCCACTCCTCGGTGAGGGGAGCGTAGTACACTTCGCCGTCTTCGGTGGTGCCCACCAGATTGTCGTCGCTGATGGCCTTGCCCCACCAGGCTACGGTGCGGTAGAAGTCCTTGATGCTCTTCTGGCCGCTGTAGGGGATTTCATCGTTGGTGTCGCCGTTTCCGTTGGCGTCCTGCTCTTTGAAAGCCTTCAGCACGGCGTAGAGTTCGTCCACGGTGGCGGGCTCTTCAAGGCCCAGGTTCTTGAGCCAGGTGTTGTTGATCCAGTACTTGCCGTACACCAGGTCGCGGGGCATGTCGTTGATCCAGGGCAGGCAGTAGATGTGACCGTCCGGGGTGGTGATGGATTCGCGGATCACGGGGTTTGCTTCGAGTATGGCGCTCAGGTTGGGCATATACTCGGCGATCAGATCCTCCAGGGGCAGCAGCGCACCCTGGTCGTCGCCCCAGTCCACTTCCTGCGCCGCGGTGATGCCGCCGGCGTAGATGATGTCAGGCAGCTTGTCCTCGGTCATAATGAGGTTGAGGTTCACGCTCCAGCCGTCTTCGGGATAGGTGGTGATGTCCAGCGTGACGCCGGTGATCTCCTGCCACTTCTGGAAGAACTTCAGGTCTTTCCAGTCGCTCTGGGAGGCGTCGCGGGGGCCGACCAGGGTGAGGGTGAGGGGCGCGTTCACCACGGGGTACGCGCTCTCGGTGTTGAGCACGGCGGTGTCCGCCACGGCGGCCAGACTCAGGATCAGGCCCAGCGCCAACACCAGGGACAATAGCTTCTTCATTGCGTTTCCTCCTGTGTTTATTTATGAAAAGCGCCGAAACGCTTCTTCATCACTCTTTCAGGGAGCCGATCAGCACGCCCTGCACGAAATACTTCTGCAGGAAGGGGTAGAGCATCAGCAGCGGCAGGCTGCCCACCACGATCAGCGTATACTTGATGATCTCCTGCAATTGAGCCAAAAGCTCCTGCTCCAGCACATCGCCCGTCATGGCGGCGGACTGCTGGGACGAGATCAGGATCTCGCGCAAAAACAGCTGAAGCGGGTATTTTTCGCGGGTCTTCAGGTAGATCATGGCGTTGAAGTAGTCGTTCCACAGGCCCACGGCGTAGTAAAGCGCGATCACCGCGATGATCGCCTTGCTCAAAGGCAGCGCGACCCGGAAGAAAAAGCCGATGTTGGTGCTGCCGTCGATCTTGGCCGCGTCCAGCAGGCCCGTGGGGATGGAATTGGCGTAGAATGTGCGCGCGATGATCACGTTGGACATGCTCACCGCCCCCGGCAGCACCAGCGACCACATGGTGTCGATCATCTTGAGCTTGCGCACGATCAGATACAAAGGCACGATGCCGCCGTTAAAGAACATGGTGAACACCAGCAGTCCCGTAACGATGCCGCGCCCGGGCAGGTCGCGCCGCGAAAGCGCGTAGGCGCCCATCAGCGTGAGCGCGGTGCTGATGGCGGTGCCGGTGACCATGTAGAGCATGGAGTTGCGGTAGCCCAGAAGCACCATCTTTTCCTGGAACACGCGTTTGTAGCCCTGCAGCGTGAAGTCCACAGGCCACAGCACCACCCGGCCGGAATATACCGCGTTGGGGTCTGAAAACGAGGCGCTTACCACATATATCAATATGTACAGATAGCTCGCCGCCAGCAGGCCCAGCACGCTGTAGAGGATGATGTCGAACGCTTTGTCGAATTTTGTCTTTTTGATGGCTGCCATGCGCGTTCACCTCCTCACCACAGGCTCGTTTCGCTGAGCCGACGGGTGATGGCGTTCACGCTCACGATGAGAATGAAGTTGACCACCGAGTTGAACAGCCCCACGGCGGTGGAAAAGCTGTAGTCACCGTCTTCGAGGCCTACCTTATATACATAGGTAGAGATGATCTCGCTGCGGCTTAAGTTCAGGGAGGTCTGCATCAGGTAGACCTTCTGAAAGCCCACGCTCATGATGGAGCCGCTGCGCAGGATCAGCATGATGGTGATGGTGGGCAGGATGCCGGGAATGTCCACGTGCCAGATGCGCTGGGCCTTGTTGGCACCGTCGATCACCGCGGCCTCGTGTAGCTCGGGGCTGATGGCAGACAGCGCCGCGATGTATATGATGGCGCTGAAGCCCATGTTCTGCCAGATATCGCTGCCCACGTACAGGCCCCGGAAATATCTGGCCTGCGACGTGATGGCGTATGGGCCCAAGCCGAACACCTTCAATAGCCGCGTGATGATGCCGTTGGACGTGGAAAACAGGCAGAACATGATGCTCACCACCACCACCACGGAGATGAAGTGAGGGGCGTAGGAGACCGTCTGCACGAACTTTTTGAATTTCAGGTTGGGCACCTGGTTGAGCATGAGCGCCAGGATGATGGGGGGCAGAAAACCGAAGGCCAGCTGCAGAAAGCTCAGCATCAGGGTGTTGCCCAGGGCAGTGCGCAAAAGCTTTGTGGAAAACAGGCGCTCGAACTGATAATACCAGGGCGACGCCCAGGGGGAATCCATGATGCCTTTGCGGATCTTGAAGTCCTTGAACGCGATCTGCAGGCCGTACAGGGGAGCGTAATGGAAAATGATGAAATACGCCAGCATGGGGATCAGGAACAGATACAAATCCCAGCTGTTGCTCAGCCGAAAGCGCAGGGAACTTCGTCGTCTGTTGTGCTGCAAGTCGGTCGCCTCCCCTGATAAGAGATGGTATTGTTAATTTTGTGGCAAAATGATATCACGAAAGAGAAAGAATTGTCAATACCTCACAGCGGATAATGAGGTGCCATATCTGCTGACGACAGCTTTCCTCAGCAACCCTGTGCTTTTCGCTTTGACGAACGCATGTTGCCGCCAATGCGCCTGGAGCATGCTGTGGTCAGACGATATAGGGGAAATTAACGTTAATAAAATGTTAAACATGTTGCTCGAAGGTATAAACCACTGGACGAGATTTGGTTTGGCATGGTATACTTTTAGTTGCGCTTGGGGCGCTATTTTGTGTACACAAACAATATACAAAATGGCTCCTGAAATATTGACAGCTCAGGCATCTACAGGCCCGAAGAAAACTCATATACGTAAGGAAGGGCAATTGCTGCTGCCGGCGGAACAGAACAATAAAGCTTCGTACATACTCAATAAGGAAGGGACGCGCAACAATGAAAAAGAGGATTTTTTCGATCATACTCAGTATTGTGATGCTGACCTCGGCTATGCCGATGTCAGTATTCGCAGAAGAGTTGCCAGCAGAGACATCGGTTTCTGTGGAGGAGATTCTGAATTCCCTCGAAGAAGCAACCGAAGGCACTTCGGAAGGGAAGAACCCCGAATCCTCAGAAGAATCCGGTGAGAATCAGGATGAGATTTCTGATCCTCTTGAAGAGGCAGAAGACGCTGCTTCACAGAAAGAAAAGGAAACTGTGAAGCATAAAGTTGTCTTCATCATTCGGGACGATCCTTCCTTCTCCTACACCAGGGAGATTGAGGACGGCAAGAATATCGGACTTCTGCCGCTTGGAAATCGCGAAGGTTATAAGGTGGAATGGTACATTGAGATCGAGGTAAAGGCCGAAAATGGTACAATCGAGATCGAACGCGTGCCGGTGTACTCTCGTACTCTGGTAACGTCCCCCCTTACGCTTTATGGCGAATATGTAATAATAGAAGAAACTCAAACGGACGAACCTACCGAAGGTGAACCCGCCGAAGGCGAACCCACTGAAGGCGAACCCGAAGGTGAACCCGCCGAAGGCGAACCCACCGAAGGCGAGCCCACTGAAGGTGAGCCCACCGAAGGCGAACCTACCGAGGGCGAACCTACCGAAGGCGAACCCACTGAAGGCGAATCCGAAGGCGAACCCAGTGAAGGCGAACCCACTGAAGGTGAACCCATTGAAGGCGAGCCCACTGAAGGCGAACCCATTGAAGGCGAACCCACTGAAGGTGAACCCATTGAAGGCGAGCCCACTGAAGGTGAACCCACTGAAGGCGAGCCTACCGAAGGTGAACCTACCGAAGGTGAACCCACTGAAGGCGAACCCACTGAAGGCGAGCCTACCGAAGGTGA